>CAINFC010000326.1 GCA_903847975.1 uncultured Acidobacteriota bacterium | reverse complement strand
GGCCACGCCGCCGGCCAGGCGTCCGATGGATTCCATTTTCTGGGCCTGGGTGAGTTGCGCCTGAAGCCTGTCCTTCTGTTCTTCCGACCTCTTCCGCTCGGTGATGTCGCTGGAAACCACCTGTACCCCCAGAACATGGCCCTGGGCATCCAGAATCCGCGTAAAGAGGCTCACGAACCACTTCTGTCCCACGGGCAGGGCCACCCGGTCTTCGTACTGCTGCGGCAGATCGGAAACGCAGGCCCGGCGGATCCTCTGCAGGTACTCTCCGGCTGCTTCTCCGGGGAAAAGCTCAAAAATCGACCGGCCGGTGAAGTCCTCCGGCCTGCCATTCATATGTACGGAGGCCACCTGGTTATAGGAAATAACCACCCCTTCGGGCGTGTAATATCCGATGCCGATCCCGGCGCACTCGTGAAGCCGCTTGTATTTCTGCTCGCTCTCCTGCAGCGCTTCCCGGGTCCGCTTTTCGTCCTGCAGGATGCTCAGCAGCATCCGGCGCGATTTTTCCGATTGCGCCAGAAGCCTCTTCACCTCCCGTTCGCTTTCCTTCAGTACGATTTCCGACTGCCTCTGCCGGGAGATGTCACGGAACTCCCAGAGCACGAAACGCCGGCCGGAAAAATCCAGCACCTTGGCGGAGATCAGGAAAGGCGTTCTACCCGACCGGCACAGGAGAACCGCTTCCAGGTCGTCCATCCTCTGGCACCGCTCCAGCTCGGCCAGGCATCGCTCGCGGTCGGCGGGCTGATCCCAGAGGCCCAGGTCCAGACCGGTCCGGCCGATAGCCTGCTCCCGATCGAATCCCATCGAACGGATCCAGGCGTCGTTGACATCCACGATCCGGCCGCTCTCGTAATCGGTAAAAGCCATGCCGTTGCTGGCGGCGTTAAAAATGATATGGTAGTCCAGCTGATTATCCAAGGAAACTCCCGTGCAGGCTGACGGCTAATAACGGGGCGGCTGCCCCGATTTTTCCAGAAGCTCGTTGACTTCCTCTTTCAGCTCCAGCACGCGCCCCTCGCGCTCCAGGGTTATCTCGTACCAGGCAGCCAGTTCCTCCAACCGGCGCCTGGCTTCCTCTTCCGCCCGTTTTCTCTCGGTAACGTCGATGACATAATTCAGGCTGCATGGTGTTCCGGTAAGCACTATTTTTTCCGCAGAGACCAGAAAGGAGCGTACCTCGCCGCTTTTCATGCGGTAGTCCACCGCGAAATCCTTCAGGGATCCCTCACGGGCAAGAGTTTCGATATACCTGCTGCGGTCCGCCGGGCCTACCCACACGCCCAGTTCCATGGAGGTGCGGCCAATGACCTCCTCCCGGAGGAAACCGCTCTTTTTCAGGAACGCCTCGTTGACGTCGATATATTTGCCGTCGGCCAGGACCTCAATGGTGATGGCCTCCGGACAGGCGGCAAATGCCTTGGAGAATTTTTCTTCGCTCCGCTGCAGCGCTTCCTCCACCCGCCTTCGCTCCGTCACATCAATGGTGTAGCCGGCCAGCAGAGTTTTCCCT
>CAINFC010000325.1 GCA_903847975.1 uncultured Acidobacteriota bacterium | reverse complement strand
GCGGATTCTCCCGGCGCGGTTTTTGCCGAGGAGGAGCTGGACCGGGTCACCGGCGTTGAGCCGCACACCAGCCGGGATCTGGAGACGCTCCGAATCCGGGGAGGCCGCCGCGAGCACGCGGCCACTGTCGCATACCGATTCCCGCGGGCACGACTCATTGACGGCAGCGTCTACCTGGGAGGAGCGGCCAGGCTGGACATGCTGCCGTCTCCCGGCAGGCATTTTGCGTTTGGGGCTCCGGAGAGGATTCCGGATGCCGTTCTGGCCTGCACGCCTTTCGGAAGCAGGTTCTTCGGTCACTGGATGACCGACGATCTGACCCTTCAGCTGGCTTCGGCCGGGCTGGGCCAGCCGGTCTCGGTACTTCGAAAACCTTACGGCCACCAGCCCGCGTACCAGAATCTCCTGGGACCCGGACCCCGGGAAGCCCGGTACGCCAGCTTTTCCGGATTCACGATCCTCGACGATTTCGGTCAGAACCGGTTCAAGCGGAAGCGCTACGAGGAAATACGGTCCCGGTTCCGATCCGGGGTGGCGCCTTCCGGATCGGCGGGGGTCTTCATCCGCCGGGGGAAGTCCGGCGCGGGCCGCATTCTCGTGAACGAGGACCAAGTGGAAAGTTTTCTCGTGGCCCGCGGCTTGACCGCTGTTTTCCCGGAAACGATGGATGCTTCGGAAATCCTGCGACGGACGCTGGGTGCCCGCCTGGTGGTCGGAGTCGAGGGGAGCCACCTGGTGCACGGATTGTTTGCGGCCGCGAACGAGGCCACCCTGGTCGTTCTGCAGCCCCCGTACCGATTTAACAACGTCCACAAGGACTACACGGATTGCCTGGGGATGCGTTACGCTTTCACGGTCGGGCAGGAAAGTCCGGGCGGCTTCCGGATCGATCTCGAGCGCCTGAGTCGGCTTCTGGACCGGCTGGATTCCGCGCAGCCCTAGGACGGAGGAGAATCCGATGCCTTCGATCCGATATCCGGGTGCCCAATATAAACACTTTCGCCGTGGACCCGATTGGGGAGCCATCACGGACCTGACATCACGAGAGGAAGGACATGCCTGAACCGATCCAAGCCAATCCGGCCGCGGATGCCGAGGCCCCGGTGCCCGACAGGCAGGAGATGAAGAACATTCTCTCCCGCAACGTGTCCGTCGGACTGTTCGCCACCGTCTTCTATCTGATCACCCGGGTGGGCCTTCCGCCCTTTATCCTGAGCCGGGTCTCTTTGGAGGAATACGGCATCTGGGCCGCCGCATTCGTGCTGATTTCCTACGTCGGGATGAGCATTTTCGGGATCTCCAACGTTTACATCCGCTACATTGCGGAATGGCACGCCAAGGGTGAACTGAAAAAGATCGACCGCCTTCTGTCTACCGGGCTTACTATTACTCTTTCCCTGAGCTTCCTGTTCCTGGCGGTACTCTGGTTTGCCCTGCCCTATTGCGTCCATCTTTTCCAGGTTTCCCCGAAGTTCCAGGAAATTGCCTTTATCCTTTTCTTCACCACCGCAGCCACCTTTATGCTGGACCTCAGTCTGGGCGCCTTCGGCTGCGTGCTCCACGGGCTCCAGAAGGGGGCGCTGCAGACCGTGGTATACCTGGTAAGCATCACCCTGGAGGCGGTTCTCATCGTCGTCCTGCTGCTCCGGGGATTCGGCCTTTACGCCCTGGTGCTGGCCTTCGCTGCCCGGTACGTCTTTACCACCGTGGGCAATGTGTTCCTCTGCTACCGGGCTCTGCCCGCTCTATCCGTGCGGCTTCCCTATCTGGACCGCGAGTCCCTCCGCTACTTCTACCGTTATGGTGTTGTGGTTCAAATTTCCGGTATTCTGAACATTTTTCTCTTCTCCATCGAGAAGCTGATCGCCGGCATTTTTCTTGGCGTCAGCGCCACCGGCCTGATGGATGTCGGCGAAAAATTACCGGTCATGGCCAGCCAGATCCCTTCGTCCCTGAATGTATCTTTTCTCCCTGCTATGTCGCATCTCCACGGGAGAGAGGGGCATGGGGAGATTGTGAAGCTCTTCCTGAAAGGATCGCGATACCTGAGCATGCTGTTGGGAATCATCCTTGGTTTTCTGTTTGCTTTTGCCGGACCGCTGATGGTGGCCTGGGTTGGAAAGGATGACCGCCTGACGGTCACCGCTTCCATCCTGGCCATTTTCACGCTCCCCTACCATTTTCACCAGCTTACCGGGCCGGGTTCGGCCTACCATAAAGGGGTAGGGCGTCCTGTCCGGGAGTTCTTTTATCCGGTAAGTCAGGCGCTGCTGATTGTTCTTACCGTTTCCGCAGGCTTCCTGTGGAAGGGGCAGACCGTACTGGTAATCGCTGCAGCGGTAGGAGTGGCAATGGGTCTGAGTGCCCTGCTGTACATGGCTTATACCAGCAGGATCGTCGGTGTTCCTCTTCCGTCTTTCCTGTGGAGCGTGATTCTTCCGGGGCTGGCACCTTACCCCATCGGCTTCGTCCTGGCAAAAATCACCCAGCCCTGGTTCGAAACCTTGGGCGGGAACCGGTGGGAAGTGCTCGCTCTCCTTGCCCTTGCCGGGACGATCTATGTGATGGTTTGCGGGGGATTCCTGTTCCGGTTCGGGTGCGAGTGGGGAGAGCGGGAGTATCTCCGCAAGCAGGCCTTGCACACTTGGAAAAGCCTCTTTCGCCGCCCATCGATCTGATCCGTACCT
>CAINFC010000324.1 GCA_903847975.1 uncultured Acidobacteriota bacterium | reverse complement strand
CGAGTTTCGACATTATTCTTTTTCTTGCCCAAAATTCGTGCTATGCTTTTTTTCACTTGAAATACGCTCCTGTGGAAAGTATCGTTGTTGGCAAATTACTATACGTTCCAACAAGGGAGCGTGTTTCAAGACTTTTCTCCTTTTTTCACGAGATAACTACGCTTGTTCAAGGTCTAGTCGGTCTCCTTTATCCCCATCGCGGTCCCTGACCTGCGATCCGTGCGACGACTGGTGGAACAGAATATCGTCTCCGGGCGACGCCATGCCCATCAGCCAGCTCAAGCCATGAAGGATGTTTTCCTTTGTCGCTACGGAATCTTTGAGAAAAAAGACGTTTTGTCCCGGCAAACGGAGGGCTTCCGCCATGTCGTTGACGTCGTTGATACACCCTTCCAGATCGGAGCCGGGTTCTTTGAATTTATTGATTCCTACCAGCAAAGCGTATTTGGCCATGTTGCACCTTTCAAAAAAGTTTCACGTGGAGAAGTCTTTCCAACACCCAGAGCAGGCCGAGGATGAACGCCGGGATTCCGGTGGCAAGCCAGGCCGCAAAGGATGCCTTGGCCGTTATTTTCGTGAGCTGGGTATCCTGATCTTTGAGCATTTTGATGATTTCCCGGTTCGAGTTGTGGGCGGCATTCAGATCTTGCTGAGTCTTGCTTACGTCGATCTTTACCATCGCACAGGTTTTGTCGAAATCCGCCTGCAATTTCTGAGAGCTTTCCGCCAGGTGGTTTATCTTTTTCCAGATTTCGTCTATTTCCGTCCGGAGCTGCTCGTAGTGCTTCTGGGCCGAGGTCAGCATGACGATCGCCTTGGTCACCTCCCGAAGCTCCTCCCGTAAGGAGTCAAAGTCGCTCTTCACATCGGCTTTGATCTCCTGGAATTCTTCGCTAATTTTCCGGAACTCTTCCGTTCTCTGTTGCAGCAAGTGATTGTGGACCGCACATGGTTCTCCAGGCATACCCGCCTCCTGTCTCTTAAAGGCTTAAAATGTCGCCGACAACATCCCGCACGACCGCCTCCAACAGAGCATCCGTGATGGCTTCCTCCCCTTCCAAAACGGATATTCTGCTGTCCGTCAACACCATCCGTGAGACCGTTTTTACATTCGTATCGCCTTGCAGGATTCGCTTGGCGTGGGCATGGCTTTCCGCCGCCGTGGCCTCGTCGGCTGCGCTGGGTGAAGCAGGCGGTTTGGTTTTCAGCTTTTTCGTCCCGACAATGGTGAGCGCCAGTTGCACTTTTTCAGTAAAAGCCGGCGACTGAACAAGCCTCATCGCATCCGATAATGTGATTGGCATTTCCCCCTCCGGTGGGTTGCAGACATAAAAAAAGCCACCCGAAGGAGGCTCAGCGACAACGACAAAAACAATCGTGAAATCAATTACGGAGCGATCAACCCGTGAGTTCGCATCCTGGCCAGAAGAAGGTTCAGCTGGGTTTTAAGCGAGTTGACCAGCGCTTGCTCCGTGGCGGTGTAGGTTGCACCCGCGGTCCCGGTTACATCGGCCACGGCGGTCTGCCGGACGGTAACCACCTGGGTGCCGTTTATCTTAAGGGTCCCGGCCGCATTGCGAATATCCACCAGGTTGGCATCCAGCCATAAACCCTGCTGTACCGGTGTTCCCGTTGCGTCGTAGGAGCCGATAATGGCATAGTCCGTTCCGCCTGCGACGGCGTTGAACGAGTACATGTTCAACCGGGCTTTATAGGTCCCGCCGTCCGTGAGTCGCATGTTGGCCCCGGTACCGATCTTAAAGGCCATTGTGTTGGTGGCCGAACGGTAGATACCCATCAACTTGTCGTTCAGGAAGGAATAGGACGGCTCGGTCTGCAATCCGTCCGTAACCAGAACCTGGTTGGCATCGAAGTAAACGTCCTGCAAAACCGGGGTGGCGGCATTGTCCTCCGAACGGATCACGTTGTAATTCGTTCCGGCTGTGGCGGTGTAGTTTCCGTGCAGATTGATTTGGTTGCGCGTCGAAACGGTGGTTACCAGCGTTCTGGATCCGCCAGCCACGAGCCCAAGGTAGTTGGCGGCATGACGGTACATCCCCATCGCGTTGTCATTCAAAAAGGAGTGCGTGGGAAGGGCCGTCGTTCCGTCCGGCATGTAAAGATAGGTTCCGGTGATATAGCCGTTCGCCTGAAGGTACGTGCAGTCCATTACAAGCGGGTCGAGTCCCCCGGTGGATTCTTCGGCGCGGATTGTCGAATAATAGCTACCGCCGTACGTGTTGCTGATTAAGGTTAGGCGCGGAAGATAGCTGCCGGCATTATCCAGGCGCATCGAGCTTCCCGCGCTGCCGATATTGTTCGACCATCCCAACTTATCCGTCCCCATTCGGAACATGCCCATCGATCCGGCATTGGAAAAGGAGTAGGCCGGGGTGGTGGCGCTGCCATCACCCAGAGAACGAACCTGTGCGGAGTCGAAGGTTATGTAACCGCTTGCCGCACCGGCCCCATCCTCGGCACGAATCGTAAAGCTCCAGAGACCGCCATTGCTGTACCGAAGTCCTGTCAAACGCGGGTTGTAGGATGCCGGATTGTCGAATCTCCACCAACCGCCCCCGGACCAGTTCCCGGTGGTCAATCCGAGCGATGCCGCACCGGCGCGGTACATTCCCATTAGGCCGTCATTGGAGAAGGAAAAAGCGGGTGCCGTCACGGTTCCATCGGCATTGGCCCGGTTTTGGATCGTATCTAAGACCAGAATGCCGGTAGCAGGCGTGGCCGCCTGGTCTGTTACTCGAATATGGGCAAAAGGCGTACCGCCGTTGCTGTGGCGTATGAAGGTCATTCTTGGAACGTAGGTCGCCTGGTTGTCGAACTGGACCAAACCGTTATTCTGTCCCGGGGTAAGGGCGATGGCTCCTGCTGCCGGTTTATATAGGCCGATATAGGGATCCGAAGCAAAGGACAGTATCGGCGAATAGTAGGCGCCATCCGAATTTAATCGGATCTGGGTGGCATCGATATAAAGGCCGGATAAGGAGCCATCGCTCTCTTCCACCCGAAGCCACCCCCAATACGTCGCCCCTGCTCCATAGCTTTGACTCACCAGAGAAATTCGCGGCGAATAGGAGGAGCCGGACCCGTCGACCCGAAGGTATCCCGTGTTCCACATAGCCGCAATTCCCACGCCCGAAGCGGTGCGAAACATCCCGGCGTTGTTGTTGTTGGCAAAAGAATAGGTCGGCGCCGCATAGGTTCCATCCTGTAATCGCAGCGGGTCAGGCAGAACGGCCCCGCTGGCGCAAGCTCCCCAGGCCGATCCGCCGGAAGCGTTGGCAATCAGGCATTGGTTGGCCGACCCGGCCGTTACCGGCAGATACCAGTCCACCCCGCCTTCCGCAGCCACATAGATCTTCGAGGCTCTGAGCCTCAAATCGACAGCGGTCACTCCGTCATAGGCGGTGGACCGAATCCAGTTTTGCTTACCTGTTCCTGCGCCATCCTCCCCACGGCGCAGCCTGATGCCGCCATCCAGCCCGTTGAATCCATTCAGATCCGCATAGTTATAGTAGAGGCCGCCATATTTGGCTTGATGGACCCAATGGCCGTCCATACTCCGGAACCAGCCCACGGTTGGCGCATTGACAAACGACAATGAAGGTTCCGAAGGGCTTCCATCGCCAAGAGCAAGTTTCGTTATGGCTCCTCCGGTTGCCTGGCACACCTGCCAGGACATCGACCCCGTGCCGTCATTGACGAGGCAGGTGTTCTCGCCGCCTTGCACCGATGGCCACCTTACCGAATAATCCCCAACCGATATTTGTCGCCATTTGATCTGCTGCTCCTGGGAGAATCCGGCAGAAGCCATGAAAACAAAGGCGATTAGCGCAGCCCTTATCCAGTTACTTTTCATTAGCGCCCTCCTTTTTCTTCGGAACGATTTCCCCGGTTTCCATGCTCACCGTGTCCTCCTTGGAAAGGCTGTACTTTTCTGTCAGGGCTTTAAAACGTGTCTGGGTTTCCGTTTCCAGTTCCTTGATCCGTTTTTCGGCCATAGCAATCTGCATTTTCATGGTGTCCATTTGGTGCATGAGGTCACGGATTTCGAGCAGATCCAACCGGTCGATTTTCTTCGCCGGTTTCGGCTCGCCCTGTTTGTCTTGAGCCAGAAGAGGCATACATATCAGAGCCGAAAGGATCAATAGAGCGACGAATCTATACCTACAAAGCATGAAACCTCCTTAAACATTGCGTTTTTGAAAAACAAGATGGATCGAATCGCCATTTTCCGGCGCGGTGTTAAAAGCCACAACGGTATTCTCCGGAACGTAGTTCGGAGGGGAGGCTTCTGCCTCCGCTACCGAGTAATGGATGTTAGGCGCCTGAAGGATGCCATTTACAAAGACCATTATCGAAGAGTGCACGGCCGGAACTCCGCAGGAAAAATAGACGGTTGAGCCGTCTGCCGTGATCACCGCATGGGCTATTTCAAGTCCGCCCGATCCCCCAATAGCCGAAACGATGGCGATGGTCCGGCGGTCGCGAGTGGAAAAGTCCCCGGCAAGCTGGGCATTTTCCGCGGTTACCTCCGCAATCGGGAAGGAGCGCTCCGGGAATCCGACGGTAGAAGACGCCACCACCGCAGCACCCCAGTCGTAATAGATATAACTCGTCGCGTTATCCGGCACGGTGACATACCCGTCCCCAACGGTACGGACCACATTCCCTCCGCATACCCGTCCGCCGTGGTAGCCCCATTGAAGCCCGGAGGTGGTTGACTTCTTTTCCGCAAAGGTATTCAGCGCCACCGGGCGAGGGCCGAGCACATTCTGGATCGCCTGGATTTCCCAGTCTCGCGGATTCAAATTGGCGGCCTTGATATCCACTCCAGAACCGGGAATGGCCGGATTATCGTCAACCCAGGGGTCGAAATCCACGATCTCATCAGGATACTTGGCGACCATCGATCCTTCCTATTATTCCAGGATGGGCGTCAGCACGTTGAGCAACCCGGTCGGCAGATCGACCCCGGTACCGTCCGATTTCTTGAAAATTTCCAGCTTAAGCTTCGGTATCGTTTCCCCGGCATAGGGGCGAGACAGATATTCTCTAGCTTCGGCGATATCAGGCGCGTATTGCTCGTTTAACTCGGTCACCAACGTTTGATTGTTTTGCTGCGAGGCAGTGAAAGCCTTCTGCTCGTATTCCATGTAGCGTTTCATCGCATCGCGGAGCGCTTTGGTTTCCCCAGCAATCAGCCGATGGAGTTTGATGATCTTGAAGGACGATTCCACAGACATCTTTTCGTCCAGGTTCACCAACCTTACCAGGGCCGCTTCGATTTGGAACAGTTCCAGGTTGGTAAGTCCGCTGCCGTTTGTCTTTTCGGCTTTCTTGCTCATTCGAATCCCTTTCCTTATTAAGGTGCTTAAATCATCCGTGGGTTATGCCCACGAGAGGTTCCCGTTTCCGTCATTGGTCAAAACTCCGGCGGCATTCGCGGTTGGCCATTCGTACGGCAGCTCCCGGATGCAAGCCAAGTTGCCGTCATCGTTAATCTGGAATTTCCTGTAAGTCGTAACGGAAGGAAATCCCCAATCCCCGTCCCCTGCCGTAACCGGCCCGCTCAGCCTGGCGTCCAGCCGCATGAATGCCTTGGGGGTGGCCTCGGGTTTGGCGAGCTGCATCCGGAAAAACATCTCCGAGAGGATGGAAGAGCCGAAAGAATAGGTGTCGTACTCGGTGTATTTCAGGATGTTCGAGGCGCACCGTCCGTACCCCGAATGAAGAGCTACATACTCATTGCACCAGAAGGTCCCCATAGAGTAATCGTAGTTGGTGTTCCCGCCGCGGCTGTACCCGGTAACCTCCAGGGCACGAACGAAAAATGCCGGGACGTTATTGATGGTGCTGTTTATGTCCACGGTGCCAACACCGGCCCAGGTGTAAATGTTCTGATACCCGGCAAACACGTTGCCTTGATCCGTCACCTGGAAGGGGGCGCCGGCGCGGTTTGCGTAGCTCGACCCGGCCCACATGATCAGATCCCAATTGGCGGATGAGTCGCCATTCAGAATCCCGCCAAGCGGGGTAACCACATTGCCTTTGATGGTTAAAATCCCGTCGGCAGGGGTAAACTTCAAATAGGCGGCAGCCGTCCCCGAATAGGCGTCCTTGACGTTCGTGGCGATACAGAAATCTCCGGCTGCAAAGGCGGGAAGGACTGCATCCCCGGTCCCTCCTGTTCCGGACCAATTTTCGGCCGCGAGGAGAAAAACCACCGGGTTCGTGCTGAAGGCCCCAGCTACGTTCCTGCGTCCAGCCAGGGCAACGCTTGACATGAACACCCCGTACCAATCGTACTGGTAATCCCCGGACATCGATCCCGCGTAAACCAGGTCCGATCCGCTGGGGGCGCCGCCGGCCCGAACCTTCACCGATTGGAATTCCGCTGTGCCGTCGCTGTTGATGGCAAAGCCCGCGCTCCCCGGGGTGTAACTCCCGCGCAATCCGTCGAAATCGATAAGGATTCCGCCAATGATGCCATTCCAGGCCCCAAAGGTCCCGGCGGCAATATTGATATTGACCCCCGGAACGATGGGAACGGAGTTCATATCCACGTTTGAAAGAACGAACCGGGTGTAGCCGCCGGCGTCGTGGCCGATGATTCCATCCCCTGTCAGGTGGATATGCGGAGTTCCGCTGCCGCCGAGCTGAGAGGAATTGATGGTAAAGTTGCCCTTCAACTCCAACCCGGTGGACCTGGATGCCTTCAGATACCATGAGGAAGAGGACGGGTTTTCGTAGGCCGTCTTCACATTGTCGGCAATGCAGAAATCGCCCTGGATGAAGTTCGGCAGAACCGGATCTTCCGAATAAAGGGAGGTGTTGTCAAAATCCCCTCCGGCATTCTGCTTGTACTTCACATAGGAAGCCGCGGCGAGAAGGAAAACCACTGGGTTGGTCGGGTTGTTTATGTCGCCGCTGTTAAATCGACCGAGCAACGCCCTGGAGGACATGAAGATGCCGTACCAGTCGTTCCGGTAATCGTTTTCCATGGAACCGGCGTAAAGCAGGTGATGGTCGTACGGGTTTTCCGACATTCTGACCTTCACCCTCTGGAATTCGGCTGTCCCGTCCGTGAACAGCTTGAATCCGGCCCCGGTCGGCCCGGCCGCATAGTTGGCGCTTTGGATGGAAGTCGGAGTAATTTCCATGCAGATGGAATTTCCACCGTTATCGATTGCCGGCCCGACGAACGCCCGACGAATCCAAACGTCCCCCGGAAGAGCGGAAACGGCCACGTTGGTATTGTTCGGACCCGGAAGAGTCCCGGAATAGGGCTTTGCCCATAAGGCAAACCCGAGATTCTCGGTTGTGTGCGGGTAATCGGACCACAAACCGATCCCCAAGCCATTCATGGCGATGCAGGTGCCGATCGATGTGTCACCGATCCATAGCCCGTAGGTTTCGCCCGTTATGCCCAAAACCCCAGATATGGTGCTGTTGCCGATGATATCCACCTGTCCGCGAATCTTGAGCGTCGGGCCTTCCGTTACCGTCCCGACCATATCTCCGAGAGAATGGGGCGCGGCGAAGGTATTGAAATATCGGTTCCGAACCCCGTTGGTATTGGAAAGGGTGATGGTCCCTGCACCGAAATCCACGCTCTCGACCCGGCAAATCTCCGCTCCGCACATCACATAATCGCCGTTGCCGAAGACAACGGCGTAGTGAACGTGCCAAACGGCAGAGGTCGAATCCACCGCTTGGGACAAGGTCGTCGCATGGTCGTTTTGATATCCCCTGGGCCTGAAAAGAAGAAACGGAACGTCTCCGTATTCGTAAGCGCGTTTGACGTCGCTCGAAACGCAGAAATCCCCGCCACCTATCGAGGGGTGAACCGGATCGTCGGTATCCCCGGGCCAGTCTCCACCATTGGCCAGGCATCGATGGTCGTAATCCGCGGCGCCAAGAAGGAAAACAGGCGGGTTCCGGGAGGAATTCCCTTCGATGTTCTGCCGTCCGACCAATCCGGAGGCATTCATGAAAACGCCATACCACTCCTTCTCGTAGTCCCCCTTGGCCAGCCCGGAATAAATCATCCCGCCCTCAACCGTTCCGGCCGTGGCGGCAGTGCGGATAAAAACCTCGTTAAATTCCGCGCTGCCGTCCGAATTGATCTCAAAGCCTCGAGGGGTGACCCCTGGAAAGGCCGGATTTGGGAACAATTTGCCGGAACAGAAGCCGTAGGAGTAGAGCCGGAACGGCTCCACAATGATCTGTCCAATAGGCGAATAGGTGGTAACCGGGGTCCTCAGAGAGGGATTCGCGTCGCATCCCGCCTCGCCGAAATAGGTCCAGTTGGTATAGGCGCCATCTTTTCGCCTGGCGCGCATGGCAAAGAAGCAAGTCCTCACCGGATCGGACCGGTAGTAAGTACGCATATTCCCATCAAGTCCATTTACTCGGGTGACCTCAGCCGGTGTCCCGATGGCCTGGACATCCGCGTTAAATCCCCGCTCGGAGCTGTACGCCAAATCGAAACAGGCAATTGCGGCCGGGTCGATTTCGGCAGGGATTTCCCAAGTTATCGTAAAGGCATCCGTCGGGAACCCGTCGGATCTCCCGGCGGCGAGAGAGGTGACGAAAAGGTTCTGAACCAGCCAGGTCATTCCGCTGGGCGCAATCGTCAGTACGACTCGCGGATAATAGAGGGTATAGTTCCTAAAAACAACATCGAGGTCCGGCGCCACCGCCCAAGTGTCGTCGACCTTTACGGCCCCTTCACCGCCTTGGTACAAGGTGCCGTCATCGCAGTAAGCCAGCGATACGCTCAAAGCTCCTGCCTGGAATTCGCTCGCATAGGTCCCCGTCGGTTCCAGAACAATCCAGTACTTCACTCCGGAAAGAAGCGAGGCGGGAGTCGGGAACCGGAAGCTGATCCATCCCCCGGTATCCGTCATTTGCAAACTGGTGCATTGCACCTCCGTGCTGGCGGCAATCACCGAGGCTTCGTCCGGACCCTGGGCACAATCGTTCACCACTTTCAGTCGGTATTTTGCATCGGACGTGAAGCTGTTCCCGGTCCGCTTGAGCCACAAATCCCATCGGGCAATGGGCCGGGATTCATCCAGAAGGAAACTTTGCGCGAATTTCCCCGTAGCTCCTAATTCCGCCCAAAGTTTATCCGGCTGGTAATTGGCCGCATCCGACCAAAGGGAATCCACCCTTCCTTCCACCGCGACGTTGTTTTTGACCGCGGTAGATACGGCTGCGAATACGGAGGATTCCGCCCAGGGCTCCAGGATAACAGCAGCCGATTCGGTCAGGTCGGCAACGACATCGAACATCGTCGTCGTTCCCCCGGCCGTCGCCCCCTGATCGCCGGAAACGTAACCGCTCGATTGGATGAGTTTTCCCCGATAGATTTTGGCCGTCTTCCAGACGCCGTCCGGGTCGGCCGTCTCGTCCGGCTTGGAGAATAGTACCGCCACTCTGGATTTCAGCGATCCGTTCGCATCCACCACCATCGATTCTTCCGTCACCGAAAAGCCGGTGACTTTCGGCGGTTGATCGTAAACGGGCAATGTCGGATCAGGTCCGGGACCACCAGTCCCTACTTCCGGCAGCTGGGCCGATACCGTTGCCTTGGTTCCTTTCGAGGAAGATTTCGTAATCGCATAGACCCAATAATAGTAGGTGTATCGGACGCCGTTGGCGGAGTAAACCGTCAGCCCTTCGTCCTTGTAGGCGCTCTCCTGTAGATTGTCGGCAATCAGATCGGCATCCGCCTCCGCAGGGGTCGTTCCACGCTTCACCCAGTAACATTTCAGGTTCGAATTCGGGTTGGCGATATCCGACCAATCCAGTTCGATTGCGGTTCCATAGGCATCGGCCGCAAGCCCCGACACCGCCCCGAATCGTGTCCGGTCTGTAACGATCACAAAAGGCGATTGCTCGTACTCGTTGGTAATCCCGCGAGCATCCTCCGAAACCGCGATCACCTTGATAGAGTTCGACTCCACTCCGGCAGGAAACGATGGAGTAAATGAGAAAGCCAGATCGGCGGCAGCGACCTTCCCGGCGAAGAAATAGTTCTTTGCAGCCGGGTCTTTGTAGAGTATCGACACAGATGTCGGATCATTCGCCGCCCCGGAAAGGGTCCACTCCAGATTGAAAATCGAGGAGGCATCCTCTGAACAGGTCAGGTTCTCGACGGACGGAACCGTGTCGTAATACCTGTAGCCATAGGTCCCCAGGTCAACCTCGACCAAATCCAGGGTGACAGTTGGTGTCGATTCCAGGTTGTACCTGATACCGGTAATCTTGAATTGCTTGTCCACCCAGCCGCTCGCCGATATTCCCGCATAGTGAGTCAGGCGAACTACTTTCGTTATATCGACTCCGGAGGGCACCACGGGCGCCATGGCGGTCACAGACCCAACCATGCGATCTTCAGCCGACCAGAACAGGCGGATTCCGGTCACCTCCTCCGCGACACTATCGACCGTAAGATATTCGAGCTGGTTTGTTTCGTCATATATGTCGCCGAGGTGTTCGCTGGACTTCTTGTTTTCCAGGGTGATGTCCGACTTGAACTCGTTATCCACCGGGAAGTAGTTGTACTCGGACTTCGATTTATTGAAGACTTCCCCGTTGTAACCAACAACCAGCGATCCTTCCAGCACATGATCGATGTGATTCAATTGCGGGGCGTTCGCATCCGTATGGTGATGGTTGTAGGCAAATCCGATTTTTCCGGCTACCGTTGTATAAACGGATATGGAGAAGCATTTCTGGAACATCGCCACGACATCTTCGTGGGTTTCCTGGTTAATAATGCACGCTTCGACGGTGTATCCCAGCGCCGATAATTCCACATTCACCGCGTCAAAGCTCGCCGTGTCGATTTCCTCGGCTGTGTAGCCGGCCCACATCAGCAGGTAATGTTTGAGCGCATCCACGGCGCAGGTGATAACGGTTCCCCCGTTATCCTTGAGGCCCTTGGCATTTGCCGAAACGACCAGGCTCGATCCGTCTCCGACTCCGGGGTCCTGGTCGAACAACAGGAAGTGCCAACCATAGGTGGGAGAAAGCGGTTCAAGGTCCACCACGGCATCGTAGGTTTCCGTTCCGGTTCCGCCATACACGAATACCTGGATATCCCAGCATTCGTGCCTCGCCAAGACAAACTGGTACTTTCCATTCGTGTCCACTCCGACGAATTGGCAGGGAATGCGACCGAATTCCGTCGCATTGTCGCCATAGATGATCGGTGCCCGAGGAATGATGATCGAAGGCGTGTTGACCGCAGACGAAGAGGAAACGGAGGCCGGCGTTTCCAGGGCAGGGAAAGTCTGTGAAGTGATTTCTCCGCCAACCTTGCGCTTGAGCTTCCTGGCCAGGAGATCCCGGATTTCCAGGTGGCACTCGCCACCGGAAATGGTCGCGCTGTTTACCTGTCCGGTGAAAATCGTCTGGAATTCACCGATGGGTCGTCCTTCCAGACCTATCTTGATGGTTGCCGGTCGGGTCTGCAGAACGTAATCGGCAAGGAGCCTGGAGAATTCCAGCGTGGCATTCGAAAGCGCGACGGTGATATCTCCGATCTGGATGGTGCCGGGCACCATGGAGACCGCCCGGGTAACGGACCCGAAGCTGGTCACCAGGGGTTCGTAAAAAGCCGATTCCGGTCCGGACGGAATATTGGAATAGTATCGGTGTAGGCCGTCGCCCACTTCCAGGTCCAATAATGTGATCCACCTTGCCATTGTCGATTCCTAGGCGATTAGCGCCGCCGTCACTTCTTCCCGGATTTCAACCGCCGAGTTCCAAAGCCGGTAGGATGCCGAACTCGATTTGAATATCCCGCCGATTCTCCCGTAAACACAGTCATTGGCGGATGTGTCCGGGATAAAAAGGAAGGGTGTCAGTCCGCCCTTGGTGGCGGCGTAGAGTTCCCGTATCTGGTCCCTCACCGCATCGCTGATCGCGTTGTAGGGTAAGCTGATGACCCGGCCGTTGTATTTTTCAAATGCCAGCACCGCCCCCCCATCCGTCATGCGCACCTCATTGGTGTATTCGTGATTGTCTCCGTGCCCGTAGGAAAACTGTTTTGCGAGAACCGTCAGGGATCCCATTACGATCTCACCGATGGAAACCCCTTCGCTGTTCGAAATGGCAATCGTTGCCGAAGATGCCGCCGACGGGAACTTGCACCATATCGACAGGCCGGTTTTGGGTGTGATCGATATCGGGGAACCTGCGCCTGGCGTGATCGTAACAGCGGCCCCGGTCTTTAGATTGTGGTTACAAAGGGACACTCCATCGCAGGCCCCGACGGCATCGATGCGGATGGTGACGCTGGAACTGCTCCACCTTACCGGGCGGTAGGCCTTCCCATCCCACGCATTGGTAATCGGGTAAGCCGATAGCGGACTCGGTCCGGACCCCTGGCTATTGGCCAGGTTGGCCAAGATGTAAGCAGATGAAGTTCCCATTACAACTCCCCATTCAGCCCTTTATTGAACTGCACGCGGGAGTTGGCGGTGTTGTTTTGTAACATGGCAATAAAGGCCGGAAAGATTTCCTCCCGGACCACGGTGGTGGCCTGCTTGGCGTTCAGCGTGGTAATCTGCGGGGCAAACACAATCGTGTTCGGCCCATAGGGGCGGTAATTAACGTCCTGTCCATCGTCGCCGGCAGGAGCGGTCGGATTCGATGTCGGTGTGGTAACGATCGGAGTCGTAACCGTCGGCCCGGTCGATGCCCCTATCGGACGGTTCACCGGCACCCAGGTCTTTGTCCCGGAGGAACTGCTGGATCCAAGCAGAAGGTTTTTCCAGTTGGGCAGGTACTGGTTCAGCGCATTCGACTTCGAGAACACCTCCGAGTAGGCTTTGTTCAGCGCCTCCGCGTCTCCGTCCTTGATGTACTTTTCCATCGCCGGGCGCAGGTTCACCGATCCACCCATGGCCGGGTCTACCGTGACGTTTTCCAGGGATTTCAAAAAAGCTTCCAGCATTCCCTGATTCATTGCGTTCGGCAGCGCCTGCTCGATAAGGAACTTCGGGCTGAAGAGGATGTCTTTTTGAATTTTTTCGTAACTTTTCTCGGGAATTCCAAGGCCGGCTGCGAACTGAAGGTAGGATTGGGGAGTAAACTTGACCCCGCCCATGTCCCGGCTGGCCGCACCGGATGCCTTCAGCTCCTCCGGTTTTCCCATGATTCCCTTAACGATGGTCGCGGTAATTCCAGCAATCTGTCCGACTGCGGCCCCGATCAGGGTACCGATTCCAGGCATAATCATGGTGCCGATCCCTGCACCGGCCAGCCAGGCCCCGCCGATATTCGAAGCGGCTCCGCCCCATCCGTATCCTCCGTATTTGCCGAAAGCCGGAGAAAGCAGCGCCAATCCGCCCATCGCCGCCCCGGCCGAAGCCATCCCACCCCAGTTCATTCCGGCCGTGGTTCCGGCCTTGGCCACATTCGATCCGCCGCCGAAAAGGTTCCCGACGATTGAGCTGCCGGTCACTCCAACGTTTGGATTGAATCCCCCCGTTGCCCCTCCGCCCATTACCATGGACCCAACACCGCTCCCAAGAACGTTCGCTATGCCTCCAAGGAATCCGCCCTGGGCCGAGCCCATTTGCGAGGTCATCATTCCCCCCATCTTCTGCATGAGCGGATTAACGAACTGTCCCATAAAGGCCGACATCATGCTTCCGAGCATATTGGCAAACGATTGCTTGATCGATTGGAACAGACTTTTCAGCGCATCGCCCAGCGAGCGGGCTCTGGTAATCATGTTTTCGAATACCTGGCCAATCCCGGAGGAAACCGTGTCGCCGATTTGCCGCCAGCCGTCCTTAATGGTGGCAAGAATCTTTCCCTGCTCCAGGATTTTCCTGGTTGCCGCGTCCAGTTTGTCCGGGAATCGTTCCAGCAGCCCGCCGAACTCTTCATAAATCTGGAGAACGTTCTCCCCGCCGGCGGACAGCTCCTGAATTGCCACGGAGGTTTCAGCCAGCGACTGCGCCGAATCGTTGAATCCGCGCTCGATATCCTCAATGCGCTCGCGGGCAAGAAACTGGTCGTACGATTCGGTATACACCCCTCCCGGAATCGTAGTGGGCGTTTTAATTCCGGGAGTGATACTTCTGAAGGTACTCATCATTCCGCCGGTGGTTTCCTCGTCACCATAGGTATCGCTCGTACCGCGGATGCGATTGTCCTTTTCCATTTCGCTGATTTCGTTCTGCAAGCGCTTGATGTTCTCCTTGGCGGTATCTCCCATTTCATCCCAAGTCTTCTTTGCCCTTTCCGCAAGCGTCTCTTCCAACTGGACGGATGCCTGCAACTCCATCACGTGCAGGCCGTTTTCTTTGGTGGCGTACTTCAGCTTGTCGCCGATCAGTTCCATGATCGTGGCGTAACTCGCTCCGGACTTTTCGGCCAACGCCAGGGTTTCCGAATCCCTCTTGGTCCATTCCGTCTTCTCTTTTGCCGCCTTGATCTGTTTTTCGATTTCTTCGGTCACCTTTTTAGCGGCAGCGGCGGCTTCTTCCTCTTTCCCGCGCCAGGCGTCGGTATCCGTGATTGCCTTTCCCAGCATCTCGGCAAGGGGGTCGGATGTTGGTCCCGGATACACCCAACCCTTCCCGGCATCCCACAGGTTTTGACTGGCGCGTTTCACGGGGAGGCTTCTCAGCAGGTCCGTTAAATAATCCCTATACTGTTCCGGGGTTTCTCCGGACTTTTGTTCCAAATCGCCTTCGTAAATCCCACGGTCATTCAGCAGTTTCAGCAGGGTTTCGTTTTGCCTTTGAGTTGCAGTTAGCGGTCTCCTGTAGCGGTTGCCGGTTTCCGTATCTTCGATCATGTTGGCGGGTAGCGGGGCCTCCGGCTTTGGCAGAATCATTCCCGCCCAGTAGTTACCGGCCACCTCAAGGGTCAGCTTTACGCTCGTTGGAATACGGATCAGCAATCCGATCAGTTTATTGATCGCCGGAACGGCAATCTCACCCACCGATATCGAAAAGTTGACCAAACTGTTTTTCAGCGTGTCCCATTGTCCGGCAAACGACTGGGCGTAAACCTCCATCGATTTTCGGGAGGCTCCTATGGCATCGTCCAATCCCTTTACCGAATTCACCATGGTGGCCAGGCCAGTTTTGGAAGTCAGAGCCATGACCCCGTTAATCGCCTCGATATCCCCGACCATCTGGGCGATCTGGGAGCGCTTGGCACCGGAATCCTGCAGGCTTTTCAATAAACCGACGAACCCCTGGGCCTTCAGCCCGGCCTCATTCCAGGCAACGCCGATTTCCTGAGCGATCCGGACGGACTCCTGGCTGGGTTTCAGGATCGTGGTGAGCATGCCCCGCACGGCGGTAATGGCCTGGGCCGCGGGTAATCCTTGCAGGGTCAGAGTGGCAATCGCCGCCGACATTGTCTTGAAGTTCACCCCAAGGCTTGCGGCAATAGGAACCACGTTGCCCAAACTGGAAGCCATCTGCTCAAAGGTGATTTTTCCCAAATCCACGGTTTTGGCCATGACGTCGAACACCTCCGTGGCCTTTTCTGCTTCCAAGCCATAAGCCTGGAGAACGGACGTCCCGGCATTCACTGCCGTGAAAGTGGAGGTGAATCCGCCCTTGGCGGCCATGGCCGCTTCTTGAATGAACTGCATGGCCTCTGCCGTATCCGTGATACCCGAGGACAGGGTTTGGTATAAGCCCTCGGTTAGTTCCGTCGCCGTTCCCAGGGCGGCGGACATTCCGAATATCCCCTGCCGGATCTCCTCCACCTTCTCCGTCGGGGAATCGCGCATAATGACGTTGATCTTCACCCAGGACTGCTCGAAGGCCATGGTCTGCTGAATCGCCTGTTGCAGTTGCTCTGCCAGGTTGAGCAGCCCGGAGGCAGCCACCATGCCAAACATCATATCCTTGGCTCCCGACAGGGAATCCGAGAGGAATCTCACGCCGCCGGCCATCATGCCGGTCCTGGCCGTGGCAGCGGCGGTCATATTGGCCAGCTCCTTTTGGGACGAGGCGATTTTGGTTACAACGGCATGGAGGTCCGCGGCAGGAGAGTTGGCCTTGAGCATTTCCGACCGGAGCTGCTCCAGGGACCGTATGGTTCCCTGAATTTCCGCGGTTGTTTTTATCCCGAGCGATTTGGCCATCGCTTCCATTGCCGCAGGCGGCTTGATGTTCCGGTTCGATTCGCTGATCTTTTTATTGGTGTCGACAACCTCATCCGCCTTCTTCCTGGCGGCTTTCGATTGCCTGTCCTCCCCGGCCACGACGGTATCGGCGGTTTTCCTAGCCTGTTCCTCAACCGCCTTCGACGATTGGACCGTTTTGGAGGATGCTCCGGTCAGCGCCTCTCCGGATTTCTCCATGGATCTGGAAGCCTTTTCCGTGGAGGCATCGATCCTGGCATTGTTTGCCAGGACGATCTCCGTCCCCTTGGTGTGGTCCGTGCAATCCAGCAAAACGGTATATTTGATGTCTTCGGGTGTCATGGTTTATCCGCCCAACACTCTGGAAGCGGTGGCCGCGCCGAGCATGGCCGAAGCGATTTCCGCGATAAAGGACAACTCCTTGTCTCTTCTCTGCTGGGCGCAGAGTTGGGTGAGAACCCACTCATCGCTTCCCATGACGGCGGGGTTCGCGATCCCAATCAGCGATACCGCCGCGCAGTGATCCACGGCGTCGTAAAAACTCCTGGCCGATTCCAGTTTGGCGATCCTCTCGGCATTATTCACCAGAGGATTGTTCGGGCAGGACTCCCCATGACGTTCCCGGGGGATGGAAGCCATCACAGGAAGGCAGCTGCAAGCCGACGGATCCGCTGCAAGCCAGCGGCAATGAGACTTGTCGCGTGATCCCAGACGGATATCATCCAGCTTTTCGTCATTTCCAAGAAAGGGAATCATCTTCACGAAACTTTCTTCCCGGAGGCACCCGTAAAGATCCGCCGCCTTGTCCCGCAGCTCGGTGTACTCACGGAACAATTCGGCGAGCGCTAGTTTTTTCGTTCGACCCCTCGCATGGCCTTCGCCAGGGCCACCACCTTCATGAGCAGGGGTACCCGGG
This sequence comes from uncultured Acidobacteriota bacterium, assembly GCA_903847975.1. GTDB lineage: Bacteria > Acidobacteriota > UBA6911 > CAINFC01 > CAINFC01 > CAINFC01. The sequence goes on along the minus strand of CAINFC010000324.1, from coordinate 18,358 downwards.
GAGCCCACAGATCCTTATTGGACTCCACGCATTCCTGCCCCTGGTATAAGGCGTTGGCAAGCGATTTGATTCGGGCATCGTAGAGGTTTTCCATCGTTTTGAAATCGCTCTCGATCCTGACTTCGTGCCGTTTCGTGTGTTCGATCGACCGGAAGGATCGGGTGTAGTTCACCCGTTCTGTTTCGGTGAATTTCCCGAAGGTGTGCCGGATGGCAATAATCATGTCCTTGCCGCCCTCTTCCCAGAAGAGCTTCTGTTCCGTTACAGCGGATATCGTCTCGGAAATGGGAATGATCAACAATGCATCCCTGTCCTCTTCCTCCGGGTCGGACGGTTCCGAAAACTGGAAATCATCGAACGCCTGCGAGAAGACCGCTTCCTTCAGAGCCGGCTTGCTGTCCAACCATTCCGCCGCAACCTCCCGAGATGGCACCGATCCATCCGCCAGGGCGATCCCTTTGAGCTCCAGCAGGTGGGCGGATATGAAATCCAGGACCGGTTTCGGGTTCGGGCTGATGTGCAGCACCTCCTCGGACCCCCACCGGCGCATGGTCTTGGTGTAGTCGCCGTAAAACCGGGCCACCTCGGGGGCCGTGTAGGTTGACAATAGGAAGCGAAGCACGTGTTTTTCGCTTCCCGGGGCAGGAACCGAGACAATCAGTTGGGTTCCCGTGAGTTCATACTTGGCGGTCCCGTCAGCAACGACCAGGACGTTTTCGGTTGACATAAAGCAGGCTCCCGTAAAAGAAGTCGGGCCGCTCCACCGCATCAATGGGACAAGAGCGGCCGAAAAATTAGTTAGGTTTCGAGCTGGGTAATATCTCCGGCTGCGGAGAAGTTGACATCCACCATCTGCATGGTTCCGTGCTCTCCGCCGATGGGGTAGGAGGAGATGAACACCAACCCGGAGTACGCCGGGCAGCTCGCGCTGATCGTGCCGGGATTGGGTTGGAAGACCGCCGGGACCTTCAATCGATTCTTGAAGATGGGCCACAGGGTTGCGTTTACCGAGCTTGCCGCGTAGTCCTGGTAGAGTTGAGCGGTAAAGCTCCAGTCCTTCAACCCCGGCTCCTTGGTGGCGTAATCGTCCCCAAAGGCGTTGGAAGGAAGTTCGGCCTGGCTAAGATTCAACTTTAAGGATTTGGTGTGATCCGACAAATCCTTGCCGTTCACGATCAGGGTGGCATCATACATGACGCCGGCTCTGCTGGACATAGAAACACCTCCGATTTCTTAACGTGCGGGAGGTTCCTAGGGAACGAGCCGATCACGGGTCTTTTTCGTTGGTTGCCTGCCGGATAAGGAACTCTCTCCATGCCCGGAGGACTCCTTTTAGCAGGCGCACAATCGCTTCAATGAGAATCTTGACGCTCGGCGATTCGCGCTGTCCGTAATCCGCGAGATGGTCCAGCGCCTGGTAGGACAACACGATCAATTCCTGTTGCAGCTTGACGATCGGGGTCATAAGACCCTAATTCGGGTATTCGCCGGACACCCGACGGCAGGAGAAGTTGACGACGTAAACCACCATATCCTTTTCGTCACGGCTCAGCGGAACCGGCTCGTGCAAGGCGGTAATCAGCATGTACCTGCTCCCGTTAATCGTTACCTCCGCCTTTCCGTCGAGGAAGCTGTAAATGGATTCCAAGGCGACGTGAGATCCCTTGGAATTTTGGCTTCGGAACAGCGCCTGCACCTTCGGGCTCGATTGGATTTTCCCGCCGTTTATTGTTCTGGATGCGGGCTCCCCGGTGTAATCCATAAGCGTCAGGCTGGGATCCAGTTTGTCGTCCATAACGTTGACGAAGATATCCTTGCCGACGGTACCGAACCCGTTGGCCTGCAGGTAGGTCGCCAAATCGTAAGCAGCGCTTGCCATGTAACCTATTTCCTGCCCATTTCTCTTTCGATGGAAGACATGACCGCCTCTTTCAGCACGCTCTTCTTCTCGTCGATGGCCGATTCCAGGAACTTCGCCTGCCCATAGTGGAAATGGATTGGCCTCCCGTTCCTCACCCCCTCGTGGACGATAAAGGCGTACTTGGCGGCCGGTCCGCCGAAGGACAGTTCCAGAACGGAGGTTCCCGATGAAGAACCTGAATTTTCGACCAACCTTGACATCCCCGTGCTCTTCAACGTGCCGGTATCCACCGGGCAGCGTTCCTTTGCCAAAAGGATCGTTTCTTCGCCCCACTCCCGCAGTCCGCGACTGGATCCGTTGGTTATCGCAGCGGCAACCGACAGGATGCGCTTCCTGGCTTTTTCCACGCTGGTCTTGGTGATTTTAACGGTTGCCATCACGTCCCCCGGGGTAGTCAGAGCGTTACGACGATATGATGCAAGGTGCCATCCACATCGGCGTACCTTTGAATACCCGCCACCGGGCAATAGCCGCTGGCAACGGTGTTTCTCCATTCGGCCGGCAGCAAAACGATGGCGTCTTCGTCAATGGAAGCGGTCGGCGGCAAGTCGATTGCGGTCGACGAGGTAACAGTTTGTCCGGTAACCGCCATGGTTCGGGCTGCTCTCATCCCAATCCGGCAAGGTGAAGAAGCAGCGGGACCATAGGTCTTGTTGCCCCATTCGTCCGTACCGGTACACAGCTTGATAAAAACAATATGCTTCAATAATTCATCGAACGCCGGGTCCATGCTCATGGCACCACTTCCTTGAAGACCTCCACAAATTGGTCGGTTATGTTGTCCCAATCAAACTCCGGGCCAGTTGAGCGCTTTCGCGCTTCTCGGCCGAGTTGTGCGCGCACTTCGGCATCCCCGTACAATTCGATCATGGCCTGAACGAACCGGTCTCGATCCGGCAATCCTCCGACCGTGTTCACCCCACCGGGAAAGCACCATGTCGATGTGCAGGGTATCACCCGGCACCCTTGACCTCGGGGCCATTCCCCAAGCGCGGCCCAGTCGGGGATTATGTTGGGGATTCCGCAAGCCATCCCCTCGATGGTGCTCAACCCGAATCCTTCTCCGGAGGTGGTTGTGATCTGTACGTCGAGCGAGCTGTATATGTGACAAAGCAGCTCCTGCGACACCCCTTTGGCCGGATTCAGGGATTCCATGCTGGGCATAATCAACCGGTGGTCGATCCCATAGTATTTGCACAATTGACCGGGGCGAATCCCCAGGTCCTCCTCGGTGCAATGGAGGTAGAGGTAAGCGTTCCCGGCGTCGGTCCTCTTCAGGAACTCCGCGAAGTATTCCACGGTCAAATCCAACCGTTTTCGAGGCTGGTTGCGGTTGATGTTTCCGAAGAGGAAGGCATCGTGAAGACTTGGCGGCAATCCCATCCGTTTCCTGGATTCCAATCGATCTTTTGGACCATAGAGCGGATCCACCCCGTGAGGAATCACCCAGGACTGCCCAACGAAGCCGCTTTTCGACGCTTCCTTGCGGCCGAACTCCGTGTAAAATATCACCCCGTCCAGGCGGCAAAGCGTAAGCGCGATATCCTCCCGGACATTCTTCCCGTCAATGGGCACATAGGCCACCACCGGGCAAACCAGATCGGCTGGGCGGTTCTGCAAGTATTGCGCGATCACGTAAGGATCGTTCAAAAGGGAGACGACATCCGGCTTGATCGCCTTCGTAAGGGGCCATATCCGGTCGAACCCCCAGATATCTTCTTTTTGACCGAGCGACGGAACATAAATCCGGAACGGGTGCGGGTGTGGGTCGCCGTAGTAGTTCACTCCCAGGATATTTACCTCATGGCCCCTTTGGATCAGCCGTTCGCAAATGTTGTGCGTGACCCGGGAAAACCCCGTGTCGACAACCGCATCGCCCACCCACAATATCTTCATGGCTTCCTTCTGTTTCCCTTACGAAGCATTGGGTATCAAACCCTAGGCCTTATGTAGGAGCTGTCGTTCAGCATTCCGGCCACCGTATCCGGCATGCCCGGCGTCACCGTGGTTCCATAATCGAAAGAGAGCGACATATCCCCAACCGTCTTGGATCGCACCGTGGTGTCCCTTCCATGCGTCATGAACTTCAAAAGGAATAAGCAAGCCGCTTTCAAATCGCCAGGAACATCCGCGGTGCCGTTGAACATGCCCCCGCTATAGGTAATCGTGTAATAAGCCGCATTGCCGTCGGAGTTTACGGGGACATTCCAGGCACCGGGAATCCGGATGAATCCTTGATCGTTATGCAAAACGTAGGCATCGGATGGGACTACGTTCCCCGCCGGGTCCTGAACCGAAACAACCGAATCGGCCGGGAAAAAGTCGAGATAGATAATATTGCCGGTTCTGGCGGTTCCTATCGGGTTGCAAACCTGTTCGCGGATTTCCCGTTTGACGAACTTCCGCCGGCAATACTGTTCGATTCGGAGCGTGGCGGCATTTACATACATCCCCAGCACTTCATCATCCATAGAAGAATCGCCGAGGAAAGCACTCGCTTCGTCCAGTGAAACCAGCGCCGTGCTAAGTAACGCCATAATCTGTCTCCGGTTTAGGCTCTTCCACGACATCTCCGAGCGCGTGACAGTCTGCGATGTGCTGGCCCAGATTCTGCTGAATAAAGAAAGAGGCCGAGCATCCCTCGTGCGGACACCGGAACGAGTTGCCCAGTATATTGGAAGGCTCGGACCTTGGCTGTTCCGCAAGGAGCATTCTTGGCTGCTCCCGTGGCCCGCCTTCCGGTCCGGTCATCTGTGGCCTGCTTTCAGGAGCGATCATGTGGGTACTCCTTTCGTTAAACAGTTTCCCGTGCTTTCTTCGCGCACTATCCATTTATTTATCCTTGTTGTTGAAGTTGGCTGAGAGTGCGGCGCCCACCGGGTCAGAGTAGGCGCCACTTTTCCGGTGTGTTCATGGAGAAAATCCGAGTTTCCAATGAGACAAAAAACCCAACAACAGATAGAACTCTAAGCAGTCGGCATGTATCGCGGATGACCAAGCAGGACCGCAATGCCATAGACGCAACCGGTGGTAGCGCCGGCCACCGTGGTTTTCGGGCGGACGTATTTGGAAATGCCCTTGTATCCGATCAGGTGAGTCGCATTGGCCTGCCCGGCCCCGGAAATCGCCGGGAAGGTCCCGATGATATCGTCAGCGGCAGCAGCGCCGTAGGTGGAATTGTCATCGCTGACTTCCAGGGCAAGCGTATGGGTTCCGTCCGTGTAGGCCCCAATCGTCACCAGGAACGTAACCGCTTCGTATCCGGTAGTCGCGACTGCCGTGCCGGTTGCGGAAGCCGTCTTGGCGCCAGGATTAATGCTGGGCATCGCCTTTAAGGAACTCTTAAGGTCTTTCATAATCAAAACTCCTCTCGTAGGTTTCAGGAATAACCGGGTCGTATCGCTACGGCCCGGTGGCTGGTTTCGACGTTTCCGTACCGGTTAGGTGCTGACGATCTGGATGCGGAACGCGGCAGGACGGACGACCTGGCCGCCGGTCCGGGCCACGGGAAGCAATCCGACGTTTGGTGCATACTTTTCCACCAATCGCTGGAGGGTCAATCCCTTGCGGTCGACGATCACGTACTGCCGCATGTCGCCGAAGATAATGGGGAGGTTGCTGCCGGTCTGGCACGAAGGCATGAACTCGGAGAACATGATTGGACGGTTCCAGAGGGTCCCCGGAGTCGTATTCGGAGTGATTACGTAGGTTCCGGTCGATCCCACCTGCAATTGCAGCAGCTGTCCGTAGGTGGTCGAACTCATAATCCAGACCGCATTCTGACGGTACTGTGCCGGTAGGGAAGTGAACAGGTCCACCAATCCGCTGTAGGCCACGTTGGCGGCGGCTCCGGATTTGACCGTGGTGATGCCGCTCGCGGCATTGAGGATTCCGAGGGGTTTCCCGACACCGTCGCCGTTTATGAAAGCGGCGTCTTCGTCCAGGCCCTTGGTTTCGGCAATCACGTCAGCGAGCATTCCCTGGAAATCCGCGTCGGGATCTTCCAGCATTTCCTGAGTCACCTCGATGGGGTCCGGCTGCCAGATGTGTACGGGAATCCGCACCTTGCCGGTCTTGGGATTAGACTGGGCCGTGTAGCTGGAGTACCCCTCTCCTCGCCAGGCGCCCGAATAGGTGCTGGTGTAAATGTTCCCGTTCGTGGAAGCCGACTGCACGGTCGGGAATACCACAAACGGTTTGGAGGTGTTGATTACCCGGGCCAGGGGGCGGATCACGGTGTATCCGACCAGGTCTTTCAGGTACTCAACCCGGAAATCCTCCGGGACCCAGAATCCTCCGGACTCGTCCTTGGCGGTAGTCAGGGCATGCTGTTCCGTCGGCCCTAATCCATCGATTCCGCCGGCCAGGAAACGGCTGAACATCTCGCGGGTAATGCCCGTGGGTTTTTCCGGGGTTTCCAGCATGGCGGCGGTCTGCTGCTTGTTGACCGGCACCTTGGTCATCTGTTCCATGACCGAGCTGGATTTCTCCATTTCGGATTCCATGGCCTTCAACTGGGTAATCTGATTGCAGGCCTCGGCGGCAAACTTGATGTACCCCTGGACTTCGTCCATTTTCTCAGCCGGCACGGCGCCCTTGAACTCATCTCGAATCGCGCACGCTTTGGATTGGTTCTCTTCCGCCGTCTTCATTAGCGCTTTAATCTGTTCGGTAAAATAACTCATCTTAAATCTCCTGTTTGGTTAGGTTCATCTGACACTCCAACAAGGCAAACCCCAGTTGGAGCTGCTCCAGCTCCTTCAAGCCAACAGTGAGTGCCTCCGGCGGCGGCTCGGCTGATTGCTTAATATCGCCTATGGTGATCTCGTTCCCCTCGGATACCGCTTCGTCTCCGTCCGGTTCCGCACCGGCGGCATCGACCAGCTCGGTAAGTTTTCGTATGGCTTCTTTAACCAAATCCAGATTCTTTTTCGATAACATCCGGCCTGCGTGGGCTTCCAGGGATACCAGCTGCTCCAGTTCCTTCAAGCCGGGAGTGAGTGCCTCGGCGGGCGGCTCGGCTTCCGGTCGGGCGAGCACTTCGGTTGGTGGCTCCGTTTCTTGCTTGATCTCTCCGATGGTAATCTCCTGGCCCATTGGGATGGGTTCCTCTCCCTCGCTGGCGGCATCGATCAGTTCTTTGAGTTTGGCCATAACTTCCCTTACGATTTCCAGGTTCTTTTTCGATAACATCCGCCCCTCATGGAGTTCCATGGAAGCGATCGGTTCCAACAGCTCCCGGCAGGTCAGGTCGTACGATTGGGTGTCCCACGGGGCGCACCGCCCGCACTTCCGGTAGTAGGAACTCAGGTGGGATCGCACCGTTTCCATTTCCCCTTCCGGGATTTCCGTGCCGCCCCTGGCTCCCTGCAGGGAAGCGACCGCGGCAAACACGGCGCGGGGGACCACTCGCAGTTTCCCTTCCACTACGTCGGCAATAGGCAGCCGGTAGCTGTCCACGCTATCGGGTTTCGAGGGGTCGTACCAGACGAACCCTTTCCGGTACCTTGCCCAGTTCATATCCGCGTGGGATTCGCTCCCCCCGGCCCATTCGGCAATGTTCTTCCTGGCGGAGGCCGCGTCCCATGGCTGGTTGTCATCGGCGACCGGCAGGTCCTGGTAGGGAATTGCGGCGTGCACCGATTGGATCTTCGCCTTGGAATCGGCAGCAAAGGTCACCAGAGAAACCTCGTAAAGTTTCAGCTCCTTGATGTGCCGGACCGGTTCCTTATTCGGTTCGGTCTTCATTTCCCATTTAATCGCATCAAACCCTATCGAGAGTTCCGTGATGACCTTGTCCTTCATCAGGATAATGGCATCCCGTCCGACCGTGGTTTGGGAAACCTTCCCCTTGGTGTAAAGTCCTTCCGCTACCTCGCGGAGTTCCAAGGGAAGCCCCACGGGTGTTTTCGTATCGTGCTGCCAGAGCAATTTGATGCGACCGGCATTCTCCTGAAGGGTCTTGGTGAACGCTCCCTGCTCGATAATTGTCGGCGGGTAAGTCGCCACCGGGTTTCCGAAGACCGATGCGATCCCTTCGAATACCCCGGTCTGATCGTCGGCCGTCACCAGTTGGAACTTGACGTCGAACTGTTCCGGGACGATGTTGTTCGTTTCTTTTGCCATCATAGGCCACTCCCATGTATTAAGCCCGATTCCCAGGTCGGGCGGTCTTGGTTGCTTCTCTGCGGTAGAATTTGGAGCCCTGCCCATCTCTCTTGCTCACCACCCGCATCGCAATCGAGCAGCGGCAATTGGGATGGATCGCCGGGGTCAGGGCCGTGTATGTTTTTCCCGCGCCTCCGGACGATCCATCTGTGGTGTGCGAGAAGTTATCCCGCAAGCCGACCGTTCTGCCGTTCAGCGCTCCGCAGACCGGGCATTTCCGTTCGTCCATAGCCGTTATCCAAACCCTTTGGATGACGGTTTCGTCCAGCTCCCCGTCCGCCACCATTTGCTCCCAGAGAAGCTGTTGCCCCATGGCCGAGGAGGTAATGGTTTCCGTCCGGGCGATGGTGCGTGCCCGTTCGTTGTGGAGCTTGTTCCGATATTTGGCGACCGCCTTCTCGATCCTCGCCGGAGCCACGGCGTCCTCGTCGATCAACTTTTGCCGGTAGCTTTCCACTGCCTGTGCTTGACCGGTCGTCAGCCCAATCAGTGGTCTGATCTGCTTGGCCAATTGGTTGGGGTGAATTCCTTCCCGGAATCCTTTTTCCACCAGATCCTGGATGGCTTGCTTGGTAACATCCGTTATCCCGGTGACCTGGGTGGAGGAGTAGTTTGCCGCCCAATCCGCAGCGGCGGGATTTAACCCGTCAAACGTCGTTCTGATCCCTGTGTTGGCGTAGGCATCGACTGCGGCCGCTTGTCCGCCAATCAGCATTCCCGCCATGATGCTCTTGGTCAAAACCTCAGCGGTTATACGGTCGTAGCCGGATACGGGTATGTTGTTAAGCGGGACGTGGTATTCGCCATGTTCTAAGAGGTCCGACACCCAGAACCGAATCTCTTCTTCCGTCGGAGCGCTATCCAACGCCAGCAACAACTCCTGGGTGAGTTTGTCTTCCAAGTCTTGCCGCTTCGACCGGGACGCCGCGAAGGCTTCCAGGGATATCCCGAAGCGTACCAACCGAAAAGAGGGACGTTTAAGAGACCGCTCGAAAGGGAAACCGCGTCGCTACCTCCGAGCGTGCCGGGATTTTTCTTTGCTCCTTCTCATCAACCAACTCCCCGTCAACCGTATCGTCGCCCTCTTCGTCCGGCGGCGGGATCTCACCCGGCATATCGTCTTCGCCTATAAACACATCGCTCTGGGCCTGTTTGAAGATATCGCCGTTATCCGTTTCAGGCAGCTTCACCAGGGACCGGGCTTCGTTCTTGGTCATCAACCCGGAGTTCCAGCAATTCAGGGCATAGCCGCGAAGCGAATCCTGCGATTCCTGCAAAGGCCCCACGTCCGAATAATCGAACTCGATATAGATTTTCCGCCGGTCCGTTTCAAACTCTTCCGCGAGTCCTGCCGTCAGTCTATCGGAAATGAAGGTGTAGAGAGGTGTCAGGGTCTGTTGCCAGAAAGCCTTGCGGGATTCGGCGAAATTGTTGTACGTGGAACGGGCCAGCCCTACGGCAGCGGCAATCAGTATGGGCGGTACGCCGTACGTGCTGCATATCCGAGACTCGGATACTCCGAATATCCGGGTCAGGTCCAAATCGGAAAGACTGGAGCCGATCCGCTGATAATCGACGTCATCGGTCAGGACGGCGGGGCGATGCCACCCGGCCTTCCCGGCGTATTTGTCCCCAAACTCCCGCTGGATTCGCTCCCGTGCCTCTTTATCGGGGTTTCCAACCTTCACCTTCAATATCCCTTGCGGCACGGCCGCGTTGGTAAAGAAGGCCCGCAGGTAATCCACAGCGCTATTATCCAGGTCGCCGCACCTCGCCAGGACTTCCATAGGCGACAGGCCGTAGAAATCATCCCACGGGTTAGGGTACTTGAAATGGATAATATCGGTCGCGGGAATATCGGTGTACTTTTCATCGATCTTGTATCGGAACGATTCCACAGTGCCGGATGTGTTGGCCTTGATCTCGATTCGGGAAGGGTGCAGGGGCCATAACTGGATCGTTTGCCCCACCGAGCTTCTCACCTTGTGCAAGTAGGTATTCCCGAAGATATCCAGGTGCATGAGAATGGTTTGCAGCAACTCGGTCTGCGAAAGGTTCGGGTTCGGTTTATCCAGTAGGGCCACAAGCGGGTGTGCCGTGTTCTGAATTACCTCGGAGTCGGGAAGCGGTCCGGCATTGCGGTTCGTCCGGGTGGTTTGCCGAACAATTAGGTCCGGTTCGGAAAGGGCGTTGAAGCGTTCGCGGATACAAGCGAAAATGATGACGTTCTTCTTGAAACCCTCGTTGGCGAAGGCCATGTAGTCTTTCCCGCCGGGGAGCGGATTGGCGGAGCGCCAGCCGGGGAAAATAAGAGCGGTTGCCGGGTCTGTCGCCGGTGCCGCGGTCCGCGCAAAAGTCATCCAATGCTTTAGTCGTTCGAACATTTCTTTTAAACCGTTATCCCATAGTCGCCGATGGATCTACCGAACACCAAGTCCTGGTAAGCTCCGGCGGCGCTGTCGGCCTGGTCCTTGTATCGGCTCGTCGGCAGCCCTTCCAGTTCCCGAATCCAGTTTTCGTTCCACTCGGCCCGCACCACAAGCACGGTTCCTTTCCGGCACGCATTCAGAAAGGGCGCCCAGCGGGCCGGTTTGGGGCCGGTCGCCCGGACGCCGTCGAAATCGAAACCCTGCATCACGCTGCCATAGGTGCTGACCACGATCTTCCCGCTGGAACCGCCTTCTTCCTCCATGCGGATCTTCACCCCCGGGCCGTCCCTCCTGGCCGTGGCATACATCAGTTCCTCAACCTCGGCCGGTCCGACCTGTTCCCGGACCACATCCAGGACGTAGTAGGTGGAGCGAATCGCCTTCTTTGGTTTGGCTCCTTTCGGAGCATCCGCCGGTACCGGAATCTCGATGGTCCGGTCAAGCCGCCCCATGAGAGTGCCGACCGTGTAGCAGCCGGCATCCTTCGTGGCCGCGCAATCCCAAAACCTTACCAGTCGCGGAATAACCGGTGGCACCTGGGTCCGGTTGATCATCCCCACCCAGGTCCGATCAAAGAAGGCGCCGGACGGTTTGGCCGCCCAGTCCCCATTACGCATCTGCGCGTAGAGTACCGGGTCCACTTCGGAGAGCGATTCCTCGTATTCATCCGTGCTGACGTGGGGGTTATCGTCAATCGTCGCCTTGATGTACATCCGGTCCCGGTGGCCGGGATTAATGAACCGGTGATACACCCATTCGTGGCCGGGACCGCCCGGATTTGTTCCGCAGCGCATCCGCAGCGGAACCGGGGTGGTGTTGGTTCTGCGCAGCCGGGTGAACAAATACAGGTAATCGTCCCGCTCGAACTCGGTTACTTCATCGAAGCCGATAAACTGGTACTCGGCCGACCGGTATTGGAGCCGGTCACCGGCATTTTGTAGATATCCGAAACACACCATGGCTTGCGAAGGAAAGGTCCAGGCGTGCCGGTTGCCGTTCCACCTGGCGTTGGTGCTGTCGAGCCACAGGTGCGAGAGGTGCATGAGCGATTTCGGCTTTTCCAGATCCGAAAACGTGCGGCGAAGCAGCAGCGCGGTGTAACCGGGGATGTGCACAAACTGCAAAGCCGCGGCGAGAAGTCCTGCCGTATTGTGCGTCGGGATGAAATGCTCCGTTACCAGGAACAGGCTATCATCGGATGACACCCGCAGGCATTTCATCGGGACCGGCGAGACTCTTTCCGCATTCACAATACGCCGGAAATATGTTTTCGGGCTAGCCGGTATTTTCAGTCGGGACAACCTCCGGGGGATCCTGAATACCGGCAGATGAGCCGTGTATTTCACGGTCCACTTAGGACCGTAATCGACACCATACAACTTAGCACGCCCTCCCCGTATGGTTGCTTTCATCCCGAGAGAACGGATTAAATGAACCACCCCTTCAGCTATGTTTCGGTTGGTATTACAAAACTCAACCTTACCATTGGATAACGCATGTCCGTCTGTGTCCATTAGCCCCTGGAGGAGCGCTAGGCGCTGATCCTTAGACGCCCATAGGTAATCTTTCGGGATGTGCTTATGGTCATATAGACCCATTGACCGTAAGACGGTGATGAGCCGTTTGAAATGGTAAGACCAACACTTCCTACTATCGCACGTGGGGGCCAAGGACGTTACCTCAAACCCTGCCTTACAAACCTCTTGAACCAACTCCAGATCCATCGTACATATTTGGCTGGATCCTTTCGACCCATTTCCAAGCCATGCCCCTAAAACATACGGGTCGAGCGGCAATTCCTTTTCCGGCAGATCCATTGGCTCCGCGACCGGGATGGAGTGGTTTGCTTGTCCCCTATTCGTCAGCAGAGTTCCTACGATTTCTCCTGTGGTCCTTACGGTTCCAGTTGGGACAGGCAGCACCCTTGACCTGTTCCCTTTGTTCCGCTCCGTCATTACTCTGGATAGGAATTGCCTATGCTCGATTGTATGGTTTAGGCCATTCCTTGATCCAATTGCCGAACGCGACGGCCTGCCGGCTCGCCTGCGCTCTCGATAGGCATCCGTTCTTTTTAGCAACTGGGATCGTTCAGCTTCCGTGAATGTAAGCCATAGGTGCTCATCGTTCGTGACCACCGTCGCCCCGTCATCAAACGTGAACCTCCATCCGGGCACGTCGTGCACTTCGGACTCGTAAAGGACAACATGAACCTTACCATCGCGCCCGAACACATAATCACCGGGATGGACGTCTCTCAGCTCCTTCCATCCATTTGGCGTAGGGATGAGCGTATCAAGCTGGGCCTCTTTACCGCCCGAACCTGCTCCTCCGTAAAGCAATTCCTTATCAACCTGAGACAGGAACAGGGCCTGCTTTGGGAAAGGATCAATCGGGATGTACTTGTTGCTGTAAACGGTTTCTTCCAGGAACTCGGCCTCAAGCGTTTCAAGCTGTTCCTCATAGGAAAGGTATCCTTTTGCAGTCACTGCCTCGCCCCGTTAGATGGATATCTCTTCGCCATTCACCGCTCCCTCAACGACCACATCATCCGATATCAGGTCAGCCCCATCGGACTCCCTTTCCGCGTAAGGGTTCTCGCCGTTTTGGCGACGCACCGCATCATCCATGGCCATCCGCTTCAGCTCCCTCAGCTCCGCCCAGTTGCGGACATCCTTCTTCACGGTGATATGGTTGGTGCTGTTGACGGTTTGCTGTACCACGGATTCCTGCTTTTCCATTTCGTCGATACGCCAAGCTCTCCGCTCCCCGGCCTGCTTCATCGTCAGGATTTCGGCCGATATCTTGGTAACCTTGAGCTTCGTGAACCCCAGGTCCGGGTCCTGCTGGGCGGTTTTGAGGGCGTCACCCCAGAACGAGCCGACAACGGACCATTCCTTCTTGAACCCCTCGATCAGGTCGGCTATCTTTTGCCCGTACTCCGATATCGCCTTGGCGGTCTTCTCCGCGTCGCGGGGTTCGGTCACCCCGAATACTTTGGCCTGGGCCTGCTGACGGATGGATTTGCTGAGGTCCTGAGTCCAACCTTCTGCCTCGATATGCTTTTGGACCGCTGCCCTGGAAACGCCAAACATCTCCGCGATTGCCTTTTGGGTTTCCCCGGCTTCATACTTTATCCGGGCTTCCACCCAGTCGATCTTGATCGTGTTTGCCATTTACAAACGTTTCCTTTTGAAAGTGGCAGGAGTGCCACTTTCAGTGCCACTTTGCCTCCCCTTAACGCTTTTATTCGTTGTCCTTGTTTGTGTAAATCCTTTACATGGAGGTATTTATGAAAGCGGCAGGGTGCCACTTTCCGTCTCTTTGCCGACGCTAATTCCTTACCGGTCGATTCCATCGTTTTTCTGTGGCTCAACGGCGGAATCCACCGGTCCCGTTCCGCTCAGCGCCTGGGAGCCCAGGTAATCCGCCGCCCAGTATTCGATGGCCTGCCATCCGTTTTTGCGTCCCACGTGCCCGTCACGCTTCATTTTCTTCAGCCCTTCCTTAATGATCTCAGCCGATTCTTTCGGGACACTCGCCGTGCCGAATATCTTGGCCAGCGGAACCCATTGCAGTTCGCCATCCTCCTCGAAGCCACTCACCGCCAGTTCCTTGGAAATGGTCTCCGCCATGGCGTGTACAGCCGATCCGACGTTTTTAATGTCCTTGAATTTGCTGTATTTGTTCAGCGCATTGGCAAACTTTTCAAAGACCTCCATCGGGACGGCGCCGACCAAATCCTTGCCCTCCAGCTCCTTGATGAGTTTTTCCAGGTCGCGGAGCTGATATTCCAGGAATATGAACGAAATCTCCTTCCAGTCGTAATCCACCCGGGGAGCGATCAGGGTGTCCAGGTCCGCAGTGGGCTTTTCCATGATTTCATGCCCGACAAAACTTTCGAGCATGTCGTCCACGTCGGTTATGATCTTGGCCAATTCGCGTAAAATCCCCGGATCGTCCTGGCCCGATATGGCGTTGTGGGCGATCTGTTTTGCCGCAACCTGCGACCTGGTGAGCCCGGATTCGTCCAGTAAAATGTGGATGTCCGTCAACCCGGCCTCCTTCGCCGCGCGAACCCGGTGGTGGCCGGAAACGATTTCGATCCGTCCGTTCACCAACGCGCAAAACGGCAAACTCTCCAGGGATCCCCGGGACCGTATGTTGGCGACAAGTTGCTTGAACATATTGTCCTTCATGAATCGGGCATTCAGATCCTGCTCCTGCAAATCGTTCACCGAAACCCGCGCGATCTTCAGGCCACTACCGACGTCGATTCCCTTTTGTGGAATGTCGGGTTCAAGGCTTTCTTGGCTCTCCATTCTTCTTTCTTTCTCTCTTTCTCATTCCGTCGCTCATCCTGTTTTCTGGCGAAGGCCAATTTGTTTTCATCTTCCAACCATGCCTTTAGAATTTCCGTCGGGGTTCGGTCCTGGGCCGGGGCGACATAGGTCAACCGGTAACCCCCGGTCTTTCGGTCGGGGTTCTTTCCGACCAGCTTCATGATCCCCCGCATCCCCTTTGCTTCCGGCTTTCGGGTCATGACCACAGTCTTGATGATTTTCACTTTTTCCAGGATCAAATCGTTCACCGCCAGGCGGTAATAGCACTTATTTAATGCCAGCATTTTCAGCAGTCGGACCAAACGGAGATCGCTTCTCGGTACCGTCATGGCGTACATTATGAATAGGGCATCCTCCTGCTGCCCGCCAAAAGCTCCTATCGTCAGAGCAGCCACGTCATACCCCAGAACACCGGCTACGTATCCATCGATCAGCAGGACCAGGTTGCAGGAACACCTGGAGCCCACAAAGCCGTGGGTCAACAGTTTCCGGTAATACGTAGCATTCTTGGAAGGAACAACGAATAGGTTTAGGGTGCTGTCGGCGGTAATGGGGTGCTCCTGCGGCAAGATTGGATAATCAAGAGGCTGGAGGTCGTTGCCCTCCGCCCACAAAACGCCGCCGCCGTTGGCCAGGGATTTCACTTCCTCTTCCCGGTTGGCGGTCAAATAGGCATTCAGTCCGTCCCGATTGGCTGCCCTTCCGAAAACAGGCGCACATGCAGTTTCCCCAGGCCGGGATTGTTCGTAACAGAGAACCAAGGCCTTGGCAGCGTTTGCCTTTTCCCCCAACAGGCGCATTCCCTCCACAGGATCGAATATCGCGTATTCCGGTTCCTTCCACCGGAGCCGGTTCCCTGTGTCGTACCATTTCTCGAACCCGGCGGCATAGGTTGGCGGATTGATCACGACAATTGCTTTAGGGTCATCCAGGCACTCATCCAGATGCTTCCATAGACAGAGCGGCCGGTATTGCATGCCGCCCAGCACTTTTTGGGCGCGATCCAATTGCCCGCGGATCTTTTCAATGTGCTTCTCTTTCCTGCGATGCAGGTCCGTCAGCATGTCATAGAAAAACATATGCCCCGCCTTCATGGATGTCCGCAGGCAGAGCTGAACCCATAGCACCGTCGCAGGGTCGGTCAAATCTTCGTTTTCGTAACCGTCCGCGGTAATGCCGAACGGTCCCAGGGATTCCCCGGTAATCGCGTACCCCATCACCGAGGTGAATAGGGTGACATCGCTTGCGCTGATTTCCGTTGTCTTCCACCCGGCTTGGGCAGCCAGATGCGACATGGCGAACGCCCCGGCGCACGGTTCCACGAATCGGCTGTATCCGGCAGCCCTTGCCTTCTGGAACAGGTTCTTAAAGTACTTCCGCTCGCCGTCCTTTAAGGTGGCAATGAAGAAAGCCCCGGGATTGAAGTTGCTGGACATAAATTAACGCTTTTATGGGCACAAAAAAACCGGGAAAGCATGGTTTAAGCCGTCCCGGTGGCAACGAATTTGTCCTGAAGGAGGGGAACAAACTCCCAACTCCCTATGTACCTGTATTATCTTAATTATACATTTGACAGAACCCTTGACGTGCTGAAACCCGCGTCCTTTGTGCAAAGAAAGGAGAACATCCCCTCCCCCTCCGTCGTCGACACCATCGAAACGAAACGCTCCATCCGCCTGCGTCAGTTAGAGCCTTCCCAACACCGATTACCTACCCTTCTCCCTTGTGGAAAGTCAGAAACATGCCCTTCGTTGCTCCTTTTTCTACCCCCGCCCCCCGAAAGACCACTGGTTCACACCCAGCGCACCCGTTGTTGTTTGATTTCGCTGTGACCACACCGTTTACTTGCGAAGCGGTAAGAAAACGTGGAAAAGCGACTGACTGCTATGTAGATTGTCAACTATATTTTTCGCAGCCCCTGCTTTTTCTTTCTTTTTGACGTCGATTGACATTCGCCGTCGAGGGTTGTGGGAATGTGGGAATCCGCCGTGCAACGCACATCTGGTTTTTCAACGATGACTTTCCTTCGGCGGAGTTCCAAGCGGCGGATCCAACCGCCGCGTCATTTCCACAGCCCTGCCATCCAGATCAGATCGCCCCTCTTTTTCTCGCTCCTTTTATCCATTTTTATGTAGTCAGAAATTCATTTGCTTTTCTCCCCTCGGGGGTTCGATTTATTGAGCTCCGGAATCGTTTCTTCCTCCTGGATCCCTTTGGGTCGGATGAACCCAACTTGCTATTCGTGGTCCAAAGCCACAAGAGATGTATCCGCTTTCCGTCCGGGAGAGGCCGTATTCTATCCAACGTGGCTCCAAAACAAAGCGCCACAGGCAATCGCACATCGGTCCTCTCACCATCCCGAGTTTCCCACTTTACAAAATCCATGTTTCCGAAAACGATTCGCTACCTATCATCGTACCCTTTGAGGTTTTCTTCTAAGCGTTCCTCGGCTCACGCCGCGGGGCGTTGCTCGATGCGGTACACCGTTCCATCCAACAGCATCCTTCGAATCCGCATACTCAGCAGTCGTGCGACCGCCACAATGGCGCGGATCTTTTCGTATTTGGCCCTCATCGAGGCATCTTTGGCGATTAGAAACCACGAGCTTTCCACCAATACGGCGCGCACCCGGCCGTTACCGGTATGCGTGATATGCCCCATACGGGTCCTTTCCCCACTGCTGTGTTGCGAGGGGGTCAGTCCCAGGTAGGCGGCTAATTCATCCGCTCGTCGGAATCGGCCCACATCCTGCAATTCCACCAGGATTTCCATCGCACTCAGCCGCCCTACCCCCGGAATGCTGGTCAATAAATTTACCCGGTGCGCATATCTCGGTTGCTGACCCCGTTCGGCTACTTCTTGGGTCAAACGCACTTTTTCTTGGGTCAGATAATCGTACAGATCCAGCATCGCCCGCAGAGCACGATTCAGTTCGCTAGGTCCCAGATCCAATTCCCGTAACCGTTGCACGAAGATAGCGCTCCAGGGCCCGCTGCTTTCTTCGCCTAGGTCCACCCCAGGAAACAATAGTAAACTCTTGGTTTGGCACATCACGGCAGTACGGTGATTGCTAATGATCCTTCGAGTCCTGACCAATTGCCGATCCGCTCGCTCTTCCGGACTGAATACATGTACTTTCTTGAGTAGGTTTCCTTCCAGCAGCCGGGCCAGTTTCTGGCTGTCGATCCGGTCGGTCTTCACTTTATTGCCCGCCTCCGTAGGGATCAACGAGGGCGGGACCACCAGGCACTCTATGCCTTCCGCACTCAGCGGATCGTGCAACCAGAATCCAAAGCAGCCCGCTTCATAGGCCACTCGAAGCGTCGCTCCTGCATAACGCTTTAACAACAGGCGTAAAGTTTCATAGTTCGAGCAACAGGCCCCAGAAAATACAATTGCTCCTTCCACCATAGCCGTAACTTCCCAAGATACTTTATTTACATCGATGCCCACATTAACTACTTTGCCCTTGACGTCCATCGTTACTTCGCGTTCCTTCT
>CAINFC010000323.1 GCA_903847975.1 uncultured Acidobacteriota bacterium | reverse complement strand
CGGAACACAGCCCGGGGTTGCGCCGCAGGCGCTACCCCGGGTAGGCGCATATTTCACATTCAGCCCTGTAAGGGCTGCGCAACACCTGCCATGCCTGGATTTTGCGCAACCCTTTCAGGGTTGTTTCTTCCGAACATCCCTACCCGGGGTAGGCGCGAAGCGCGCCAACCCCGGTCTATGTTCCGTAACCCTATAAGGGCTTTTCCCAACAGAAATCCATAGATGGGGGACTTTTTACGAAGCCATCAGGAAAACGGAGGAACAAAAAGTTCGCACAATCGATCCGGAATCGACTACCAGGCAAAACCTTTCTGGAGTTCAGGCTTTTTCTATTTTGCGGCAGGACCGAAATAGATATACACCAGGACGAGAAGTAAAATAATTCCTGCGGCCAGGAGAAGGAAGCGCCCGGAAAAAGGGGATTCCGGGGAAAGAGGCTCCGCTTCCGCAGGCGAAAGCCCGGCGGCGATTTCCGGATTTTTGCCCGTGTTCCATTCCTTCCCGTTGAGCGTAATTTTGCCGAAGCCGATTTCCACGCCCTTCCCGGAAAGGATGCCGGCTGCTGTCGGCAGGCTTCTTTCGTAGGCCTCCCGCAGGTGGGCCGGCATTTCATCCACGGAGTCGAATTGCCGGCCATCTACCACAATTTTTCTTTGGATGTCGATCCTGACCGGCATGAGGTTACCTCCCCGTAAAACCTGACAACCGTAAACGAAACGGCTGCCGACCGCCCCCCTTCGGGCGGCGGTCGGCAGCCGGATGCGGCAGCAGCTTCGTTCCTCAGAAGATGAACTTCACCGCAAACTGCACATGGCGCGGGAAGTTGGCACTGCCCTGGGCGGCCGTCGACTTGATGATCGACCCGAAGTTGGAGTCGTCCAGCCCGCTGGTAAACTGGACCTGGGGCATGTAGAAGGTGTTGGTGATGTTGAAGGCCTCGGCCCGGAACTGAATACTCATCCGCTCGTTGATCCGCGTGGTCTTGTTGACCGACATATCCATCTGCGGCACGGCGTGCAGCCGCAGGTTGGACCAGTGGGTCGGGGACATCCGCGGGGCATAGAGCGAGGAGGGCACGTAGAGGAAGTTATAGCTGGAGGGGTCCGTGCCGCAGCCGTAGGCAGTGGAGTAGGGCTGCGGTGCGGTCGTACCGTTGGAAGCCATCTTCAGGACGCAGGGTCGAACCGCGTAGATCTTGTTGGCCGACCAATCGGGATCGATCCGCGCATCCTTCAGGTAGATGACATTCCCCGGGAATTCCCACGGACGCCCGGATGTGTACTGCAGGATCATTGTGTGCTGCCAGCCGCTGGCCAGGCGGCTCCAGAAGCCGTGGCTGCTGTTGAACAGCCTCCGCCCCTTGCCGAAAGGCAGCTCCCAGACCGTCCCGATCTTCACCGCATGAGGCCGGTCGAAGGAGTATATGCTCCTTTGCACCAGGCGCTTCTGCGTATCGATGAAGGAAGTATTCGAGGCGCTGTAGAAAGAGGTCGGGAACCCGCCCTCTTCGATTGATTTCGACAGCGTGTACGCAAAGGACAGGTTGATTCCGGCAAATCCGCGCACCTGGTACGTGGTTTGCAGGCTGTTGTACCAGAATTTCCCGTCGTTGCGTCCGCGCTGATCGAACGCGGAGAACTGCGGGAAAGGCCGGTTCAAAGCGGCCCGTGAAACGGTGGGGCTGGTTCCCAGGCTGGTTCCGGCAAAGGGGGCCAGACCATAAAATGGATTGGGCACCAGCGCGTCGCAGTAGCTGGGATTCCCTCCTTCCAGAGGATTGCACTTCTGGCGGAAAGCCAGGTCCCATTCGTTGTAGTTCATGAAATTCTGCAGCTTGTGGGAACGGTTGCCGACATAGGAAACCTCCAGGCTGGAGCGCATCGGCAGCTGGAACTGGATGCCGAAGGAGAACTGGTTGACATAGGGGATCTTGAAGGTCGGATCGAAAAAGGTCGGCGCGCGGCCCAGGAAGGTGCTTAGACCCAGGGTGTTCCCGGTGGGCGCGGTAATTCCCGATGGAAAGGGATTGCTCAGCAGATTGGCGATAGGAGTCCGGCTGCTGTCCAGAGAGGTGACGATCGGAGTCTGGTAGCTGTAACCGGCGGTCTGATGGTAATCGTTCATGGGGTTCATGTAGTAGCGGCCCCACCCGCCGCGGGCCACCATCTTCGGGGTGATCTGGTAGGCGAATCCCAGGCGGGGCTGAATGGCCGTCCAGTCGATGTTGCCGGCACGGCGCGGATTGCCGCCGGTTCCGGCAAAAAGCAAGCCCCCCTTGACGGTGGTAATCGGCAGGTCGGGAAACTTGGAGTGATCGAACATCTTGTCCACCGGGCTGACCACGCTCGGATCGAAGCCGCGGTTCAGCCGGTCATAGCGCTCGAAGGGCGCCAGGTTTAAATCCCAGCGCAAGCCGAGATTGACCGTCAGCTTGCGGCTCACCTTCCAGTCGTCCTGGATAAAGGGGGCGTAGTAGCGCTGCACGAAAGAGGGCAGCACATTGTAATCCGCATAGCCGCTGCCGACCGTTCCGATCAGAAAGGAGGCAATGGAATTTCCGCTCAGGGAATCGGCGGTATTGTAAACCTTCTGAGTGAACCCCTTGCTGGCATTGAGCAGGAACGGATTACCCACATTCTGATTGTTATAGACGATGGTGCGATAATCCATGCCGACATGAATGGAATGATCCCGGACGATCCATGTAGCATTGGGGTTCATGGAGAAGGTGTTGGTATAGTTGAAGCTGAAATATCGGCCGATGGCCTGATAGTTGTCGAATTGATAGCGGCCGAACCAGTCGGTCACCGAAAGCTGGTTAACCAGGGAAGTGGGAAACCCGACCTCCGCCGGCGAGTGCCCCTTGTTGGGGTCGCCGCGGGAGCCTTCCACGTAGCGGTTCCAGGATACCCGCATGTTGGCGATCATGGTGGGCTTCAATGTGCCCACCCAGTCGAACACGTAGGCGTGGTTGATGCGCTTCAGCGGCAGCTGGCCGTCCGCGCCGGCCCCGCTGATGCCGTTGGTCGGACGGATCTCGGTGCGGTCGTTGTTGGCTTCGCGGAAGAAGATGCGGTGCTTGTCGCCGATATTCTGGTCGAATCGGAACATCATGTTGTAAAAATCGTCGGCATCGACGCTCTGCTCGTAAAAGTTGTTCTGCGAGTAGAAGGAGCCGGAAGAGGCGGTGTTGGGCTTGGGATAGAGGCTCAATATCTTCAGGGCGACGGGGTGGAACCGGTTGGCAGGGATCTGGTTGTTGGGAAAGGGGTCCCGGGTCCAGACGTTGTTCACGTTTCGACCGGTGGCCGGATCGTAGATGGTGATCAGGTTGCCGTTGGTATCCTTCAGGTTGCGGAAGTCGCCCTGCAGAAATTCCGGGGCCGGAAAGGACAGCGAGAGAGGCGTTGGTGTGCCCTCGCGGTATCCCTCGTAGGCGAAAAAGAAAAAGCTCTTGTTGCGTCCGTCATACAGTTTGGGTATGAAGACCGGGCCCCCGACGGTAAAGCCGTACTGATCGAGGTAGTGCCCCTTGGCGGTGTCGCGGCAGGCCACATCCGTGGCGGAACTGCTGGATCCGCAGCCCAGCCTGTCCCTGCCGGCGGCGTTGTTCTGGAAGCTGTTGGCGTCCCACTGCGATCGGCGGGCGAACTCGTAGACCGTGCCGTGAACGGTATTGCCGCCGCTCTTCATGGTCACGTTGACGATGCCGCCCCCGGACTTGCCGTACTGGGCGTCGAAGGAGTTGGTCTGTATCTTGAACTCCTGAACGGCGTCCACCGAAGGAACCAGGGCGATGTTGTTGTTGCCGGCCTGGCCGTTGTTCGGCGCTCCGTCCAGCAGGAACTCGTTGTTGCGGTTGTAGCCGCCGTTGATATTCCAGTCGGCGATGGCCCCGTTGTCGAAGGGGCGCTGGTAGATGATATTGCCGTTGAAGTTGACCCCGGCGGAAAGAGTGGAAAGCATGAACGGGTTGCGGGCGTTGAGCGGGAATTCAGTAACCCGCTGGGTGTCGATCACCAGGCCGCGGTCGGCGCGGGCTGTTTCCATCAGCGGGATTTCCGAGGTCACCGTGACTGTCTCGTTGACCGCCCCAAGCTCCAGCGACAAATTAATGGTGGCGGTCTGCCCCACGTTGAGAACCAGGTTTTCCTTGACGACTTTCTTGAAGCCGGCGGCTTCCGCCGACAGGTTGTAATTTCCAGGCTTTAAAAACGGAATGGTGTAGCTGCCTTCGGCATCCGCAGTGGTGGTGGCCAGCTCATTGGTGGCCAGGTTGCGGGCCTGAACAATGGCGTCGGGCACCGAGGCCCCGGAAGGATCAGTAACGTGACCGGTAACTTTAGCGCGAAACTCCTGGGCCGAAAGGAGAGAAGGCAGGAAAAGCAAAGTAAGCAGCAAAAGCCACAAATGTGCTCGGGAATTTGTGGCGGTACAGTTTCTTTTCATCGAATTCCTCCAATAACTTCTTTGAAAAAGTTGTCCAACTTATAAAAAAGAAACCCCATTGGTACGATGGCCTATTGTATAACATTTTTCCGCATGGGTTCCTGAAAAATTTTGCTACTTTCGGCGCCGCCCGCCCGCCGGCGGAGCTCCCCGGCCCGGAAATCCTCCCGGCGGCGGCGGAATGAGAATGCCCATGGAAATGACCGCACGGCGGCTCAGCGCGGAGGAAGCCCGGAAGAGGCTGGCGGCTCTGGCCCCGCCGCCGAAACTTCCGCTTCCCGCCCTGGTCGACCTCCCTACAACGGGCTGGCCAAAACCCCGCCGATGGGCTGGAACAGCTGGAACAAATTCCGGACGCAGATCAGCGACGCCCTGGTACGGGAGATCGCCGACGCCATGGTCTCCAGCGGCATGCGGGATGCCGGCTACCTTTACGTGAACATCGACGACGGCTGGCAGGGCCGGCGCGACGAAAAGGGCCTGATCCGCGCCAACGAGCGATTCCCGGACATGAAAGCGCTCGGGGTTTACGTTCACTCCAAAGGCCTGAAGCCTGGCATCTATTCCTCCCCCGGCCCGAGGACCTGCACGCAGTACGAAGGGAGCTACGGGCACGAGGAGCAGGACGCCGCCACCTATGCCGGCTGGGGCGTGGCCTACCTGAAATACGACTGGTGCAGCGCCCGGGCCGTTCATCAAACCGCCGAAGAGCAGCGGGCCGCCTACCAGAAGATGGCGGTGGCCCTGGCCCGGGCCGGCCGGCCGATCGTCTTTGCCATCTGCCAGTACGGCCAGAACGGCGTCGGCGAATGGGGCCCCAGGACGGGCGGCAATCTCTGGCGCACCACGGGAGACATCCGCGACACCTGGGCTTCCATGGAGCAGATCGGATTCGGACAGGACGTCTGGACGAAATTTGCAGGCGTCGGCCACTGGAACGATCCCGATATGCTGGAAGTCGGCAACGGAGGAATGACCGACACCGAATACCGAACCCACATGAGCCTCTGGGCGCTGCCGCTTCTCCGCTGCTCGCCGGCAACGACATCCGCCAGATGAGCGAGGCGACACGGGCCATCCTGCTGAACCGCGAGGTGATCGCGGTAAACCAGGACGCCTTAGGCAAGCAGGCTTACCGGCTGAGCCGGAGCGGAAAGACCGAAGTGTGGGTCCGGCCGCTGTCGGGCGACGCCTGGGCGGTCGGACTGTTCAACCGCGCCGAGGAGCCGGCTCCGGTCAAGGCTTCGCTGTCCGAGACGGGAATCACGGGGAAGAGAAAGGTGCGCGATCTCTGGTCCCACGCCAACAAGGGCACGGCGGAAGGGGAGATCACGGAGAGCGTGGCGGGCCACGGAGTGGTCATGCTGAAGCTTACCCGCTAGCCGGGAATGAGTATTCGGCTTTACGCGCTAATGTCCCGCAGGACTGTTGCGGAAGTGTCTTCCCTGACAACCCGGCAAAAAGTCTGGAACCCCAAAGGGGTTCCGGATCACAGCCCGGGGTTGCGCCGCAGGCGCTACCCCGGGTAGGCGGATATTTCACAAACAGCCCTGTGAGGGCTGCGCAACACCTGGCATACCTGGATTTTGCGCAACCCTTTCAGGGTTGTTTCTTCCGAACATCCCTACCCGGGGTAGGCGCGAAGCGCGCCAACCCCGG
>CAINFC010000322.1 GCA_903847975.1 uncultured Acidobacteriota bacterium | reverse complement strand
TCGGAAATCAGAGCCCTGTAGGGGCGACCTAAATCCAAATGCCCGCGCGTTTTAGGCCGCCCTTACAGGGCTCGACATGCAATACAACATCGCTTCCCGGGGCTTCACCCCGGGCTGGAATCATTTCGCCCCTTCAGGGCTGTTGAATACTTTATGCCGGGTCATCCACTATGACGGCCCGGCAAATAGTAACCATCTTCTTTCGACCCGCCCTTTCGCCTTTCTTCCCGCTCTTCCTCTCTTCCTGTAAGCCCAATCATTTCATAGGACGAGGGGAAGATCGGGAAGGGAAAAAGAAGCAATCAGGGCATTTCGGATCGGGAGAGGGACTTTTTACCGGATTATCAATATAAGGCGGCCGCTTTCAGCCACTTCTCCAGCCACGCCATCTGCTGGGTGAAAAACTGATAAACGGAGCCGGAGAAAAAATAAAGGCAGAGTCCCAGGCCCATCAGGCCTGCCAGAATTTTAATGGCAAAGCTGATGACCAGGATCGGGATCTGCGGGGACAGCTTCCCCGAGAGGGCCACCGTAAAATCGACCAGAATAATCAGCGCCACAACCGGCGCAGCGATGCGCAAACCGAAGACGAAGAACTGCCCGGCCTGCACGGCCAGCTCCACCCATTGCTCCCGGGTGACCGACTGAACGAAAAGGGTATCCACTTCGAAGCTGCGGGCCAGGGCCAGAAGAATCATGTGGTGCCCGTTGAAAGCCAGGAAGACCATGAGCCCGAGCCAGGTAAAAAAGACCGAGACCAGCGGGTTTTCCGCCTGGGTGATCGGATCGACAATGCTCGCCATGGCGAATCCCAGCATCGTCCCGGCCAGGTGACCCGCCAGATGCAGTCCGGCAAAAACCAGCTGGGCGATCCAGCCGATGATCAAACCCCAGAAAACCTGCCACAGGACCGCCAGGATCACTCCGCCCGGCCCGGCGATGGAGGCGGGCCAGGGAATAAAATCGCTCCTTTGCACCAAGGCATAGCTAAGTCCCAGGGCGGCCAGAATCCGGACGGAGGCCGGAATCATCAGGTGGCTCCAGAACGGAGCGGCCACAAAAATGGTGGAAGTCCGGACCCAGATCAGGAAAATCCGTATCAGCCAGTCTTCCGCAAACAGATAGTTTTGCATCGCCGCCGTCAACGAGCGAATTTGGGAATGCTTTCGAAGATGGCCACCGTATAGCGGATCATGGTGTTGAGAATGGCGGGCATGGTAAGGAAAAGAACCAGTGTCATGACCACGATGCGCGGCAGGGTGGAAAGGTTGGGGTCCTGGATGGAGGTGGCCACCTGAAAAATGGAAATCGTCACCCCGACAATCAGACCGGCAACCAGGGCCGGCCCGCAAATCCACAGAATGGTCTCCAGGGCCTGGCGGGCCAGAAACAATACAGTATCGCTGGTCATCCTTTCGAACTCCGTTTCTCCTCCCTTGCTGGGGGGGGCTACAATCGGTTATTCCATGCCTTCCGGGCCGCTACAAAAAACTCCGCACGATGGAATGAATCAGCAGGTTCCATCCGTCCACCATGACGAACAGCAGGATTTTGAAGGGGGTGGAAATCACCACCGGGGGGAGCATCATCATTCCCATGGAAAGAAGGATGGCGGAGACCACAATGTCGATGACCAGGAACGGCAGAAACAGCAGGAAGCCGATCTGAAAGGAGGTTTTCAGTTCCGAAATCAGGAAAGCGGGAGCCAGGACCTGCATGGGAATCTCGCCGGGATTGGCCGGGCGGGAATACTTGCCGATTTCCAGAAACAGAACAATGTCCTTTTCGCGGGTATAGCGGATCATGAATTCCCGCAGGGGAACCGCCGTCCGGCTGGCGGCTTCCTCATAGCCGATCTGGTTGTTCAGCAGGGGTTGCAGGGCCTGGGAATTGATTTTTTCCCCCACCGGGTACATGATAAAAACAGTGAGAAACAAGGACAGGCCTACCAGGATCTGGTTGTTGGGCACCGACTGCAAACCGGAAGCCTGCCGCAGAAAATGCAGGACCACGATGATGCGCGTGAAGGAGCTCATGCACATCAGGACCGCCGGCAGGAATGTCAGGGCGGTCATCAGCAGCAGGATCTGCAGCGGCAGGCTCAGGGACTGGTTTCCGGAATTGAAGCGCAGCTCCACCGCGGGTGCAGGCGGCTGCGCAGCCATCAGCGGCGGGCTGAGCCAGAGCCAGGCGGCTGCGGCCAAAAGGATCAGTAAGGTCAACCGTTTCATTTTCCGCTCAGCCGGGCCTTCAGTTTCCGATACTCCTCCTCGAAGGTACCTACCGGGACCGTGGAAGGAGGTGTTTCCCGCCCCGGGGCAGGTTCCGGCGGAAGGAGGCCGGAGGAAGCCTGCTCGGCACTGCTCACCGGCAAACCGGTTGCCGAGCCCCTGGCCGCACCGGTACTTTCCGCCGGCGGGATCCGGGTGAGGTACTGGATGGAACTGGCCGTCAAGCCCAGGAGGTGCTTCTCTCCGCCGATGTCGATCACCGTCAGATAGCGCCTTTGTCCCAGCGGAATGGACTCCAGAACCCGGACCGAACTGGAGCCGCCCCGATCCTGAAGCCGGTTCAGCCAGGGTATGGTTTTGCCGCGCATGAAGTAGGCGGCCCCGATGGAGCAGAGGGCCGCCAGGCAGACGACAAAAAGAAAAGCGCCCAGCATCCCTCCCCAGGAGGGTCCCTGGGGAACGGTGGGACTCGGATCGGGCACCCCCAGCCGGGCCGGAACGGTCGACGGCGGAGCGGCTGCGGAAGGAGCCGCCATGCTCGTGCCGGGTGAGGGAGGCAGGGTCGTGGTGCTCGGCGGAGTCGTGGTCGCTTCCGAAAGAGTGGTGGTGGTCGCCTTGGCGGGGCTGCGCCTTCTCTGGGCGATGGCCGGAGAGAGAGCTAGGCAAGCTACCCAGAAGAGCAGCAGGGTCCGCTGCAAACGAAAGGCATTAGGGCGCGTCATTTCACTTAATACTCAGTCCCGGGACAGGATGGTGGTTCAGGTCAGACCCGGATTCCGGAGTGTGGAATAATCACCTCCGTCACCCGCACGCTCACGCTGCCTTCCACCACGATAATCTCCCCCCGGGCAATCAATTTGTTGTTGGCGTAAACGCTGATGTAGTCCCCTTCGGAGACGGGAAGCTCCACGATCGATTCGGGAGCCAGGGCCAGAAAATCCCGGATGCGCATATGGGTCTGGCCAAGCTGGGCTTCCACCATCAGGGTGATATCCTGAAAATCCTCCAGACCTTTATAGGTGATGGGCTCAGCGCCTGCCGCTTCCGGTTTTTCCTGGTTCATGGCCCGACGATCCTACTGCACAATCAGATCGATGATGAATACATCGCTGACCAGTTCTTCATCCAATGCCTCGTTGACCCGGTCAATGATTGTGGATACGATTTTTTCTTTTCCCTCCTTGGACAGGACATCCTCGACAGTCAGCGTGGTGATAAACCGCAGGACCGCATTGCGGATTTTGGCTTTGACAATCGGCTCCTCGGCGGTCTTGACTCCCGCTGCATTTTCCAGGCCGAGCTGCAGCACCAGCCGCATATAGCGGTTCCCTTCCGGATCCTGCAGGTTCACGGTGAAAGGCTCCAGCGGCACCAGACCGGCAACATCGGCGGATTTCCTTTTCTTCTTGCTGCTTTTCTTGGGAGCCGGCGCTTCTTCTTCCTCGGCAGCCGGTTCGGCCTTTTTCGCGGCCGCTTTGGCAGGCGTTTCGTGGGAGGCAGTCGTCGCCTCTCCATGGCCGAACAGGGTATTGCGAAGTAAAAACAGAACGACGCCCACGATCACCAGCAGCATCACCCCGCCCGCAATCATCAGGATCAGTTTCTTGCTGTTGGCCGGTTTTGCCTCTGCGCTTTCCGCAGCCGCTTTGTCTGACATAGAGGGTCACTCCCGATTTAAAAGAATAAGTATAACGTCGGCGGGTCCGGTCTGCCAGGCACCCGCTTCCAAAAAAAATAAAGCACTTACCGTTCCACTCAATAATAGCAGCAAGCCGCAGGAATTAAAAAGCCCATTTTATTGTTGGATTATCCGCTCCCGTGAAATCCCTTATGGGGTTCCTGCTGTTTTTTTGCGAGATTATCCAATATAATGACCGATTTCGATCCGGGAGGCGTTGCCAATGGAAGTAAAGGTAAAGAAGCTGGATTCCGAAGCCCGATTGCCCGTATACCAGCACGAGGGAGATGCCGGCATGGACCTGTTTTCCTGCGCGGATTGCCGGCTGGAGCCGGGAGCCATATCCGGCGTGGGCACCGGGATTCAAATGGCGATCCCCAAGGGGCATGTCGGCCTGGTGTGGGACAAGAGCGGTCTTTCCCTCGGGGGAGTTCACTGCCTGGCGGGAGTGGTGGATGCCGGATACCGCGGAGAAATCCGCGTGGTGCTGACCAACCTTGGAGACCGGCCTTTCCTGGTGAAAAAGGGGATGAAAATTGCTCAGATGCTGATCCAGCCCGTGGTCTCCGCCGTAGTCCGGGAGTCAGCGGAGCTGGACGACACGGCTCGCGGCCAGGGCGGGTTTGGAAGCACCGGGCTTTATTGAAGGCAAACTGGCATATAGTCGCCTTGCCCAGGCGACAGGCCCTTCCATCTTTCTTCCCGCTCTTCCGTCCTTCCTGTGAGCCCAAGCATTTCACAGGAAGACAAGAAGAACCGGAAGGGAGGTCAGGCCGAATCGCCCCAGAGTTCCTTTTCCCGCTTGTCCCGGCGTCGCTTGAAAAACAGCGAAACGAGTATGCTGATGGCGTAGAGACCGATCATCGGAGCCGCGTAGACCGTTTGGGTAACCGCATCCGGTGTCGGGGAAATGACGGCGGCGATAATGAAAATGACCAGAACGGCATACCGGAAATTTTTCCAGAGAAAGCGAGGGGTCACGATCCCGAAAAGGGAAAGGAAAGCCACAATGACCGGCATCTGGAAAATCAGGCCGAAGCCCAGAAGGATGGTGCTGGTCAGGTCCCAATACTCGTCTATTTTGATAAGGGGCTGGAAGGCACTCCCGAAATTGATCAGGAATTTGTAGGCCGCCGGCAGCACGATGTAATAGGCAAAAGCGGAGCCGCCGACAAAAAGAAACAGGGAAGAGACCACAAACGGCAGGGCGAAACGCTTTTCCTTGCGGTACAAACCCGGGGCAATGAACAGCCAGACCTGGTGGATGATCAGCGGTGCGGTGAAGAAAATCCCGGCGAAAATGGCCACGCGCATATACATGCTGAAGGCCTCGGTCGGCTTGGTGAAAACCAGCTTCCCGTTCTCGCCGAGGAAAGGCTGTATCGGCCGGGCGATGAAATCGTAGATTTTCTCTGCGAAAATCCAGCTGACCAGAAATCCGACGGTGATGAAGGCCAGCACATAAATGAGCCGGCGGCGGAGCTCATCGAGATGCTCCAGAAAGGTCATCTTTCCGCCAAGCTCGGAATCGTTTTCGTCATCAATCATCGTTCGGCAACAACTCCTTCAGCGGCTTCCGGCGCAGGAGCGGCAGAGGGATCCGGAGCGGACAGGCCGGATTCGGCTGCCACGGATTCGCCTGGGGATGCCTCCGCCTGGTAACTGCTGTTGGGTTCCAGGTGACCTTCCGTTCCCGGGCTGTCCGAATGGCTTTCGGTTCCGGAGTAGTAGTCGTCGCCGGAGGGTACGGAGGCGCTTCCCTGACCGCTGTCGGAATTTTCGACGGGGGGGTAGCTGTAGTTCGATTCTCCGTAGCTGTCGTAGCTGCTTTGGTGAAAAGACTCGGTCAGTTCGGACGTGTTGACAGCCGATTGCAGGCCTTCGGTTTCCTTGCGGACCTCCTCTTCCCAGGTGTTCCGAAGATCGTTGGTGGCTTTTTTGAATTCCGCCAGGCTTTTACCGATCGTCTTGCCGATTTCCGGCAGCTTTCGCGGGCCGAAAAAGATCAGCGCAATGGTAAAAATCAGCAATATTTCCTGAAAACCTAAATTACCCATATAAAACCTTCCCGACCTGAGTGTATTCTAGAAATAAGCACGAAGTCAAGATTCTCCCGGGAAAAGGGGATCGACGCCGGGCTGCGTCTGCAGCGGTTTCTCCGCTGATAGCAGGCGGATTCTCCCCCGGGAAGAGCGAGCGAATTTTCTTTTTTTAACCGGGCAACCCGGAAGCCCCTTCCTGGGTCTAAAAAGATGAAAAACATGAATTTCTTTCGAAAAAGACCGAAGCCCGGAGGAGCAGCCGAAAACCTTCGCCTGGAAAAGGAATTGGCGGCGCGTGCCGCCGCCGGCGAAGATACGGCTTGCGAAGAGATCTTCATGAGATATAAAGACAGGATTTTTTCCCTTTGCCTGAGGATGGCCGGAGATTACCACCTCGCAGAGGACCTTTTGCAGGACGGTTTTATGCGCGCCTTCCGAAACCTGGCTCAATTCCGGGGAGATTCGGCGCTCGGGACCTGGCTGTACCGTGTTGTAGCCAACAACGTGATCAGCCGGCTGCGTCAGTCGGATCCGGCCTGGGAACCCCTGGAGGAAGTCGAAATCCGGACGGATCCCTATTCCGCTTCAATGCCGGCCGAAGCCGCCCCGCAGGTGTGGCAGTCCGTGGACCTGGAAAAGGCGATGGCGGAGCTTCCTGCCGGGTACCGGGCCGTCCTGGTGCTGCACGACGTGGAAGGATGGGAGCATGAAGAGATCGCCGCCCTGCAGAGATGCAGCGTGGGCACCAGCAAGTCCCAGCTGCACAAAGCGCGGCTGAAAATGAGAGAGCTGCTGCTGGGAAGGAAGCAGCCGCAAAGGAGTTAAGGAGCAAGAAGCCATGAACTGCAAGCCATGGAGTGAAAATATTTCCGAGTGGATCGACGGGACTCTGTCCCGCGACCGGGAAGAAGCGCTGAGGAGCCATCTGCGAGACTGCGCCGCCTGCCAGTCCCTGGAGAGGGATCTTCGGCAGATTGCCTCCGGATGCCGGCAAATCAAGCCGGTCCCGGCCGGTGCCGAACAATGGTCCGCTCTCCGCCGCCGCCTCCAGGCGGATGGGTTGATTACGGCGTTGCCGTTTCCCGTCTCCGTAAACCGCTCCGCTCTTCTGGAGGGGCTCGAGCGACAGCTTCTTTTCTATCGGCGGCTGGCCTATGGAGCTCTGGCCGCCTGCCTGGTTCTTGTCGGGGTCGGAATCGGAGCTTACTGGAGAGCCGACCGGACGGGACAGGCGGACGCCGCCCTGCTGGCCCGCCAGATGGAGGTCCAGCTGACGGTCATGCAGCTCCAGAAAGCGATCACCCACGTGGCCCTTGCCCTGGAAAAATCCAAAGCGGAATGGCACCCGGAGGAATGGGCGGTGGTCGAGGCGAATCTGGCAGCCCTGGACAAAGCCATCAGCGAGAGCCATCGGCTGGTTCAGAAAAATCCGGCGGACGAAGATGCCGGTAATTTTCTGATCCAGGCATGCCAGAAAAAGCTCGCCGTTTTGAAATCGGTTTTAAACGTCAATGGTATTTAGGAGGAATCATCATGAAAAGCCTTTCTTCGTATTTTAAACGTTGTCTTGTCCTTGGCCTGCTGGCCCTGGGAACCACTACCGCCTGGTCTCAGCGGGAAGAAAAAACCTTTAAGGTAACCGGTACGCCGACCGTCTCGGTCAGCGACATTTCGGGAACGATTACCATTACCGGCGAGAAGATCAGCGAGGTCCGGGTCACCTCCGAAAAGAAGGACCCGAAAATCGAAATCATTATGGAACAGACCGGCAACCGGGTCCGGGTGGAAGTCAAGCACCCCGACCGGTCCGGAGTTGACTTTTCCCGCTGGTTCGGCGGATCCGGGGACTCCAGCGATGTGAAGATCCAGATCGTCATGCCGGATGCGGGCAATCTGGAAGCCCGTTCGGTAAGCGGGGATGTTGCCGTTTCCGGCCTGCGCGGAGATATCCAGGTGAAAACGGTAAGCGGGGACCTGGCCCTGAAGAACCTCGGGGAAAGAATCACGGCGGAAACCGTAAGCGGGGATATTCGGATCGACCAGGCGCGAGGCGAGGTCACGCTGAAATCGATCAGCGGGGACCTGAACGCGCAGGGCCTGGAGGGGCGGCTGACCACATCTTCGGTCAGCGGAGATTCCAAAATCCTCCAGTCCAATCTCTTTTTCACCTCGGCGGAAACCACCAGCGGGGACCTGTACATGGAAACTCCGCTGGCCAGAAGCGGCAGCTATACGCTGAACAGCCACAGTGGAGATGTGACCGTCAGAATACCGAAAAGCTCTTCCTTCCGCCTTACCGCCAAGACATTCAGCGGCGATTTTCGCTCGGAATTCACGCAGCCCGTCACTGAAAATATCGCCGGGGAATCAAACCGGCACACCGGTCACAGCATTTCTTCCACGTTCGGATCCGGCGATGCCGATCTGCGGGTGCGAACCTTCAGTGGAAACCTTAAAATCCAGGCACAGTAGGCCTCATGCAGGACTCCCGAGTGTCCCGGATTCAACCAACGAAAAGGAGCATACAAATGAAAAGCAAACTGCAAAACACAGCGATAAAGCGCGTTTCCCCGGGAATGACCTTTCTGGCCCTGCTGTTCCTGGGTATTTCCTGCCTGGCGCAATTCAAGGAGGAATTCAGGAAGGTTCTTCCCCTGTCCCCCAACGGGCAGTTCCGGCTGTCCAACGTGAATGGCGAGGTGGTCATCCGGACCTGGGAGCAGCCCAGCGTACAGATCATCGCTATCAAGGAAGCGGCCTCCGCGGAATTGCTGGCTGAACTGAAGATCGAGGTGCGGGCGGTCGCGGACAGCGTGGAGGTCGAAACCATCTACCCGAAAGGAGTCAGAAACGGGAATTTTTCCGCAAAGTATAACGTTACATTGCCGAAGACGGTTGTTTTGAAACAGATTGAAACCGTGAACGGCAATGTCGACATCGAAGGAATGTCTTCCGAGGTCCGATTCCAGACTGTGAATGGAAACGGAAGGCTGAGAGGATGCTCGGGCCGGGTGGATGGTCAAACGGTAAACGGGGGGCTTGATGTGGAAGCCCTGGCAGGCCAGAATGTCGCGGATGCCTCTCTTAAAACGGTAAACGGGAGCATCAAAATGACTGTTCCGGACCTGACGGATGTGCGCGCGGAAGCGGAAACAGTGAACGGATCCATCCAGACCGATTTTCCTTTCGAGGTAAAGAAACATCTGGTGGGAAAAGAGATGAGCGGTTCCCTGGGCAGCGGCAAAGGGAAAATCCAACTGGAAACCGTCAACGGCAGCATTCGTCTGGTCAAAAAATAACCCTTCCCGCACGCCCTGTGCCAAGCCTGGCGCGGGGCGAAAGACCGGATATCGTTAAGGTTGTAAAATCCGAGCCCTGTGATAGCGACCTAAATCCTTTTTACCGTTTGCTTTAGGCCGCCCTTCCAGGGCTCTTTCTTCAATACACTATCGCTTCCCGGGGGCTTTGTGCGGAACGGGAAGCATTTCGCCCCGTCAGGATTCTTTTCACCTCCGTCCTCCCCGATGACCCGGCAAAAAGTCCCAGAACCCCGAAAGGGGTTGGGGGACTTAATTACCGCTTCATCCTCCCCCGATAAAGGCGCAAAAAGACGAGAACCCCAGGGGTTCCGGATAGTCTCCTCCTCCCCCCTAAAAATCCTCTTGATGTTTTCCGCCAGATGGTTTTTAATCCCAATGCTTCGGCAAGGCAAGTTCAAGGTAACATTTTAAAAAGACAGGCGTATTTATATTTGGATTTGTTCGATAAGGAGAATTAACCATGACAGAAAACAACTCTATCAACCCAATGGATAGGCGCGGTTTCATGGCAACGGCCGGCAGTCTGGGCGCCGGGCTATTAATCTCTTCCTCTCGTCCCGCGGCGGCCCGGAGCAGGATCACCAACGAAATTCAGGTCGGCCTGATCGGAGCGGGCGCCCAGGGACAGGTCCTGGTGGATGCCGCTCTGCAAATTCCCAATGTGCGCTTTGTTGCTGTCTGCGATATCTGGGAGGAGTACAACCTCAAACGGATGACCCGCAGCCTGGCCAAATTCAAGCACGAAAACCGGCCCTACAACGACTACAAAGCGATGCTGGCCGCGGAGAAGGATCGCCTGGATGCGGTGATCGTCGCCACGCCCGATTTCTGGCACGCCGAACACGCCATCGAGTGCATGAAGGCCGGATTGCACGTGTACTGCGAAAAAGAAATGTCCACCAATCTCGAGGACGCCCGGAAGATGGTGCGCACCTCCCGCGAAACCGGAAAATTTCTGCAGATCGGCCACCAGCGCCGGAGCAACCCGCGTTACATCCATGCCTACCAGAAGCTGATCCAGGAGGCCCGGCTCCTCGGCAACATCACCAATATCGCCGGGCAGTGGAATCGGGCCAAAAAAGATTTCCTGACCATGCCCGAGAAGTACCACATTCCTCAGGCCACTCTTGAAAAGTACGGCTTCCGCTCCATGGAACAGTTTCTCAACTGGCGCTGGTACAAAGGCCTGGGTGGAGGAGCGATCGTCGACCTTGGATCCCATCAGATCGACATATTCACCTGGTTCCTGGGCACTCCTCCCCGCTCGGTGATTGCCAGCGGCGGAACGGACTATTACAGCAAAGCCACCCACGAATGGTACGATACCGTCCTGACGGTGTACGAATACCAGACCAGGCGCGGTACCGTCCGTGCCTTCTACCAGACTTTGACCACCAACGGCTTCGGCGGCTACTTTGAAGTGTTCATGGGAGACGAAGGTACCCTGGAAATCAGCGAGTCGGCCGGCAAGGGCGCCCTGTACCGGGATGTGGGCAACGCTCCGGACTGGGCTCAGTGGGTGAAGCGGGGCTATATTCTGGCTCCCAAGGAGGAGCCGAAGCCGGCGGCAGGCGCGCCTGCCGTCACCCTGGACGTTCGGGAAACCGCTCCCCCGCCGAGTTACAGCATTCCAGTCCCCATGAAAAAGAAGTACCACCAGCCTCACCTGGAAAATTTCTTCGATTCCATCCGCGGAAAAGCGAAGCTGAACTGCCCGGGTGAAATCGGATTCGAAACCGCCGTTG
Organism: uncultured Acidobacteriota bacterium; assembly: GCA_903847975.1. Lineage (GTDB taxonomy): Bacteria > Acidobacteriota > UBA6911 > CAINFC01 > CAINFC01 > CAINFC01. The sequence goes on along the minus strand of CAINFC010000322.1, from coordinate 74,518 downwards.
CCGTCCTGAAAGTGAACGAGGCAGTGGACAAAGCCATAAAGCTGGAGTTCTCGCCCGGCGAGTTCGAGGTTTAGACAATAACCCTTTGCAGACCCCCTATTCCATACATGAAGCAGAACAGAGAGGCTTACCGCAGGATCCTCAGGATCAGCACCCTGCTTTTTTTCGCCGCCGCATGGGGAGTTCAGGGAGCCGATCCGCCTCCCGCTAATCCTCCCGAACCCAAGAAGCCGAAGCTGGGCGACTTCAGCGACGGAAGCCGGGCTCACCCGGCGCACCTGATTCCACTACGCATTGCCGAGGGCGACGTGGTGCTGCCCGATGTCAAACCGCCGTTGCCCTTCAGCACGCGGACGACCTGCGGCGAGTGTCACGACTACGACATGATCCGGAACGGCTGGCATTTCAACTCCACGGAGAATGGCATTCCGCCGGGCCGCAAAGGGCAGCCGTGGATTCTCGCCGATGCCCAGACGGGCACCCAGATTCCCCTGTCTTATCGCCACTGGCCGGGCACCTTTCATCCCCAGGAGGCAGGCATCTCGCGCTGGCAGTTTGCGCGCCTTTTCGCCGGAAGGACGGCCGGAGGTATCAGCGCCGATGCCGACCCCCGGAAAGAAGATCCGGCTGCGCGCTGGGAGCTGTCCGGCGAAGTGGAAGTCAACTGCCTGACCTGCCATGACGACAGCCCGGCTTACGACCATGCGGAATATGCCATCCAGATTCTTCGGGAGAATTTCCGCTGGGCTCCGGCCGCCTCCAGCGGTCTCGCCGCCGTCACCGGCAGCGCCTCCGCCATGCCTTCCACTTACGATTATCTGCTGGGCAATGTGGAAGACGGCCTCCGGGACAAGCAGCCCAAGACCGCCTACGCCGAAAGCCGCTTCTGGGCCGGCAGCAAAGTGGCCTTTGACCTGGTTCGAACCGTACCGGCCAAGCGCTGCTATTTCTGCCACTCCAACGCCGACACCGCACAGCTCGGCGTGGATCGCTGGAAGGCCGATGAAGATATCCACATGAGCCGCGGGTTCACCTGCGTGGACTGCCATCGCAACAGCCTTGACCATCGCATCGTCCGGGGATATGAAGGCGAATCAGCCCGGGGCGGCGATCCCGCCGCAGCCGCCCTGACCTGCAAGGGATGCCATCTTGGCGAAGGGGCAACCGGGGCCTCTGCGGCTCCGACCGCCGGACGCATGGCCGCTCCGCGGCCAACCCACAAGGGGTTTCCTTCGATTCATTTTACCAAGCTGCACTGCACGGCATGCCACTCCGGTCCCTGGCCGGATCGCCAGGTGCGATACCAGAAGACCAGCCAGACCCATTTCCTGGGTATGCGCAATGTCAACAAGGCCCCGATGGCCCTTCCGCACATCCAGTACCCCCTGCTGGCCGAAGACGAAAACGGCAGAATCGGCACCTATAAGGCGATCTGGCCTTCCTTCTGGGGATATGAAGCCGGCGGGAAAGTCAGCCCTCTGCCGCCCGATACCGTCCGCCTGAAGGCCGGCAAGCTGATGGAACAGTGGAAAATCCCGGCCGACGGCAGCTGGCCGGATTGGACGGCTGCCCAGATGGCCTCGCTACTGGAGGCCCTGGGCAAAAGCGAACCGGGCGCCGGGCGCCCCGTTTATGTCAGCGGCGGCAAGCTGCATGCCCTGAACGGCATGAAAAACGGGCTGGTGGAGGAGGAGAGCGAGGCGGCCAAGCCTTACTACTGGCCGATGGCCCACGATGTGCGCCCCGCCACTCAGGCTTTGGGCGTCAACCACTGCGAAGACTGCCACTCCAAAAATGAGAATTTCTTCTACGGCCAGGTGACCGTCGACTCGCCCATAGCCGCCGAACGGCAGCAGGTCCGGGAGATGAGCTGGTTTCAGAAATCTTTCGACCGGACCTACATCGACAAGCTGAGCGATTCTTTCGTATACCGCCCCTGGATGAAAGGCAGCATCTGGGTCGCCCTGGGCCTGCTCGCCGGTTTCTGCCTGCTTTACGGATTCCGCGGGCTGGGACGCCTGTCGAAGGCACTCTCTTTTGAGAAGGAATCGGAATAACCGCCCGACCCGGCACGGATCATTAGGGATGAAAAACAAAGTGAGATAACGATGGAGAACATATTTCGCGCTACCGTGGCCAACTGGCTGACCCTGGTTCTGGTAATCCTCGCCGCTCATTGCATCTTCCGGACGGTACGGTTCTTTCTGCAGAAGGGAAAGATGGCCGGGAGCCGGAAGCCGAGAGCCCCACTGCTGATGATCCCTTTCCGGCTGGGTACCTACACGGTCACCTTCGGAGCCATGGGGGTTCTGGCCTATTCGGCCTATACCGGAACCAGCTCGGCGGAACATCACCTGACGGGCTTCGATCTGATGACCCATGCGACGGCAGCTCCGGTTTACATCGCCTCCCTGGTATTCACCGTGCTGCTCTGGGCACACCGGAACCGCTTTCAGGAAGCCGACTGGAGAAGACTGCGCTATCCTTTCTCCTCCAAGATGGGCCCGCGCAACAGCTATGCCGTCCTCCTGCGGAAGATTTTTTTCTGGATCATGGTCGCCCTGTCCATACCGGCAGCGGTTTCGGTCATCATCTCCCTGTTCCCGCTGCTGACGCCGGAACGCCAGGACTCGCTATTATTCTGGCATCGCTACACAACGCTCGGCGTTTTCCTTTCGGGAATCATCTTCGTTTATTTGTCCATGGTAGCCCGGGAACCGGCGCAGTAAATTCCCGCATCCAGGGAGCATGCCCAAGCCTCAGATTTTCTTCCGCTATCTTGCAACCATCCGTTTTCTGTGAGATTCTAAAAGTCAGGTATCCATTTCCATTTCATTCCATAAGGAGAAGGAATTCTATGAAAACCAACCGTATCTGGATTTGGGCCGGCAGCGGCGCCGTTCTGAGCTCCTGCCTGTTTGCCCTTCTTTTTCTCGGGGTATCGATGACCGTGACCCCGGTGCAGGCCCAGGAGAAGCTGGTTCCCATTCCGCTGGAGCTGCCCAAGCCGATGTTCGAAGGAACGCCCCAGAACCTCAAGGTACCCAACCTGGAAAAACCTCTCGGAAAGCCGAGGGAACCCTTCCTGGCCCCGGCCGGCGTTGTCCTGATCTCCAAGGGAAAAAAGGTCGCTGCCAGCGATAAGGAACCCACCATCGGGGAAATTGAGATGCTCACCGACGGCGACAAATCGGCCGGAGACGGCAGCTTCGTGGAATTCGGGCCGGGCCTGCAGAACGAAACCGTGGACCTCGGCGCCGCTCACGAGATTTTTGCCGTGGTTGTCTGGCATTTCCACAAAACCCCACGGGTTTATTTCGATGTTGTCGTGCAGCTGGCCGATGACCGCGACTTCACCAGCAACGTCCGCACGATTTTCAACAACGACCATGACAACACCTCCGGCCTGGGCGCCGGCAAGCAGATGAATTACGTGGAAACCTCCGAAGGAAAGCTGATCGATGCCAAGGGGGCCAAAGCCCGCTACGTGCGCCTTTACAGCAACGGCAATAACGCCAATGAGCTGAACCATATGGTGGAAGTCGAGGTGTTTGGCCGGCCGGCCAAATGAAAAACCTCGCTTTCTGGCTGCTGATTCTGCTGTCCACGGCATGGGCCGCCCTGCTCCGTCTTCCCGGGCTGGAGCGGCGGCCCATGCACTGCGACGAAGCGGTGCACGCTGACAAGCTGGGGACGCTCCTCGAGGGGGGCGGGTACCGGTACGATCCCAGCGAGTACCACGGACCCACCCTGAATTATTTCACCCTCCTTCCCGCCTGGATCCGCGGAGTTCACCGCTACACCGACCTGAGTGAAGCACTCCTGCGGTCCGTGCCGGCCCTGTTCGGCCTGCTGCTGGTCCCCCTCCTCCTGCTGTGGAAGTCCGGATTGGGGCTTCCCTCTGTAGCCGCCGCCTCCTGCCTGCTGGCTGTTTCCCCGGTCATGGCTTATTACAGCCGATACTATATCCAGGAAATGCTGCTGCTTTTTTTCAGTTGCGCCTTCCTGGCCTGCGGCTACCGGTTTTTCCGCTCCGCGCGTCCCGGCTGGCTGCTTCTGTCGGGCCTGGCGCTCGGCCTTTCGCATGCCACCAAGGAGACCTTTTGCCTGTCCCTGGCCGCCGCAGCCGCCTCGCTGGTCATATGCGTCCGTAGACCGGCAGCGGACCCGTCCCCGGCACATCCCGCCCCCTTTTGGCGAAGCCGGCACCTGGTCGCCTTCCTGCTCGCCGCCCTGCTGAGCTCCGTTGTTTTCTACAGCTCCTTCTTTTCCCACTGGCCGGGGGTCATCGACTCGGTTCGTGCCTATTTCCTTTATCTGGTGCGGATCCACGACGCGGCCCTCCATACCCACCCCTGGTACTATTACCTGCAGACCATTCTGTTTTTCCGGGAGCCCGGTGGACCGGTGTGGACAGAGGGCTTTATTTTTCTTTTCGGCTGCCTGGGATTATGGGAGAGCCTCAGCCGCCATCCGCGGGTGGACCTGGACCGGACGCTGCTCCGATTCCTGGGCCTTTACACGATTTTTCTGACAGCCCTTTATGCCGCAATCGCCTACAAAACCCCCTGGTGCCTGATTCAGTTCTGGCTGGGGTGGATCCTGCTGGCCGGTGTCGGGACCATCCGGCTTTACCGCCTCTTCCCGGCTTCCTGGTACCGGGGAGCAGTGATCTGGCTGTTTCTCCTCGGAGCCGGGCATCTTGGCTGGCAATCCTGGCGCGCCTGCTTTCCGATGGATGCCGATCCCCGCAATCCTTTCGTCTACGCCCATACCGGTCCGGGAGTTTTCAGCATCGTCCGCCGAGTCGAGGCCATCGCCAAAGCCCATCCGGATGGTATCGGCATGCCGGTACAGGTCTACAGCCGGGAAAACCTCTGGCCGCTCCCCTGGTATCTGCGGCGTTTTCCCAAAGCGCGCTGGTGGACCGGATTTTCGGACCAGGCCGCCAACGCCCCGCTGATTCTGGCCACGCCGGACATGGAGGCGGGTGTGGTGCATAAGCTGTACGAGATTCCCCCTCCCGGCGAGCGGGAGCTTTACATGCGCATGCTGGAAAGCTACACCGAGCTCCGGCCGCAGGTGGAGGTCCGGGGCTACGTGGCCCGGTCCCTCTGGGAAGATTATCTCCGGCGCGAGGCGGAGGAACAGGGTGAAAGGAAACCCTGACCGCAACGCCATGGGGAACGAGGACGACCCCACGCCGGAAGAAGCAACCGCGGAAAGGCCGCCGGCCCACTGCTTCACCCACGGGGCCATGAACACCCTGTTCCAGGTGTTCATCTCCCTGCCGGACCGGGAGTACGCCCGGCAGGCCGCCAAAAGGGCTTTTCGACGGCTGGACGGCCTCGAGCAGGAGTTGAGCCGCTTCGTGGAAAACAGCGACGTCTCCCGCCTTTGCCAGGCAGAAGTGGGTGAGCGGGTGATTCTGGGAGAATCCACCGTGGAATGCCTGCAGCTGGCCAACCGGGCCTACCTGGAAACCGGGGGCGCTTTTGACGTCACCCTGGGAAGCGGCATGGAGTCGATCCTTCTGGATCCGGAAAATATGGCCGCCGAAATTCTGGCGCCCGGACTGCGCCTGGATTTTGGAGCCATCGGCAAGGGATATGCAATCGATTGCCTGGCCGAAGAATTTCTGGACTGGGAGATCCGCCGGTTCCTGGTTCATGGCGGGCAAAGTTCGGTTCTGGCTCTCGATCCGCCGGAGAAGGAGCAAGGCTGGGGATTGCGGCTCTCCTGGCCGGCCGACCCACCCAGGGAGCTCCTTCGCATGGAGGCCAGCCACATCGTATTCAGCGGTTCCGGGCTGGAAAAAGGCGGGCATATCATCAACCCCAGGACAGGAAACCCGTTGCAGGGAAAAAGAGCCGTGTGGGTCTGGGCCGACAGGGAAACACCTGCACCCGGACCGGAAGAGGAGATGCAGGCCACGGACGCCCTGCTGCCCGGAAATGCAGCCATGATGGATGCCCTTTCCACTGCGTTCATGGTAATGCCCCCGGAGGAAATCGCCGCCTTTCACCGCCGGCACCCTCGCATCCGCATCCTGGCAGCCCGCGAAGCTTCTGCCGGGAGCGAGCCGGTCCTTCACCGCTTCGGACTTTGAGAAACAGCCTCCATGGCTTTTTGCCGGTCATTCAACCGGATTGGTTCGCAAAAAGTCCCCGTCTCCTTGCGGCAGGCTCTTTCGTTTTTCTTCCCGGCTTTCCTTTCTTCCTTATCTTCCTGTGATTCCGATTTTTTCACAAGAAGACAGGAAGATCAGGAAGAGAAAAGCGGCTACCCCGCGCCGCAGGAGCCGAGAGGAATAATCCAGGCATCCGGCACATGGGCCTTCACCACCGCCCGGACCAGATTGAACCAGGGGCCGCAGGCGTCCAGCACGGCGCTGTCCGAGCTGACCACCACTTCGGATCCGCGAATCAGGACCTTGTCGGGATCGGGGGAAAGCTCGGCAGTGTGTCCCCACCCCTGCTGCCGGCTTAGATGCAGCACGATTCCGCGCAGCTTGCCGCTGTTGGAAACCGGCTGGTCCAGCAGCCAGCAGCACCCCGATGGCTGCAATTCCTGTAAAAAGCCGCCCAGAAGCAAAATCGCCGGTACCGTCTCCTCCACCTCCCGGTAGGTGCCGTGGACCCCGGCCACATCCCGCAGGCAGCCGTCCCTGCCGGCCAGGAGCACGCCTCCCGACAAAGCCACTTCCACGGTCGTAATCACGTTAAAGGCATCCAGCAGCAGCGGTCTGCCGCGGACCGCCTCGCTGCTCAGCTGCCTGCTCCCTCTGGCCTGACGCCGCTGCTCCGAGCAGGAGCAGCGGGAAACCGCTTCCCTCTGCCGGGCATGGAGGTTGTAACGATCCCCCACCAGCTTCAGGACGGACTTGGAAGCATACCCATGGCCTAAAAGCCACGACATATCCTGCACCGCCGACTGTAAAAACGGCAGCCGGTTCGGACTCCAAAGGGAGCGGTCCTCCGGGTGGACTCCGCGATGTTGACGATGGTCTGGCATATGCGCTCAAAGATTGTATACTTATATATCGCAGACCTTTTTCTGGGAACGTCTTTTTTATTTAACCATACAATTTCTTTTTTCAGGAAGCAGAGCGCGGAATATGAATCCATCTCCCACCGTCAAAATTCTCCTGGTCGAAGACGCACCGACCATGCGCCGCATGGAAATCAAAATTCTGGCCCAGATCGGATACCCGGTCGTCGTGGAGGCCCAGGATGGGGAAGATGCCCTGGAAAAGCTGGCCGCGCACGAGGATATCCGCCTGGTTATCAGCGACTGGGCCATGCCACGCAAGGATGGGATGGAGCTGCTGCAGTGGCTCCGAAAGAACCCTGACTATCGGCAGATGCCTTTCCTGATGGCCACCGGACAGGGCGACAAGCAGCACATCAAGGAGGCCATGGACGCCGGGGCCTCCGCGGTGGTTGCCAAGCCTTTCCTGCCCGACGAGCTCAAGCGCCGAATCGACGAAATACTGGGAATCCGGACCGAGCCCGCTCAGCCCGCCAAAGCGCTGGCAACCACCACCGCAGACGGTCGCCCGATCCTCCGGGTGGCCCATATCCAGATCACGGACCATCTGGCCCTGGGCGTCCTGAAACACCACCTGGAGACCGGCCAGGTCCGATCGCACACCTACAGCCTGGAAACCCAGTGCCTGCCCAACTGGAACATGGTCCAGGACGCTCTGGAAAAAAAGGATGTCGATGCCGCCTGCATTCTGGCTCCTGCCGCCATGGACCTCTTCAACTATGGTGTGCCCATCCGGCTGACTCTTTTTACCCACCGCAACGGTAGCACCATGGTCCGCACACGGTCCACCGAATACCGCAAGCCTTACCCGCAGTTCTTCAAGCACAAGGCCTTCCTGATCCCCTACAAAATGTCGATTCACAACATGCTGGCCCATAAGTACTTCACGGAAATGGGCCTTCGCCCGGGCGTTTCCGGCAAGGAAGCGGTCAATGTCCTCTTCGACGTCGTGGCCCCCATTCATATGCCGGAATTCATGGCTGAAAACGCCAATATCTGCGGATTCATGGTGGCTGAACCGATCGGGATTCGGGCCGTGGCTTCCGGCATTGCCGAACGGCAGATCCTCAGCAGCGAGATCTGGGATAACCACCCCTGCTGCGTGTTCGTATTCCGCAAGGAATTCATTGACCGGAATACCGATACGGTTCATGAATTTACGGAACAGCTCATCGACGCCGGCCGGTTTATCATGGACAACCCGCTGCCTTCCTCGGAAATCGCGGTTTCCTTCCTCGATCCGCAGAAAAAGCTCGGGCTGACCTCCAACCTGATCCACCAGGTGCTGACCGACCCGAAGGGCATCCGCACCGGAAACCTGTATCCGACTTTGGAAGATCTGGACCGGATCCAGCGATACATGACCGCCAAAATGGATATCGGGGCCATCATCGACCTGGAGAAATTTGTCGACCTGCGGTTTGCCGATGCCGCATTCCGGAAAAAAGGGATGGACGTCCGCGAAATGCTGCCTACCGCCCCGGAAGTCCGTACCACGAAAGAATCCGAGGGCACGATCACAACGGCCGCCGCCAAGCCCTCCGAAGGTTTGGCCAGTGTGCTGGCAAGCCGGGAGGGAAAATACCTGGTATTCCGCCTGGCAACGGAGAGGTATGGGGTTTCCATCATGGATGTGCGCGAGATCATCCAGATGATGACCATTACCCCGCTGGCCAAGATGCCCGCCTACATGAAGGGAATCATCAACCTCCGGAACAAGGTGATTCCCATTGTCGACCTGCGCCTGAAATTCGGACTTCCGCCCACCGCATATGACGACCGGACCTGCATCATCGTTACGGAAATCGCCGGCCTCAGCGGCTCGATCCAGATCGGGGTAATTGTCGATGCGGTGCTGGAAGTCTGTGATGTCACCGGCGAGCAGGTGGAGGACACCCCGGATTTCGGCTCCTCGGTCAACACCGATTATATCCTGGGAATCGCCAAGCTTTCGGCCGGAGTTACCATGCTGCTGGACATCGAGCGTGCTCTGGGGAAATGATGGAGATAAAAACGAGCGCTTATGTCGCTTGAATTCCTGTCACGACAAACGGATTATCTCTTTTTTTGCGCCGGCCTTCTTTTTCTGCTGCTGGTCATGCTTGCCCGGGCTATCCACCGGCAGAACCCGGAGGTTTATTCCTTCAGCCGGCTCCTGCTGTTTGCCCATTTCCAGGCGGTCACTTTTTTTACTGCTATCCTCAGCCTGAGCTATGAGGAAAACCTGACGTTCCTTTTCCTGCGGACGGTCCCGCCGATTCTGTCCTTTATCTTTCTGCTGGATTTTTCCGTCCGATTCTCCCGGTTTCAGAATTACCGGAAAAGAATCTTCGTGTTCCTGATAACCTCCCTGGTCCTTTTTTTTGCCGGCTTCTTCGGAGGCGAGGCCGGATGGAAATTGTGCGGATACTGGCTGATAGGCCTGCCCGGCGCCCTCCTGGCCGCCCGGAAATTCCGGCAGTATTACTTCATGGAAAACAGGACGTTCCCGGAGCTGCGCTATTCGGCCCTTCTGCTGGAAATTTACGGGGCCTGCCTGGCGGTGATCGGATGCGGATACCTGCTGGAATTCTTTCCCGGTCTCAAGCTGGGGCTGGTTTCCGCCTCTTCCCCGACAAACTGGCGCTGGCTGCCGGTATTGCCTTGCCTCCCGGTCTTTTTCCTGGGTTTCTGCTTTTGGCAGTTTTATCGTCGCCTGTGGGACAGAAAAAGGCAGGCCGGACCGGCCATTCCCAACCGGGACCATGCCCGCTGGATGGCCCTCCTTTTTCCCCTGCTTACCTTCGGCGGCTGGATTTTCACGGAAACGACCGGCCGCGTCTATGAAAAAGAAATGCGCGATGAGCTGCTTTCCCTGACCCGTACCATCGGCGCTTCCCTGGATCCGGCACAGATCCGGATGCTGCGGGGCACGTCCGAGGATCAGCAGCTCCCGGCTTACGGGACCATCAAGGAGCGGTTCCGCGCCATCTGCAGCGGGATCGAGGACTGCCGTTTCATCTATCTCCTCGGGAAAAAGGGGGAGGATGTTTTTTTCTTTGCCGATTCCGAACCCGCCGATTCGAAAGACATTTCCCTACCCGGGGAAGTCTACAAGGATGCCAGCCCGGCCCTGGCCGGGAGTTTTCAAGACGGCAGAGCTTTCTGTGAGGGACCGATGCAGGATGAATGGGGGAACTGGGTATCCGGCCTGGTGCCGGTGCGCTCCCCCGATTCTCCGGAGATCATGGCCGTGGTGGGCATCGACCGCCAGGCCTCCCGCTGGGTGCTCCACCAGTTCCAGAACCGCCTGCCCCCCATCCTGGTCACCCTTTTCATTACCACTTTGATTCTCCTCTTTTTTGCCATCCACCTGAAAAACCAGGAATCCCATCTCACCCTGCAGATTTCCGAGTCGAAAGTACGCCACATTTTATCGGCGATTCCCGACAGCCTTTTTCAGGTGGACGGCGAGGACACCATTGTCGATGCCCATCGTGGAGGCGAAATCCTGGCCGCCGGATTCCAGGGCGACCTGGTGGGCCGGCGCCTGGAGGAGGTTTTCCCGGCCGGCTTTATTCGACGGTGGCGGACGGCTGTCGGGGCCCTGAAGCAGGATCACCCCCGGGAAATATTTGAATACCAGGCGGAATCCATCCATGGAAATCCCCTGTATTATGAAGCGCGCCTGGTAAAGGCCGGCCCGGAGACTACCCTGATGATGGCGATGGATATCACCGCCCGGAAAAATGCGGAGATCCAGCTGCACGAAGCCATGGAAAAAATCGCCGCCGCCAACATGCAGCTGGAGGAAAGCATCCGCCGCGCCAGGCACCTGGCCCGGGAAGCAGAATGCGCCAACATTGCCAAGAGCGAGTTCCTGGCCAATATGAGCCACGAAATCCGCACGCCCATGAACGGCGTGCTCGGCATGACCGGCCTGATTCTGGACACCCCGCTGAATCAGGAACAGCGGGAATACGCGGAGATGATCCAGAAAAGCGCCGAGCACCTGCTGCTCATCCTCAACGATATCCTGGACTTTTCCAAAATCGAAGCCGGCAAGCTGGAGCTCGAATGCCTGCCATTCGACCTGCGAAGCGTTCTGGAGGAAACGATAGATGTCCTCTCCTTCCGGGCCAGCGAGAAAAAGCTGGAGCTGGTTTATCTGCTGGCGGAGAACGTTCCCGGCTTCCTCAAGGGAGATCCCGGCCGCCTCCGGCAGATCCTCACCAATCTGGTCGGAAACGCCATCAAGTTCACCGCGGCGGGGTCCATCGAGGTTTTCGTCGAGCTGGAAAGCGAAACGGAAAAGCAGGCCGTCATTCGCGTTCTGGTAAAGGACAGCGGCATCGGCATTCCCCGGGACAAGGTGGGACGGCTTTTCCAGAGCTTTTCCCAGGTGGACGCTTCCCACACCCGCGAATATGGCGGCACCGGGCTGGGCCTGTCCATTTCCAAGCGCCTCGCCGAGCTGATGGGCGGCCGCATCGGAGTGGAAAGCGAGGAGGGCCGCGGCTCCACATTCTGGTTCACCGTCCGGCTGGAGAAGACCGCCGGCCAAACCAAGCCGATCGAAAAGCTGATCGGTCATTTGTCCGGGATCCGCATCCTGGCGGTGGACGACAACCAGACCAACCGCAGGGTGTATGCCTTCCTCCTGCAATCCTGGGGCATCCGGGCCCAGGTAGTCCCGGATGCCACCTCGGCCCTGATGGCCCTGCTGATGGCGGTCGAGGAGGGCGACCCCTTCCGGATCGCCCTGCTGGATCACTTCATGCCGGTCACCGACGGAGAAACGCTGGCCCGCATGATCCGGCAGGAGCCGACTCTCAGCGATACCGCCCTGCTGCTGATTACCTCTGCCGGGAAAACCCTACCTGACGACCTTTTGAAGGAAATCGGTTTCGCCGCCTCCCTGGCCAAGCCGATCAAGCGGATGCAGCTCCTGCAGGCCCTGCTGCGCCAGCTCGGCGTGCTGGCCGATGAGGTGTTGATCCGGGAAAGCGCCCTCCCTCCGGTAACGGCTGCGGAAGCCCCGCGCAAGGAAGCGGCAGAGAAGAAGCCGTGGCGTATCCTGCTGGCCGAAGACAACATTGTCAATCAGAAGGTCGCCCTTCGCGTTCTGGAGAAAATGGGAATTACCGCCGATGCCGTGGCGAATGGGAAGGAGGCCGTAGAACGATTGGCCCGCTCGGCCTACGACCTGGTCCTGATGGACGTGCAAATGCCGGTCATGGACGGTTTCGAAGCCACCCGCTTCCTGCGGCGCACGGACACTGGTGTTTTGAACCCCAGGATACCTGTCATTGCCATGACCGCACATGCCATGAAGGGCGACCGCGAAAAATGCCTTCAAAACGGCATGGATGATTATATTGCCAAACCTCTCCGCGCCGGCGAGCTGGCTGAAATTCTGTCCCGATGGCTGCCGCCGGCAAGTCAGGCTCCGGTGGCGGACCCGGCAAAAGGGGAAGAGCAGCCTGCCGCCGGCAGCTTCGACTTCCAGTTTCTGCTCCGGCAGGTCAGCGGGGACCGGGAAGTCTGTTCCGAAATTCTCCAGGTCTTTCTGGCGGACACTCCGACGCATCTCGTTTCCCTGGAAGAAGCGATCGGCCGGAACGACTCGGCTGCAGCGGCCTCCCTGGCGCACTCGGTCAAGGGGGCCAGCGGGAATGTGGGTGCCGCAGGAATGTACCAGCTGGCCCGCAGCCTGGAAGAAGCCTGCCGCCGCACCGATTGGCCGGAAGTCCGGAAGTTTTTCCGGGAGCTTACCCTGGAGTTCGAAAAATCCAAGTCGCTCGTATCCTCGTTCCTCGCATCCGACACGAAAGGAGACCTTGCTTGATCCAGACACTATTCTCCACCCCCCCCGAAACCAGCCGGTCGCGGAGCAACGGACGGCATGCCCCGGGCCTGGTGCAGCCCGTGGTCCGGCCGCTGTGCGCCTGCCTTCTTTTGCTGATGATTTTCCAGACCCGCGCCGCCGATCTGCGCTTCAGCATTTACATTACCGCCCATTCCGTAAATGCGCTTCCCGCGGACCAGGAAGGGCGACAACAGGCCGTGGACCGGCTGCGCGAGCTGGGCGTGGACCGGGTGATCCTGGAATCGTACCGCAGCGGCCTGGTGGTCCCGGTGGAAAAACTCCGGCAGGCCCGCGACTTTTTTCAGGCTCAGGGATTCCGGGTCATGGGCGGTATCGCTACAGTGCCCGGGAAAGACTTCGGGGTGCGGCAGAACGAAAAACTGGACTGGCTGAACTGGCAGAATCCCAAAACCCGCCAGGACCTGGAAAAGGTCATGCGCAGCACCGCGCCGCTGTTCGACGAGTACGTGATCGACGACTTCCTGTGCAGCGGAGACACCAGCCCCGAATCCCAGGCCGCCCGCCAGGATCGCAGCTGGTCCCAGTATCGCATGGACCTTCTGTCGGAAGTGGCCCAGCAGGTTCTGATCCGCCCGGCCAAGGAGGCCCACCCGGGAATCAGGGTCATCATCAAATACCCCCAGTGGTACGATCGCTTTCACCTGTTCGGGTACGATGTGGTCCGCAAACCGGCCCGGTTCGACCAGGTGTGGGTCGGGACCGAAACCCGCGGGCAGTATACCCAGCGTTACGGGTTCGTCCAGCCCTACGAAGGTTTCGTCGGCTTCCGCTGGATGCGGTCGCTGGCCGGCGACAAGCTGACCAGTGCCTGGTTCGATCATGGGGACTGCGAAGGGATCGATTTCGTGGAACAGGCCTATCAGACCGTCCTGGGAGGAGCGGAGGAAATCGTGATCTTCCACTACGGGGACGTGCTGGGCCGACACCCGGGAGGCGCCCTTCTGACGCGGTCGACGCCGGAGCTGAAACGGCTGGCGGCTGCGGTCCGCAAGGATCCGGTGCGCGGAATTCCTTCCTACAAGCCGCCGCACAGCGATGCCGGCAGCGACCTTTACCTGATGGATTACCTGGGCATGCTCGGCATCCCCCTGATTCCGACCGCCCGGTTTCCCGAAAAGGAGAACGTTATTTTTCTTCCCACCCAGGCCGCCGCCGATCGGAATGTTTTCGAGCGGCTGCAGTCCGCAGTCCGCAGCCGCGCCATCGTCATCCTGACCACGGGATTCCTGGCGCAGGCGGAAAAAGGGCCCCAGATCGCATCCTGGGCCGGCGTTCGGCTGCCCGCCCGCCCGGCACCGGTGCGCGCCACCCGGGTTTACCTCGGCCGCCAGGCGGTGGAGGTACCCCACGGATTGGATTTAGCCATGGAAATCCAGCCCGGACCGGCCAAGGCGCTGCTGGTGGCCCGCGCCGGAGAAAAAGAAATTCCCTTTTTGCTGGAACATGAAAGCCAGGGGACAAAATTCTACGTTCTGAACGGAAAGACTTTTTCCCAGGAGGATTTCGACGCCGTTGGCGAAGTCCTGCTCTGCCCGCGGGAGCTGGGCCTGCTGGAAATCCCCGAAGCCTGGTCCAACACGGTGCGCCGGATCTTCCATCAGAAACTGGGAATCGACATGGAGGGCCCCGCGCGGGTAACCATGCAGCCGCTGGGGAATGCTTCTCTTTTTCTGTGCAACTATAACCGCGCCCCGGCCTCCCTGCGCCTTTCCGGGCCCGGCGCTGCCGGCCTGGCTCCGGCCTCCGATCCCGGCGAGGGGATCCTTTTTGAGAAAGAAACCGGTACGGTTCGCCTGCCGCCGCGGTCGCACCTCTGGCTAAACCGGCAGCGGCCATGAACTTCTCCTTGATTATTGCCGCGTTTTTCATTACATTTCATTCGTTTCTTCGGTAAGGTGCCGCGGGGCGCCCCGCCGGAAAAGCAGGTTGTATTACACGTAGCCAAAAGGAGCCGCATGATTATGCCCGCACCATCGAATCCTTCCAGCCGAAGGAAATTTTTCCAAAAAACCGCGGGAACCCTGGCTGCCGGCCTCGGTTTCCCGACGCTCCTGCCCGCATCGGTCCTGGGCCGCGACGGGGCGACTTCCCCCTCCAGTCGGGTGAACCTGGGTTGCATCGGCGTGGGCTGGCAGGGCACGTCCAACATGGAGGCCTTTCTCGAGCTTCGCGACGTGCGGGTGATCGCCGTGTGCGATATCGACAAGGACCATCTGAAGAATGCCCAGGACCTGGTCAACCGCAAGTACGGGAACGAGGATTGCGCCACCTTTCACCATTTCGAGGAACTGCTCTCCCGCACCGACATCGATGCGGTCTCTCTGGGGCTGCCCGACCACTGGCACTCCATCCCCGCCATTGCCGCTGCCCGCGCGGGCAAGGATATTTACGGCGAGAAACCCCTGGCGCATAACTGGACGGAAGGAAAAGCCATCTGCGATGCGGTGAAGCGCTATGGTCGCGTCTGGCAGACCGGCAGCTGGCAAAGGTCCCAGAGCCATTTCCGCTTTGCCTGCGAGCTGGTCCGGAACGGGCGCATCGGTCAGGTGCAGAAAGTGGAAGTGGGCCTGCCGGAGGGGCACACCGACTTCGGCCGGACCGCCGGACAGGAACAGGCCGGCCCCCCGCCGCCTGTCCTGGACTACGACCGCTGGCTGGGGCCGGCCCCCTGGGCTCCGTACTGTCCCGCACGGGTGCACAAAAACTGGCGCTGGATCCTCGATTACGGCGGCGGCCAGGTCCTTGACTGGGTTGGGCACCACCTGGATATTGCCCACTGGGGCCTGGATTTGGACCGGACCGGACCGATCGAAGTCGAGGGACAGGGAACCTATCCCCGCAGCGGGCTCTGGAATACGGCCACCCGCTACATGGTTCACACCCGCTATCGCAACGGAATCACCATGAAGCTGGCCGGGGGCTACCCGGAAATAAAGAGCGGGACCAAATGGATCGGGGACCGCGGCTGGGTCTGGGTGGACCGCAGCGGCATGGACGCCAATCCCAAGAGCCTGCTGCGGGAGAAAATCGGCCCGGGCGAAATACAGCTGTATCGCTCCCCCAGCCACTTTGCGGAATTCATCCAATGCGTCAAAACCCGCGCGGTGCCTCTTTGCCCGGCGGAAACCGCACACCGCTCCGCGACCCCCGGATGGCTGGGGCAGATCGCCATGCAGACCGGCCACAAGCTGCGCTGGGATCCGGACACCGAGACCCTCCTGGATGATCCCCAAGCCAGCCGGTTGCTGTCCCGCCCCATGCGCAGCCCCTGGCACATATGACCGGCAGGAATCAATTCGGACCATCCAACCAATCGGAATTTATCAAAGACAAGGAAATGAAGCCAATGAAAACACTTGGATCCCAACTTCGCCTTCGGGCGCTGCTTATGACCGGCATCCTCCTTCTGGCAGCAGCCGTTGCCACCCTTCCGGTGTCCGGGCAGGCCGCTGCGCAAAAACTGACCGGGCCAGCTCTGATTAAAAAACTGACCAAGACTCTGCCCAAGGTCGTCCAGTATGATTATGGGATGAGCCGGGAGCCACTTACCCTGGTAGCCGATTTGCTCCTGCAGGCCCAATCGGATCCCGGCACCGCCCGGGAAGCCGAAAAGCAGCTGCTGGCCTCCCTCCAATCCCGGCCGACCAACAGCGGACGCGATTTTCTTTGCCGCCAGCTGAGCCTGATCGGCACGGACCAGTCTGTTCCCGTGCTGGAATCCATGCTGGTTTCCCCGGACACCTCCAATGTGGCCCGCTATGCCCTGGAGCGCATTCCGGGACCGGCCGCCAATGGTGCCTTGCGCAAACATCTGAGCGATGCGGCCGAAGCGGAAAAAATAGGATTGATCAACTCCCTGGGAAACCGCCGCGATGCGGAGGCCCTGCCCGCCCTGGAAGGCTTGGCCAAGAGCTCCAGTCCGGCGGTGGCCATCGCTGCCGTTTCCGCACTGGGTAAGATTGCCGGGATGACCTCCCTGACCATTCTCGACCGGATCCGGACCTCCGCTTCCGGTGCGGTGCAACAAGCGGCTCTGGATGCCTACCTGCTGTGCATCGATTCGCTCCTCAAGGAGGGCAAGAAAAGCCAGGCCGCAGATCAGTACCGCCTGCTGACCGTTCCCGGTCAGCCTGTGGCAGCGCGCCTGGCAGCTTTGCGCGGCTATGCCGCCGCCGATCCCGGCCAGGCGGTGGCCCTGCTGACGGCCAATCTGGAAAAAGAGGAGGCGGCCATCCAGGCGGAGAGCATCCGGCTGCTGGCAGCCATCCCCGAGGCCGATCCGACCCAGCGGCTTCTGCAGAGCTATCCGGGCCTGCCGTCCCGCCAGAAGGCGGTGGTATTGACCATGCTGTCGGGCAGCAAGGATGCGGCCGTTCGGGAAAAGATGACCGCCGCCCTTAAGGATGAAAGCGCCGACGTCCGCATGGCGGCCATGTCCGGGCTGATTCAAAGCGGAGATGCCGCCTGCGTGCGTCCGCTGGCCGAGATTGCCGCCCGTACCAGCAACGAAGAGCAGGTGGCCGCACGCCAGAGCCTGGCGCGGCTTCGCAATCCGGAAGTGAACTCTGCCATCTCGAACGCCATTGCCGGGGCGGAGCCCAAGGTGAAGGTAGAACTGCTCCGGGCCATGGGCGAGCGCGGCGCCGAAGGGGCGGTGCATAACGTCCTGCAGCTGGCCAAGGAAGGAGAAAGCCAGGTGCGCCGGGAAGCCTTGCGCGTCGCCCGGGATCTGGCCGGCCCTGCCGAATTTCCCGAGCTGCTTTCCCTGCTGGTTTCCTCCCAGACCTCCACGCTGCGCACGGAAACGGAGAGGGCTCTTTCGGGAATCCTGCGCCGGTACCCGGACGTGAAGATCGATACGCTGCTTGCGGCCCTGAAGCAGCAGAGCGACCCGGAAATCCGGGCCAGCCTGATCACCGTGCTGGCGGACACCAATAACGCGGCGGCGATGGGAGTTCTCAAAGAAGCGCTGAAGGACAGCAACGCCGAAGTGAAGCGCGCCGCCATCCTGGGGCTCTCCACCTGGAACGACCCCGCGCTGCCGGCAGAAATGCTGGCCGTAGCCCGTCAGGCCAACGTGCCGGCGCACAAGGTTCTGGCTCTTCGCGGCCTGGTCAACACCATGGGCCGCACCGCCTCCAAGCGCAAGCCTGCAGAGTCGGTAAAAATGCTCAACCAGGCACTGGCCCTTGCCAGCCAGCCCGAAGAGAAGAAAACTCTTATCGGCGCCCTGCCGCGTTATGCCTCCAAGGATGCGCTGAAGACAGCCCAATCGCAGCTGAAGGACAAGTCGGTGGCTGAGGAGGCCCAGCTGGCGGTCAATTCCATCAAGCAGCAGCTGGCCCAGAAAAAGAAGAAATAGGCCGGACAGCGGTAGATCGGATTATCCTCCATGGGGGGGCTGGTGCCGTTAGGCATCGCCCCCCTTTTTTATAGGGGAAGCAGGTGAAAAATTTCATCCTCCGGCACCCGCTTACACAGGAAGACGGGAAGATCGGGAAGAAGGCGGATAATGATATGACGTCCCGATGGGACTTGGGTTACCCCCGACCCGACCCGGCCCTCACGTGCCGGGGCTATACTCTTGTCGTCCCTTGCGGGACTTGCATGTGTGGCACACGGGGCGTGATAGCGGATATCGTATCGTTGGGCTCCGCCATGGCCTTGGCAAGCCCTGCGTAAACCGGTACAGGACTTTTATTCCGAAGCA
Organism: uncultured Acidobacteriota bacterium; assembly: GCA_903847975.1. Taxonomy (GTDB): domain Bacteria; phylum Acidobacteriota; class UBA6911; order CAINFC01; family CAINFC01; genus CAINFC01. The sequence continues at coordinate 55,889 of CAINFC010000322.1, read as the reverse complement.
AAGTCCCGTCAGGGACGGCAGAGCCGGACGAAAAAACGATATACTGCGAAGTCATCATGAATAAGCGATCCTTCCACCCGCCGATGCAAATCGTTCATGGTCCGCCGGTCTTCCCACAGACATGGAAAGGCTGCATGTCACGCCATTCCCGGAATCAGAGCGGCAGGCGCAGCAGGGCCCGGCAGCCCGTCCGGTCGGACCGGTTCTCCAGGGTGAGCTGACCGCCGTGGGCCTCGGCAATCTGGCGGCTGAGGGCCAGGCCGATTCCCGAACCGCCCGGCTTGGTGGTAAAAAAGGGCACAAACAGGTTGCCGGTGCTCTGCAGCCCGGGGCCTTCATCCTCCAGGAAGAGCTCCAGCCACCGGCGGTGAATCTTCCAGCCCAGGCGCACTCCGCCTCCGGTTTCCAGCGCGGCATCCACCGCGTTGCGCAGCAGGTTGATGAGCAGCTGGTCGAGCTGGTCCGGATCCGCCGTCACCGTCTGGTCCGGTCCCTCCGCCCACTCCACCGGCAGCCGGGTCTCCATCGGAAGCACCCGTCCGATCCACTCGCGGACGGCAAACGACTTCCGCTGCGGCTGGGGAAGCCGGGCCAGCCGGGCATAGGCTTCCAGGAACCGGGCCAGGGAATCGGCCCGGCCGGCAATGACCCGCAGCCCGTCCTCGGCGTCCTGCTTCCAGTCCTCGGCGGCAACGCCCCGGCTCATCAGCGTCCGCAAGCTGTCGGCGATGGATTTGATCGGGGTCAGCGAGTTGTTGAGCTCATGCCCCAGCACGCGCACCAGCCGCTTCCAGGACTGAATCTGCTCCTCCCGCAAGGCCCGCGTCAGGTTCTGAACCACCAGCAGCCGCATGGCCCGCCCCCGCTCCCATACCGTACTGACCCGGACCTCCCACCGGCCCGGGCCGCAGGGAAAGGATCTCTCCATCACCCGGGGAGGGCTGTCCTCCAGCAGGTCCGCCAGCTCCAGCTCTGCGGCGGCCCTGCCCAGGATCTGCGCCGCGGGGCGGGCCAGCAGATTCTCCCCGGCGCGGTTAACCAGGGTCAGCCGCCTCTCTCCGTCAAAGGTGAATACGGCCACGTCGATCTCCGCCATGACCGTGCGCAGCAGCGCGGTAGCCTCCACCGCATTGCGCCTCTGCTCCGACAGGCTCTGGCACAGGGCGTTGGCCTCGTAAAACAGCTCTCCCAGGGCATCGTCCCGGCTTCCGACCCGGGCCCGGGCCGAGTAGTCGCCCGACCGCAGCCCGGCCAGCAGCCCGCCCAGGGTGCGCAGCGGGTGCACCAGCCGGCGCCGCACCGCGGCCGCTCCGGCCACCCAGGCCGCCGCGGCCAGCCATCCCGCCGCGGCGGCCCAGGAGGAGGAGCCGGCCCGGGTCCACAGCAGGAACAAGCCCAGGGCCAAGGCCGGAAATCCACCGGCCAGGATGATCAGGGTCAGGCGGTTTTCATAGCGCATCGGCTCCCTTTCTTCGGCCGGCAGCCGGGCACCTCACAGCCCGTGGCGCTGCAGCCGGCGGTAAAGGGCGCTGCGGCTCAGCCCCAGGGCTTCGGCCGCCTGGCTGACATTGCCGCTGTGCCGGGCCAGGGCCTTCTGGATCAGGCAGCGCTCCACTTCTTCCAGGCTCATCTCCTCCATGCGGTTTCCCGCCTCCCTGGCCTGCCGCAGGGACAGATCGGCGACATGCACCATCCGGTCCTGGCTCATCAGCACCGCCCGCTCCACGGCGTGGTCCAGCTCGCGGATGTTGCCCGGCCAGGGGTGGTTCATCAGGGCCTGCACCGCGGCCGGCTCAAATTCGGCCAGGGTCTTGCGATAGCGCTGGGCGTGCTGCCGCAGGAAGTGCGTGGCCAGGGGCAGGATGTCCTCCTTCCGGCTGCGCAGGGGGGGCACGGCGATTTCGATGGTGTTCAGGCGGAACAGCAGATCCTCGCGGAAGCGACCGGCGCGCACCTCCTCCGACAGATCGGCGTTGGTGGCGGAAACCACCCGGACGTCCGATTTCTGGGTCCGCGAGGAGCCTACCCGCTCGAACTCCCCGGTCTCCAGGACGCGCAGCAGCCGGGCCTGCTGGCCCAGGGGCACGTTGGCGATTTCGTCCAGAAACAGCGTGCCGCCTTCGGCCAGCTCGAAGCGACCCACCCGGTCGCTGCGGGCGTCGGTGAAGGCGCCCTTGACGTGGCCGAACAGCTCGCTTTCGAATACTCCCTCGGAAAGGCCGCCGGTATTCACCGTGACCAGGGAGCGGTGGGAGCGCCGGGAAACCTGGTGCAGGGCCCGGGCCACCACCCCTTTTCCCACCCCGCTCTCGCCGGTGATGAGCACGTTGGCTTCCGAGGGTCCCACGCGGTGAACGACGCTCAGCACCTGCAGCATGGCCGGCGAGCGGGCGATGATTTCCGAGGTTCCCTCGGTTCGCAGGAAGCGGTTCTCGGCCTCCAGCCGCTGGCTCTGCCGCAGGGCGCGCCGCAGCTCCACCTGGGTGCGCAGGATGCTCAGCAGCCGGGCGTTGTCCCACGGCTTCTGGATGAAATCGCGCGCTCCCCGGTGCATGGCCTCCACCGCCAGCTCGATGCTTCCCCAGGCGGTCATCACCACCACCGGAAGGTGCGGGTCCAGGCCGCGCAGGGTGGCCAGCAGGTCCAGCCCTTCCTGGCCGGAAGTCGTGTCGCGGGCGTAATTCAGGTCCATGAGGACCACATCGAAATCCGCCGACTCCAGGGCGCGCAGAATGCCGGCCGGCGAGGAGGCCGGTTCGGTGACAAATCCGTCCGTCTTGAGCAGCAGGCGCAGGGCCTGCAGAACATCGGCCTGGTCGTCGGCAATCAGCACCCGCGGCAAAGAAACCGTCGATTCCTTCATGGATGATTCTCCTGTTGGATGGATCTTAAGAGAAAGACCGGCTGGATGCAAGGCGCTTTACGCTTCGGCGCGCAGCAGCTCTCCCGGATCGGCGCGCATGGCCTTCCAGGCCGGGTAGAGGCTGGCGGCGACGGCCATCAGCAGAACCGCGGCAATGCCCAGCCCCAGGGCCAGCGGGTCGTGGGCCTCCACGCCGTGCAGCAGGCCGGACATCAGCCGCCCGCAGGCCAGGGAGGCGACCGCACCCGCGGCCGCCCCGCTTCCGGCCAGCAGAAGCCCTCGGCGCAACACCAGCCAGAGAATATCCTTCGGCAGGGCCCCCAGAGCCATGCGCACCGCGGTTTCCCGCATGCGGCGCTGGACGCCCTGCAGCACCACGCCGAACAGGCCCGCGGCGGCCAGGAACATGCCCAGCACCCCGATGGCGGCCGCAAGAACCGCCGGGATCCGGTCCCCGTAAAGCGCATCGTGCAGCTGCTGCTGCAGCGTGCCGCTCATCAGCAGAGCCAGGTTCGGATGCGCGGACCGCAGTTCCGCCTGGACGGAGCTGAGCAGCGCATCCGGCTTTTGCGCGGTTTCCACCAGGAAGGTGACCTCATTCACCGGCGCCTGGGAAAAGGGGAAAAGCAGGAACGGCTCCGGCGCTTCGTGGATTTTGCCGATTACTCCGTCTTCCACGACGCCGACAATCCGGGTGCGGACTTTATCCACCAGGATATACCGGTCCAGGGCGTCTCCCGATGGCCAGAACTGCCGGGCCATCGTCCGGTTGATCTGCACGACCCGGGCGCCGGCATTCATGTCGGCTTCCGAAAAAGGCCGGCCGCTCAGAACCCGGATCCCCAGGGTGTCCAGGTAGTCTCGGCTCACCTGGTTGTATCGCAATCGCATGAGGCCGTCATCGGCTGAGGTGGCGCGGTCGGGGAGCACCACCTCGCGCACCGCCCCGCTCCCGGAGGAGCCGAAAGGAGATCTCCGGCAAAAGGCAGCGCGCCGCACGCCCGGCAGGGCGCCCAGCCGCCGGACCGCCTCTTCGGCGTTGGAATAAACCCGGTCCCGGGGGCCCTGGTCGATGCCGAACAGTACCAGGACATCTTTATTGCGGTCCAGTCCCAGGGGCTGCCGGCTGCTGTGCAGAAAGCTCTGCGCCAGAAGGGCGGCGGCAGTAAAAAGAACCACCGAAAGAGCGGATTGGCCGGCCACCAGCAGGGAGCGGCCCAGCCGGCCGGCTTTGCGGTCCGACTCCCTCCCCCGCAGCGTTTCCATCAGGTCGACCTGCAGGATTCCCAGCGCCGGGCTGGCCCCGGCCAGCAGGACCGAAGCGACGCCGGTCAGCAGGGACACCGTCAGGACCCTGAGATCCAGCCGGATATCGTAGTGGGTGAATCCCGGCCCGGGCGGCAGGAGGGCCGGAAGCAGGGGTATCATCCACCCGGAAAGGAGCAGCGCCAGCGCCGTGCCGGCCAGGGCCAGCAGCGCGGCTTCCGCCAGGAGCTGCCGGGCCAGGCGGCCGGGCGAAGCGCCCACCGCCAGGCGAATGCTGATTTCCCGGTGGCGCGTCTCCCGCAGGGCCAGAAGCAGGATGGCCACGTTGGAGCAGGCGATCAGGACCACCAGGCCGACAATGGCCAGCAGCAGCGTGCCGGGATTGGTCCCGCGGCGGTTCTGGCGCTCGGCCTCGGTGGCCGCCGCCAGCCGGCGGTTGCGGTACGCCTCCGGGTTTTCCTTCCGCAAAAGGCCGTCGAGCGCCTCCAGGCGGGAGCGCGCCTGGTCCAGGGCGACTCCTCCCTGCAGCCGGCCCAGGACCTCAAACTGCCCGCTGCCCCTTTCTTCGAATTCCTTCTGGTTGCCGATCGCCCGCCAGGTGCGGACCGGGACCCACACATCGTTCTGCAGGGAGCGGTCCAGCCCCTGAAATCCCGGGGGCAGGATTCCGACCACCGTGAAAGGGCGGCCGTTCATCCGCACGCTTTTGCCCACCAGGGCCGGGTCGGAGGAAAACCGGCGCCGCCAGAGGCTGTCGCTGACAGCCATGGCCAGTCCGCCGTCCGCCGCCGGGGACGAGCCCTCGCCCGCCTCGAACAGCCTGCCCCGCGAGGCCGCCACGCCAAGCATCGGGAAATAGTTGTCGGAAACGACGGTGACCAGCACCGTCTCCGGCTCTCCCGGGCTTTCGATCCGACCTCCCCGGCGATTCTGCACCGCTGCGTCGGAAAAAATACCGGGGGCCTTTTTCACCTCCAGGTAGTCCCGCCAGGCCAGTCCGCTGTGCCGCCCTTCGGAGCTGAGGCTGCTGACCCAGACCAGGCCGGACGGATCGCGGACCGGAAGCGGCCGGAGGTACATGCCGTCCACCAGGCTGAAAATCGTGGAGGAAACGCCGATCCCCAGGGCAAAGGAGACCAGGGCCACCAGGGAAATCCCCGGGTGGGCTCGAAAAACTCTCACCGCGTACCGGAGGTCGGATCGCAGGCCGCTCATGGCAGGACCCTCCTAGTACAACGAGGCAGCGGCGGCCGGAACGCGGACTTTCTCATCCACGATCTGCCCGTCGAAAAGGTGAACCGTGCGCTGGGCGCATTCCGCATACCGCGGGTCGTGGGTGACGATGCAGATCGTCGCGCCCTGGCGGTGCAGCTCCCGCAGCAGGTCGATGACCACTTCCCCGTTGGCCGAATCCAGGTTTCCGGTGGGCTCATCGGCCAGCAGGACCGACGGGTTGCCGCTCAGGGCCCGGGCCACCGCCACCCGCTGCTGCTGCCCGCCGGATAGCTGCGAGGAGTAGTGCTTCATGCGATGGGACATCCCCACCTTCTCCAGGGCTTCCACCACCCGCTTCTTCCGCTCCGCGGCCGGCATGGCCCGGTAGGTCAGGGGCAGCTCCACATTTTCATAAACAGTCAGGTCCCCGATCAGGTTGAAGGCCTGGAAAATGAACCCGATCTCCCGGTTCCGGATGCGGGCCCGCTCCGCGGCCTTGAGGCCCTCCACCGACGTTCCGTTCAGCCGGTAGGCTCCGTCGGTGGGCGAATCGAGCAGGCCCAGAATGGAAAGCAGCGTGGACTTGCCGCAGCCCGAGGGGCCGGCGATGGCCAGGAACTCCCCCTGGCGGATTTCCAGGTTGATGCCGGACAGGGCGTGGGTTTCCACTTCGTCGGTCAGAAAAACCTTGGTTACTTTTTCCAGGTGAATCAGTCGGTTGCCGTTGGTGCTCATTGCTTTTTGCCTTTCTATCGATTGTTCCCTACTCAGGTTTTCTTCTCTGCTCTTCATGCTCCGCGCCGCCCGACGGGGCTTCAGCGCAGAACCACGCGGTCGTGCGCATCCCAGGCGGTCATGTCGGACAGGATGACCGTCTCGCCGACGCTCAGCCCGCGAACTACTTCCATGGTGTTAACCGAACTGCGGCCGAACTCGACCTGGATCCGGACCGCGGTTTTTCCGTCGGCTTCCAGGCGGAAGATGCGCGCCGTGCTGTTGGGCTGCCCGAATACCGGCCGCCCGATATAAATCACATCGCTCAATCGCTCAATCTCTATGGTCCCGTCCACGTTCAGGTCCGGGCGCGCCCCGGAGGGCAGCTGGCCTTCCAGCTTCACGTCCACGGTGACCGTCGATTCCTTGACCGCCGGATCGATGCGCGCCACCCGCCCGGGGATGATTCCGTTGCGGGTATCGACGGCCACCTGCTGGCCGACGGCCACATCCTTGGCCTGGGTCTCCGGGATTTTCAGCTCGGCCATCAGGCGCTCCGGCTGCGCCACCTTGGCCAGGATGGTCCCGGGGCTGACCGGCTGCCCCACCTGTACCGGCATCTCCTGCAGCACGCCCTCGGTTCCCGCCCGGACTTCGAGCTGGGCCACTTCGCTGCGGCGAAGCTCGGCCAGGGCCTTGAGGCGCTCCACCTCCGCCCGCTGCACCGCCAGCTGGGCCTGGATGGCTTCCTGCTGGATCTCCAGCCGCTCCTGCTCGATGCGCCGGTTCCTCTCCAGCTGATCGGCCGTAGACTGCGCCACGCGCAGGTCGATATCCGCCAGCAGCCCGTCCTTGGCCAGCAGCGCATTGCGGTCGGCCCGCAGCCGGGCCTGCTCGTACTCGGTGGTTATGCGAGCCACCGCCGACTGCTGGGTCAGGTTCTGGCTCTTCAGCTGGATGTGCAGGTCCTGCAGCCGTGCTTCCGCGGCTTTGACCTGGAAATCGGCCTCCAGGGCCGCCAGCTTCAGGGCCGGATCGGTCAGGACCAGCAGCACCGTGTTCCGGCTGACTTTGGCTCCGGGCCGCATCAGGATTCTTTCGACCCTTCCGTTGGTAACCGCCGGAACCCACATCAGCTCCTCGGGAACCAGCGTGCCGACCCCATGGACCTGGCGGATCATCGGGCCCCTCTTGACCGTATCGGTCCAGGCGGAGCCGCGGTCCACCGAAGGGGCCGCCGGCTTCAGGCGGGCCAGAGCCCAGGTCACCCCACCGACGACACCCAGGGCTATCAGGACTGTGGCCGTCCAGCGGTACCACTTTTTTCTGGGATTCACCTTTCGCTGAATATCCATAATGTTCACCTCGTGCTTCCGAGTTTGCAAAACGCGTGCCAGAGGCACGACACCCGGAAGCCGCATTTTACAGCCCCCCGGACAGCGGAGGCCTCTTTTCCGGGGGAAAGAGTGTCCGCTTCTGGGACGGCACCGTTCATTTCCGCAAACGGCTCCCTGGTTTTTCATACGCCGGCCGGGGTACGGAACCGGGGCTCCTTGCTTTCAGCCGGATCCGCAGGTATTCTCCTCTGGATATTTGTAAAACAGAACAGGAGTCTCCTATGATATTTCTGCTATTCGTTGTGAGCCTCTTCGCGGCGGCTCAAGCCCAGGCCCCCGGCCTTGCGGGAACCTATCAACTCAGCCTTCCGGGAGGGATCGTGACCCTTCGCCTCGAGGTGAAGGGCACGGCCCTCACCGGGGCTCTCGAAGCCCAGGGCCAGACGGCAGCCACTCTGTCCGGCACCGTTTCCGGCGACAAAGCCAGCGGCCGGGCGGTCTCCTCCGGCGGCGAAGGGTCCTTTGCCATCGCCCTGAGCGGGGACGTGCTTCGTCTCACGCTTTCGCAGGAGGATGGACCGCAGCAGCGCGCCGGCTCCCTTCCGATGGAGTTCCGCCGGGCGGGGGCCGCCGCGGCGGCCCCTCCACCGGTTGTCCCTCCCGCATCGCCTTCGGCCGGGGACGTAGCCGGAGATCCCCGCCTGGTGGGAGACTGGTCGTACCAGGACGTCATCGTCAGCGGCAGCGCTTCGATGGCCTCCGAGGAGCGGATTTCTTTTCGTGCCGACGGAACCTTTGTATATGCCAAGGGCCGAAGCGTGGCCGGCGGGACCGACTGGTCCTATGACGGGGGTCCCGGGGGCAGCGCGGAGCGCGGACGGTGGCGCGCTCAAAACGGTGTGCTGTTTGTCGCCCGGAGCAGCGGGGACTGGGTCCGCGTCGGCACCTACGGCATGACCGAGGACGGGCGGACGATGCGGGTCATCTACGACCAGGGCGGAAGAAAGCTATGGAGCCGCCGCTGAGGACCTGGCCGTCGCCATCGAAAGAAAGGAATCGGAAAGCCTCAAATATCCTCAGCCCGGGGCGAAGCCCCGGGAATGATGGCATTCGGAAATCGGAGCCCTGTAGGGGCGACCTATATCCTATTGCTCGTTCGTTTTAGGCCGCCCTTACAGGGCTCGACATGCAATACAACATCGCTTCCCGGGGCTTCACCCCGGGCTGGAATCATTCCGCCCCTTCCGGGCTTCCCAATACTTTTTGCCGCTTCTTTGATAAGGGTGCGAGAGATCCGTTTTCCCTTCCCAAATACACGGATGGCTTCTTTCTTCCTTCCTGATCTTCCCGTCTTCCTGTGAACAGACAGGGATTACAGGAAGATAAGGAAGAGCGGGAAGAAAAGCGGAAGGGTCTGTCACCCGGAGACGGAGCTTTTGCCGGGTTATCCGACAGGACGAAACGGTATGTTGCCCGGCCGCACGGCGCTCAGGGCCCGGACCGCACGCAGCGGAAGCCGATGTCGTCGTAGCGGTGCTCCAGCCGGACCGGAATCCGGAAGAACGTCGAAAGCCCGATGAGCGGCGAGGGATTGCGCCCCGGCCCGCCGTCGATGTTTTCGCAATCGACCCAGCTCCCGCCCCTGCGGTTTCCCGTCTCCTCCCCGCTTTCCTGGTCCGAGCGGGTCCACTCCCAGACATTCCCTTCCATGTCGTGAAAGCCCCAGCGGTTCGGCCGCTTCCGGGCCACCGGCTGCGGGCGGCCGCCGGAATTGCCGCGAAACCAGAGATAGCGTCCGTCGATCTTCTCCCCCCAGTAATGGCGGCCGGCGGCACCGGCACGGGCGGCATATTCCCACTCCGCATCCGTCGGCAGGCGCCCCCCCACCCATCGGCAGTAGCACTCCGCATCCCGGAAGGTAACGTACACCACCGGCTGCTCCGGCAGAACCGCGAATCCCGGGGCCTTCCAGGTGCGCGCCGCACCGGCTTTTTCCGCTGCCGTCCGGTAGCCGGTAGCCTCCACGAAGGCCCGGAACTGCCGGACGGTGACTTCGGTCCGACTCATCCGGTACACCGGAGAACCGGCACCGACGGGCACCGGCTGGAAGTCGGCTCCATGGAGCGGAGCCAGAAACAACATCCATGCAAAAATGCGGAATCTTTTCACCCGCGCCCCTCCAGGAGGATCTCCAGGGTCTTCCCCTTTCTCCGCACGGGATAGCTGCGCAGGTTCCCGTGGGTGCGCCCGTGCAATAGAGTACCCTGCAGATCGTATTCCGCGTGGTTCAGGCTGGTGCAGCGCAGGGTGCGGGTGCGGTGCTGGTAGGCGCACATCGCCCCGCCGTGGGTACAGGTCCGGTCGAGGGCCGCAAACTGGTTCTTCCCGCTGCGGATCACCAGCAGGTTGACTTTCCGCGCCGGATCCGCGACGGATGCCGCGGACCCGATCCGCTTGAGGGGAGCGGCCGCCGTGAGATCCAGCAGCAGCCTGTCTTTTTCCCAGAGGACCGCCGACGGCGGCAGTTCCGGGGACAGGCAGCACAGGGGATAAACGCCGGTCAAACCCAGGCCGCTCCGCAGGAAATCCCGCCGCAGCAGCAGGTCCCGCATGCGGCGCGCCTCCCGATCCGCCTTCCCGCCTTCCCCGCTGTGGATTCCGGCAATAGTCCGTTTCATACGCTCCCCGGCTCCGTTTCCCGGCTTCCGGGCTCCGCCCGGGGAAAGGAGACGCCGATGACGATCCCCGTTCCGGTATTCCCGATCCGTATTCCGCACCCCATGGCCTGCAGCAGAGCCGCCGACAGGGGGACGGAGAAGCCCAGGCTCTCGACGAGCGAGGAGGTCCGCTCCGGGGAGAAAACATCAAAAAAAGTCCGCTGCAGCCCTTCGGAGAGGGCCAGGGCGGGAAAGTCCATTTCCATGGCGACCCTCTCCCCTTCCGAACGGTAGCGCATGTCGATAGTCGAACCGGGGTGGGCCATCAGTCCGCTGGCGCGAAGCAGGGTGAGGACGCTTTGCAGGATCAGGTCGCGATTTCCCAGAACGCGGGCGGGTCCGGGGCCGGCCACCGCAAGCGAAAGCCGCTTCTCCGAATAAAACCCGGCGAGCGAGGAGCGCGCCTTTTCCACCAGGGGAGGAAGGTCGATGGGCGTGGTTTCGACGATCAGGCCTTTTTCCTGCAGCTCCAGGAGTTTCATGGATCCGTCAATGGCGTCCATGATCCGTTCCCTCGTGGTTTCATAGCAGGGCAGCAGGGACTCCTTCAGCTCTTCGTCCGGGAGCTCCGAAAGAGCGAGGTCGGCAATGCCTAAAAGCCCGTTGACCGGAGTCCGGATTTCATGGGAGATGGCCGACAGGTAATCGTTCTTGGCCCGATCGATGGCGCGAAGCCGGTCATAGGCAACTTCCAGCTCCTGCACCTTCTCGCGGACCAGCTCCTCCAGCCGATGGTTGTGCTCCTGCAGCTCCGCGCGCATCCGGCGCAGGCTCAGGTGGGTCTCCACGCGGGCCAGCACCTCCTCATGCTGAAACGGCTTGGTTATGTAATCCACTCCCCCCATCCGGAAAGCCCGCACCTTGCTGTGTGTTTCGCCCAGGGCGCTGATGAAAATGACCGGAAGATCGCCGCACCCTTCCATTTCACGCAGAGAGCGCAGCATCGCAAAGCCGTCCATTTCCGGCATCATGATATCCAGCAGGAGAAGGTCCGGCTTGTGCCTCGCTATGGCGTTCAAGGCCATTTTTCCGCTGGGGAACATCAGGATTCTGTATCCACTGGAAGAGAGCATTTCCTGGAGGATTCTCAGGTTTTCCGGGACATCATCCACAATCATCAGGGATCCCTTGTAGTCTGTTTCGCTCATGATACCTGCCTGTTTTTCGTGATCCATTTCAGAATGGAATGGTAATCGAACTGGTCGGCCAGAGACTGAAGATTTATTTCCGCGGTGCGATCATAGCCGCCCACCAGCGCGATCAGTTCCTTCAAACGAACGATATCCCCCTCCTCCACCGTAGCCGCTATCTTCTCCCGCAGATCTTCGGGTATGGGAACCGCAGGGCGGTTATCGCTTTGGGCACTGTCGGCAAGCCGGGATTCGGCGGCATATTCATAGGTCAGGCCGAGCTGTTGGCCGAGGATATCGTAGAGCTCAACCGGCCGGAACGGCTTGCGCAGATAGGCGTTGGCGCCGGTCCGGACAGCCTTCTCCTCTTCTTCACGGAAGGCGCTGGCGGTGACGGCGATGATCGGCAGGTTTTTCCCCCGGTCCGAAGCCCTTATCCGGGCGATGACTTCATACCCGTCCATGACGGGCATGCGGATATCCAGCAGCACCGCGTGAAACGACAGCTGCTCGACGGCATCCAGGGCCTCCATGCCGTTCTCTGCCTCGAAGACGCTGATTCCGATCCCCACCAGCAGCTCCCGGATATACAGTCTGTTGTCGGCACTGTCGTCGGCCACCAGGACCGACAAAGGCTCCGTTCCGGCCCGAAGCCGCAGGATCTGCCGGCCGCCGGAAATCCTTTCTTTTTCCGAATGATCGCTCTTCCGGACCAGCACGTGAAAGTCGAAGCGGCTCCCCTGCCCAAGCGAGCTGGACACGGCCAGATCGCCGCCCATGAGCTGTACAAATTCCCGGGCGATGGTGAGCCCCAGCCCGCTTCCGCCATAGTCGAAGCCTGCCTGGGACTGTTCGAAGGGATGGAATATTCTTTCCAGGTCCCCCTGGCTGATTCCGGGCCCCGAGTCTTCGACACAGAAGTTCAGGCGGACTTTTCCTTCTTCCGCCGGATCCAGCTGCAGCAGAAGGTCGGAATTTACCTGCAGGCTCACCCGCCCCTGGGCGGTGAACTTGATGGCGTTGCTCAGCAGGTTGTTCAGAATCTGGCGGAGTTTGCCTTCGTCCCCCAGGACAAACGGGGGGAGGTCCGGGTCGATCCGGGTGTGCAGGTCCAGTCCTTTTCCCTGGGCCTGCGCCCGGAAAAGGACATCGATGCTCTCCAGGAGGCCCCGCAGGCTGAACTCGCGCTGGTCCAGAACGATTTTGCCGCTTTCAATCTTGGAAAGGTCCAGGATATTGTTGATCAGGTTCATCAAGTGCGTGCCGGACTGCTCGATAATCCGAAGAAGCTGAAGCTGCCTCGGCGTGAAGACGGCATCCCGCAGCAGGACCTGGGTAAAACCGAGGATGGCATTCATGGGGGTGCGGATCTCGTGCGACATATTGGCCAGAAAGGAGGACTTGGCCCGGCTGGCGGACTCGGACTGAATCTTGGAAGCCTTCAGCTGTTCCACCGCCCGGTTCTTCTCCAGCAGCTGCCCGATCTGCTTGCACAGCTCGGAAAGGGTCCGGACCAGGTCCTCTTCTCTTTCCATGATCCGGCAGCAGTAGAGAATCAGGGCACCGGTCACCTCCTGGTCCAGGATGATGGGCACGGCCAGGGCGGTGTGCAGCCCGGCCTTCCTGGCCGCCGACTGGCGTATAAACCTCGGATCCGCGGTCACGTCTTCCACCCAGATGGGCTCCCGCGACTGAACGAGAATTCCCGGCAGGCCGACGCCCGGTGTGAATTTCTGGCGTCCGGTCACCTCCATAAAATCGTTGGCCCGGGTTCCGATCTGCTGCCAGATGCAAAGAACCCGGAAAGTCCCGTTATGGGCGCTGTAGCTCCAGATTTCGCCAAGATCCCAGCCCAGGGTCAGACAGGTGCTTCCCAGAAAATGCGACAATGCCTCTTCCGAGACGGCCAGGTTGACCGCCGCCTCTACGAATTTCAACCGGATGGTCTCCAGCTCTTCAATCCTTTTTCGATAGGTGATATCCCTGGCGACAAAAAAAACGAGTCCGGCATCCTGCTCGCTCCAGGAGGACAGGATCGGAACGCAGCGCCCTTCGAACCAGCACTTTCCCTTGGCCAGGGGGAGGAAATACTCCACTGTCTGGATATCCCGGGTGGCCAGCGTCTTTTCGATCGTCTGGACTAATAGTGTCGCCTGCGCTTCCGGAAGCAGGTCGGCAACCCTGCGGCCAATCAGCTCGGCTTCCGGAACATAGAGAAGTTCGCGGGAGGAGGTCAGAACTTCCAGGTAGCGGCCGCCGGCATCCAGCAGGAAGGCCACGTCCGGCATGGCATCCACAATGGCCCGCAGCTTGGCTTCACTTGCTTCCAGGGAGGCGGTCCTCTGCCGGACCAGTTTCTCCAGGTTTTTCCGGTAGGCTTCCAGTTCCAGGGAAAGCGCTTTCTGGTCGGTGATGTCCCGGCCGGTACCGGTATACAGATAGACTTGCCCGGTATCGTCGAAAATGGGGTAAATGCAGGCTTCAAGCCAGCGGACCGTACCATCCGGGCGGAGAAAACGGTACGCGTGGGTGTAGGGCGTCGTGCCGCTGAGTCCCCTGGCCAGATCCTCCCTCACCAGTTCCCTGTCCTCCGGATGGATCCAGTCCATGAACACCCCAGGGGAATCGTATATCAGCTGACGGGGACGGCCCCAGACTCTCTCGAAGCTGGGGTTGACATAGACCAGCGACTTCATCCGCGGGCTGGCGATCCAGAAGATATCGTTGATGTTTTCCGCCATGAGGCGGAAAAACTTTTCCTTTTCCTGCAGGGTTTCTTCCGCCGCTTTTCGCCGGGTGATTTCCTCGCTGAAAACGATGATGCCGCCAATCCGCCCCTGGCGGTCGTGCCAGGGACGGACCTCCCCGTGAAGCCACAGCACGGAGCCGTCGGCTTTGGGGAAGCGCTCCTCCTCCGTCTTCACGACTTCTCCCTCGAGGGCGCGCCGGTGGTTCTCTTTCCACCCTTCCGGGGTTTCCGGCATGACTTCGTAATGGCAAAGGCCGTTCAAATCCTTGTTTCCGAGGCCGAACTGGGCCGCCCATTGACGGCTGAAGCTCAGATAGCGCATCCGGGTGTCGAACATGGCGAGGGCCACGGGTGCCTGGGCGATAAAAGCGGGCAGGCAGGTGCGGCTGTCGAAAATCTCCTCCTCCGGCATGCGGGGCGCGCTCGTATTCTCAAAGGCAGGTTCGCCCGGGCAGCCGGCCTGTTTTTCGTTCGTCATGCCAATCGACCTCCTTTCGATTTAAATCCGCAACCGCCAATGTTTCCGTCTATTCGAGGCCATCGCTCATCCCGTCGCGGATCCGGGCAAATTCCGCTTCCACCTGCAGGAAGGCCTGAACGATCGCCGGATCGAAATGAGATCCGGAGCCCTCCCGGATCAGTTCGGAGCTGCGGCTGTGGGAATAGGGCTGCTTGTAAACGCGCCTGGACCGCAGGGCGTCATAGACGTCGCAGAGGGCCATGATGCGGGCGCTGAGCGGAATATCGTCTCCGGCCAGGCCGTCCGGGTAGCCGCTGCCGTCCCACTTTTCATGATGGGAGCGGGTTATGGCGATGCCCATGTTCACAAAACTGTTGCCCGGGTATTTCCGGCGAACGGTCTGCAGGGTTCGGGCCCCGATCAGGGTATGGGTCTTCATGATTTCAAACTCTTCCCGGGTCAGCTTGTCCGGCTTCAGCAGAATGGCATCGGCAATCCCGACCTTGCCGATGTCGTGCAGGGGGGAAGCCTGAAAGATGGTCTCCACGAATGCATCCGAGATTCCCGGCGCATAGCGCGGATTCTCGCGCAGTTTGGTGGCCAGAACCCGGCAGAAGGTGCGGGTCCGCTCGATATGGTGTCCGGTGTCGTCGTCCCGGGATTCGGCGAGTACCGACACGGCGGCGATCGTGGACAGCTGGGAGTCGGAGATCTCCCTCACCTTTTCCTTCACCAGGTTTTCCAGACACTGGTTGTAATGCTTCAGCTCCCGGCGCATCCGGAACATCTGCAGGTGCGTCTCCACCCGGGCATTGACCTCCTCGTATTGAAACGGCTTGGTCACATAGTCCACGCCGCCCATGGAAAAGGCCCGTACCTTGCTTTCCTCGTCGTCACGGGCGCTGATGAAAATGACGGGTATGTCCCGCAGCGCTTCGTTCTCCTTGATGAGCCGGCAGGTTTCGAATCCGTCCATCTCCGGCATCATGACGTCGAGCAGAATGAGGTCCGGCACTTTCTTTTTCAAGGCCTTGAGCACCATGCTTCCGCTGGGAAACATCAGAACACGGTAATCCCGGCTGACGAACATTTCTCTCAGCACGTTCAGGTTGGTCGGCGTGTCGTCGACCACCATGATCGTCGTTTTTTCCTGCGTCTCGTTCATTTTTATTCCTCTTGGCGCCTTCGGGGTGTCCGCGGAGAACTCTGCCGTATTTGAAATTGATGGTAATCCATATCCATCCGCACCGCAATAAGCGGACAACGAAATAGTCGCCTGGCCGCATCGGTAGGGCAGAGCCGGACCCTGTTTTTTCCGATGCCGGCCCTGGCGACGACCCGTAAAAAGTCCCTTCCCCCTTCCAAAATACAAGTGTGGCTTCTTTCTTCCTTCCTGATCTTCCCGTCTTCCTGTGAACAGATAGGACGCACAGGAAGAAAGACGAAAGCTTCTGCCGCCTGGAGACGGTGAGTTTTTACGAATTTATCATCGCTGGTAACCCCATAGGGCCTTCCCCAACGGAAATTCGAAGATGTGTGACTTTTTGCCGGGGCATCATCCTTCGAAATTTCATTTTGTTCTGCCGTCCCGATGGGACTTGGGTTGCTCCTGCCCCAACCCGGCACTCACGTGCCGGGCCACAATCTGCCGTCCCTTACGGGACTTGCGTCAGTGCCATACGGGGCGAGATAGCCGAGATTGTAGCGTTGTGCTCCGCCATGGCCTTGGGATGCCCCGCGTAAACCGGCACAGGACTGTTTTCCCGAGGCATAGTCCCGTAAGGGACGGCAAGATTGTAGCCCGGCAATTTATTGCCGGGTTGGCTTCCGCACGGGGCAAGTCCCAGCGGGACGGCAGAACCGGACGAAAAAACGATTTTTTGCGAAGCTATCTTTCCTGCCGGCTCGACAAAAGTCCGGGATGCGAACCGTAATAATCGTGAGAATTCCCAGGAACCCCTTGCAGGGTTTCCGCGAGAAGGCGACTTTTTGCCGGGTCATCGGCAAGGACAAATTCGTAAAAAATCACCGCCTCCTGGCGACAGACCCTTTCGCTTTTCTTCCCGCTCTTCCATATCTTTCTATGAGCCCGATCATTTCACAGGAAGGCGGGAAGATCAGGAAGGGCGAAAGAAACAATCACCCCATTTCGGCTGGGAAGAGGGACCTTTTGCCGGGCTATTGCAGAGGGCGTGCCGTCGGCTGCTGCTAGCCGCGGGCTTTCGCGTTTCCCCGGCGCAAATCGGCGGTAAGAAATT
Organism: uncultured Acidobacteriota bacterium; assembly: GCA_903847975.1. Taxonomy (GTDB): domain Bacteria; phylum Acidobacteriota; class UBA6911; order CAINFC01; family CAINFC01; genus CAINFC01. The sequence goes on along the minus strand of CAINFC010000322.1, from coordinate 39,180 downwards.
CGATAAAAATCCGGGCCGGCTTGGAAAGCTCCTTGTTTTTCGATGCGACCAGCAGGATCCGGCTCTCGATGGGCTCCTGCAGAGGAATCGAAACGATTCCGGGGTGGCTGTGGTAATCAAGGACTCTTTCCATCATCAGGGCGATTCCATCCTGGGATGCCACCGAGGAGAGGACGCTTTGGGCCCGCAGGCCGGTATAAGCGATTTTGGGCTTGAAGCCGGCGCGGCGAAAGGCATCCATGGAAATCTCATGAATGACGGTTCCTTTTTCGAAAAGAATGAAATTCTGATCGGACAACTCCTCCAGCCGTAGCGATTTTCGTCCGGCCAGGCGGTGCTTTTGGGAAAGGGTCACCACCATTTTATCCCGGCAGATTTCCAGAACCGGTTGAAGCGATTTCGGCAGGTAGTTTTCGCGGAGGAAGGCCAGTTCGAACTGGTGGCTTTGCAGGGCGGGGGGGATGGTGAACGCTTCGCGCTCTTCCATGGCGAAGTGAATCTGCGGGTGGGCGCTTCGGAACCGGGCCAGGCAGGAGGTAATCCCGTATTCGGCGACCACGGGAATGGCGGCGATGGACAGAGGGGAAGTCGTCTTGAAGCGGGTCAGCTCGCGGGTCATGTCCAGGTAGACCTGGTTCAGCCTGCGGCCATATTTCAGAAAGGCCTCCCCGGCGGCGGTCATCGAAATTTTCCGCTTGTTGCGGTCGAAGAGGGCAAAGCCCAGCTCCTTTTCCAGGGCCATGATCTGCTTGGATAGAGCCGACTGGGAAATATAAAGCTCCTCCGAAGCCGCGGAAAAGCTGCCCTTCTCGGCGATGGCTAAGAAATATTGAACCTGACGGATTTCCATGATTCCTTAAACTATTCTATTTTGGAATGCATATTATCATAAATGGAATTGAACCTCCTCTGGCGGAAGTGCTAGTTTTGCAGGGCCGGCATGGCCCGGTATGCTTCCGCCTTCTCGCGGGATCCGGTAGGAACAACATGGAAAATAAAGGAAGGGAAAGGTCTCCCATGATGCCAGGAAATCTCGTTCCGCTCTGCATGTCTGCGCTGTTTTTCTGCCTGTGGATTCATCCGGCGCACTGCGCCTCCGCTCTGCAGCTGAGCGGCCTGGAACTGGCCGCCGACAAGACCGACATCGAGCGGTTTGTCATTCCGCTTCACGAGAAATTTTCTCCGGAGAATCGGAATTACACCGCGACGGTGGACGCCAGCTACACCTCTTACGTGGTGATTACCGCCCGGGTGGCCGCCGGCGGCCACGGCAGCCTGAAGATCAACGACACCGAGGCCCAGCCGGGAGAGCCGGTCAAGGTCCGCCTCAAGCCGGGCGTCAACCCGGTCCGTATTGTGCTGTCTCCCGGGGGAGGCGGACCGGCCACGACTTACCAGCTGGCGGTGGACCAGAAGGACCTGTCCAGGGAATACTGGTCCGAGCCGATCGGCAAGGGGATGTGGCGCATCCAGGACTTCGGCGGCTTCGTTTCCAACGAAGACATGTACCTGATTGAAGGGAAAGACCGGGCCCTGCTGTTCGATACCGGCATGGGTCGGGGAGACCTGGCGGCCTACGTGAAGAAGCTGACGCGCCTTCCGGTCGATGTGGCCATCACCCACGGCAACCGCGACCACTTCCTGCAGGTTGACCAGTTTCCGGAGGCCACCGTATACCTGAGCGACCTGGATGTGACCCGCCTGCCCCCGGCCCTGGTCAACAGCCGGTACAAGTGGATCAAGGACGGCGACGTCATCGATATCGGTGCCGGGAGGAAATTCGAAGTTCTGGCGGTTCCCGGTCATTCCCTGGGCTGCGTGATTTTTCTCGATGAAGCCAACCGCATCGCTGTCACCGGGGACGGGATCAGCTCCGGCAGCATGGTGTACATGTTCGCCCCGACCTGCGCCGCCCTGGACCAGTACCTGGCGGGGCTCAAGCGGGCGGAAGCCCGGATCCGCCGCCTGAGCGGGCTGACCCTGCTGGTCGGGCACCACTACCAGGAAAAAACTCCGCTCCACGGCGCCGCCGGCAAGCAGCTGATCACCGACATGAGAATCGCCGCGGAAAAAGTGCTGCGCGGGGAGCTGGAAGGCAAGCCGGCGAAGACGGTTCGCGACGGCCGGGCTACCGAACTTCGCCAGGCCAATGTCGGGCTGGCCGGCCTGTGGTACAACCCCAAAAACCTGGTAACCGATCCGGCCGCCCTGGGTTTCCTCCGAGTACAGACTGCGGACGGCAGGGCCGTCATCCCCCGGCCCGTTTTCTCCTCTTTCCAGACCGGCTACACCGCCACGGTCCCGGCGGGTGTTGCCCAGGTGGAAATAACCCCCACGGCCTATCACGCCGATCATAAAGCGATCACCATCAACGGCAAGGAGGCAAAGTCGGGGGCCGCCGCCCGGGCGGATCTGAAGAAGGGGGAAAATGCTGTGGAAATCGCGGTCACCCCGGCGCAGGGGGCGGTCCGCACCTATCGCCTGGTGATTGCCCGGGAATAAGGATTTTCCTTGCGCGGAGGGGTTCTTCCCCGGGAAAAATCTGATTCCATATCGGAATAATCATTTTCCAATTTCGAATAGGTTGTGGAAGGAACGTCCGCTATGCTTACAGCATCAGGTCCGGGGCTTCCTTGGACGGAAAATCGTTTCCGTCCCCCCTCAGACCGGAGTTGTGCTGTTTCGTTCAGGTATGCTGCATCTTTTTGTGCCTGCGTAAACAAGCGTCATGTTTGGGCTTTAGGAGGTTGAATGAAGAAGATCAGACGTTTTGTGCCATTTATTTCCCTGGTTCTGCTGCTGCTGCTGCCGCTGCTCTGTTGGACGGTTGCCGGCCAGGAATTCCGCGGCAAGATTCAGGGCCTGGTGACCGATTCGTCCCAGGCGGTGATTCCCGGGGCCACAGTGACTCTGCTGAACATCCATACCAACGTTCAGACGGTCAAAGTAACCAACGATGCCGGACTCTACCGTTTCGACTTCGTCGATCCGGGTTCCTACACTGTTACCGTGGAGATGTCCGGCTTCAGCAAATATGTGCAGGAGAACATTACCGTTCAGGCACAGGCCGACATCACCGTCAATGTGGCCCTCAAAGTGGGCGCCATTTCCGAGACCGTCACGGTAACGGAAAGTCCGGTGGCGGTGTCCTTTAATACCACCAATATCGCTCTGACGGTCGATACCAAGCTGGCCTCGGAGCTTCCCCGGCTGGACCGCAATCCTTTCAAGTTGACTTATCTCAATCCGGCGGTGCAGGACACCCGCCGCAACGAAGTGAACCCCTTCCTCTCCTGGGCCGCCAACAGCATCGAAATGGGCGGCGGCACGGACAAGAAGAATGACCTGCAGGTCGACGGCAGCGCCATCGGCGTGGGCTACAAGGCCAGCTACGTGCCCAACACCGACTCCATCCAGGAAGTCAACGTGCAGCAGAACGCCGTCGATGCCGAAGTCGGCCACAGCGCCGGGGGCAGCGTCAGCATGACCCTGAAGTCCGGTACCAACGACTGGCACGGAACCGCCTTCTGGGTGCACCGCGAGCCGAACTGGAATGCCATGTCCGACCGCACCCAGCGGACCAACACCGCCACCCGCAACAACATCCTCGGCGGGACGCTGGGCAACGCCATCATCAAGAACAAGCTATTCAATTTCGTAAGCTATGAGGCCTGGCGGCTGCGCACTCCGTTGACCATGACTTTGACGATGCCTACCGACCTGGAGCGGCAGGGGGACTTCTCCCAGTCCAAGAATACCAAGGGCGACCTGCGGGTGATCTACGACCCGTGGACCACCGTGGTAGACGCCAGCGGCAAAGTTACCCGAACCCCGTTTGCCGGCAATAAAATCCCCGCTACCCGCTTCGACGCGCTCTCTTCGAGAGTGATGGCCTCTTTGTGGAAGCCGAACCGCACTCCCGACAACATCACCGGAGTGAATAACTTTTCGGCCACCTACAAGGATTCCTACGACTACTGGAACCTTTCCGACCGCGTCGACTGGTACCTGAACGACAAGCTGCGGATTTACGGCCGTTACAGCATTTTCAAAACCACTTCGGACCGGGTGGACGATATCCTGTACCCGAACGAGTTTTACATCCCGCAGGGGAGCTTCCGGAACGCCTACAGCTATTCCGGGAACGCCATCTGGACTGCCAGCCAGACCGTGGTGGTCAACCTCGGCTTCACCTGGCACAAGCTGGACGACGACTTTGCGGCTCCGACCAAGGATCTGGGCCCGAGCGGCTTCTCCAAGTACTGGCCGAACAGCAACTGGTACAAGCCGTTCGAGCAGAACGAGTTTCCTACTTTCTTCCCCTCTCTCAATATCGGAGCCAACCCGACCAGCTCGGTCGGCCGCACCGGTATCTGGTACCAGCACCCCGGCGGCTGGAGCTGGAACTCCCAGATCTCCCAGCAGCGCGGCGCGCATTTCATGAAAGCCGGCTACCAGATGCGCCACAGCGGCGGCATCAGCCTGGTGAACACCAGCAAGTGGAATTTCTACTTTCCCGCCGATCTGACGGCCGATACCTACCTCAGCCCCAACACCCAGCTGGTGGGCCACGAGTATGCCACCTTCCTCCTGGGCGCACTCCGGGAGAACTCCTACGGACAGACCAAGCCGACCCGGGCCATGGAGACCAACATGTACGGCCTCTATTTCCAGGACGACTGGAAAGTGAACCGCCGCATCACGCTGAACCTCGGGCTGCGCTACGAAATGGATACCCCCTGGAGCGATCCCGGCCAGAACGGCTCCATCGGCATGGACCTGACCGCCGCCAATTCGGATATTTCCAGCGCGCCGCCGACGCTTCCCGCCTCGGTGACCGCCCTGCGGACCTCCGCCCCGAACTGGAACGGAGCCTGGAGCTTTGTGACCTCCGATCACAAGGGAATCTGGGACACCCAGAAGCTGGTCTTCATGCCGCGCCTGGGCGTTGCCTTCCGGGCCAACGACCAGACCGCCATCCGTGCCGGATGGGCCCGGTTTGTGGCTCCCTCGGAATCCAATTTCATTCTCGGCGGGAACCTCTATTCCGGGTTGGGGAACATGAGCTTCCTGGAAGCGCCCTATATGGGGTTCGACGCTCTGCAGAATGTGCTGCCGCTGAACCAGGGGGTTCCCCAGGCCACCATTTCCAACCCGTTCCCGGCTTCCAACCCGCTGCTGGTTCCCAAAGGCAAAGGTTACGGGAAGTATTATGGATTGGGGGAAACCAATGTCGGCTGGGCCAACAAGGATTTCAAGCGGATGGTCAACGACCGCATCAACATCACCTTCTCCCGGCAGCTGTCGAACCAGATCGTGGCGGAGCTTACCTACTTCGTGAACCTGGGCTCCGACGTGTCGATGTTCCCGCGCGATCTCAACGCCTGGGATCCGCGCATCGGTTACGCCAACAAAACCGCAATGGATGTCCAGGTGGCCAACCCCTTCTACAATTACCTGACTTCGGAAAAGTACCCCGGCCCGAACCGCAACGTGAAGACCGTGGCCACCAAAACCCTGCTGCGCCCCTACCCGCAGTACGGCGGCCTGTGGGAAATTTTCCAGAGCAACCAGAAGGAGCGGTATCACGCCCTGCAGGTCAAGATTCAGCGCCCGTTTAAAAACGGGTACAACTTCCTGGTCGGCTACAACTACCGCCGCGAGAAGGTCCAGGGCTACTACGATGAAGTGGATCAGTATCTGGGCAAACTGTCCTGGCTGCAGGCGGGTACCGGCATGCTGATGAACAGCGGCTTCGCCAACCCGCACCACTCCGCCTCGATCGCCGGCAGCTATGAATTCCCCTTCGGCAAAGGACGCCGCTTCGGCGCCTCGATGCCCAAGGTGCTGGACTACCTGTTCGGCGGCTGGCAGCTGGTCGGCGCCTGGTACTTCAACTCGGGCAACATCCTGGTGTTCGGGCCCATGGTGGCTACCGGAGACCCCAAGCTGGATAATCCCACGCCGGCCAAGTGGTTCGATACCAGCAAGCTCAGCCGGCTGCCGGCTTACACCCAGAGGTCGAATCCCAGGACCTACGACGATGTGCATGGTCCGATTTACTGGGAAATTCAGGGCTCGGTCGGCAAAACCATCCCGGTCGGCGAACTGTTTAAAATCCAGTTGAAGATGTCCGCTTTCAACCTGACCAACCGTCTGAACCGGGCGGACCCGAACATGGATCCCACCAGCTCTCTGTTCGGCACCGCTCTCCGCCAGGGGAACGGAACGCAGACCAACGTCGGCAGCGGACGCCAGCTGGAGTTCGGCGCCAAGATCCTGTTCTAGCACAGTCCGATCACTGGACGGCTCGGGCTTGCCGCCCGGGCCGTCCGGATCATTCCTTCACTGCTTTTGTCTGGAGTACAGCCTTATAGGCTGCGTGCTGCCAAAAGGATCCGGCTTGCCGCCGTACGCCCAAGGGAGAACTCCAGGCAAGGAATTGGCTTTGGGCCGCCCCGGAGCACCCTCAAGCCAGCGCGAACGGTAAGAATCCGCCACGATTCTCAAAGGAGCCCAATATGAGTGCAGCCTCACGAAAAGCGGCCTGTGACCCCTGCCGATTTTCTCCCATTCATTTTTTTATCCTTTCTGCCATAATTTTTTTTCTTCCGTTGATCGTCCTTTCTCTGGCTGCGGCGGGGCGCGATCCGGTGGCTGCGGTGACCGGCGGCCAGGTGCGCGGCCGGCTGCGGGCGGCGCCCGCGGGCGGCGCGGTGTTTAAAGGCATTCCCTTTGCGGCCCCGCCGGTCGGGGAATGGCGCTGGCGGGAGCCGCAGCCGGTCCGGCCGTGGGACGGCGTGCGCGACGCCCTGGAATACGGCGCGCCCTGCGCCCAGGCCCCGGCGGGCTGGAACGACCGCGTGGCGGCCATCGGCAGCGAGGACTGCCTTACCTTAAATATATGGACGCCCACCTGGCCGGCCGGGAGCCGCCTGCCGGTGATGTTCTGGGTGCACGGCGGCGGGAACGCCGGCGGTTCGGCCCAGGGAAACATCGGCATCGAACCTCCTTTTGACGGAGAGCGGCTTTCACGGCACGGGGTGATTGTGGTGACCGTGGAATACCGCCTGGGCATTCTCGGGTTTATGGCCCATCCTGAAATGACCGCCGAATCGCCGAACCATACATCCGGCAATTTCGGCCTGCAGGACCAGATCGCCGCCCTGCAGTGGGTGCAGGCCAACATCGCGCAGTTCGGCGGAGATCCGGGCCGGGTGACCGTTTTCGGCCAGTCCGCCGGTGCCCACGATATCGGGCTGATGATGACCTCGCCTCTGGCCCGCGGACTCTTCCACCGGGCGATTGCCGAAAGCGGTACGGTGATCATCCGCGGCCAGCTGACCCCTTCTTTAAAGGAAGCGGAACAGCGCGGCGTGGCTCTGGCTGAAAAAATGAAAGCCCCTTCGCCGGGGGCGCTGGCTTTCATGCGGCGGCTTTCCGCCCGGGAAGTCCTGAAAGCCTCGCCGCCCTATGGCAGCGGGGGCTCGGCCCGCCCGGAGCCCAATGTCGACGGCTACGTGATACCGAAGCTGCCGGCGGCCGTCTTCCAGGAAGGTGGCCAGGCGCCGATTCCCCTGATCATCGGCAACAACGGACGGGAGCGGTCTCTGGCCGGCGGGCCGGAAGCTCTGAAAAAAGGGGTGGCGGATTTCTACGGCCCGCTCGCGCCGCAGGCCATGAAATTATACGGCCTGGCCGGCGGTGCGGCGGCGGATGCTTACCCGCCTTACGGGGATGCCGCGGCACAGTTTGCCACCGACACCGGGTTTCGCTGCTCGACGCAGACCATTGCCGGCTGGCACAGCAGCCGATTTCCAGTCTACCAGTACGAATTCACCCAGGGCTATGAGCCGGAGGGCGCGCGGCACTCCCTGGAACTTCGCTATGTGTTCGGCATGCTCACCGATAAGGAAAGGGAAGAAACCGACCGCCCTATTTCCGACCGCATGCAGGAGTACTGGACGCAGTTTGCCGCAACCGGCAATCCCAACAGGAAAGGGCTGCCGGCCTGGCCGAAAGCCGACCCGGTGAAGCGGGAATACCTCGAATTCAGCGTTCGGGGCCCGGTAGTTAAAAATAACCTGCGCCGGCCGTTCTGCGATCTTTTTGACGTCAAGCTGAAACAAACCATGAACCGATGAATCATTCATGCTATTTTTATCCGGTCTGATAAGCGGCTGAGAAAACAGGCTCAGCCAAGGAGTGTGCCGATGTCCGACTTCAAGAGCATGATCCCCATGTTCTGGCCGGGCGGGCCCCTGGAGGCCGCCCGTCAGAACAAAAGTGCGGGATCCAGCGAAAACGCCGGTGAGGTTTCCGGCCGCTGGAACCGCCCGGAAGCCCTGCGGCTTCTGGACGGGACGCCGATCAACGCTCTGGTCATCCCCTGGGCCGCCGGGCTTCCTGAGGATGCCGAGCAGCAGAAAACATCCCTTCCGCTGGCCGAGGCGGCAAAGAAGCGGGGCCTGACCGTACTGGGCTGGGTGGAAAAGGCCGCGGACCCCAGACCGGCCGCGGCCGCAGCCAAATCTGCGGGTCTTTCCGGGATAATCGCCACGGCCTTTCCGGGACAAGCCGATGTGCCGGTCCTGGCCTGCAGCGGTCGCGATGGAGTTCCCTGGGACGCCCCCGGTTCCGTCCTGGTGCTGACCGAAAATGTCTGGCCCGGCGTCAGCATGGCAGCCGGCGGACAGGATTCCTCCTCCGGCCCGACGGCCGCGCCCTGGCTTGATTCCAACGGCTGGTTCGTTCAGATGGCCTGCGCCCGGATTTCCGCTCCCGTCTGGCTGTCGTTCGATCCGCCGGGCAAGGGAGAGATTGTTCCTCCGCAGAGTTACAGCAGCGCCATTTGCGATTCCGAAATTGCCGGAGGCCGCTGGATCATTTCCCTGGATGCACGCCTTCGCGCCGACCTTCTGGCCGGTTTGGACACAGCGCAGAAAACATGGAAAGAGATTTGTGCCGCGGCGGCTTTCTTCGAGAAGCGCAGCGAGTGGAAAACCTTCGCCTCCCGTGGGGAAATGGGCGTTCTTTCCGATTTCAGCAGGGACAACTTCGACTTCGGCGGTGAGATCCTGAATCTTATGGCGCGGCGCGATCTGCTGTTCCGGGTCCTGTGGAAATCGCAGGTCACCGCGCGGTCCTTCGAGGGCCTGAAGGCCATGGTCTACGCGGACAAGGAAAAGCCGGCCCCGGCGCTCCGGGAGAAGCTGATCGACTTCGTTCAGCAGGGAGGCCTGCTACTGGCCGGGTACGGCTGGGGCCCGGAGGGCCGGCCGCTGGAGCCGGAGTTCATGACCCAATATGAGCTCCGCAGCCTGGGGAAAGGCCGTCTGGCGGTCGCCCGCGAGGAAATTCCGGACCCCTACCAGGTGGCCGTCGACGCCCAGCTGCTGCTCAGCCACCGCCACGATCTGATGAAAATCTTTAACGGCAGCAGCTCCGGCTGCAATCGTTTTCTGATCTCCCCGGACGGCAACCGTTGCGTGCTGCAAACGCTCAGCTACGCCTCCAGCTTCAACGGCAGGCGGGAGGGAGCCTTGCGGACCGTGTGGGTGCGGGATGCGTGCCGGAGCGCCAAAGTGTGGACCATCGGAGCGGAGCCGGAAATTCTGGCGGCCGAGCCTTCGGACCATTTCGAGGGCATGGAATTCCACCTGCCCGCCCGGGCCCTGCAGCCCTTTGTCGCCCTGGAATACGAGATGGAATCAAGGAGACAGGTATGAAACTGGATCGCAGAGAATTCATGGCCGGGATCAGCACGGCGGGCGCGTCCCTGACCCGGACGGAGCCCGCTCCCGGCCGGCTGCCCACGGGCCCGGTAGCGATTGCCCGGTGTCGGGATTACGGAGAGGAGTTCCTCTCCCGAACCGCCACGATGTTTGATCAGCTGGGCGGCCTGGGCCGGCTGGTGAAGGGCAAAACCGTCACCATCAAAATCAATTTGACCGGCTCCACCGCCACGCGGATGGATCACACCCCTGCCGGCCGCGCCTTCTGGAATCACCCGCGCACCGTCGGCGCGGTCATTCACCTGCTCGACAAAGCCGGAGCGCGCCGCATACGGGTCGTGGAGGGAGCCTGGACCTGGGGCGCCTCCCTGGAGGAGTTCATGTGGAAAGCCGCCTGGAATCCGAAGCTGCTGTATGGCGCCGCACCGCGTGTGGAGCTGATCAACACCAACATCGCCTACAAGGGCAGCAAGCCCTACACCCGCTTCCCGGTCCCCCAAGGGGGGCATCTCTTTCCGGCGTTCGACCTGAACAGCGCCTATGCGGAAACCGACGTGCTGGTTTCCATGACCAAGCTGAAAGAGCATGCCACCGCGGGCGTGACCCTCTCGATCAAGAACTATTTCGGCATCACCCCGACCACCATTTACGGAAACAAGGTGCCCCTGGACCGGCCCAGCCTGGTTCCCTACGGGGGGCGCAACGAAATCGGGCATGCCGGCAGCCGGCAGCCCCCCTCCAGCTCGCCGCCCGAAAAGGATCCGACGAGCCCCCGCGACGCCGGCTATCGCATCCCCCGGTTTATTGCCGATCTGGCGGCGGCTGTTCCCATGCACCTGCAGCTGATCGAGGGGATCGAGACCATTGCCGGGGCGGAACTGCCTCGCGGGCCGCTGACCGCCTTTATCCAGCCGGGGCTGCTCGTTGCCGGGACCAACTGCGTGTCCACGGATGCGGTCGCCACGGCCGTGATGGGCTTTGACCCGATGGCCCCCAAGGGGACCGCGCCGTTTGAAGGCTGCGACAACACCCTGCTTCTGGCCCAGGAGCTCGGCGTGGGAACCTGCGATCTGAAGCAGATCGAAGTCATCGGCGTCCCGATCAAGGAAGCGCTTTTCAACTTCCGCCAGTACGGCGGACCCCGGTTCCAGCGGATGCGCCCCGAGGGCAGGCCAGGAAGGAAATCGTAATGAACCGACGCAATCTCGTACAGATGGCTGCCGCGGCTCTCGGCAGCCTGGCGGGGGGCCGCGAGCTGAAGGCCCGGGAAAAGGCGGCCGCGGCCACACGAGGAATGGCCGCCCCCAGAATCAAGGACATCCAGGTGATTGCCACCCAGCCGGCCAATGCCCGGCTGATCGTGGTCAAAATACTCACCGACCAGGACGGGCTTTACGGCTACGGCTGCGCCACGTTCACCCAGCGCGCCGACCTGGTCGTGGCGGCGGTGGAAAAATATCTGCGCCCGCTGCTGATCGGCAAGCCCGCCGGCCGGATCGAGGACACCTGGCACCTCTGCTATGCCAGCTCCTACTGGCGCAACGGTCCGGTGCTCAACAACGCCATCAGCGGCGTGGACATGGCCCTGTGGGACATCAAGGGGCGCCAGGCGGGAATGCCCTGCTACGAGCTTTGGGGCGGCAAGGTGCGCGAAGCGGTGCAGATGTTCGCCAACGCCGGCGGGATGGACGCCCGGCAGGTGGTGGAGAACGTCCGCCAGCAGATGGCCAGGGGATACAGGCACGTCCGGGTGGGCCGGGGTATGCGCGGCCAGGGCGAGGGCGGGGAAGGCCGGCCTTCCGGGCCGCGCCCGCCCGAAGCGGCCGGCGGCGCTCCGGGAGGATCGGCGACCAGGGCGCTGCACGACGCGCCGGTCTTCGAGCGGGGACCCTCGCTGCGCCGCATGCTGGAAATTTTCGAGGCCTGCCGCAAGGAGCTGGGCTACGAAGTGGAGCTGATGCACGACATGCACGAGCGCTACGAACCGCGCCAGGCCATTCAGTTCGTGAAGGACTGCGAGGCCTTCAAGCTTTATTTCCTGGAAGACCCGTTCTCCCCGGAAGATATCGAGTGGTTCCGGCAGCTGCGGGCCCAGTGCGCCACGCCGATTGCCATGGGCGAGCTCTTCAACAGCCCTCACGAGTGGCATCCGCTGATCGAAGGCCGGCTGATCGATTACCTCCGCTGTCATGTGTCCCAGATGGGCGGGGTGACCCCCTGCCGCAAAATCGCCGTGGTGGCCGAGCACTACGGGGTGAAAACCGCGTGGCACGGGCCGGGGGATGTTTCTCCCATCGGCCATACCGCTCATTTACACCTGGATCTGACCAACCACAACTTCGGCATCCAGGAGGGCGGACTGATCACCGGGGTGCAGGCGGAAATCTTCCAGGGGTGCGCCACCTTCCGGGACGGCTACCTGTGGCCCAACGATCGGCCGGGATGGGGAATCGAGGTGGACGAAAAACTGGCGGCCAAGTATCCTTTCGGGGCCAGCGAGCAGGGGGAGCGCGGCCGTCTGAACGGCGGCTGGGGCGACCTCCGTCTGCCCGACGGAACGCTCATCAAACCCTAGCCTGACGCCGGGAAAGCTGGAGGGGCGGCCGGCGGCCGCCCGAAAAAGGGATTGTGAGAGAAAAGAAATCCGACACGGATCTTCTCCGTCTGCAGGAAAGTGCCGATGCCATGGGCTCGACCTTTTCCTTGGTGCTCTTCGGGAACGATCCGCAGGGGATGCAGGCCGCGGTGCAGGCCGCGTTCGAGGAAGCCTTCCGGCTGGAAGCCATGCTCTCCATGTTCCAGCCGGGCAGCGAGTGGAGCCGGGTCAACCGGGAGGCTTCCGGGGGCAAAGTGGAAATCACGGCGGAGCTTTTTGACCTGCTGTCCCGCTGCGGTCAGTGCAGCCGGCAGAGCGAGGGGGCCTTTGATATCAGTGCTGCCCCGCTAATGCGGGCCTGGGGCTTTAGGAAAGGAGAGGGCCGGATTCCCGCGGAGGAGGAGATTGCCTCGGCGCTAAAATTCGTGGGCTTCCGGCATATTGTGTTAGACTCCCGGGATCGGACGGTGCGTTTCGATCTCCCGGGCGTGGAGCTCGATCCGGGCGGGATCGGAAAAGGGTACGCTGTCGACCGCATGACGGAAATTCTGCTACGGCGCGGGTGCGATCGGGCTTTGGTGGCCGCCTCCGGCAGCAGCCTGCGCGCCATCGGATGCCCTCCGGAAGAGCCGCGGGGCTGGCCCGTCGGGATTCGCGACCCGAAAAATCCGCGGAAAACCGCGGCGGAAGTTTTTTTGAAGGATGAGGCGCTGACAACTTCCGGCGGCAGTGAAAAATATTTTTACTGTGCCGGCAAAGTCTATGGTCATATTCTGGATCCCCGGACCGGCTATCCGGCCGAGGGGAGACGGTCTGTTTCTGTAATCACCGGGAAGGCAATGGATGGCGAGGCCTATGCCAAAAGCTGTTTTCTGAACGGCCGGAGCTGGGCGGAGCGCCATGTGGGCGGAGAAATCCGCGTATTTTTTAACGAATGATTTATTAATCCATCACATCGGAGAAATAACAGATGAAGAAATCGTTGCAAAAATTTTTGGGCCGGCGCTCTTTTTTCAAGTCCGCCGGCGCTTTGGGTGCGGCCACGGCCGCCGGAGTCGGCTTCTGGTCGGATAACACTCTGGATGCCGCGGTGCAGAACACCAACCGGAATTCGTCCCCTTCGGCCCTGAAGATCACCGACCTGCGCACGGTCAGCATAACCGGAGCGAGCGGATCCATGAGCAAGCATATCATCCGCATCGACACCAACCAGGGCGTTTCGGGCTATGGCGAAATCCGCGATGGAGCCAGCCGCACCTACGCGCTGGTCCTGAAAAGCCGGATCCTGGGGGAAAATCCCTGCAATATCGAGAAAATATTCCGGAAGCTCCGCCAGTTCGGCGGCACGGGGCGGGCAGCCGGCGGCGTGGTGGCCATCGAGGAAGCCTGCTGGGACCTGGCCGGCAAGGTGTACGGCGTTCCCGTGTACCAGATGCTGGGCGGCAAGTACCGGGATAAGATCCGCCTGTACTGCGACACGGCCGAATCGCCGGATCCCAAGATTTTTGCCGAACAGATAAAGCGGCGCAAGGATCTGGGCTATACCTGGTTCAAGCTGGACATCGGGGTTCGCCGCCTGGCGGGAATTCCCGGAGCCCTGTCGCAGCCTCTGGGATTCGACAGTGATGCCGCCGAGAAGGAAGCAGCGGCCGCCGCCGGCCAGCCGGGGGGCTATCGCCCCCGTGTCCGCCGGGAGCACACTCTGACCGGCATCGAGATTACCGATAAGGGGGTTGCCCTGCTGGCCGATCACCTGATGGAGATCCGCCAGGCCATCGGCTGGGATACGCCCCTTTCCATCGATCATTTCGGTAACGTCGGAACCAACTCGATCATCCGGCTGGGCAAGGCTTTCCAGAAGGCCAATCCGGCCTGGATGGAGGATCCGGTGCCCTGGTTTCACACCGAGCTGCTGAAGCAGATCACCGAAGAGCTGGATGTCGCGACCTGCACCGGCGAGGACATCTATCTGCTGCCCGGCTTCGAGGTGCTCTGCAAGGAGCACGCCGTCGACGTGATCAACCCGGATCTGTCCACTTCCGGCGGAATCCTGGAAACCAAGCGGATTGTCGACATGGCCCAGACCTACGGCATCCCGACCACGTTCCACATGGCCGGCCTGCCGGTGTGCGCCATGGCCAATGTGCACTGCGCGGCGGCCAGCGAAGGCTTCATCGTCATGGAAAACCATGCCGTGGATATTCCCTGGTGGGATACGCTGGTCGACGGTCCCGGGAAGCCCCTGGTCGACAAGGGATTCATCCGCGTTCCCGACGGCCCGGGCCTCGGCATCACCCTCAACGAAGAGGCCATTAAGGCGCACCTGGACAAAAAGTTCGGCTACTGGGAGCCCACCACCCAGTGGGACGAGGAGCGCGCCATGGACAACATTTACACCTAGCCCGTTCCCGAAGCGGCGGGGCTATGCGGCGGTACGCCGCGGCCCCACCGCTCCCCTCCCCCCGGGACTGCTTCCTGCTTCCTTCCTGGCCTTACCGCTTTTTAATGCCCCCGAAAAAAAACCCCAAAGGGGTTCCGGAACACAGCCCGGGGTTGCACCGCAAAGGCGCTACCCCGGGTGGGCGGATTTGTTTGAAACCCAGCCCTGAAAGGGCCGCGCAAACACCTGGTATGGTTGGATTTTGCGCAACCCTTTCAGGGTTGTCGTCTGCGTACATCTCTACCCGGGGTAGGCGCGAAGCGCGCCAACCCCGGGCTGTGTTCCGAAGCCCCTCCAGGGCTTCCATGAGAACTTGTGCGACTTTTTGCGCTTTGTTGTTCTGTTGTCCCGATGGGACTTTGCCCCGGAAGAACGCTCCTGACGGAAAGAGAAAGGGTTGCCCGGAAAAGACGGGAAGCCCCTTCGCGCGGGGATTGGCTCGGGGGGGCGACGCAGTCGAAACAGCCGGCATCGTCCGTGCTGCCGCTCCCTTTGTACCGCGCCACCTGCGGATACGGGCACAGCGGGCGGGTGCGGTCGGTGGCGCCGGCCGTCGCATGGCTGGCGATGATCCGCTCCGGAGCCTTCCCCTGCTCGACCCAGAGCTCCAGCGCCGACAGGCAGTCTATGGTGTTGGGGCCGGGTCCGCCACCGCAGTGCGCCATCCCCGGCGCCAGGTACAGCCGGTAAAAATCCGAGGTAGCCTTTTCCCCGCCCATGGCCTTTTTCACATCCTCGTAGTAGCGGATGCTGTTGCGCGGGGAGATGTTCTGGTCGATCCAGCCATGATACTGGATGAGCTTGCCTCCCCTCTTACGGAAGGAGGAGAGGTCGGGATCGATGGAATCGAGAACCGGCCCGAGCTTCCGGGAGGCATCCTGGAGAATTGCAAACTTCGCCGGATCGGCAAAGTCGAAGGTCTTCCAGTCCCAATCGGGCTCCGACAGCACCATGTACTTGAAATAGCTCAAGGGCACGTTGAACGGATTCTGAATATGCCCGGGCCAGCCCGGCTCGCTGCTGATCTCGTATCCGTACCAGAAAAGCTCGCCTGTTGCCGGGTGGGCCAGCCCGGCATAGATCTTTCGGACCGAATCGACCTGGGCGGCGGTCAGGCAATCGGGGCCGTCCACGTCCCGGCACTGAATCCGGGCCGGATCAAACCGGCACAGGCGGGGGTCATCCAGAACACCGTCCCGGACGCCATCCATGGAGTCGCAGGCTTCCAGCGCCGCCCGGGTGATGGCCGGCAGTTTTTCGTTGGGGATCGGATGCGCGGGGCTGCGGTGCGTCACCCATGCGGCGTACAGTTCTCCGGGCCACATTCGCGTCGGGAAATTGGCAGGAGCCCCGGCGACAATCCCGATATAATCATCAGGGAACCTCTGTGCTTCGCTGAGAGACTGTCCGCCTCCGCCGGAACAGCCGGTAAAATAGGAGTACTTCGGCTCCCGCCCGTAATAGGCCTCGATCAGGGCTTTGGCGGCCACGGTGGTCACGTGAACGCCGCGGGAGGCGAAATCGACCAGCCGTTCGGGGTGGCCCAGCGCCCAGGCCTCATTCCCCGGTTTGCTGGTGTGGCCGGTGTCCGTGCTGGCGGTGGCATAGCCGCGGCCCAGCGCCTGGATCATGGCGCCGTAGTTGATAAAACCGGCCAGCCCTCCGTTGCCGACGCCGTTGAATTTTCCGTTCCATGGCCGGTCGCCGGCAGCCGGCGGCAGCCAGACTTCGAAACCGACCTCCGGCGAGACTCGGCCGGTGACCCGGCAGAAGGAAGGTAGATCGGAAGCTGACGGAGTACCGGGTCCCTGCCGCATGCCCCCCGCGCCCGCCGGTGCGGAAAAGCCGCCGGCGGGGACAATCTGGCTGGAAAAAATGGTGGTATCGGGTAACGGGAGATTCTTGAGTCCTTCACAGGGGGAAGGGATATTCGACTGCGGCCCGAATGGAAGAGCGGCTATCCGGTGCCCGGTCAGAACAAGGCTAAGGAAAAGAAGAACGCGGGTTTTTCTGAAGGACATGCTATCGTGCGTAAAATTCATAGGTGATGCGCCAGGTGAACTCCTTCCCCGGATCGGCCGCCACGCGGATGAACGGCTCGGGGCAGCGCGTCGGCCGGACGGACCAGACCACCAGGCGCGCCAGCGGCCGGTCCGCGGTGATCCGCACGCCGGCTCCCGTCCTGCGGTTTTCCACGCGGATGTCGTAGTCGGCCGCGGTGGCCCCAAAGCCGGAGACCTGGATCATGGAGCGCTCGTCCTTTTCCAGCTCGCGGCTATAGCCGATTTCCTTGCCCCGGATCCGGACCACGCCCAGATTGTCCACGGCATCTTTAATTTCGAAGGGGAGCCGGATCGAAAAATCCGGGCCGGTCGGCTGGTCGTCCATGGTCAGAAAATTGTGATTGTAAACCAGGGTGTCGATGGGCTTCTGCCCGGTATTCTGCAGGCTGTGCTCCAGCACCAGCTCCGGCTTGCCCGGGGTAAGGCGCACGGTTTTGCGGTAGGTGTAGGCGAAGCCGCCGCCGGCCAGCTTCTGGGTGAACTCGACGGAATCCGGACCGCTGCGGGCCGTCCACTGGCCTGGATCGACCAGCTCATAGGGGGTAGCCCACTGGTATTTGGGCTCCTCCGGCTTGCGCAGCGCTCCGACTCCGACTTTGATGAAAGTGCCCCCGACCGCGGCCTGGTCATAGCCCAGAGGCAGGCTGAACTCTTCGACCGGTCCGATGTTGGCGCTTCTCGTCCCGGCGGCAAATCCGTTCAAAGCAGCGCGGTACTCCACATCGCGTAGCTCCGGATCATGCTGCCGGACCCAGGGTGCGAAAAAGGTGTGCCCTTTGTACTGCAGTTCGTAGATCGTGCCGGCCCAGTCGAACCGCGTGGAGCGGTAGAAGCCGTTCCGGGCGTCCGGCAAATACAGTTTTGCCTGGATCAGGCCGTTGCCGATTTCCGTTTTCGGGTAATCGACGGCACCCCAGACGGTCAGAGTCAGAAGAAGAAGGACAAAATAGCTTTTTTTCATGTTCGGCTCGCAAGGAAGAAAATATGGGTTCGGTAGATTGTATGCCATTGTTCCGGGAGAAATCAAAAGAGCCGGCAGCCGCTACGCCGCATCAGGAGTCGATGAGGCCGAGCCGGGAGACGACGGCGCCGGCAACCAGGAGCATCGTTCCCGCCCAGAAAGCGCCCGAGGGTGTGAGGTGCAGCATCCAGGAAGTCACCAGAGAGGAAAGAACCGGGGTGAGGTAGCTGGCACTGGCCAGGAACAGCAGATTGCCGCGCCGGGTGCCGGTGTCCCAGAAGCTGTAGGCCAGCCAGCCCGGGCCCAGGGCCATGTAGGCGCACTGGATTCCGGCAGTCCAGGACCAGGTAAACGGCTCCGGAAGCAGCAGGCTTAGGATCCCCAGGGTCAATCCCCCTCCCGTAAGAAAGAATCCAACCGGGCTGCCGCGCCAGGAAGCACTCCAGGCCCGGTTGAGGTCGGAAAAAAGGGACCACGACAGCATCCCCAGAAACATGATCCAATAGGCCGTCGGATGGGAGAGACTGTCGCCGGGGGGGGGCCGGGAGCCGGTGGCCAGTGCCAGGCCGAACAGTGCCAGCAGCAGGCCAAGGGGGAAAAACCGGCGCATCCGGAGTCCGAAAATGGGAACGGCCAAAGCCAGAGTGGCTGCCGGCCAGAGGTAGTTGATCAGCCCGACGAGCAAAACCTGGCTGTCATTCGCCGCAAGGCCGATAGCCAGGTAAAGGCATACCAGGTAGACGACAAAAAGAAGTCCGCATGCCGCCAGCTGCCGGCGCGGTTTGCCCGGGGCAGCAAGGGCCAAGGGACTCCCTTTACACGGCGGGCGGCTTTTTCGCAGGGCCCAGAGGAGCGAAAGCAGTCCGGCAGTCAGGAAAACCATGGCGCCCGATCGGAGAGCGCCGAAAGAAACCGCGATGCTGCGGGCGAAGCCGAAGGTGCTGCTCCACAGCAGAATGGCCAGTAGCCCGAGCAGGGTCGATGGCCCGTGAGTCGGGTGGTCTGTTTCCGAATTCGGTTTCATCTCTGTGGGCAACAAAATGCGAGGCCCCGGATGTTCAGGGCAGCAGGGCAGGATCCTTCCCGCCGCAAGCCCGCACTTTTTCGCTGCCCTCTTTTTTGTCTCAAAAGCTTCGCCTTCCTGTTTCCTATAGTTTACATCACGCGAAGCAGTCAGGGCCGTCCTGACGCGGAGCAGGATTTTTTGCGAAGCCATCCTTTTTGACGGCCGGGAAAAATTTCCTGCAATCGCCATCGACAAAAGGAAGGGAGAGGAGAGAAGGGGTGTGCACTTTTTCCGCAGCTGCCCGCCGCACGACGGCGGGCCTTGACGAAAAAACCGATTCAGGGATACTTGTTCACACCGGATCGGGTAGCGGCACAATATCGAACAGAGCGGCAACGGAGATTCCAATGGAGAATGCAGGCAGGCTGAAGAAGTCTTCCGGACACACAGGGCGCCGATTTTCATTTTCGTTTGACTGGGAATGGGCTGGTTTTTTTCTGCTCCTGGCCCTGGTTGCCCTTTTTCTTGCGCTCCGCTTCGTTCCGGCCATTTCCGAGCCGGACGCCAATGGGTACTGGGCCCAGGGCAGCCTGATCGCCCGCACCGGCCAGTCGGTCTTCCTGCCGTCCTCTCCGGCCCAGTATGTCGGCATGCACTGGCTGCTGACGCCCGACGGGTACTACATGAGCCGTTATCCGCCCGGACTGGCCGTCCTGATTGCCCCGGTTTACCTGGCCTTCGGCTACCGGGCCAGCCTGCTGGTGAATCCCGTTCTGGCCCTGGCGGCTCTTGCCGGACTATTTTTTCTGGCCGGGGAAATTCTGCCGCGAGGATGGCGATTGCTTGCAGTGGTGTTTCTGGCGATCAACCCGCTGTTTTTGCGGCATGCCCGGGAGTGCGACTCGCACATGGCGGTGGTTGCCTTTCTGGTCTGGGGGCTCGGGGTACTCCTGCGCTGGTCCCGCGAAGGACACCTACGGCAGGCTTTCCTGGCGGGCCTGCTGCTGGGATGCATACCCACGATCCGCTACCCGGAGGCCGTCATGGGGCTGGCCGTGGCTCTTTTTCTCGTCCAGCACCATCGCTGCCGGCCCATCATGCTGCGGCATTATGTCGCCGCCGCCGCCGGAGCCGCACTGCCGATCCTGCCCCTCCTGGTGCGCAACCACCTGGTCCTGGGGGCCTTCTGGCGCACCGGCTACACCCTGAGCCGGGAGCAGACCGGCTTCAGCTGGGCTTTTTTCAAAAGCCACGCGATGAGCTACCTCCGGTCCCTGAATGACGAAGGGCTGGGTCTGCTTCTGGCACCGGCTATGATGGGCCTGACCCTGATGCTCTGCCGGAAATCCGATCGCCGGCTCGGCATTCTCTGGTCCGCTCTGAGCCTGCCGGTGATGGTGCTTTACATGTCGTATTACTGGGGCGGGGAAGGGAACATGTTTATGCGTTTTCTGCTCCCTGTGTTCCCGGGGCTGATTCTTTGCGCCGTTTGGGCCCTGGAGGAGCTGACCCGGCCCCTCGGCGGCTCCGCTCGCATGGCGATGACGGCGGTTCTGCTGCTGATGCAGGCCGGTTGGGGTGGCCGTGAGATCTTTCAGGGCGACATGCTCCGGCTCCAGAAGGAAGGACTGGCCGCGCTGACGGATTCATTGGCGGAGGTCTCCGCCGAGGGGGACGTGGTTCTGGCCGGGGATCCGATCCAGCAGCATCTGGATTTCGTGCGGCGCTGGAGGCTGGCCGATGCCGCTCTTTCCCAGGGGCTTCTGGGGAATGCCGGACGTTTCGCGGGCGGAGGGATGCTCCCTCCCGCTCCGCCCGGCATGGCGGGCCCCGGCGCGGCGGATCCCGGGCGGAATGAGGCGCCCGACATGGCGGGTCCGGACAGGGACGGGCCTTCTCCCATGCAGCTGGAAAAGCAGCAGTCCCGCATGCAGGCTTATCGGGGCCTGGAAGGCCGAAGTAAATATGTCAGGGATGTCCGCGCCTGGGCCCGGGGGCGCCGCATTTTCCTGATCGGATCCGAAGCCGACCTCAACCGGACCGGAGGAGCGGGCAGCTTCGGGAAGGTCCAGGTGCTGAAGCGCCTGAGCGCTCCGCGGAGTCTGCCGGAAAACCGGATCGGAGCGCCGCGCGGCGGGATGCCCCGGATGGGCCCGGGGGGGGTGGGGATGGCCCGCGGTGTTCCGGGCCCGCAGGGTGGCGCGGGCCGGGACGGGCCTCCGGGAGGCGGCTTGCCGAACCGGCTCCCCGCGGGCCTCTCCGACGCCCTGGTGATTGCGCGGTGGGATATCGGCGATCTGCCCGGAGAACGCCTGCCCAAATAGACAGCGGACTCTGTGAAGGGAAGCGCTTCGATCCGGCCGCATAGGGTCGGAGGAAAAATGAGCCGGGAACATGTCTTGCAAAGGAACCCGGGCCGTCGGCGGCGAATTCCGATGCGTTACCATTCCGCGCCGCTCTGCTGCCGGCGGTTAAATTGTGGCCATGGGACGGATAGTAGGCCCTCCCGAAAAACGAATGCACAGAGCCTCCCGGGACCGCAGAAGTGCCTGCGTTCCAGCCGGCACTGTTTTTCTTGACGCCCTTCCGTCCGGTGGATATACTCTTCCCAGCTCAGTCTTTATCAGGAAAAGCATTGGCCGGCATTGTCCGGCAATTTAAGGACAACCCAACATCACCACTTTTTCTCCATGGAGGATTCTCCAAATGAGAAGAAAAGATCTTTCCCAACCGAGTACGGGTGGTCCGGGAGGCCCGGGTTTGCTCCTGTTTGCCCTGCTTCTGGTGCCACTTTTGGCCGGCCCGGCCCGTGTCGAAACCAGGATGGGCCCGGGCTCGCCCTTGCAGCCGACGAGTCTCAAGGATCAGATCAGCATTCATACCGTCACCCTCCCGCAGCCTCTGGCTGCCTCCAGTTCCAGTTGGTGCACATGGGGTTCGTGTTCTATTTCGCCAAGGCTGTATCACGCACCCCTGAGCGACGGCCGGACCCTGGTCGGCTGGACGGACAGTGGCGGCGACGGCCACGTGTCGGTCCTCGAGAGCGGCGGCTCGCTGGGATCGACATTCCATTTTGCCGCTCGCTCCCTGCGTGGGCTGGTGGCGCATAGCGACGGTTCTTTTGCCGTGCTCCTGTGGGATGCCGGCGCCAAGATCATGTGGCTGTCCAGGCGCAATTCGAATGGGACCGAAGTCTGGACCACCAACATCGACGGAAGTCAGACTCACTTCGATGCCAGCATTGGAGACAGCCGGCTGGCATACGGCAACGGATTGTATGGCGCCTATTTCGCTGTCTATGGCGATTCCGGGCCTTTTGCGACACACAACGGCGACCAGCTGACCTACGTGAATGACAGCGGCGCCGTGCAATCCGGAGGATGGGAATGGGGCTGCTCCCACTCCATGGCCGGCCTGATCAGCTATCATCCGGTACTGGCCAAGTTCTCGCCGGTCTGCTCCAGCGACTGCTATTATAGCAAAGGAATCCTGGTGAACAACAGCCAGGTAGTTTTTCCCTGCGATGGGAACTGTGCCGGGAAAGTGTCAGCCCAGCTTGGCCAGACGGCCTTCACGTCCAGCGCCTGGCTGGTGATCTTCAACGCCTTGGACCAGACGGGCTACACCGGAAAGGGCATCGGACTGGCTACCCTTACCGGTACTTTTTCAAGCACCTTCGTCTGGCTGACCAATACCAGCGGCGACTACGAGCGCGATCCGGTGATGGCCCGCATCGGCACCTCCCTGTCTTCCAACGAATACCTGGTCGGCTGGAAAACGACGAACAATAATACCTACTGGATGGGAAGAATCGACGCCGGCGGCAATTTCCTGCAGGGACCGGAGGAGATTTCCTCAGCCGGCATTTCCTGGGGAAACCGCGACGATTCCATGCAAACCAGGGCCAATGGGGATGTTTCCTGGGTGCAGGGAGATCCCTCCAGTACCAGCCTCCGCCTGTTCATCTACTCCCCGGGGTCCACTGTCTATTCCATCTCCGGTCGCGTACGCGATGCCTCCAGCAACGGCATCGGGGGGGTGACGGTGGGGGCAGACGGGAAAACGGCGACTTCGGACACGGACGGCTACTATACGATAAGCGGAGTTAGTGCCGGCACTCACTGGGTTGGAGCCTCGAAGAGCGGCTATCGGTTTTTGCCGATGCTCGCCCAAGTGACGGTGCCGCCAAGTGCCACGGGCATTGATTTCGTGGGCCACCTCGTCTACAGCATTTCCGGACGGGTAACGGATGGCGCGGGCCACGGAATACAGAACGTGTCGATTTCGGGCGGGCTTCTTCCGGGAAACACGGATGCCGACGGAAATTATACGTTGCTTTGGGTAACCGCGGGAAACTATACGGTGACTCCCTCACGAAGCGGGTACACCTTCTCTCCCCCATCCAGGACGGTGGCGGTACCGCCCAGCGCCACGGCGGTCGATTTTACCGGCTCCGCCAGGTGCTACCTGCCGGTACTGATCCGATAGACGGCCGCCGATATCACCCCAAGGGAAGCCGATAATCCGGTTGCAGACCAAAGCAAATGATGAGATGATTGGCAACGCGGGATCATGGCCTGCAGGGTGGATGGATGGAAAAGTCGGGATCCGCTTTTTGACTCGGAGGAGAAGACCTATGAATCAGCGGCTGCTTCGGAACGTCTGGATTTTCTGTCTTTTGGGGATGACCGTTTTCTCCCGGTTTCTATTTTCCTTCGATAACACCCGAAGCGAGTCGGTATTTCCGATTCGGCCCAACGATCCGAAAGCGGTCTATCTGACCCGGGAGAACTTTTCCGTGGCGGCAGACGGCCAGGGGGACGACGCTCCCGCCATTCAGGCCGCCATCGACCGGGTCCTGGAGCAATCACGGAACGGGATCGTGTTCATCCCGGAGGGCACCTACCGGCTGGGGAAAACAGTCTACCTCTGGTCCGGGATCCGCCTGATCGGCTATGGAAACAGGCGGCCCGTTTTCCGGCTGGGCGATCGCACGCCGGGCTTTCAGGAAGGCGATCGCAAGTACATGGTCCACTTCTGCCAGAGCCCCGGCAGCGCCAGGAGCCCGCAGCCCGGCACCTGGCAGACTCCGGAATTTATCGACGGCACCTGGGTCACCTTTTATTCCGGGATCAACAATATCAATTTCGAGATAGGAAAAGGAAACCCGGCGGCTGTCGCCGTCCGTTACCATGTGGCCCAGGTGTGCGCCCTGGAGAATATCGAATTCCAGGTGGGAGAAGGTCGCGGTGCGGTGGAAGAGATGGGCAACCTGATCGAAAACTGTTTCTTTCGCGGCGGCGAATGGGGGATCAAAACCAACGCCTCCCCGCCGGACTGGCAGTGCATGGTTTTGGATTGCAGCTTCGAGGGGCAGCGGAACGCGGCCCTGATTACCAACGGGGCGCGCATGCTGGTGATCCGCAGCCGATTTCAAAATGCCCCGATCGGAATCCTGGTCCCCGACCGGGAGAAGCTCTACGTCAAAGATTCCTGGTTTGAGAACCTGTCCGCGGCGGCGATGGTCATTCAGAATTTCGTTCCCCCCGATCTGCAGGTGAACCTGGACAACCTCAAGCTGTCCCGGGTCCCTTATACGGTGCGGTTTTCGGGAAGGACCCAGGGATGGTCCAAAGGGGAAGTGAAGATGGACTTCGAGGCCCCGGCCCCGGTGTATGCCGTAAAAAGCTTCAGCCACGGATTGCACCTGGAACTGCCTCCCGGCCGGGAGGGGCCGGTCGTTTTTACCACCCGGATGGATCAGGCACCTGTCGAGGCGCTGGGAGAATTCACGCCGCGGGATATTCCGCCCCTGCCGCATCCTTCCACCTGGATCGATATTACCGGGCTGGGGGCCAAGGGAGACGGGGTTACCGATTGCACGGATATTTTTGAAAAGGCCATGGCCCGGCATCGCACCATCTATGTGCCCATGGGGAAATACGTGATCTCCCGGACCCTGACCATGCACGAGCAGACCAGATGGATCGGCTTACATCCTTTTATGACCCAATGGATATTGAAAGACGGAACCGCCGGTTTTGAGCAGGCGCCATCGGGCCGGCCCGTGCTGATCGCTCCGAAGGGAGGCGCCAACGGCATTTCCGGAATCGGCTTCAATTTCGGCCACAATCCGGGGGTGATCGGAATCCAGTGGATGGCCGGCGCTTCCTCCTACCTTGCGGACGGACTTTTTACCGGCGGGGAGGGACCCGGGCAGCCCGGAAAAGGACAAACCCATTCCCTGTGGATCACGGAGGGCGGCGCGGGGATATTTAAAAACTTCTGGATCAACGACCGGAGACCGAAACTGGCGTTTTACGTGAGCAAAACCAGCACGCCCGGAAAGCTGTACGAGGTTTCCGTGGAGCATCATCAGGATCTGGAGGTCAAACTCGAGGATGTGGAAAACTGGTCCTTTTATGCGTTGCAGCTGGAAGAGGACCGGGGCTGCGAGAAGACGCTGGGCATCTATCTGAAGGACTCCCGGAATATCCTTTTTGCCAATTTGATCTGTCACCGGACTACCGGCGTGTGGAAGCCGTATCCTGCCGGAATTCAGATCCGGAATGCGCATGGCATTTCCATCCGTGGAATCGAAATGCGCGGCGGAGTTTTTCCTTTCGAGAATGCCCTTTATGATGAAGGGACCGGCGGATTTGTCTCGCCGCGTATATTCACCAGTCTGCTGATTCACTGAGCCCATTTCCTCCCGCAGGGGTGCCTTGGAGCAGGGGGGGAATGCCGAAGGCCGGCGCGTCGGGCTTCGCCATTGATTTGCGATGCCCCGCCTTGAAAAGATCCTTTTTCCTTTTTATACTCATCAGGCCCTTTAATGCCTTTTATTCCAGGGAAAGAAAACAAATATGAAAAAGAAACCGGACCCCCCGCAGAAGCCTCCCTCAATTCACAATTGGAACACTTCCGATGAAGAGGAAATCGAGCGCCGGCGGCATCGCGCCCAAACCGAACCCTGGCTGGTGCGCAATCTCGATGCCCGTTTTCCGGTCTTTTCCAATTTTTCCGTACAATCCAAAAGCGGCCTGACCTACACCGTCGAAATCCGCGATCTTGCCCAGAGACGCTTTTCCTGTACCTGCATCGATTTCCGCATCAATGCGCTCGGCACCTGCAAGCATGTGGAAGCCGTGCTGCTGGATCTGCAGGCCCGGTTTAAGCGATTGTTCGCGAAGGCCCAAGCCTCCGGCTCGGACCGCCTGGATGTCGTCCCGGATATCTCTTCCGGAAGACTGCGGGTCGAAGGAAGCAAACGGCCGCCGGGCCTGGCGCCGTGGATCGACCGTCAGGGTCTGGTTCTCCTGGAGGACCCGGAACAAGCTGCCGATCTCCTCCGGAAAGCGGGAGGCGTTTCGCTGCGCATTTCCCAGGATGTGGCTCCCTGGCTGGAAGCGTGCCGGCGCGCCCAGGAGCGCAAACTGGCCTGGCGGGACTATGAACAGAAAGTGCAGTCGGGGGCCTGGCCGGGTCAGGAAACGCTGGTGTCGCTCTATCCCTATCAGCGGGAAGGGATGCTGCATCTGGCTTTTACCGAAAGAGCGCTGCTGGCCGATGAAATGGGCCTGGGTAAAACCATTCAAGCCATTGCCGCCTGTGCCCTCCTGCACCGGCTGGGCAAGGCCCGGCGGGCGCTGGTGGTGGCCCCGGCTTCTCTGAAAACCGAATGGGAAGAACAGATCCAACGGTTTACTTCCCTCCCATATCAGCTGGTTTACGGGATGCGCTCCAAGCGGCTCCTGCAATATGCCGGCGCCCCGTTCTTCACCCTGGTCAATTACGAACAGATGCTCTCCGATTCGCTCGACGTCAACCGGCAGCTGCAGCCCGATATCGTCATCCTGGACGAAGCGCAGCGCATTAAAAACTGGAACACCAAAACGGCGCAGGCGGTCAAGCGCCTGCAGAGCCGCTACGCCTTTGTCCTGACCGGCACCCCGATCGAAAATCGCATCGACGATCTTCATTCCCTGATGTCTTTTCTGGAGCCGTCGGTACTCGGGCCGCTGTTTCGCTTCAACCGGGATTTCTATGTGCTCGACGAGCGGGGGCGTCCTTCCGGGTATCGCCATCTGGATCAACTCCATGAACGCATTCGGCCTTTCCTGCTGCGCCGCCGCAAAGCGGACGTGGAAACCGAGCTGCCGGATCGTACCGATCAGCGCTACCTGGTCCCGCTCAGTCCGCAGCAGAAAGTCCATTATGAGGTCCACGAAGCCACCGTGGCGCGACTGATGCATATCGCCAAGTCGCGCCCGCTGAATCAGCAGGAATCGGACAAGCTGCAGCGGGAGCTGGCCATGCTGCGCATGATCTGCGATACGAATTATATTCTCGACCCGAAGGACCGCATTTGCCCCAAGCTGGCCGAGCTGGAGAAAATTCTCGACGAATGCCGCCAGAACGAAGGAGTCAAGGTGCTGGTCTTTTCCGAGTGGGCCCGCATGCTGGAGCTGGTGCAGGATCTTTGCCGGCGGATGGACATCGGCTATGCGCTGCATACCGGCACGGTGCCGCAGAAGCGCCGACGTGCGGAAATTCAACTGTTCAAAACCGATCCGCGATGCCGCGTATTCCTGAGTACCGATTCCGGCAGCACCGGTCTGAATCTGCAGAATGCCAGCGTGGTGGTCAACTGCGATCTCCCCTGGAATCCGGCCCGGCTGGAGCAAAGGATCGCTCGTGCCTGGCGCAAGCATCAGACCAGGCCGGTGACGGTCATCCATCTGGTGTCCGCCCATACCATCGAGCAGCGCATGCTGGAAACGCTGGCCGGCAAGCAGTCTCTGGCCGACGGTGTCCTGGATCGGCGCGGGGATCTGGCCGCCATCCCGTTCCGCGGCGGGAAACAGGCTTTCCTCTCCCGGTTGCAGCAGCTCATTTCGGACGGCCGCCCGCCGGAGGCCGGGCAAGCCCGCCGGAAGGTGCTGCCGGTCGACCGGGCTCTCGGCTTCAGCGAAACCGTCCGACGCCTCCTGGGCTCTGCCTGTGTCCGTTGTGAAGAAAGATACCCCAAGGATGGGGCCCATTCCGTCCTTCTGGTGGTGGTGGAGCGCGATGCGCCGCTGTACCGCGATCAGCTGTCCGCTCCTTTTGCCGAATATTTCGGCAAAGAGGTTTCCGATCCGCTGGCCCCGGTCACCCTGGAAGTCATCGATCGCGCCGGCGACGAAGCCCTGACGCGGCTGATTGGCGCGGGGCTATTGTCCGTTAACACGCGATTTGTACGGGAGCTGGGTTCTGCGCAGGAGGCGCCGCTACCGGCGCTCACGGACGAGGAGCGGCTGCGGGCTGAAGAATACCGGCGCAAGGCGGGACGAAAATTGAAAATGGCCTCCCTGCTGGGAAGCGGCGGGCTTCCGGACGAGGAGCGGGAAGCGCTTCTGGAAGCGGGGCATTGGGCGGCCAAAGCGCTCAGCGTGGAACGAAAGGCGGATGAACCGAAAACCCTGGAGGAGGCGCTGCGTCCGCCCTATGCGGTTTTCTGGGGCGATTCCGCCGACCTGCTCCGGGAGTATGGCGGGAATGCGGACCGACCGTCCGCTCCGGTCGCCCAGGCTCTGGGGCGGATCCTCGGACTGGTTGCCGGTTCCTCCGGATAGAGGAAGGCGCCACAGGTTCGAGAAACACCCTAAAGCAAACTTTTAAACGAAAGCCGTTTTGAGTACAGCCTTTAGGCTGCGCGCCGCGAGCGGGATTCCGCTTGGGCCACGCAAGCTTGAACTCCAAACAGATTTTTTGGGGAAATAGTGGTTGGCGGGTCCGGTTCTGCCGTCCCTGGCGAAACTTGCCCGCCGCGGAAGCTTTGGTCTGACCTCATTGGCCGCAATAGGTCGCATTTACGTTCCGGGCGGCCCGGGGCGGATCCGCACGGCGCGCGTCGGGCAAATCACTTCGCAGGCCCCGCAGCCCACGCACTTTTTCGGGAGGACTTCCGGAAGGGTAAGAAGCGAACCCCGACGGGCCGTCATGGCGATGGCCCGGTAGCGGCAGGAGGCCTTGCAGCGGTCGCATTCCCTGTTTTTCGCAAGCAGGCACTCCTCTTCGCGGATTTCCGCCAGCCCGATCGGCAGCCGGTCTTTGGCCGCCGGATCGAAAAGCGTGATGGCCCCGCTGGGGCAGACCCGGCTGCACAGGTTGCATGGTTCCAGGCAGTATCCTTGCTCAAATCGGATCGAGGGAACCATCCAGGAGATCGGCTCCGCGGCATCCATGTGATGGTGCAGAATCCCGGTGGGGCAACCGCGAATGCAGTTTCCGCAGCGCAGGCAGAGCGCCGCGAAACGGTCGACGGGCATCGATCCCGGCGGGCGGAGGTAGTCTTTTTTGCTGGCCAGGGCCCGCGGGGCCAACAGGGCGGCCGCCACCCCGGCCGCCAGCGAGGAGAGCAGCCAACGCCGCCGCGTGCCCGGGGTCGGCGATGCCGGGTCCGCCTTCCCGGCTTTCGGTTTCAGGAGCCGTCCGATCGGGGCGATCTCCTCCTGCAGGCCGCCCAGCGGACACAGACGGGAGCACCAGAGGCCGGGATACCACAGCGACAGAATCCAGACCAGCGGCAGGCCCAGGCAGCCCGGCAGAGCGCCCGCGCTTATTCCCGCGGAAAGGGGAGTGAAAAACCCGTGGAACAGCGCCATGGGATCCAGAATCTGGAACAGGGGAACGCCGATGCAGGAGGCGGCCAGGGAGGAGGCGGCCAGCCACCTGCCCACATGGGGAAATCCCGCCGTGGAAAAATTTCTGCGCTGGCGGCAGGAGGCCGCCAGGTCGCATCCCCAGCCCACCGGGCAGAGATGGCGGCAGAACCAGCGCTTTTGCGCCAGGGCCGCCGCCAGAACCAGGAATCCCAGGGCGTTCAGCTCGACGAAGGAGCGCAGAGCCAGGGCGGAGTTCAGCAGGAGGAAGGGGCTCAGCCACAGATACAGTCCGGCGAATGCCTTCCACCCCAGCGGGGCGGCCAGCAGGGCGGCGGCCGCCGCGGAAAGGCCACGAAAGCCTATGCGGCGCCCGAGGCTCGTCAACCCAGCCATACGCCCTGCCGGAGCAGCAGCTGTTTCAGCCGGGAGCGGTCCACGTGCCGCACGGCCTCCCGCTGCTGCACCGCCAGTCCTGCGGCCGCTCCGGCGCCGTGCCCGGTGACCAGGCAGGTGCCGATGATCCGGGTGTCTTCGACCAGCGCGGGCTCAAAGCAGAAGCAGCGGCCGGCCACCAGCAGGTTTTCCGTCTGCCGCGGGACCAGGGAGCGGTAGGGAATCTGCCAGCAGGGGCGCTCCGTTTTGGGAACTTTTTTTCCCTTGTAAAGCATGGTAGTCCAGGCGCCGCTGACGCCGATGGCGTCCTCGAATTCCCGAAAGGTCATGGTGTCTTCGAGGGTCAGACGGTATTCCGCCTCGACGATCCGGGACATACGCACGCCCAGCTGGGAGGCGGTGTCGAGCAGAAACACCTGCTCGTACCCCGGGGTTTGACGGATTCTCTGCACGTTTTCCCAGATCTCCCGGCGGAAGTCCATCTGCAGCCGGGAAAGGTTGCGCACATCCAGGCCGTCCTGTTCATCCGGCCCGTGCATGTTGACCCAGTTCACCCCGGGGATGGGGGTGGGATCCCCGATCCCCCTTTTGACATACCCGGGCTTGCGCGCATCGATGCGGTCGATGTTCCCCAGGCGGTGGACCAGCCCGATGTGGTATTTCATCACCTCATACCGCTCTCCGGCCCAGTGCAGGATATCTCCGTCGCCGGTGCAGTCGATCACCACTTTGGCCAGGATCGCCGACCGGCCCGATTTGCTTTCCACGAAGACGCCGCGGATGGTGCGGTCCTGGCGAATCACCTGCGCGGCCCAGGTGTGATAGAGCATTTTCACCCCGGATTCCCGGATCATTTCCTCGAGGACAAATTTCCCGGCTTCCGGATCGATCACCGGGTTGACCTCGCTGATGGCCATTCCCAGCGATTTCAGCCGCCCGGCCATCTCGCCGCCGATGCCGAAGATGACCTGCCGGGTGCGGCTCTGCCGGTCGACGGCATGGGTGGACAACAGGGGCAGGACGAGCCCTCCGGTCCAGAGCCCGCCCAGGTGGTTGTAGCGCTCCACCAGCCAGGTGTCCGCACCCGTCCGGGCGGCGGCAATGGCCGCGGCCACTCCGGCCGGCCCGCCGCCGATGACCAGGACGTCGGTTTCCGCCAGAACCGGTATTTCCCGGGAGGGTTCCCGGACTGTTTTTCCGCTTCCGGAATCCGGGGAGGCCGGGCTGTCTTCTGTCCGGCGTGAAGTCGGTTCGATCTTCCGGCTGCAGCCGGCGCCCAGTCCGAGCGCTCCGCCGGCCAGCATTCGTGTCAGGAAATTTCTTCGTTTCATGGTTTCTCCCGCAGGGGTGCGCAGCAGTGTTTACGGCAATTGCTTCCTTCCTCATTTCTTCCGGTACCGCAAGTCTATGGCACCTTCGGGACGAAATCAAGGTAGCCGTCGGGCCAGCGGTCGGTCTGAGAAATGATACAGAGCGTTATAAGTTCCTGTGCAACAAAACCTCTGGTTTTCATCCACGAGAGGACTTTCCGGTTGCAGGGGCGTGCGGCGCGCGCCCCTCAGATATCTGGTTGGAGATGTGGATTTCCTGGGCAGACTTCTCGGACAGGTAAACGCTTCTCTGCGAATTCTCGCGCATAAACCGGGACAGTTGCATCCCACTGTCAATTCCAGTGTGGATGCCTGGCCGACCAGGCGGCCAGCGTCCCGGGTCCTCCTGTCGAGCAGGGTCCTCCGGGGCGCAAGCGGGGGGGACAGCTTTCGGGAGTTCCCCGGCGAGAAGGCCGAGGGTTATTTATTGATCAGGCCGGCCTTCTGCAGCTGCTTGCTGGTTTCCTGCACCAGCTCGGATACGAACTTACGGATATCCTTGGGATTGGTCGCCTCGCTTCTGCCTGCCCAGACCAGCTGGTTCCGGTCGAGCGAGTAAATCAGTGTTTCGAGGGTTATCACCCGGTCTTTCCACGTGTAGCCCACCGAGTAGACCGAAGACCACCCGTAGTCCCAATAGCCCATGAATCCGGAGTAGTAGGGCTGATCGTACCATCCCACGCCCACGCTGATGGAGGACCTCGCTACCTCTTCGTCCCCCAGCAGCCTCATGAGCACCGCCCCGTGGTAGCCCTTTTTCTGCAGGATCTCCCGGGCCTGGGCGCGATTCTTTTCCATCAGGCCGGGCACCGCGATATACCCCGCATAACAGTCCAAACCACGCTGGCGCAGCTCCTCCGCCAGCGTCTCCTCGCGTCCTTTACGCAAGCCCTCGTCGGGCAGGATCACGAATGCCGCAATTTTCTTCCCTGCAAATTCGCCGGGAATGGCCGTGGGGCTGGCGTAAACAAACTTGTATTTGGGGGAGCCCGCCCATACCGGCCAGGCGGTCAGGCATACAGCTGCAACAAGGCGCAGGCAAAGTTTCATGGTTATTCCTTCTCCGTGGGAGGCGAAAGAGGCCGTCCCGGTAACATGAATTTTAATGATGGATCGGCAGCCGCTTTTTTCCAATGGCGCATCCCGGGGGAGATTAACATCTTAGAAATCGCAGGTCAAGGAGGACCAGCGGGGAACAGCCGAATGAGCTCATGACCGGAAGGAAGTATGGGAAAGCGCTTTGGCAAGTCTGTGGCTCCCTCGAGACGCAATCGGGATGTCCGGCGGCGCACCGGTCGGTCCTTTCCCCCGGGGCGCGGCTCTTGCAATCACGGCCATGGCGTCTTATACTGGGCAGGACAATCAGGGAACAAGGAGGGTGCGCATCCTGCGGATTATATTTCTACTCGCCCTGGGGCTGGCTTCTGCGGACGCCGGGCTGGCCCGGGCTCCCGGCCGGGCGGACGGATCCGGTCCGGTACTGCCGCCGGAGAATTTCCGGCACTACATCGAAACCTTCAACCGGAACGACGCGGAGCTTTATCCGCAAACCATTCCCAACTCGGCTGCCTGGGATTACCTGTCGGCCAACATGCCGCTATTCGAATGCCCGGACCCGGACATCGAGCGCACCTACTACTTCCGCTGGTGGACCTTTCGAAAGCACATCCGGCAGACCCCGGATGGATTTGTGGTTACCGAATTCCTGCCGCCCGTCCCCTGGAGCGGAAAGCACAACGGGATCAGCTGCCCCGCCGGGCACCACTTCTACGAGGCCGCTGGCTGCGCGACACGCGCATCCTGGACGACTACGGGCGCTACTGGTTCCGCAAAGGAGGCAGTCCGCGCCAGTACAGCTTCTGGGCGGCGGATGCCGTCTACGCGCAGTTTCTGGTGAC
The DNA here is from genome assembly GCA_903847975.1 of uncultured Acidobacteriota bacterium. Lineage (GTDB taxonomy): Bacteria > Acidobacteriota > UBA6911 > CAINFC01 > CAINFC01 > CAINFC01. The sequence goes on along the minus strand of CAINFC010000322.1, from coordinate 6,070 downwards.
GGGAAGCCGGTCGCCGGCCGTCGGACTTCTGCCGGATCTCGTCGAAAACTATGAAGCCTGGGAGAAAAGCAGGAGGGATGCCAACGGGCTCTTCTGGCAGAAGGATGTGCTGGACGGCATGGAGGTGTCGATCGGGGGGGACGGCTACCGCGCCACCATCAACAGCATCCTGTTCGGAGATGCGCAGGCGATTGCCGAGCTGGCCCGGATGGCCGGCGATCGACCGCTCTCCGATCGCTTCCGCGCCAAAGCGGCCGAAATCAAGCGGCTCGTTCAGGAGCTGCTCTGGGACGCCGATGCACGGTTCTTCAAGGTGGCGCCCCGTCTGGAGGCGATTCCGCCGATGTCGGCCGGGATTCTGGAATGGCAGGTGAACGGCAGCCCGGACCTGGCCCGCGCCGCCGTTCCGTCGGCTTCTTACTGCGGTCCGGGCGATACGGTGCGGGCGCTGCATGACGGGCAGCTGCCGAAATCATCGGGCGATCGGGCCATCCCTCGTCTGACCTTTCAGGATCACCGGGGGACGCGCGAGTGGGTGCAATACGATTTTCCGCAACCCGTCGAGGTGCGCAGCGTTGCCGTGTATTGGGCGCAGGATGACTCCGGCTGCCGTTTGCCCGCCGGCTGGCAGCTGTTCTTCCGCCAGGCCGGGCGCTGGCAGCCCGCCCCGAACCTGGAGCGCTACCGTACAGATGCCGACCGCTTCGCGTCGCTGCAGATCCAGCCGGTGACCACCGACGGACTGCGGATCGAACTGCAGTGCCAGGGCGTGAAGAAGCCATTTCCCCAGGGGCGGCTCCCGCTGGCCGATGTACGGGAGCTGCACGGATACACTCCCTGGTACTTCAACCTGCCCGATCCGGCCTACGCGGCGGCCTGGAAACAGCTCATGGACCCCGGGGGATTTTTCGCGCCGTTCGGGCCGACGACCGCCGAGCAAAGGCATCCGGGATTCCGGATCGCCTATGACGGCCATCCCTGTCAGTGGAACGGCCCCAGCTGGCCCTTTTCCACGGCGGTTACCCTGACCGCGCTGGCCAACGTGCTGCACCGCCAGTCACAGGACTACGTGATCCGGGCGGATTACCTGACCCTGCTGCGCAATTATGCCCGCAGCCACATGCTGCGCCGGGAGAACGGTCCTGCCGTGCCCTGGATTGACGAAAGCCTCCATCCCTTCACCGGCGAATGGCTGACGCGCACCATCCTGCTCCGGCGTGAGACGCAGCCCCTCGAACGGGGCAAGGACTATAACCACTCCACTTTCTGCGACCTGGTCATCTCCGGCCTGGTCGGCCTGCGACCAAGGGCCGACGACACCCTGGAGCTGGACCCCCTTGTCCCGCAAGGACAGTGGAACTGGTTCTGCCTGGATCGCGTTTCCTACCACGGGCGGCTGCTGACCATCCTGTGGGACAAAACCGGGCAGCGCTACCGCCGGGGTGCGGGCTTCCGCATTCTGGCCGACGGCCGTGAGATTGGCAGAAGCCGCACCTTACAGCGCATGCAGGTCCCGCTGCGATGATCCGCAGCCGCATCCCGGCGGGTATTTAGCGCGGCGGGGGGGGCTGGCTCCGGTAGTGCGGTGGGGGGATCACGTGGCTCCTGGCGGTTGTAAGTGTGCATGGAGAGGAACAGCCGGTCTGCGTTCGCCGGGTGCCGTGCCGCGTAGCCGCCCACCTGCAGGCTGCCCACGGATCGGCCGATCATGTTGACCCGGTCGACTCACCGGTGGTCATAGCCGATTTTCCGGGCAAACCAGGAGAAAAGGGAGAGGAAAAATGAGGAACCGGTGCACCTGGCGAAAAGGGTGTCCCTTGTCCTTTGTTCTACCCCGACATATGAAAGATTTCGGCTTCTTGATTGACGATCCTGGCGGGAATTTCTACAATCGATACCAAATTGAAAAAGCAGCCCTGCGCATACCGGTATGGCCGGGAACCCATGTTCCAAGGAGGAAGAACCGTGAAATCTTTTACCGTTTGTCTGTTACTGGCATTCCCGCTGATGGCGTTTGGCCTGTCGCTTTCGGCATCCGCACAGTTGAGCGAGAATCAGCGGCTGATCGATTTCCAGAACCTGTCGGCGCTGTATACCAAGCGATACGCGCCTTATGAATGGAAAAAGCAGGCGCTGGGGTTTGATGTCATCGATACCCGGTCCTGGCTGGATCGTGTCCGCGCCGCCAGGACCGATCTGGAATTCTTCGAGATCGAAGCGGAATATGTGGCCAGCCTGCAGGACACCCATGCCGGCTTCCAGATGACCTCCAGCTTTCGCGCCCTCCTGGGCGGTGCGCCGGGCAATGTGGCGGGGTTGAGAGTGGACATCTACGACGGCAAGGTACTGGTGGATTACATCAGCCGAAGCCTTCTACCCACGAGCCTTTACCCCTTCGAGGTCGGAGACGAGATCGTTTCGGTCGATGGCGTTTCCGCGGAGGAATGGATTCAACGGGCTTCCCGATGGAGGCAATACGGGAATCCCAACACCACCCGGCGCTATGCCTCCCAGCAGATTGTGGCCCGCATCCAGTACAATTTTCCGCGGGCCATCGAAATTGGCGACCAGGCAGCCGTAGAGGTTCGCCGCGCAAACGGGGCACTGGAGCGCTATCAGATTCCATGGGCCAAGTCGGGGATCCCGGTCACCACGGTCGGCCCGGTTCCCTTTCCCGGGGCAACCCCTTTGAAGCGCGCGGCCTCGCAGCCGGACTACCTGCAAGCCCTGGATGATCTCCATAATTACCGGCTACCGGACTCCGATACGAATTACTATGTGAGCCTGGGAGCCAAAGTGCCGCATTTCAGCGGGGGCTTTCCCGCCGGCTTTTCCCAGCGACTGGGCCGCTACACTTCGGAATTTCACTACTCCGGCACCTACACGGCCAATGAAAAAACGATCGGCTACGTGCGAATACCGAGCTTCAGTCCGACGAGCTCGGCCGCGGCAGCTGCGGAATTGAGGGCGGAAATCGATTATCTGCAGAAGAACACTGACGGTCTGGTCATCGATGTGACCCGCAACCCCGGCGGAGGCTGCTACATGATTGATGCCGCGGCAGCGCTTATCCCTTATCCATTTTATTTTTTCGGGGAGCAGGTCCGCGCCACGCAAGTCCTGCTGAACTCCTACCAGACAAACCTCGAAAACGCCATCCTGGCGAAGGCCAACCCATGGGTCATCGATGCCTGGCAGCTCTACGTGGACCGGATGAAGGCCGCCCTGGCCGAAAACCGCGGGATGACCTCCTCCATTCCGGCCTGTGCGCAGACCGGTTCCGGGGAAGCTCCGGTTTCCTTCAACAACAAGCCCTCGGCGATCGTTTACCGAAAGCCTCTCATCGTGCTGATCGACGAACTGTCGATCTCTGCGGCGGATATTTTCCCCGCCATGCTCCAGGACAACCGGCGCGGATTGCTGGTGGGGACCCGAAGCAGCGGAGGAGGGGGCGCCGTATCCGGCTATACAACCGGTCACTATTCGGAATCCTACAGCACCAACACCATCAGCCTGGTGGTCCGCAAGAATCCGATTGTCACGCCCGAATACCCGACCGCTCCTTATGTGGAGAACATCGGCGCCCGGCCGGATGTGCCGCTCGAGTTCATGACCCGCGAAAACCTCATGGCCGGGGGGCGTCCCTACGTGGAACAGTTCACCCGGATTTTGACCGACGAGATACGGGCTTCTTCCATCCAGAAGAACTTCACGCTGGCCGATGCCGGATCTGCATCCTGGACTGCGGCGCCGGCTGCCGGACCGCCGCTGCCCGGCTACAGCCGGATCCGCGCCGCCGGCGCCAGCACTACACCGGCCGGATTGGCTGTCCTGGGATACCGGCTGAAGGATCGCCTGGTTACGGAAGCAGCCATTCCAGCGGTACCGGCCATCCAGGGCGGACGAGTCCTGGCAGAGATCGGCGGTTCGGTAAGCACGGGAATCGCCATGGCGAATCCCAACTATTTTCCGGTGACGGTCTCTTTCTATTTCACCGCTGCGGAAGGCAAAACTCGCAGCGGCAGCTTTAACCTGCCGGCCAAGGGGCAGATCGCCGCTTTTCTCGATCAGGCCCCTTTCCAGGGACCCAAAGCCATCACCGGCACCTTCACCTTCCACTCCTCGGCCAGGATTGCGGCCATTGCCCTGCGCAGTTACACGAATGAACCGGGCGAACTCCTGATGGCTGCCCTCCCCGTTGCCGACCTCTCGGATGCCCCGGTCGAGACTTCTCCTTTGTCCTTTCCGCATTTTGCGGATGGAGGAGGGTGGGCGACGGAAATAGCTCTGGTAAATCCGACCGACTCGGTGATCACCGGAACCATGCTGTTCCGGAATCCGTTCGGATTCGACCGGCCTGTGACCGTCGACGGCGTCAATGCCAGCAGCTTCTCCTACTCTATTCCGCCTCGCATGGTAAGGAAATTCGCAACGTCGGGAGTCCCGCCTGAGGTTCAGACCGGGTCGATTCTCGTGATTCCCTCGGCATCGAACCCTTCTCCTGTCGGCTCCGCGGTTTTTTCGATGCGGCAGGGCGGCAGGGTGGTCAATCAGACAGGAATCATGGCGGTCCGCTTCACCAGGGCGTACCGGCTATACGCCGAGGCGGCCGGCGACTTCGATAAGGCCGCGATCGGATCGATGCAGACAGGATTGGCTGTGGCCAATGGTTCCTCCTCGCCGGCCACTGTCCGTCTTGAGTTGTATCGCCCGGACGGCTCCTCGCTTGGCAAAAGCGGCACCATGGTTCTGCCCGGTGACGGGCAGATTTCGAAGTTCCTGAATCAGATAGCAGGACTGGAAAACCTGCCTCTGCCGTTCCAGGGGGTGGTAAGGATTTCCAGCCCGGCGCCGATTGCGGCCATAGGATTGCGAGGCCGCTACAATGAGAGCAAGGATTTCCTGGTTACGACCATGCCTCTGATAGAGGAGGCAGGCAAGCCTGCCGATACGGAGCTGTTCTTCCCCCACTTCGTACAGGCCGGAGGGTACACGACCCAGTTTGTTGTTTTTAGCGGATTGGCGGGCCAGCAGTCTGCGGGTGCATTACGTTTTGTTTCTCAATCCGGGGAGTCTTTGGATCTGGCCTTGCGGTAAGCGGTAAAAGGAAGAGGGGAAAAGGACACTCATTTCTCAAACAGCTCGTGTAGGAGGGAGTGATCCTCCTCCCCTCCCCCCGTCTAAAAAGCGGTTGTCCGTGATTTTATCGACTTCGGCGCAACGGCCTCTTTGCGCAAAGGCGGCCCATCCGGTGCCGGGCCAGGCGCAGGTGCATGATGGGATATAAATTGATCCCTACCTGTGCGAGCGTGATCCAGAACAGGGGGATCCACATTCCCTGCCACCCGGCATGAATCATGTAGGGAACGACGAGCACTGCGTCCCAGAAGTGAGAAGCTTCGGCTGCTTCGAGCTGAGCGCTCAGAGCGGCCTCCTCGCCGGTTCGGCCGGTACGGTAGACAGCCGTGTTCAGCAGCCGCAGAGGGGTGCGGCGCAGAAGAGTTCCGAACGGACGGACGGCCAGCCGGCGATAGAGCCCGCTCTCGATTTCCCACCTCCGGATCCGCCTTAACGCGCGGGGCATCCGGACCGGAACGACGGGGTGCAGGAGGGTGGCCAGCCCCAGAAAGCAGATCATTGCGATGGCCACGAACCACGGCGAGTCGAGTCGGAATGGAATCGCCCGCCGGACCAGGAAGAACGCGGCCGCGTATGCAGCGGCCACCGTCGTCAAGCGTGCTGCGTTTGCGAAAGTGCCCATCGGTTGGATAGTCCATTGTTTTATCAGATAATCGATCCGGCAGTAATTGTAGGATTCCTGCCGAAAAAAAACCAGCAGGGGCAGGTGTTTGCGCAGCCCTTACAGGGCTGCGTGTGAAAAAAAAGACTTTCTACCGCTTCCTCACAAAAAGATGGCTTTACAAAAAGCCCGGCTTCATAATTCCGGAAAAAGCCAAGGGCCAAAGGCCCGGCACATAATAGCCTGGGGTGGAGCGCAGCGCAGCCCCAGGTGCGCAGTTAGTTCATACATAAGGGCTGAAAGCCCGAGACATTCTTTCACTTTTGTCAG
>CAINFC010000321.1 GCA_903847975.1 uncultured Acidobacteriota bacterium | reverse complement strand
GGAAACGGAACTGACCCAGCGGGGGATGGTGGTGGGAACCCTGGCCTACATGTCGCCGGAGCAGCTGCGGGGGCAGACCGCGGACGAGCGGAGCGATCTCTGGGCTCTGGGGGTGACGCTTTACGAAATGGCCGCGGGAGCCCGGCCTTTTTTAGGGCAAAGCGGATTTGAAATCAGCTCGGCGATTCTGAATCAACCGCCGCGGCCGTTGCCCCCGGGGGTCCCGTCGGAGCTGGGAGCGGTGATCGGGCGCTGCCTGGAGAAGGATCCGGAAAAGAGATACCAGCGGGATGCGGAGCTGCGGGCGTCGCTGGAGGCGGTGCGGGCGGGGACCGTGTCGTTCCGGGAAGCCTGGCGCAACCGGCTGACGCGGAACCACCGGCGGGTGGCGGCTGTCGTGCTGGTGATTCTGCTGCTATTGGCGGGAATCCTGGTAGCCCTGGATCCGGGCGGATTGCGTGGGTGGATTACGGGAGAGATGGGATTCCCGGCACAGGCGATCCGGATAGCGGTGCTGCCGTTTGCCAACATGACCGGAGATCCCGAGCAGGAATACCTGAGCGACGGCCTGACGCAGGAGATGATCGTACAGCTGGGACGGCTGGCGCCGCAGAGGCTGATCGTAATCGCCAGGACTTCGGCAATGCTTTACAAGAAGACCGAAAAATCGGTGGCTCAGATCGGGCAGGAACTCGGGGTGGGATTTATCCTGGAAGGGAGCGCGCGGCGGGACGGAGGGCGGATTCGGGTCACGGCGGAACTGATCAAAGTGCTGGACCAGACGCAGCTCTGGGCGGAGTCCTACGAGCGGGAGATGGCGGGGATTCTGGTGCTGCAGAGCGAAGTGGCACGCAAGGTGGCCGGGGCTCTGGCGCTAAAGCTGTTCCCGACGGAACAGGCCCGGCTTGCCAATGTCCGCACGGTAAATCCCGAAGCCTATGATGCTTATCTGAAAGGATCTCATCTCTGGCCCAAGATGACCAAGGCGGATCTCGATACGGCCCAACAGTATTTTGAATTGGCGTTGGCTAAAGACCCGAACTACGCTTTGGCCTATGTGGGTATCGCCATGGTCTGGAGCTGTCGCAACCAGTCTGGAATGGCAACTCCCGGCGAGGCCGTACCTAAAATTGTCAGCGCCGCCCGGCAGGCGCTGCAACTGGATCCTGATATGGGGGAGGCTCATTACGTTTTGGCCTTGTCCGGAACCTGGCACGACTGGAACTGGCCGGCCGCAGAGCTGGAGTGGAACCGGACTTTCGAACGGAATCCCGACCTTGCCGAAGCCCGGGCCCTTTACTCGCATTATCTGAACATTCTGGGACGCCCCCGGGAGGCGATGGTACACATAGATCGTGCCCTGGAATTGGATCCGCTGAACACACTTTTCAAAACACTCTACGGAGTCGATCTGCTGTTTCTGCGACGGTATGACGATGCCATCGAACAATTCCGCCTTGCGTTGCAGGCGGAACCAGGACAACCTGTGGCCCTGAACAATCTGTGGTTTGCCCTGGCCCTGAAAGGAATGGAACAGGATTCCTATTCGACGGCCAGAACCTACATTATGGGTACGTATGGCAGTCCTAAGGTTGCCGAGGCGTTTGACCGTGGCTTGGCAAAAGGAGGGCCCAGGGCCGGCTATCAGCTGGCGGCTGAGGCACTGGTTGCCGGGATGCCCGAGGCCTTTGCAAGTCCGTTCGATATTGCCTCTCTGTTTGTCGGTGCCGGGGATAAGGCCAACGCTCTACTGTGGCTGGAAAAGGGATTCGAACTGCGCGATCCGAACATGCCCTATATAGGAAGAATGCCTTATTTCGATCCCATACGCACCGAACCGCGCTTCCAGGAGCTGGTGCGCCGCCTGAACCTACCGCAGTAAGCAAGGAAGGACACCCGCTTTCCCGGTCGCGCGGAAACAGCGGAATTTCCGGATTACAGCGGATCGGATCGTCCTTCATCCGTCCCATCCGCCGTTTCCGTGTAACCGGAAGAACAAAGTCAGTCGATGGCCGGAATCACTCTATCGTTGACTTGGGTGTATTTTTCCAATATCATCCTGCTCTGAAAGATCAATTCTTTTTCCAAGGAGAGTGCCATGGTGCGTCGTGCTCGTGCTGCGTTGTTGTTCCTGACCCTCGCTTGCTTTTTCTGTAGCTTGGTTTCCGTCCTGGCTCAATCGCCGCAGGCTACGATTTCCGGGATTGTAACCGATCCCTCCGGGGCGGTGATCCCGGGTGTCAGCGTAACGGCGATCAGTCTTTCCACCGACCACCGCACGGTTGCGGTGACCAACGACCAGGGATTTTTCGTGCTGAGCCAGCTGCCGATCGGCAGCTACAAGGTCGAGGCGGAAATCTCCGGATTCAGCAAGTACATCCGGACGGGGATCACCCTGACCACGGCGGCCACCGTGGCTTTGGATGTGAAGATGGAAGTCGGATCGGTGAGCAACGTAATCACCGTGACCGATGAGGCTCCGCTCCTGCAAACCCGCACTTCCGATGTCGGGCAGCTGCTGGAATCCAAGACGGTGGAAGATCTGCCGCTCGGCGACCGGCGCACCATGAACATCGTCAAGATGACCGGAGGCGCGGTATTCGTCAATTACGACAACGGCGCCAAGCCCAACTTCAGCATTGCCGGCGGGCGTACCCAGAGCCAGATGTTCTGGATCGACGGCGGGGCGGGCCAGAATATGCGCCTGGGCATCGGACAGGTGGATGTAGACCCGCCGGTGGAAACGGTGCAGGAAGTCAAAGTCCTCAGCAATAACTACTCCGCGGAATACGGCGGATCCGCCGGCGGAGTGATCATTGCCACCACCAAGTCGGGGGGCAACCGCTTCCACGGCGGGCTCTTCGAATATCTGCGCAACGACGCCCTGGATGCCGCCAACTTCTTTGCGCCGGTTACCGGCGGCAAAAAGAACAAAGCGCCGCTGCGCTACAATGTTTTCGGGGGAACCTTCAGCGGCCCGGTCTGGACGCCGAAAAAAGCGTTCGGCCCTTTGGGCTACGACGGCCACGACAAGACTTTTTTCTTCTTTGCCTACGAGGGTTCGCGCCGCAGCGAAGGTGCCGTGCGCACTCTGACGGTTCCCTCCCTGTTGCAGCAGAAGGGGGATTTTTCCCAGACCTTCAATACCCAGGGCGCGCTGATCCGCATTTACGATCCGGCCACCACCCAGGTGGTCGGCGGGAAAACGGTCCGCGATCCTTTTCCCAACAATATCATTCCGGCCAACCGTCTGGACCCGGTCGCCGTGAAGATCATGCCCTATTACCCGCAGCCCAACAAGGCGGCCGACAATCTTTCCGGGGCCAATAATTTCAGCGCCAACTATCAGAACATCATGGTCCGCAACAACTTTACCGTGAAGGTGGACCACCAGCTGACCTCCAAAGACAAAATCAACGGCCGCTACATCTACAACAGCGACAATGCCGATTTCACCACCGTTTTTCCGGACAAAGCCGCCGACCCCGTCGCCCAGATCCTCCTGCGGCATCAAAACTACCTTTACTTCGGCTACACCCGGCTGTTTACCGCCACGACCATCAACGAATTCCGCTACACCTACGGCAACCGCATCAACCACCAGCAGGTTCCCGGTGTCAAGGACCCCTGGCCGTCCCGTCTGGGGCTCAAGGGAGTCACGGACCAGGCTTTCCCTTACATTAATGTCTCCGGGATGGTTGCCCTGGGCAACACCAACCACGAAAGGCAGCAGTTTCCCATCAAGCAGCACCAGCTGGTGAACAACCTTTCCATTCTTAGCGGCCGGCATGCCCTGAAAACCGGTCTCGAGCTTCGCCAGTCGCTGAACTTCGAAGTCCAGCGCACTTCCATTTCGGGTCAGTATACGTTCCCCACAACGCCGACCGGCCTGCCCGGGACCGGCACGACCGGGGTCGGCCTGGCCAGCCTGCTTCTGGGTTTTCCCACCAACCTTTCGGTTCTGGAGACCGAGCCCCTGGATCGCTCCAGCTGGTACCTGGCCGGCTTTTTCCAGGACGACTGGACCGTCAGCCACGCGCTGACTCTCAACCTGGGGTTGCGCTGGGAAACCGACACGCCCATCATCGACAAGGATAATCGCATGAACAGCTTCGATCCGACGGCGATGAATCCGGTCTCCGGCACCCTGGGGGATGTCCGCTTTGCCGGGCTGAACGGGTGGCCCTCCTCTCCCTACAAGACCGACTGGAAAAACTTCGGACCGCGCATCGGCTTTGCCTGGAAGCCGCTGGCCAGCGGAAAGACCGTCATTCGCGGCGGCGGCGGAATGTTTTTTGCGCATCCCTTCGATCACGGCGCACCCAATTCCGCGGCGTTGGGTTTCTCGAACTCCTTAACTCTGAGTTCGCCCGACAACGGCGTTACGGCACCTTTCTACCTGCGGGATGGCGTCCCCGCCTCCGGGCTTTCTTCCGCACCCCGCGTGCCCGGATATGGGGCGGTGGCCGTCGGCAAATCCACCACCACGGCCGTGACCTTCTTCGAACAGAACCGCAAGGCAGGGTATTCCCAGCAATTCAATCTGAATCTGCAGCAGGAGATGCCCGGCAAGCTGCTGCTGGATATCGGCTACCTGGCCAATCTTTCCCGGAACCTGCCCGGGCCCAACCTGAGCATCAACCAGATCCATCCCTCCAAGCTGACTGCGCAGTCGACGCAGAAGGACCGACCTTTCCCGCAGTACTCGAACGTATCGATTCTCTTTCCCGGCATCGGCCTTTCCAATTATCATGCCATGGTGCTGCGGATGGAGAGGCGTTTTTCAGGCGGCTTCAATTTTCTCGGCACCTACACCTGGGCCAAGTTCCTCAACGACACAGACGAAGGCGGCTCGAACCTGGGGGATACCGGAGTTTATTCCAATTTCTATGACCGGAAGTCCGATTACGGCCCTTCGGCCAACGATATCCGCCACCGGGTAACGCTCAGTTCGGTCTATGAGCTGCCTTTCGGCAGCGGCCGGAAATACCTGCAGACCAGCCCCCTGCGCCATCTGGTCGGAAACTGGGGCATCAGCCTGCTGAGCCTTTTTCAGTCCGGAGCTCCTTTTACCGTAACCTGCCAGACCAATACCACGAATGCTTTTTCGACCGGGGGATTGCGCGCCGACCTGGTCGGCGATCCGCTGCTCTCCGGCGATCAGCGCAGCATTGCGCGGTGGTTCAACACCTCCGCCTTTGCCCAGCCGGCGGCTCTGAAGTTCGGGACCGGCGGCCGCGGCATTCTGCGCAGCGACGGCATCGTCAATTTCGACATGTCGCTGCTCAAGAATGTCCCCTTCGGCGACAGCAAGAATTTCCAGCTGCGGGTGGAGCTGTTCAATCTGTTCAACCACGCCAATTTCGGCCTGCCGGGTCGGGCATACGGCGGAGCCGGTTTCGGTGTGGTTTCCAGCACCAGTATGGCGGCGCGCACCATCCAGGTGGGCATGCGCCTGGTGTTTTAGGCCGGCGGGAAAAAAAGAATAAAGGGTAAGGACTCCCGCTTTCTGTTTTTCAGAAAGTTACACGGAAACAGCGGATCGGACGGGTGTCCTTCCCTTTTTTTACTTTCCTTTTTGATCTCTTTACCGGGACCACCCAGGATCGGCCAGGCAGAGGTGAAGGCTTCGCCGCGTATACCGATGATCAGCTTGATTTTTCCAGGAAGCTACCCTAAACTCCCTCCATGGGCGATACGCCGAAAATCCATTAACCTATCTGTTGATAGGAGGCCTCCACAAGGTTTCAGGTTAACAGCCGGGGATTTCGCATGCCGGAGAGAAAAAAGATCGTAGTCACTGGGATGGCGGTAAACACTCCTTTAGGCGATACCCTGGAGGAGTTTATCCGGAACCTTCTTTTGGGCCACTCCGCTATTACCGCCTGGAAAGGAATCGACACCTCCAACATTGCCTGCAAAATCGGGGGCGATCTGACGGGATACGATGTGCAGGGAAAACTCTCTCGACTGCGGGAGCGGATCCCCGAAAAAACAAATCGGTGGCTGAATCGTCTGACGCGCAACGCGGCCTGGTCCGTACAACTTTCCAATTTGCTTGCCGTGGATGCTTTTCTGGATGCGGATGCCTTCCGGGCAGATCTGGATCCCAGGCAGACCGCAGTCATCATCGGCGGCTATGATTTAAACGAGCAATACATGGAGCGGAATCTGAGCCAGTTCGCCAGGGACCCTGCCCTGGCGGATGCCGGCATGGTCCTCAAGGGGGCGGATTCCGATCATGCCAGCAGCGTATCCGAGACCCTGAATGCCCAGGGCCCCGTCTACCTCAATGGCGGAACCTGCGGCACCGGCAATATCTCCCTGCGGAGCGCCCTGGACGAGATTCGGTACCACGACATGAAGCTGGCTCTGGTGCTGAGCCCCGTGCATGATGTGTGCGCCGCGACCCTGCACTCCCTGGTGCAGATCGGAGCCTTATCCTGCCAGCACTTCAACGAACAGCCGACCCGGGCCAGCCGACCCTTCGATGTGGATCGCGAAGGCTTCGTTTTCTGTCAGGGCGGCGGAGCCCTGCTGCTCGAGGAGCGGGAACATGCTCTGTCGCGCGGGGCCCGCATTTATGCCGAAATCCTGGAGGTAGAGATCAATTCCAATGCTTCCCGAGCTCCCAGTCCTTCCGAAGAGCACGAGGTGCGGGTCATGGAAAGTCTCCTGCGCCATGCAGGAATCGCTCCTCAGGAAGTGGACTTCATTTCCGCTCACGCCACTTCCACGCAACAGGGGGATCTGGCCGAAATCCGTGCGATCAAGAAAGTATTCGGCGAGCATGCTTCCAGGCTTAAAATCAATGCTCCCAAATCCATTCTTGGACACTGCTATCTCGCGGCGGCCGTCGTCGAAACCGTGGCCGCCATTCTGCAAATGCAAGCCGGTCGCCTGCACCCCTCGATCAACATCGAGCGTCTGGACCGCGAGGTAGATCTGGACGTATGCGCCAATCAGCCGGTGGATCACTCCATCCGTACCATGATAAAAAACTCCTTCGGCATGGGGGGGTTCAATACCGCCAGTCTTATTGCCCGCGCCTCCGACCGCAACTCCGCCGGCGACCTGCCCCAACGGGATCGTTGAGCGCGCCCCACGGACGGACTTCCCGGGTCGTTTGGAAATCATGAATCAGGCCGGCATAGAGAAAATAAACATTTACGCTTCTCCTCTTTATCTTTCCCAGGAAGAGCTGGCCAAAGCCCGAGGCTGGGACAGCCCCCTATTTACCGGAGAATACCGGCTCCAAAACAGGTCTCTGATCCCGACGTTTGAAGACACCCTGACCATGGCGGTCAATGCGGCCAGTGCGATTCTAACCCCGGAAGACAAACAACAGATCGGTCTCCTGATTTTCGCTACGGAAAGTTCTGCAGACTTTTCCGCGCCGGCCTCCGCAATGGCCCACTGGGCCCTGGGGCTGTCGCCCCATGTCAGGAATTTTGAGATCAAATTTGCCTGCTACGCCGGCGTTGCCGCCACGGACATCGCGATGGACTGGTTGGAGGCCGGGAATCGCCTCGATCAGAAAGCCCTGGTTCTTATCGCCGACCTCAGCCGAAAGCATTTTCGGCAGCCCGAGGAAATGGTGGCGGGTTGCAGCGCCGCGGCGATCTTATTGAGCTGGCATCCTGAAGTGATGGCCTGGGAACGGTTGCATACCGGAATTTATTCACGGCAGGAATACGACTTTTTTCGGCCGACGGCAAGACTGGAACTCGTGGACAGCTCCCTGAGTCTGTTTGCCTATCTCGAAGCGTTGGAGGGAGCCTATCGTCAATACGCAGAAAAGGTGGGTTCCGGGATCGACCCCGAAAGCCACTTCGATTACCTGATTTACCACATGCCGTTTGCCGGCATGGCTTACCAGGCACACCGCACGTTGCTCAGCCTGGCCCAAAAAAGAGGACAAAAAGAAATTCTGGCCAGTTTTCAGCGGAAAGTACTGCCCTCCCTGCACTTTGCTTCCCAGATGGGCGGCTCCTACGGCGCCAGCAATGCAATCGGTCTCTGCGGATTGATTCACCAAGAAAGAGATCGCCTCCAATCCGGAAATCGAATCGGATTTTATTCTTATGGTTCCGGCTCGATCGGCCAATTCTATAGCGGCATCCTGCTGCCTGGCGCCGTCGAAGTCATCGCTGCCCTGGATCTGGAGCGGCATTTTTCTTCGAGACGGCGCGTTACGGTGGAAGAATACGAAGAGATTGAGAATGAGCGGGATCATTCCACTGAGAGCATGGATTACCTCCCGTCCCTGGATGTTCCCCAAGGTTGCTTCGAGACGATGTACCAGGGAAGGAACCGGCTGATCCTGAAGCGGATTGCCGGCTATCGTCGGGAATATGAATGGTGCTAAATCAATAGGAATTCGGCGCCATGATCCAAACCATTTTCGAAGAGAACGGGATTGCCAGTTTGACCATGCTTGATGCCCGGAATGGCAATACGTTTCACCCGGCCTTTCTGAACCGCCTCCAGGCCGAGCTGGAACTCATCCGGGTCAAGGAGCCTAAAGTATTACTTTTGCAGGGCACGCCCGAAGTATTCTCTGCCGGAGCCTGCCGCCGGAACCTTCTGAATCTTTGCGAAGGGAAAGTGGCGGTACGCGACTTGACCCTCAGCGAGCAGATCCTGAACCTTCCCTGTCCGGTGATTGCGGCCATGGAGGGACATGCTGTGGGAGGAGGCCTCATGCTGGCTCTTTGCTGCGACATTGTGATTGCCGCAAAGGAAAGCCGATACGGCGCTACCTTCCTGTCCCTGGGATTTACTCCAGGGATGGGATGTACCGCTCTCCTGGCGGACCTGGTGGGGCCTTACCTGGCCGCGGAAATGATGTTCACCGCCCGAACGTATCGGGGGAGCGAGCTTTCCCTGCGCCAGACGAACATTAACTATATTGTCGCTCGCCAGGAGGTAGTCGGGCTTGCCCGGAATCTGGCCACGCAGATGGTCGAAAAGGAAAAAATTGCAATGCAATTGTTGAAGGGGGCACTGGCTTCCCGGAAAAAAAAGTTGCTGGCGGAAGCCCAGCAGCAGGAAGATCGGATGCACCGGATATGCTTCGCCTGCCCGTCCACCAGGGACTGGGTTGAGCGGAATTATTTACAAACGGAGGATGAGGACACACCATGAGTCTTTTCCGGATCTCCCTGCCCGCTTGCCTGAATGCGGAAACCATCGCTGCCGTGCAGCGAAACTTGCACCAGGTGGAAGATGACGCCTCCCTGCGCCTCGTCCTTTTGGAGGGCACCACAGACGTTTTTTGTCGTGGCCTGGATCCGAACCTGTTTACCTTGGAGAATGAAATGCAGGCCGGCGCGGTCCGGCCGGCCGTCGAGGGTTTTGCCGCTTTGCTGCGCAAGATCTACTTCTTTCCCAAACCGGTCCTTGCGGAAGTGACCGGAGAAGCGATTGGCGGAGGTTTGGGCCTGGCGGCGGCCTGCGATATCGTTGTGGCCTCCGACTCCGCCCTATTCGGGCTTCCCGAAATGATCTTCGATATTATCCCCGCAATGATCACACCGATCCTGTTGCAGCGCATGCTGCCCCAAAAGCTTCGGGCTCTTTGTCTGTGTGGTCACACCATCGATGCCGTGGAAGCCAAAACTCTCGGACTTGCCGATTTCGTCGTCCCGGGTCCGCAATTGCCGAAGCGGATAAGAGACCTGTCGCGTCAACTGACGCGGCCCAAATCGGATACCATATCCCTGTGGAAACACTGGCTGGCGGACGCGGCGACCCTTTCCGTTGCCGACGGGATCAGCCGTGGAACTGAAATCGCTTCCGCAATCCTTTCACGGGATGAGGTAAAAATGAATTTTCGTAGTTTTTACCTGGAAGGAATGTTGCCCAACACGGGTTCTGTTCCCTCCCATTCACCACTAACTGAAGAAGGAGATACCAATGACCCGAGAAGAAGTACTGGCCGTTGTTCTTAAAAACCTCAAGGATGTGATTCCCGACCTGAATCCGGCGGAACTGGACCTGAACAAAAACTATAGCGATTACGATATCAATAGTCTCGATCTGGTTCAGATTATCACCGCCACCATGCGAGAGCTTCAGGTCAAGATTCCGATCAACGAACTGGCCAATGTGAAATGCACCAATGCCCTGGTCGATACCCTGCACAAAGTGATCAACGCCTAAGACGAATCCCTCGCATGGATCTGCGCGGACCGGTGCCCGCGGAAAGGGGGGGGGCGAGCGAAAAGGAAGAACCAGGGGACGCCGCATTCCTCCCCCTTTTTATGAAAAGTCAAACTCCGCCGGAAGCGGGATTGGTTTAAGCTTCCGGTCCTTTCTGTTTGGTACAACCAGGACGTCGGTTGGGCCTAGCCCGTGCCTGCTGGATGGTCCGCCAGATCCTGGCGTATGAATTGGAGAATACGGCGAGAACGATCCGATTCCAGCTGAATGGAGGCAAAATCCGGCACACGGATGAGTTTTTGCATGAGCAAACCATCCGTTTCGAACCAGCGCGGAAGGAATCCTCCAAAGAAATAGCCGTGATCTTTGAGGCAGTCCACCGTGCAACCGGACCAGGCTTCCCCCAAATTTACGAATGCCTGTTTCACCTGGCAGCCGGCCTGGTCCGCTTCCTGCTCCTCGGCTTCCAGCCGAAAAGGGAAATCTTCGCCGGCCCGAAACAGGTTGAATCGGGCGACCTGTGCGAATTCGAACAGTTTTTTCTGGATTACCGTCGGGGAACCGGGAGGGATTCCTGCCTCGGAAACCTGGTAATCCCTGCGGACATCCATATCATCGACCAGGGACTTCAAAATGGCGGCATAGCGCCGGGGAAGGAAAACCGTTTGCGGCTGGTCCTGAATTACTTTGAAACCCAGAAGAGTTGAGACCCTTTCCCCGGGGAAGTCTTTCATGGGATAGGCCGCTGCGGGCATGAGTCCGACTTCAAGGCCGCTTTCCCTGAAATCCGCCAGCCGGGACATTTTCTGAATGATAAGGTGATTGCAGACCGCCTCCCCAAAAATCGTGTGGATATCCTCCTCGGGAGCCAGAACCCGGTAGATGTAATCCTGGATGCACAAAGCGGCAAACGTGCTGCGATACTCCGGCACCACTACCACCTGGCCCACTTCATAAACCTTGAGAGAATAGGCGGAACTGAGAAAGAGAGCCCCGCAGGCAATAATATCCCCCGATGGGGTCCGCGCTACGACGGTTTGAAGCTTTTTTTGCCTGTTTTCCTCCATTAGAAGCTCCGGAACATAGTTAACCTCAAATGGATATTCGTCGCCATAAACGGAATAAAAGCAGCGGACAGCTCCCCAGGCATCTTCCGGTTTCATCCGATCAATCTCGAATTCCTGGCCCGGCTCAATCCGGTAACCTTCCTGAATCAATCGTTGAATAGCTTCTTGCTTGTTCATTCTCTTTCCTTTTGCAATTCCCGTGGGATACCCAGCAGGAGAAAAATGGATAGAAGCGAAAGGACGGCGCAGGCATGAAACAGCACGCCATAATCGAATCGAGCCAGAATGGCCCCGCCCCCCAAGGGGCCAAGGAAAAATCCGACCTGAATCGCGATCATGGAGGTGTTTAGATTGGGACCCCGAAATTCAGGACGGGAACGGTCAAAAAGCAAAGCGTTGAGCTGCGGCATGCCCACTCCCCACCCAACCCCAAACAGGAAAGCAGCCGAAAGGAAAGCCGGTTCGCCCCGCCCGACCGCCAGGCATCCGAAGGCGATCAGGAGCGGCAGATGGGCTTGGATGACCAGCCTCCTTTTTTCGAAGCGGTCCCCCAAAGCGGCGCCCGCCAGTCGTGTGAGAATCATCAGGAGGCTGGCCACGCCGAAAAAGAGTCCGGGGTTAGACAGGTTCAGCCTCCTGGCATAGACGTTGATGTAGAAGAAGACAATGACATAGCTGCACTGCATCAGCAGGCAAACTGCCAGCAGGAAAGCGATTGTCCTCTGTCGGAGGTTTCTCCAGAGATCCCTTGGGGAATGGTGGGGTACCGCAGTTCCGGAATCCTCCCCCTTGGGCCTGCCCAGAATGAAAATCATCGGGAAAAGAAGGGTAAGGAAAACAGCGCTAAAAAAAACCACGGAACGGAAATTCAGAGAACCCGGGGAAAGGTAGTTCAAAAGGGGAGGGATGACGGCATATGGCAAGAGGCGCGCCAGGGCGATGATACCGAAAGCCGTTCCACTGCACCGCCGAGGAATAGCCTTTGACAATCGCAGAGTAAGAGCAGCCAACAGCAACGCAAATCCACAGCCGTGCAGCAGGCGAACCAGCAGGATCGTGAGCGGTTTGTCAACCCAAAGATAGGACCAGAGGGATAGCCAGAAGATCACGGCTCCTCCGGTTATGGCCCGCTGTATATGGCGTTTCCGGAGCATCAGGGTGGCCCAAAGCAAGGCGGCCAGGCCTGACAGACCATCGGCTCCGATTAACGGACCTATCCAGGAAGGAGGTACCTGCAGGCTTTCCAGGTATTTATGAAAATCGAAAAAGATGGCCAGCCCGGATGCGCAACAGAACAAAATCAGGGCGACCACAGCAAATTCGATATTCCAGAGTTTTTCCTCGGATTCACTGGGAGTCATCGCAGCAGCCGGTAGACCAAATTGCCGGAGAGCATTCGCCGGTATTCGGCAGAGGCACGGATATCATCGATGGGCGCGACCGCCTGACGGGCTGTTTGGGCGGCGGAATTTACCTTTTCCATGGTGAGAGGGCTACTTTCAAGACAGGCTTCCGCCTCCCGGGAAGTGATTACCGTCGGGCCAACGCTTCCCCAGGCGAGCCGTATCGATTGGAAGCCCCCGTCAGGGGCGGAACGGCCCAGAACAGCGAGGGAGACGATGGCGATGGCATTCGCTTTCCGTTGCCCGACCTTCTGGTACCATTGTACGGAACCGGGCGGCGGGCGGGAAATTTTAATGGAATGCAGGATTTCGCCGCAGCGCAGCGAGGTGCTCCCGGGACCGAGAATGAACTCCTTGATGGGAAGGCTGCGCCGGCCAAACTCCGAATGCAGGACGACATCGGCTCCCAGCACGTAAAGCGGAGGCAGGCTGTCTCCCGCGGGGGAGGCGGTACAGAGGTTTCCACCGATCGTAGCCATATTCCGCAGGGCCGGTCCTCCCATACAAGCCAGCCCTTGCGCCAGTACCGGCAGCAAGGTCTGCACGGAATCATCCTCCAGCAGCTGTCGGATAGGAGTGGCGGCGCCGACGGTGAAGGTATCCCCTTCCCAAGCCGTCGTTCGAAGTTCCTGGATCCTTTCCAGGCCGATCAGGGGAGACTCATCCTGGGTCTGATACCGCCGCTGGACAAAAAGGTCGGTCCCCCCGGCGAACAGGCGGCTTTGCGGAAAACGGGACCGTATCTCCCAGAGTTCCCGCAAGGACAATGGAAAAAATAGTTGTATCATGGGCGTCAAATACTACGTTCTTTCTGAGCCGGCCGGACAAAAACACACCATGTCGCGGCGATGTGCAAGGGTGCTGCCTTTTCCGGCGGAAATCCTTCCTGGCGTCTTTATCACGGATTACCTTCTTCAGCCGCAGATCCAGAAAGGGACAGGGAACGAACCGCCTGGATTATTTTCCCGTACCCGGTGCAGCGGCAGAGGTTGCCGCTCAGCCCCTCCCGGATCTGGCGTTCGGAGGGATCGGGTACCTTGGCCCGCAGAGCGGCACCTGCCATAACCATGCCGGGGATACAAAAGCCGCACTGTACGGCTCCCGAATCGAGGAAGGCCTGCTGCAGGGGATGGATGCCTCCCGCGGGGGCCATACCCTCAATGGTGGTCACCCGGCATCCCTGCAATTGTCCCGCCAGCATCAGGCAGGAGAGGTGCAGCTCCCCATTCACGTGGATGGCGCAGGCACCGCACTCGCCGGTGCCGCACCCTTCCTTGGTTCCCGTCCGTCCCAATTTTTCCCGTAAGAGGTCGATGACCCGGATCGCGGGATCGCCTTCCCAAACGATCTTTTCTCCATTGAGCCAAAAGTCGGTCATCGCTTTTCCTCCTGGTCGCATTGGGATCCGGCCAGCGTCCAGAAAACCCGCTCGGCATGCAAAGGGCCCTGAAAAATTCGCCGGCCGGTGGCATGCGCGAAGGCATTGGCTATGGCCGGCAGCGGTCCGTTCATGGCGACCTCTCCCACCCCCTTCATTCCCAGAGGGCCGGAGTTGTCGGAGCCGTTTACCCAGGAGGTTTCCATGGTGGGCAGATCCAGGGAAGTTGGAATCAGATACGTGCTCAGGTCCGGATTTAGAATGATCCCCTGCCGGATCAGAAGGTCCTCCAGGAGCGCAAAACCCATCCCCTGGGCAATCCCGCCTTCAATCTGTTGTTCGAAAAGAGTGGGATTGAGAACCGTTCCGCCATCGGTGACGGCCACATAATGGAGCACGGAGATGGCTCCGCTGAGCAGATCCACTTCGATGGCGGCTAAATGGGCTCCGTAGGCATAAAGCAAATGGGGAAACCCGATGCGCAATCCTTCATAGGTTCCCGGTTTGGGCTCGACGACGGGGGCCACAAAGTGAGCCAAGGAAACTCTTTCCTCCGGCCGCATAAGCGAGGCAAGACGGGAGAGGGGGAGTTCCCGGCCGCTTGGCGCATGACGGATGCAGCCGGGGCGAAGCTCCAGATGGCGGTCATCCTCCGTGAAAAGCATCATTCCGCCCCGGTTCAGAATTCGGTTCCGAAGTTCATGGGCGGCCTGAAACAGGGCATTCCCGAACGTGTAAGTCGTGCGGCCCGCGGAGGAAGATCCGGACGGATAGGCATGAGCGGTGTCCGGCTGAGTTACATGGACCTGTCCCTCATTCTGGTGGAGAATCGATCCGGCAATCTGCGCGTAGGTGCTGGCGTTTCCCTGGCCCATATCCGCAACGGCGCTGGTAACCATGAATTCCCCGCTGGTCATCAGCTCGATGCGGGCAATGGCCGAGTCTCTCACGTTCTTGCCGTAGCCCATGGCATTAAAAACGGAAGCGATCCCAACCCCTCTTCGGGTATGGGCCGAAGCGGAGGATTTCCAGTTTTCCCTACCGGTCCAGAGTGGGTGATCGGCAATCTGCCGCAGGCAGGCTTGCATTCCCGTCGAATCCGCTGCCGGCAGGGAGGAGAGGTTTTCATCTCCGGAACGTAGAGCGTTTCGCAATCGAAAATCCAGGGGGTCGATATGCAGCTTTTCGGCGAGCAAATCAATGACCTGCTCGATGGCGAAAGCCACCTGGCAAACGCCAAAGGCTCGCATCGCTCCGGCGATCGGATTATTCGTATAGAGACACCAGCCTTCCACCCGGGCATGAGGGATGCGATAGGGGCCGGCCGCATGTTCCATTCCCAGTTCCAGAACCTCGCCCCCCAAATGGGCGTAAGCCCCGGTATCGTAAAATAAGCGGCAGTCCAGGGCGTATAAAGTCCCGTCCTCAAGGGCCCCGGCACGATAATGGAGCCTGGTGGCGTGGCGTTTATAGCCGGCCAGCATGCTCTCTTCCCGCTCCCACACCATTTTGATCCACCGCAGAGGAACGGCCAGGGCAGCCAGTGCCAGCAGGCATTGCACGGTGGCTCCATCTTTTCCTCCGAATCCCCCGCCAAGATAGGGAGCTTTCACCCGGATCTTTTCGAAGGGAATGGAAAGCGCGCGGGAAATCTCGAAACGGTCGCGAAACGGCGCCTGTGTCGAGGCGATGATTTCCAGGGTCCCATCCTCAGCCAGGAAGGCCAGTCCGTTTTCCGTTTCCAGAAAAAGGTGAGCCTGCACCGGTGTGACGAAGACCTCGCTGACTTCGGCGGCACACGACTCGAAAGCCTGGTCGACTTTCCCCCTTTCTATCCTGGCATGCACCAGAATGTTCCCCTCCGGGCGTTCTTCATGAACTTTGGGGGATTGAGGATCGAGCGCATCGTCAATCCCGGCGACGATGGGCAGGGGATCGATTTGTACGATAATCGCTTCCAAAGCCTGCCGCAGAGCTGCCCGGCTCTCGGCAATCACCAAGGCAACGGCATCCCCGCCATGGCGCACCTTGCCATCCGCCAAAACGGGCATATCCTGATGAATGATGCCATGGCGATTGGAGCCGGGGACATCCGCGGAAGTCAGAATTCGCATGACGCCGGGAAGAGATCGGGCCCGGGCGTTATCGATTCCCCGGATGAGACCGTGGGGAATGCCGGCGCGCTTAGCCCCGGCCCAGAGGGGATTGGGAGGGTAGAGATCGACGGCATAAGGCTCGGTCCCGGTGACTTTGGAAAGGCCATCGGCTCTCGGGATGCGAGCTCCCAATTCCAGCCGCACAGGCTCACATCCTTTATTGGGCATCGTCGAGAACCTCATTCAGGGCGGCCAGGAATGCCTCCATGGCTTCATGCTGTCCGATGCTGACTCGGATCCAGTTGGGAAACCGGAATCCGGTCATGCTTCGAATCATAATCCCTCGCTGCAGCATTTTCCTGTACACCAGGGTGTCGTTGATCGGCATGCGCAGCATCACGAAGCACCCCTGGTCGGCCTGGATAGGAATTCCCTTTTTTCGGATGGCCGGAACCAGGAAATTCTTTTCCTCTTGAACCACTTCTCGGGTTCGTTGGATATGCTCGTTATCGCCAAGCGCCGCCAAGGCCGCGACCTGGGCCAAAGCGTTTACGGAGTAAACCACCGCCGTACGGCGGATCATGTCGGTCAGCGAGCCGGAGGCGGCCAGATATCCGATACGAAACCCGGCCAGGCCGTAAATCTTGGAAAAGGTCCGGAAAACAATCAGATTGGGGTATTCATGGAGCAGGCTGATTCCATCGGGAAAGTCCGGACATTGCACGTATTCCGCATAAGCCTCATCCAGGACAACCAGATGCTGTATCCCAACCGCATCCAGAAACCGGCATAAACGGGATCGATCCCAATAGGTTCCGGTCGGATTATTCGGATTACAGAGAAAGACGATCTTGGTTTTCCCATTCATTCGCCGGAGCAGTTCCGGATCATCGTAAGAAAAACCCTGTAAGGGTACCAGTTGGGTTTCGAGGCCGCTAAAGGAAGCCACCCATTCATAAACCGCAAAGGTCTTGTCCGCGGTTACAATGTTATCCCCTTCCTGACAGAAAGCATGGATTACCATGCCAATGACCTCATTGGCCCCATTACCGACAATAAACTGGTCGGGGTTGAGCTGGAAACGTTCGGCTAGGCCCTGCCGCAGATAAAAGCAATCACCGCTTGGATAGTAGCATCCGGATGCAGGATGGAAGCCGGCAATGGCCTCCAGTGCCTGGGGCGAGGGGCCCAGCGGGTTTTCATTATTATTGAGGCGGTAAAGCTTTTGAAAGCGATAGAGCTTTCGGAGCTCTTCCTCCGGCCGACTGGGGATATACGGTTCGAACCGCTGGACATGGCGGGGCACCAAAGATTCCAAGTTGAGCGTATTGGGCCGCATCATGGGTGAAGGACCTTTTCCAGCAAAACAATATCTCCGGCCCCGGCATGAGGCAATACCAGACGAGGTTCGAATCCGTTTCTCATCAGGATAGGCGCTAATCGGGCTTTCTGGGCTGAGGCGAGATCCAGTTCGAAATGAATCACGCAAACCCCATGCAGCAGCAGGGAAGCAACCTGCTGAAGGATGTTGGATTCCAAATCCTCTCCATCCAGCGCCAGCGTCAACAAGGCGGACTGGTGCTGCTGATCGATGTGAGCGGCGATGACCGAATGCCTTCGTCTTCTTTCCCCCTCTTCCCGGGCCGGCAGCAAACGGCGGGCGATGCAAAGGCGGCCATATTGCTCTCCCAAGTACTTTTCCAGTTCGGGTGTTGTCCACACATACAGGCCTTCATCCTCTTTCAGAAAGCGGCCCAGGACAGGCACTTCGGCCATCCCCTCCGCAAGGGTGAAGGAGTGAATCTTTCCCAGTACCTCAAACGTACCATGGGGTACGTCCGGGGTTGCCCAGCGGGAAACCAGGCATACTGCACTGGTTTTAGCAATCCGGTTGATCACCGCATCCATCAGATCCTGAGCGCAAGCCTCCAGCTCCGGACCGAAAAGATAGGGACCGCAGCATTCTACGGCACGGTCCGAGAGGAAATTCCATAGGATTCCGCCTGCGACCTGCCCCCTGTCGTCGAGCGCCAGACAAAGGTCATATTCCCCGGCGGACAGCATATCGATCAGCCGGCCGGCGGAATTCAGGAAGGCGGGGAAGGCGGATTCCGGGTAAAAGGCTTGGAGGTTTCCCACAAACATGCGAATGGATTCCTGGGAAGCGGAACCAACAGTGAGCGGGCCGGTGAAAGTTCTCGACTCCCGTGGGGCTGGTGCCGTTTGCGGATAGGTCCTTTTTTTGGTCATCCAGACCTCGATATTTCCCAGCTCCTGGGGACGGATCGTGAAGCTATCGACAGAACGGGCGGCCAGAAGCAACCCAAGTCCTTCCAGAGAAGTATCGTCGTCGGCGGAAATTCGAGCGCCGATATTAAAAGACCAGGGATCAAATTGCTCCCCGTGGAAAAAAAAGCCGAGCCGGATCTGATGTGGTTGCGGCAGTACAACTACCTTCATTTCCTTTCCTTCGGAAGGCAGGGCACAAACATGAGCGAATAGCTCTTCCGTCGCGAGAACGAGACGAGTAGAGTCCTCTGCCGGAAAATCGTAAGCCGTAGAGGATTGCTCGACGAAAGCCCGGAGTACCGGAAGGTGTCTGAACTGGACGGGTAATTGAATTGAACTTCGGCTTATATCCTTTTCCGCCATTTCCGTTTCGACTTTCTTTGGAATGCCAGAACCGGGTCAATCGGAATCATTGCGCTTTTAATGAGTAAATGCAGTTTACCGGACGAAGACCGTAAAAATCAAGACATGGAAGCCCGAGTTTTCCCATTCCCCTCAAGCCAGAAGCCTCCCTGGATAGAGAACTTTCTGCGTAGCCCGGGAGCAGGACGGAAGCACGGAAAAAAAGGAGCGATATGGGTAAGGTGACCTGCTTTCTCTTTTTCGGAAAGTTACGCGGATACAGCGGAAACAGCGGAAAGGACGGATGAAAGCCGATCCGGTCCGCTGTGGTCCGCCCCAAATCGGCCGTTTCCGCCTTTCCTGCGCGAAGGAACGGTTTCCTGGCCCTTGTCCTTTGCCTCGGGTGTCGTCAGGGGAGGCGGGTGCGCAGCAGCCGGCAGGAGCCGTCCGGAACCACCAGGAGGGCTCCCGCTCCCGGATCCGTTAACCACGCGGATCCGGGGCGAAACGCAAGGTCTCCGACCTGACCGCACCCCTCGAGGGCCACCCAGATTTGAGCGCGCTCCGGGTGGAGCGGAAGCGCGTCCGGCGCGTCGACGGCAATCCGATCGGTCACAAAGTGGGAGCAGGCCGCCAGGCGCGCTTCCGTCGGCGACAGGATCTCCGGGGCCGACAGACCCGGGTGAGGCCCGGGGAAAGCGACCTGCAGGGCTTTTTCCAGGTGCAATTCCCGGGGTCTTCCGTAATCGTACAGGCGGTAAGTGACGTCGGAAACCTCCTGGATTTCGCACAGGGCCAGCCCTCCGCCGATGGCATGCACGGTTCCCGCGGGGACCAGGATGGAATCTCCCGGATGGACCGCGATCCAGCGCAGCCGATGTTCGATTTCGCCGCTAAGCGCCGACTGCCGCAGCTCTTCCCGGGAAACGGCGGACTTCAGACCCACGGCCACAGCAGCCCCGGGCTCGGCGCGCAGAATATGCCACATCTCCGTTTTTCCCGGCGATCCTTCCACAGCCTGCGCGTAGGCGTCGTCCGGGTGGACCTGCACGGAAAGGCGCTCCGAGGTGAAGATGAATTTGACCAGCAGCGGCAGGGCGACTTCCGGGGATTGGAACCAGACCTCGCCGACCTTTTTTATCGCGGAGGGAAACCAGGGGGCGGTTTGCTCCGATCCCCAGATCTTTTCGTGAAAGACCGGCGGTAGCGCATGCAGCGGGCCCCGGCTCACAGGTACTCCTCTCCGAAGCGCCCGGCGATGTCCGCGCACAAAGCCTTCAGGTCTTCCGACCGGTTGCTGCGGCAGATCAGGGTGGCATCCGCGGTATGGACCACGGTGAGGTTCTCGCAGCCCATCACCGCAATCAGGTGATGCGGCCGGCTGGAAACGATCAGGTTGTGGGCCGCGTCGCGCAGCACTGTTTTTTCTGCGGCCAGCGCATTGCCGGCTTCGTCGCGGCGGCAGGTATCGCCGTAGGCCGGCCAGCTGCCGACGTCCATCCAGAAAAGCGGCATGGGAATGGCGGCCACCATGACCTGCCCGTCGCCGGAGGCGGGCTCCATGACCGCATAGTCGATGCTGATTTTTTTGAGCGCGGGATAGGTGCGATCGAGCAGTCCGGCCAGCGACTCCTTTCCCCAGTGCTCCGCCAGGCCGCTCAGGGAGGAGAAGATTTCGGGTTCGTAGCGCCGGATGCAGTCCAGCAGCGTGGATGCCTTCCAGACAAACATCCCCGAATTCCAGAGGTAGCTCTCCGGGCCGGCCTGAAAGTATTGGCCGGCCAGGCCCGATCCCGGCTTTTCCCGAAACTGCCGGACCCGCCGGGCGCCCGGGGCGATTTCCTCCGCCAGCTCCAGATACCCGTAGCTGGTCGAAGGCCCGCTGGGCTCGATGCCGAAGGTGACCAGGGCATTGGGCCGCTGCTCGACCAGGGCGTAGCCGCGGGCCACGATCTGCTGGAACCGGTCCACCGGCTGGATCAGGTGATCGGCGGTGAAAACCGCAACGATCGCCTCCGGGTCCCGGCGTGCGATTACCGCGGTGGCCAGCCCGATGGCATTCAGGGTGTCGCGCCCCATGGGCTCCCCCAGAAACCGGTCCCGGGACCAGGACGGCAGGGTCTGCAGAATCAGGTCCCGATGGGCTTCTCCGGCACAGATGTACTGATGGGAATCGGGGACCAGGCCCGCCAGGCGTTCCACGGAAGCCTCCAGCAGGCTTTTCCCGTCGAGAAAAGGGATCAGCTGTTTGGGCAGGCTCCGGCGACTCATCGGCCAGAGCCGGACTCCGGAACCGCCTGCCAGGATCAGCGCGTAGCGCATAGGAAGTCCTTTCTTTATTTCTTATTTAGGAAAATCAGGATGTCCGCCCCTGGCGGAGGGCCACCCGGCGTTCATGGAATTTTTCCTGGTCCGCAAAGAGGGCGATTTCCGAGGCGCTGTAGCGGTCGGCATCCCGCCACATTTTCTTCTGCTCCCGCGAGGCGGTCTCCGGTGCGGCCATCCACAGCCAGCGGGAAAAGTCGTCGGGATGAATTTCCGCCGGAAAGATGCGCGCCTCCCACAGGGTCAGCTTATCCGGCGCAACGCCCTCCGGGCCGATTTCCGCCGGTTCCACCTCCATGGCGGCCAGCCAGTCGGCAAGCGGCCGCCCGCAGTAAAGCGTGCCCTGGGCCACCGTTTCCTTGAACGAATCCCGGAGACCATAGCAGCGGATGAAGTGAACCGCTTCTCCCCGCCGGCTGTTTCCCGCCAGCACGTCCAGGCAGAATTCCGGCGGCAATCGCAGCGGGTGGTCCACATCGGCGCCCACCAGAAGGTTGCGCCCCCCGAGCGTCAGCGGCGCGGCGATCCGGCAGCCTTCGACCCAGGAGTCGGTTCCGGTCACCTTTCCGTTTTCTTTGACCCGGCTGTTGAGCAGGAAAACCGATCCCACGGGAACCGGCTGTCCGTCGTGCTCCAGGAGGCGCAGCCCGCTTTCCTGCAGCTGCCGCGAGGTTCCGAAATGCAGAAAGCGGCACTCCGGAGCCGGCAGCACCTGCATGGGAACCTGCTGCAGTCGTCGGAAGAGCGGGAGCAAAAGGTCTTCTTCCCAGTGCGAGCCGCTGGAGCGCACTGCGCGGAGGTAAAAGGCCTGGTCCGTTTCCATTCCCATGGCGCAGCAGATTTCCCGGTAGATGTCCAGCCCGCACCGGCCGATGACCTCGCCCATGGCATCCGACCAGAGGAAAGATCCGTCCGGGCGGGCGGCGAATTCGAAGACCTCGAGCCAGAGGGCCGCGGTGGCCGCGTCGAAGCTCATCAGCCCCAGGTCCATGACCGTCTTCCCCTGGGGGCCGACGGCGCCATAGCGGCGCTGCTCCTCCGGGGACGGCTTCTGCAGGTAGAGGCGCAGCCGGCCGCGATCGTCGGTGCAGTAAACCCCGTGCCGGCTGGCGGCCTGCATATCGGCCAGGTTCCCCAGGGCGGTGACTCCGGCTTCCGCCGGCCGGAAAAGGCGCGGATCGAAAAGCAGCAGGGCGTCGCCGGAGACCACCACCGTCTGCCCTTTTCCATTTTCCGGAGGCGGCAGCTGCCGCAGGATGGAAACGGCCCGGTCGAAAAGAGTCCATCCCAGCGGGGAGCCGCTTCCGCCCGGCAGCGGGACGAAAATCTTGCCGCAAGGGCCGTACGCCGGCAGCCTCTTGCTGTCCCCGCCGGCGTGAACGATCAGGATGCGCAGCGGTCCGAGGATTTCTTCCGGCTCCCGGGGCGGGCCGCCGCGGCTGCGCTCCGCCTGAATCACCCGGGCCAGGCAGCAGAGGGTGCTGCCGCCGCTGCCGATCCGCTTTCCGCCGGGATCGGCCAGGACGAGCACCTGGCGGGCTTCCTGGAGCAGTCCGGCCTCCCTCCTCCGTTTCAGCTGATGGTCGTAAATCCGGCCCTGGGCGTCATTCGAGGCGGTGACGATCAGGTAATCCCAAAGAGGAGCAGCAGGGGCCACGTCCATAAAGCCCTACTTTTTTTCCGCGGGGGACGAGGTGTAGCTCAGGACCTGTCCATCTTTCAGCAGCCGGTCGCGCAGCTGCGGATAGGGTACGTCCTGGACGGCCTGGCCGCCCTCCAGGGCCATCACCGCCGCTGTGGCCGCGGACTGGCCGAGGATCATGAACACCGGCTCCATGCGGATGGATCCGAAGGCGATGTGGGAGCTGGAGAGGCAGACCGGAACCAGCAGATTGTCGGCCTGCCCGCGCTTGGGAACCAGCGAGCCATAGGCGATGGCGTAAGGGCCGCCGGTGGGCACGCCGATATCCCCCTCGTTCTGGACGTAGCCTTCGGGCGTGATGTAACGCTGGATATTGTGGGAATCGATGGTGTAGCTTCCCATGCCGACGGAATCGGGCGTGGTCTTCTTCCTGCGCAGCTCGTTTTCGGTCATGACGTAGGAACCGATCATCCTTCTGGCCTCGCGAACGTAAATCTGGTAGGGCCAGCCGCCGTTGTCCGCGAATTCGTCCCTGGCCAGGCCCCACTGGCTCATGGCTTCCCGGACGTCCCGGGGCACGCGCGGATCGGTGAGGATAAAGTAGAGCCAGCCCCGCTGGTAATTCCGGTGCTCCTCCAGAATTTCCCGGCGCCGCTCGTAGCCGGCTTCCGGATAGTCGTAATTCATGCCGATGTTGTCGGTGCTGAACGGTCCGTGGTTGTTGGTGTCCGTCTTGCGGTTCGGGATGGGATCGAACTTGTCGAAGGTCTCCTTCCAGCCGGCGGCGTAAATGCGGGCCAGCAGCTCGTACTGCGAGGGGTCGTACCCGTCCGGCTTGGCAAAGGGGATGCGGTTCTCCGGGTGATTGCTCAGGCACATGCGGTAGCAGTAGGCCTGGACCTTTTTGTCCCCCTCTCCGAAGGTACCCGGCGGTTCGGCGCTGATTCGGGCCAGGATGCCGCTCTTCGGGTCGCCCGGCACGCGGTAGGGGCTGATCTTTTCGGCCAGCACTCCGAAATGGTGGCGGTGGTGCAGAACGCCGGTCTGCACGCCGTTGTGCTCTTCGCCGTAGGTCCGGTTGGCTTCGCGGCCCACGTGATAGTCCACCCCGGCGGCGGCCATCAGGTCCCCCTCGTAGGTGGCGTCGATAAACATTTTCCCCTGGTAGGTCCTTCCGCTCCGGGTGGTGATGGCTGCGATTCTCCCGTCCTTCTTCTGCACACCCCTGGCCCGGTCCAGCCACTCATCGCGCATCACCGGAATCCGGTTTTCCCGCACCAGGTCCTCGAACACCTTTTCGGCGACATGCGGCTCGAAGATCCACATGGTGCGCTGCGCTCCGTCCATGGCCGGTGTGCCCTGCCCCTTGTTGCCGTATTCCTCTTTCTTCTGCCAGCGCCAGGCCGCCGGGTTATCGTAGTGCAGCCAGATGCGGTGATAGAACTGGCGCGCCAGGCCGCCGATGACCGCCTTGTTGCCGGTGTCCGTCCAGCCCAGGCCGCCGCTGGTCAATCCTCCCAGGTGGCGCTCCGGGCAGACCACCACCACGGACTTGCCCATCTGGCGGGTCTGCACGGCGGCGATGACTGCCGCGCTGTTGCCGCCGTAGATGACCACATCGTATTCCGCGGCGTGCAGGGAAGAGAAGCACAGAAAAATAAGACTGCCGATCCAAAATGTTTTTTGCTGTATGTTTTTCATGATGCAAGTTTAGGTCGCGTCTTCCGTGAAATCAAGAGTGCCTGGACTGGTTCACGGCAGGACTGCGTGTCGGCTCATTATTCTCACGGCACGCCGCTGTTTTACGATGGCGACAGCGACGGCGACACGATGCGGCGGAAACCGGAAGGGCTCGGGGCCCCGAGTGGGGGCGGCGCTTGATTTGGCGGGATCAATTCTTTACAATTGAGTTCCAACGGGAGGGGAGGAGAAGATCAAGATGAGTGCAACGAACGGCAAAAGGGTCCAGGTGCCGGAGACAGGGAATAGAGAAAGAAGTCGGCCGCCTGCGAGCCGCAGGACGGCCGCTGCTATGGGCCGGCGGGACTGCCTGAGGGCCGCGGCCTCGGTGGCCGGGGCGCTGGGCATCGGAGCTCCGGCGACCCTTCGGACGATCGGCTCGCCGAAGGGCGGCGGGCTGCCGGCACGTCCCAACCTGCTGATGGTGATTACCGATCAGGAGCGCTACCCGCAGCACTGGCCCACCGATTCCTCCTGGCTGGATGCCAATTTTCCAGCCCGGCAGCGG
Source organism: uncultured Acidobacteriota bacterium (assembly GCA_903847975.1). Lineage (GTDB taxonomy): Bacteria > Acidobacteriota > UBA6911 > CAINFC01 > CAINFC01 > CAINFC01. The sequence goes on along the minus strand of CAINFC010000321.1, from coordinate 32,817 downwards.
CTGGCGGCCAACGGGCTGACCTTCCGCAACGCCTTCTGCAATTCGGCGATGTGCTCGCCGAGCCGGGCCACGCTTTTCACCGGGCTCTTTTCCGAGCAGCACCGTGTGAAGCGGACCCTGACTTACGGAGGCAGCTGGTCCGTCGAGGAGACGCCGCTGCCGGTCTGCGTGCAGAACATGGCCCGCATGCTGGCTTCGGCCAACTACCGGGTGGTGCTGGCCGGAAAGTGGCACCTGAGCAAGAGTGACTCGGGCGGAGCTCCCTCCGTGGCCGACGTCGGAAAATACGGATTCACCTGGCTGAAGGCCAACACGGCCGGGGAAGCCACCGAAATGCAGGATTTCGGCGGCGGTTGCGCCAACCACGACGAAGACATCAAAAGTCAGGCCCTCGAGTTTCTCAACGGAGAAACCGTGGAGAGGACCGCTTCGAGCCCGTTTTGTCTGATCCTGTCATTGGCCAACCCCCACGACGTGCTTTCCTATCCGCTCACCTGGAACAACGAAGACCCCCAGCACCCCGGCTGCTTCAATTACCGGGATACGCCGAACATGTTCGATCGTATCCCGATCAGCGGGTCGTTTGGCAGCTATCTCAGCAACTACAGCGACGACCTCGGCACCAAGCCGACGGTACAGGCCCAGTCGCGGCAGCTTTACCTGGGGTTGGGTAGCCTCACCAGCGACCAGGACCAAAAAAACTATTTCAATTTTTATGCCTACCTGCAGAAGCTGGTCGACGGCCACATCATGGACGTCCTGAACCGGCTTGACAGCCGGGGCCTGACCGACAGCACGGTTGTGGTGCGCCTTTCCGACCACGGCGAAATGGGGCTTTCCCACCAGCTGCGGCAGAAAATGTTCAACGTTTACGAGGAGGCCATCCATGTGCCCCTGGTCTTTTCCAACCGGATTCTGTTTCCGGCGGCCCGGACCACCGATTCCTGGGCCTCCCTGGCGGACGTGATGCCCACCCTGGCCTCCCTGGCCAACGTCCCCAACCGGGATCGCTATCGTTTCCAGGGGTACGACCTGACGCCGGTTTTCAGCAACCCGGCCCTCACGGTGCAGGACCGCGTGCTCTATGTGTTCGACGACGAAAAGTCCGGCCTGGCGGCTCCGCCGGAGCCGGGATTTCCCATCGAACAGCCGAATCATATCCGCTGCATCCGCATGAAGGACAGCCAGGGTGCTGTCTGGAAATACGCCCGCTACTTCGATCCATCCGGCCAGGCCGCCGAGCAGTATGAAATGTACCGGCTGTACAAATCGGACGGCAGCCCGGACGATCCGGACGAGCTGGAGAACAAGGCGGGCAAGGTCCTTTACCACAGCAAGGAATTGGAACTGAAAGCCGCCCTGGCGGCGCTGGAGTCGGAAAAGATGACCGCCGGGGACGCCGGCTGCCGCACCTATCTGCCGCTTACCGTAAAATCGGGAAGTCAGACATGATGAACCGGCGAAAAGTCTCGGAAGCTCTGAAAGGGCTTCGGATCGCAGCCCGGGGTTGGCGCGCTTCGCGCCTACCCCGGGTAGGAATGTGCGGAGGAGACAGCCCTGAAAGGGTTACGCTAAATCCAGCAGTGGCAGGTGCTTGCGCAGCCCTGACAGGGCTGCTTGTGAAAACACCGCCTACCCGGGGTAGCGCCTGCGGCGCAACCCCAGGCTGTGTTCCGGAACCCCTTTGGGGTTCCAGCTACTTTTCACACTTTCATCAGACATAACGATCCGGAATTAGGAAGGAAGAATGAATGCCCTGACGCTTCTGTTTGCCGCCCTGTGCTGTTTTGCCATCGGGTACCGCTTTTACGGCTTGTTTCTGGCCCGTCGCGTGCTGCAGCTGCGCCCGGAGCGCACCACCCCGGCCCTGCGGCTGGCCGACGGCCACGATTTTGTCGAGACCAACAGGTACGTGCTCTTCGGCCACCATTTCGCGGCCATTGCCGCCGCCGGGCCGCTGCTGGGGCCCGTTCTGGCGGCCCAGTTCGGGTATCTGCCCGGGGCCCTCTGGATCATGATCGGCGCAGTGCTGGGCGGAGCGGTTCACGACATGGTCATCCTGTTTTGCTCCGTGCGGCACAACGGGCGCAGCCTGGCGGCCATCGCCGAAAGCGAGATCAGCCCCCGGATCGGCCAGGCGGCTTCCTGGGCCATCCTGTTCATCCTGCTGCTGACCCTTTCCGGGCTGTCCATCGCGGTCGTCAATGCCATGGCGGAAAGCACCTGGGGGACCTTCACCGTCTTCGCCACCATGCCCATCGCCGTGCTGATGGGTCTCTACATGGAAAAATGGCGGCGCAACGACGTCTTCGGGGCCAGCTTCATGGGGGTGGTCCTGCTGCTGGCCGCGGTGCTGGCCGGGCCCTACGTGGTCGCCAATCCCGTGCTGGCGCCCTTTTTCACCCTGACCCGGGAGCAGATCGCCCTCTTCGTGCCCATTTACGGCTTTATCGCTTCCGTGCTGCCGGTATGGCTGCTGCTCTGCCCGCGGGATTACCTGTCCACTTATCTGAAAATCGGCACCATCGCCCTGCTGGCCATGGGGATCGTTTTTCTGCGGCCCACCCTGCAGATGGAGCCGGTGACCCGCTTCGTTTCCGGAGGCGGCCCGATTATCCCCGGTCCGGTCTTCCCCTTCCTTTTTATAACCATCGCCTGCGGGGCGATCAGCGGGTTTCACTCCATTATCGCTACCGGCACCACTCCCAAAATGATCCGCAGCGAAAAGGACATTCTGTTTGTGGGCTACGGAGCCATGCTGACCGAAGGGGCGGTGGCCATCATGGCCCTGATCGCCGCCTGCGTCCTGGTGCCGGCCGATTATTTCGCCATCAACGCCCGCCCGGAAGCCTTCGCCCAGCTGGGGATGCCGGTGCAGAACCTGCCCGCTCTGGCCGAAGCAGTCCAGGAAAACATCCAGGGGAGGCCGGGGGGCGCGGTCTCCCTGGCGGTGGGAATGGCCTATATTTTTTCTTCCATCCCTTTCATGAAGCACCTGATGGGCTACTGGTACCACTTCGCCATCATGTTCGAAGCGGTCTTTATTCTCACCGCAGTCGATGCCGGAACCCGGGTGGGGCGCTTTTTCGTGCAGGAGATGATCGGCAAGGTCTTTCCGCGGTTCAACGACAAGCGCTGGTGGCCGGGGATTCTTTTGACCAGCGCCCTGTTCACCGCCTCCTGGGGCTACCTGGTCTACACCGGGGACATTTCCACCGTCTGGCCGCTGTTCGGCATGAGCAACCAGCTGCTGGCCTCCTGCGCGCTGATTGTGGCCACCACCATGCTGATCCGCCTCAACCGCGGGCGCTATGCGCTGCTGACCGCCATTCCCGGCGTTTTCATGGCCGGCATCACCCTCTACGCGGGTTACCTGAACGTGTTCACCAACTACCTGCCGAAGAGCAATTACCTGCTGGCGGTGCTCAGCCTGATCATCATGGTTCTGATGGCCGCGGTTTTTGGGGGAGCGTTCCTGAAATGGATGCAGCTGCTGCGGATCGCCGAGCCCCGCCCCGACTCCACGGGGGACCTGGTCCTGGCGGTGGTCGAAGAACCGAAACACGAGCGCCGGGCCACCCGGCAGGGAGAATTTGCATCATGAGCAGGAAAGGCCGTTTCGGCGAATTCGGCGGGCAGTATGTCCCGGAAACGCTGATGAATGCCCTGCGGGAGCTGGAGGAGGCCTATTTCCGCTTTCGGGACGAGGCCGGATTCCGGGAGGACCTGGAGCGGCTGTTCCGCGAGTATGCCGGGCGGCCTTCCATGCTCTACTTTGCGGAGCGGATGACCCGCGACCTGGGCGGGGCGCGCATCTATCTCAAGCGCGAGGATCTCAACCACACCGGATCGCACAAGATCAATAACGTGCTGGGGCAGGCCCTGCTGGCCAAGCGCATGGGCAAGAAGAGAATCATCGCCGAAACCGGGGCCGGGCAGCACGGGGTGGCGGCGGCCACCGCGGCGGCCATTTTCGGAATGCAGTGCGAAGTGTTCATGGGCCGCGAGGACACCGAACGACAGTCGCTCAACGTGTTCCGGATGCGCATTCTCGGGGCCCGGGTGACCCCGGTCGACTCCGGCACCCAAACCCTGAAAGATGCGGTCAACGAAGCCATGCGCGACTGGGTTTCCACGGTGGGAGAAACCTACTACCTGCTCGGTTCGGTGATGGGCCCGCACCCCTACCCGACCATGGTGCGCGACTTTCAGGCGGTCATCGGCCGCGAAGTCCGCACGCAGATCCTGCAGCGGGAGGGGCGGCTTCCCGACTGCTGCGTGGCCTGCGTGGGCGGAGGGAGCAACGCCATGGGCCTGTTTTACGATTTCATTCCGGAGCCCTCCGTTCGCCTGGTCGGTGTGGAGGCCGGAGGGGAGGGCGTGGAGACCGACCGCCATGCGGCGACCATCACCCGCGGCAGCATCGGAGTCCTGCACGGGATGCGCTCCTATTTCCTGCAGGATGCCGAAGGGCAGATCCTGCCGGTGCACTCCATTTCCGCCGGGCTGGACTACCCGGGCATTGGGCCGGAGCACGCTCAGCTGCACGCCTCCGGCCGCGCCGAATACGTTCCGGCCACGGATGCCGAGGCGGTCGATGCTTTCCGCTACCTGACCCGCGTCGAGGGGATCATTCCGGCCATCGAGAGCGCCCATGCCGTGGCCTGGGTCCGGAAGGAGGCGCCGCGGATGTCCCCGGATCAGGTCGTGGTGGTCAACCTTTCCGGCCGCGGCGACAAGGACGTCCAGTCGGTGGCCCGATACATGGGGGAGGAACTATCATGAACCGCATCGATTCCCTGTTCGCGCGGCTCCGGGCGGAAAAGAGAAAGGCGCTGATTACCTTCGTGACTGCCGGAGACCCTACTCTGGCGGCCACCGTGGACCTCTGCCGGGAAATGGAGCGCGCCGGCGCCGACCTGATCGAGCTGGGCGTGCCCTACTCCGATCCGATCGCCGAAGGGCCGGTCATCCAGGCTGCCAATCTCCGGGCCCTGGCCAACCGGATCCACCTCCCGGATATCATGCGCACCGCGGCGGAAATCCGGGCCGTCGTCTCCGCCCCGCTGGTTTACCTTCTTTATTTCAACTGCATTCTGCAATACGGACCGGAGCGCTTCCTGAAGGAGTGCCTGGAAAGCGGAATCGACGGGCTGATCATTCCGGACCTGCCGCTGGAGGAGCGCGAGGAGCTCGCGCCGCTGGCGGACCAGGCCGGGGTGGCCCTCCTCTCCATGGTCACGCCCGTTTCCGGGGAGCGGATCGGCCCCATCGTGCGGCAGGCCCGCGGATTTCTCTACTGCGTCTCCTCGCTGGGGGTCACCGGGGTCCGCGGTCAGTTTTCCACCGATTTCCGGAGCTTCCAGGAGGAAATACGGAAACACACCGGCATGCCCACGGCGCTCGGCTTCGGCATCTCATCGGCCGATCAGGTCCGCGCCCTGAAGGAATATGCCGACGGGGTGATCGTCGGCAGCGCCATTGTCCGGCGGGTCGGAGCGGCTGCGGACAGGGCCGACGCCATCCGGCAGGTCGGTGAATTGGTCCGGGAGTTGCGTCTGGCGCTGGACGAGTGAATAATTACAAGCAAACGGAGGATACAGATATGTCCAAGGAACCGGAAAACAATTGTGCCGGCGGTCCGCACGGCCTGAGCCGCAGGGGCTTCATCTCCTCGGTCAGCGCCGGAGCCGCGGCCTCCACGGCACTCCGGGAGGCGAATGCCGCCTCCTTTCAGGTCATCGAAGCGGTGGGGACCGTGCTCCCCATCCAGCTGAAAATCAACGGCATCACCCGCAAGATCCAGGTGGAGCCCCGCTGGTCCCTTCTTTTCGTCATCCGCGAGGTCCTCGGTCTGACCGGCACCAAGATCGGCTGCGAGCGCGGAGAGTGCGGGGCCTGCACGGTGCTCATCGACGGGAAGCCGCGCTACGCCTGCATGACCCTGGCGGTAGAGGCCCAGGGGCAGGAGATCACCACTCTGGAAGGCCTGATGGACGGGGAGAACCTCGGACCGGTGCAGCAGGCCTTTGTGGAGGAGGACGCCTTTCAATGCGGATTCTGCACGCCCGGCCAGATCATGGCGGTGGAGGGGCTTCTGCGGCGCAATGCCAGCCCCACCATGGAGGAGGTTCGGGTGGGGCTCAGCGGCAATCTGTGCCGCTGCGCGGCCTACCAGCACATTTTCAGCGCCGCGACCCGAGCCGCGGAGCGGAAGAAGAAAGGGGGTATGGCATGAGCCACTATTACGAGGAGATGGAAGAGTCCTTTCGCAACAGCTTCGAGCCGGCTCCCGGGCCGGTCGCAGAAGCGAAAATCAGGCCGTGGGAAAAAACGCAGTTGGTCGGGAAGGGCGTTCCCCGCGTGGACGGCTATGAGCGCGTGTCCGGGGCGGCGCAGTACACCGCGGACATCGTTCTTCCGGATATGCTCTACGCCGCGATCCTTCGCTGTCCGCACGCCCACGCCATGGTGAAAAGCATCGACACTTCGGCCGCGGAAAAAATGCCCGGCGTTCTGGCGGTGCTGAGCGGCAAGTCGCCCGGAGCGGATCTCCCCTGGTACGGGGGGAAAGCGGCCCAGAGCAAGCTTTTCGACACCCACTGCCGGCATGAGGGGGAGGAGGTGGCGGCGGTGGCCGCCCTGACTCCGTACCAGGCGGCGGACGCCCTCAGGGCCATCCGCGTCGAGTACGAAACGCTTCCTTTTGTCCTGGATCCCGCCGCGATGCAACCCTCCGCCCCCAAGCTGTACGAGGGCGGCAATGCGGTGGGCGAGCCCCGCATCGTCAAACGAGGGGATGTCGCCCAGGGCTTCGCGGAAGCCGACGTGGTGCTGGAGGAGACCTTCTACACCAGCGTGCAGATGCATGCCACCATGGAAGCGCACGGCTCGGTGGCCAAATGGGACGGCGACAAGCTGACGCTCTGGGATTCCACCCAGGGCGTGTACGACGGGGTTCTCTTCGGCGCAGCCCGGGCGCTGAATATGCCTTTTAATAAGATCCGGGTGATCTGCAAGTACATGGGCGGAGGGTTCGGCGCCAAGCTGGAGGTGGGGAAATATTCCATCATCGCCGCCCTACTGGCCCGCAAGACGGGACGGCCGGTCAAAGCGATGCTGCCGCGGGAGGACACCTTCCTGTGCACCGGCAACCGGCCGGAAGCCCGCATGACCCTGAAAGCGGGAGTGAAAAAGGACGGTACGCTGACCGCCCTGCAGCTGACCAACCTGTCCACGCCCGGAGCCTACGCATCGGGAACTTCCGTCGGGTACCAGGTGGCCGAGCTGTACAAATGCCCGAATGTCCTGGTTTCGGAAAGCGGGTATTACAGCAATGCCGGGCGCGCCCGACCTTTCCGGGCTCCGGGATTTCCGTCGGGCAACTGGTGCCTGGAGCAGATGATGGACATGCTGGCGGTCAAGCTGGGCATGGATCCCGTCGAGCTTCGGCTTAAAAATTTCACCGAAGTCAGCCAGACGCGGCAGGTGCCGTACACCAGCACCGGACTCAAGGAGTGCCTGCTGCAGGGGGCCAAGGCCTTCGGATGGCAGGAGGCCCGGGCGGCGAAGAAGTCCGACGGCCCCGTCCGGCGGGGCTTCGGGATGGCCGCCGGGATGTGGAGCGGCGGCAACGGCTCCCCGCCCTACACCGCGGAAGTGCGATTGTTTGTGGATGGCGGCATTACCATCAAGACGGGGGCCATGGACATCGGCACCGGCACCAAGACGGTGGCCTGCATGGTGGCCGCCGAGGAGCTGGGAGTTCCCCTGGAGAGCGTGCGCATTGAAAATGCGGACACCGCCGTCACGCCTTACGGGCAAAGCAGCGGCGGAAGCATGACCCTGCCCGGCCTGATTCCCGCGGTGCGCAAGGGGGCCTGGCTGGTCAAGCAGCAGCTGCTGGCCTGGGGCGCGGAGGCTCTGGGCGTGCCCGCCGAGGATGTGGAGCTCAAGGGCAACGCCATCGGCAGCCGCAGCGCACCGGACAAAAAGAAGCCGCTGGAAGAGCTGCTGCGCGCCAACGGGGTGATGGATGTTATCGGCATCGGCAACCGCGACCCCAACCCTCCGAAGAAGGCCATCAATCCGTTCGGGGCCCATTTTGCGGAGGTGGAAGTCAACACCCGGACCGGAGAAGTCCGGGTGGTGCGGCTGCTGGGAGCCAACGAAAGCGGCCGGGTGATCAACCAGAAGACTTTCCACAACCAGGTTTTCGGGGGAATGACGCAGTGCCTGGGCTTCGCCCTGACCGAAAAACGGGTGCTGGATCGTCAGACCGGCAAGATGGTCAATGCCAACCTGCACGACTACAAGGTGCCGACCGCGCTGGACGTTCCCGTCCAACACCAGGTGGTGGCCGTCGATCCGCAGGACACGGAGTGCAACCTGGTGGGCTGCAAAGGGCTGGGAGAGCCGGCTCACATTCCGACCGCTTCGGCCATTGCCAATGCCATTTACGATGCCGTCGGCGTGCGGCCGACGCACGGTCCCATGGAGCCGAAGACCATTCTTGAACTTCTGGCGAAAAAGAAAAGGGGATGAGTCATGATGAAACCATTCGCATATCTGAAAGCCAAGACACCGGCGGAAGCCCTGGCGGCCCTGAACTCCAAGGGGGCCCGGATTCACGCCGGCGGAACGGACCTGCTCGGCTGTTTGCATGATCACCTTTTTACCGTCGACAAGGTGGTGAGCATCAGCGGGATCAAGGAGTGGAGCGGCATGACCGGCCGCCCGGACGGCGGGCTGAAAATCGGTTGCCTGACCACCATCGCCTCGATCGCCGCCAGCGCGGTCCTGAAGGAAAAGTACGCGGTGCTGGCCCAGGCCGCATCGGAAGTGGCCAGCCCGCAGCTCCGGGAGCAGGGAACCATCGGCGGCAACCTCTGCCAGAGGCCCCGCTGCTGGTATTATCGCGGCGACTTCCCCTGCGCCCGCAAGGGAGGCGAAACCTGCTTTGCGGTGGAAGGAGAAAATCAGAACCACGCCATTTTCAGCAACGGCCCCTGTTTCTTCGTGCACCCTTCGGATACGGCCGTGGCCCTGTCCGCGCTGCAGGCCAGGCTGACGGTGGCCGGCCCGGCCGGCACCCGGACGGTTCCGATCGAGAGCTTTTTCCTCGCTCCGGAAAAAGCCATCGATAGGGAAAATGTCCTGGAGCCGGCGGAAATCCTGACGGAAATCCATCTTCCGGCACCGGCTGCCGGGGCGCGCAGCAGCTATCGTAAAATCCGCTCCCGCCAGTCCTGGGATTTCGCCCTGACCAGCGTGGCCCTCTGGCTGCAGGTGGACAAGGGGATGGTCTCCCAGGCCCGCTGCTGGCTGGGCGGCGTGGCGCCGGCCCCGTGGCGGGCGGCGGCTGCGGAGAAGCTGCTGGCCGGCAAAAAGCTCAACGCGGCGCTGGCCGCTTCGGCCGGCCAGGCGGCCGCCGAGGGGGCGGTACCCATGCGGGACAACGCCTACAAAGTCGAGATGGTGAAAGGGGCCGTCGAAGAGTCGCTGCTGCGCCTGCTGGCGTAGCGGCATCATCTGGAAAAAAAACCGTAGGGGGCGTGCCCCGGCGCGTTCCCTACGGCGGATAATCAAAGGAGAAAGCAGCCAGGATGAGCGTGGAACCCAACAAGGTCATCTACTCGATGATCGGCGTCAGCAAGTATTACCACCAGAAACCGGTCCTGAAGGACATTTACCTTTCCTATTTTTACGGAGCCAAGATCGGCGTGCTGGGGCTGAACGGCTCCGGAAAAAGCACCCTGCTGAAGATCCTGGCGGGAGTGGAAAAGGAATTCAACGGGCAGACGGTGCTGGCGCCCGGGTTTACGGTCGGCTACCTGGAGCAGGAGCCCCTGGTGGACAACGACCGTACGGTCCGCGAAGTGGTGGAGGAGGGAGTGCAGGCCACCGCCGACCTGGTGCGGGAATACAACGAGATCAGCGCCCGCTTCGGGGAGGCGATGTCCGACGAGGAGATGAACCGGCTGATCGAGCGCCAGGGAGAGGTGCAGGAAAAGATCGACGCCCTGGATGCCTGGGATTTCGATGCCCGCCTGGAGATGGCCATGGACGCCCTGGGGTGTCCGGAGGGGGATACCCCGGTGCGGGTGCTCTCCGGAGGCGAACGGCGCCGCGTGGCCCTCTGCCGGCTGCTGCTGCAGAAGCCGGATATCCTGCTGCTCGACGAACCCACCAACCACCTGGACGCCGAGACGGTGGCCTGGCTGGAGCAGCACCTGCAGCGCTACGAGGGGACGGTGATCGCCGTGACCCACGACCGCTACTTCCTGGACAACGTGGCCCAGTGGATCCTGGAGCTGGACCGCGGGCAGGGAATTCCCTGGAAAGGAAACTATTCCTCCTGGCTGGACCAGAAGCAGAAGCGCCTGGCCCAGGAGGAAAAGGCCGAAAGCCAGCGTCAGAAGACCCTGCAGCGCGAGCTGGAGTGGATCCGCATGAGCCCCAAGGGGCGGCATGCCAAGTCGAAGGCCCGCATCAAATCCTACGAAACGCTTCTCGGCCAGGAGGTGGAGAAGGGCTCCAGCGAGCTGGAAATCTACATTCCGCCGGGCCCGCGTCTGGGAGACGTGGTCATCGAGAGCCACGAAGTTTCCAAGGGCTACGGAAACCGGCTGCTCGTCGAGCGGATGTCTTTCCTGCTGCCGCCGGGCGCCATCGTCGGAATCATCGGGCCGAACGGAGCGGGGAAGACCACCCTCTTCCGCATGCTCACCGGGCAGGAAAAGCCCGACGCCGGCCTTTTCCGCCTGGGAGAGACGGTGCGGCTGGCGTATGTGGACCAGAGCCGCGACGTGCTGGATGCCAATAAAAACGTCTGGGAGATGATCAGCGAGGGCCTGGATGTTGTCCGGCTGGGCACCCGGGAGGTCAATTCCCGGGCCTACGTGGCCCGGTTCAACTTCTCGGGAGCCGACCAGCAGAAGAAGGTCGGCATGCTTTCCGGCGGGGAGCGCAACCGCGTCCACCTGGCGCGCATGCTCAAGGAGGAGGCCAATGTGCTGCTGCTCGACGAGCCGACCAACGACCTGGACGTGAACACCATGCGCGCCCTGGAGGATGCACTGGAGAACTTTGCCGGCTGCGTGCTGGTCATCAGCCACGACCGCTGGTTCCTGGACCGCATCGCCACGCATATCCTAGCCTTCGAAGGGGAGAGCCAGGTCTGCTTTTTCGACGGCAACTTTACGGAATACGAGGAAGACAAGCGCCGCCGCCTGGGGGCCAATGCCACCCAGCCGCACCGCATCAAGTACCGCCAGCTGACCCGCGACTGACGTGAGGTTCGCGTGGCCCACGCTGCCAAGGCATCGGGGAAGCCCGTATTTCCAAACAGGTATGAGGGGGATTGGATCATCGCGGCAACCACGGGCTCCGGGTTTTGGAAACGCGAAAAATTCCCTCTATCTGTCTTGCAAGGGATGTTCGGAAATATAACGCCGTAAAGCGGAATTCAGCCGAGTCTGCCAGCCTTTGCCCGTTTCCCGGAACGCTTTTAGTATGTCGGCATCCAGGCGAATGGCAATCGAAACCTTTTTTTCGATTACCTTGGGACGACCGCGGGGCCGCCATGTCGCTTTCAGCGAGGCGTAGGTGTCCGGTGGGAAGAATTCGCCGGCCGGCTTGGCATTTTCGAACCACTCGGCAGTAAGTTCCGGATTGTCCGCATCTGCCGCCATGCCGGCACAAATAGCCGCATTCTCCTCCACGGAGGGGAAAATGGTCCCCTTTTTAGGTCTCGGCATATCGTTTAACCTCCCTGAAATTTGCTTTACGCAAACTGATCACCCGCACCGCTTCCGAACGTAAGCAAAATACCATTACATGCAGACGGTCACCGATGTAGCCGGTAGCCACGTAGCGGGCTTCCGCATGCTTTTTGCGTCTATCTTCACTGACGACGGCTGTTTCCCATTCAAAGTGTTTCGCCTCGGCCAGGGACAAGTCGTGTTTTGCCTTATTGGAAATGTCCTTGGCAAAGTCGAATTCATAGTCCATCCAATATATTGTATATACATATTATACTCCCGTCTATTGTTTTCCGACATCACGGACCAAAAGCGTAATTCAGAGCCTAATTCAGGTAATTCAGGGTAATTCAGGACACCCAGTTTATATTAGAAAATGGATGTTCTGATCCGCTACTCTGATCCGCTACTACTGATCCGCTACTAAACAGCAGGCATCTCCGGACCTTGACGGTGCACATCCAACCGTGTTAGTTCTAATCGCAGATGAAAAAACCAAATTGCCAATCGGAATAGCCTAGGAGAAGAGGAGTTACCATGATGCGACGTGATTTTCTATTGGGCTCGGCGACGGCTGGAGTCGCCGCCGTATCTGCCACGCAGCGTATTTCGGCGCAGGAGCAGACCGCGGGAATGCCCAGGCTGACACCCCCGGAAAAGCCGGCCGAACTGAATCTTTGTCTCCAGTGGGGGGCTATCCCCGGCACCGAGATGAAAGAAAAGCTGGACTTCCTGGAAGCCAACGGTTTTGCCGCCGTGGAGCTGCCCAGCGGCCCGTGGCTGTTCGACAACGTGGAGGCGATGAAGAAGGCCATGGCAGGCCGCAGGCTCTTTATTGCCACGGCCTGCGGGCCGAGTGATTTCTCCTATGTCGAGGCCGAGAAACGCGATGCCGAAGTCGCGAAGTTTCTGCCGCAGCTGGAAGTGCTGGGGGCGCTGAAGTCCGTGGGGCTGATCCTCTGTCCGGCACGCAGCAAGCCCGGCCTGCCTTTCCCTGAGTTGCGCGACGACTTTGTAAACAACACCGGAAAGAAACTGGCGGAGCATGCCGCCAAACAGGGTACCTCGATCGTGCTCGAACCGCTGCAGCGTGCCGAAACCAAATTCCTTCGGCAGGTGGCCGACGGCGCGGCGATGGCCCGGGATATCGGGCCGGGATGCACGGTGATGGGCGACTTCTGGCACATGAGCAAGGAGGAAACCAGTTTCATGGGTGCCTTCCTCAGTGCCGGCAAACTACTTTCTCACGTGCACATCGCTTCCCTGAAAAACCGCAAGGTACCCGGCGTGGATGGTCCTGCCGACAACTACGTGGACGGATTCAAGGGTCTGAAGCTGCTCGGCTACCGCGGGGCGGTCAGTCTCGAAGGCGGCTTCCCGAAGGAAATGGATAAAACCCAGCTGATCCTGAACATGGTCAAACTGCTGCGGGAACAGTGGGCCATGGCCTGAAAGCCGAGGCAGGTACGGAAGGCCGGTATAACCGGAATGGGACACCCGGTTTTTTAAAAGAAAACGGGTGTCCTTTTCCTGTCTTCCTCTTCCTTTGGAAACAAGCGGCCGCTTGACTTTACCGAAACCGCCCTCTAAAATTCCGGGACGGCAGTGAAAGCAGACGAAAGGATTAACCTTGGCGGTGGTAGGCTTTTCAGGACGTTCGGATCCCTTTTTCCTTTCACGGGAAAAACGGGGAGATCTGGTCGGGAGAAATCTGGCCCCGGAGCTGGTCCACCTGTCTTTCCTCGGATCGCCGCAGATCCGCCTGAGTAACCGGCCGGTCCATTTCGAATCGGGGAAAATCACGGCGCTCCTTGCCTACCTGGCCCTCCAGGGCAATTCCTGCCACCGCCAGAAGCTGATGCTTTACTTCTGGGGAGGCTTCCGGCAGGAGCGCGCTACGGCCAATCTTCGACGTGCCCTGTGGGAAATCCGGCGAAAGCTTTCCTTTGTCGGTGAACCGGAAATCATCGAAACATCGGCGCAGGAGGTGCGTTTTAACCGGCGCCGCCGGCACTGGCTGGACGTGCAGGTCTTCGAAGAAGCGGGGCGGGAAACAGGATCGGCGGCCGATTTGCAGAGCGATCCGGGCTGGCCGGTCCGGCTGGAGCAGGCCCTGGCCCTGTACCAGGGAGATTTCCTGGAAAACCTGACCCTGGAGGACGCCCCGGAATTTGATGACTGGGCTCGCGCCGAAAAGGACCGGCTGCGGCTTCTTGCCATACAGCTGTCCATCCGTCTGGCGCGGTATTACCTTTCCACCGAAGCGCCCGCCAAGGGACTTCACCACGCGAAAAGGATACTGCAATGGGATCCGCTGGAGGAGTCCGGACATCGCCTGGTCATGGAAATCCTTGCCCGGCAGGGACAAACGGCAGCGGCTCTCCGGCAGTATGACCTCTGTCACCGGCTCCTTGCGGAGCAATTGCAGATTTCCCCCTCCGCGGATACGAACCTGCTGCTGAAAAACATCCGACTTCAGGAGCAATCGGCGCCTGCCTCCCCCGGGGCCGGACAGTCGGCCTCGACGGACTCGTCGGACACATCGCTGCGGCATAATCTTCCGCAACCGGGAACCCCGTTTGTCGGGCGGCACGCCGATCTGGAGGTTATTCTACGGTCCCTGCGGGATCCCGCCTGCCGGCTCCTCACCCTGCTCGGACCGGGGGGGATCGGCAAGACGCGCCTTGCGTTAGAGTCAGGTCGAATCCTGGCGACCGGGCACTCCGGCTCCGCTCTCTTTCCCGACGGGATATGGTTTGTTTCTGTTCCGGAATCCCAAGGCGGTCAGGCCCTGGAATTTGCCCTGGCGACGGCCCTGGCCCAGCGGTTCCATCCATCCGAAAGCCCTCGCGACCAGGTGATTCGGTTTCTTACCACCCGGAAAACGTTACTCCTTCTGGATGCCATGGAGCATCGCATGGAGGAGATCCGCCTTTTGACCGATCTCCTGCATCATTGCCCGGGGCTTACCATGCTGGTGACTACCCGGGAGCGGCTGCGGCTGAAGGAAGAGTGGGTACTCGATATCAAGGGATTTCCGGCTCCCGGCCACTCCTCCGCGACGGAACCTTCGGAGCCGACATCCGCAGACCTTTTTCTCGCGTGCGCCCGCCGGGTTCAACCCGATTTCGGATTGGGCGGTCCCGGTGGAGTCAATGCCCTGCATGCCGTTTGCCGCATGGTGGACGGCAGTCCGCTGGCCATCGAACTGGCGGCTGCTTTTACCCGGTTTCTCACCCTGGAGGAGATTGAATGCCGGGTTCGTTCCAGTCTCGATTTCCTGACCGCCCATTTCCGCGAAACCACGGAACGTAAGGTCAGCCTGAAGGCCGTTTTCGATTCCGCCTGGGAGCGGCTGAGTGCCGGGGAGCGAAAAATTCTCTGCCGCCTTTCGGTTTTTCGAGGGGGGTTCTCCTTGGCCGCCGGGGAATACGTGGCGCAAACCGGCCTGGACGTCATCGCCGGATTGCATGATAAATCCCTCTTGCAGCACTCTGCGGAGGGCCGTTTTCAGCTTCACGAACTCATCCGCCATTACGCCGAAAGGAAGCGGGAGGAGACCGGGACAGAAGGGCGGAAAGCCCAGATCCGGCACGCCGGCTTTTTCAGCCGGTTTCTGCTGGAAAGATACTCCATGATGCTGGGCGCGGAGCCACAGGTACATGGCCGGGAAGTGGAAAAGGAGATTGAGAACATTCGTGCCGCCTGGGAATGGGCTATGCAGGAAAGGCGGATCTCCTTTCTGCGGGATGCCATGGAAGGCTTTTCGGCTTTTTGCGAATGGAAAGGCTGGCTGCAGGAAGGCGTCGAGAAACTGAACCGGATTGGAGACCTCTTGCCGGCTCCTCCATGGCGAGGTCCCGGCTATCCGTCCCTGCAGTCGAAGCGGCTGCTGTTCCAGGGCCGGCTGCTGAACCGGATGGGCTGCTACGCCCGAGCAGCCGAGGTGCTGAACGCCTGTCTGGCGCACCTCCAGTCGTATCCGGATGCGGAAACGGCAGCCTGGGCGCTGTTCCATCTCGGCGACAGCGCGCAGCTGGAGGGTAAATACGAAGAAGCCCGGCGGTACCTGCAGAAAAGTATTGCCGCCTCACGGCACAGCGATCACACGCGCTGTTCCATGGAAGCTCTCTCCCGCCTGGGGAGAGTATCCATGGAGCTGGGGGACCAGGAAGAGGCCAGAAGCCGGCTGCTGGAAAGCCTTGCTGTGGCCCGGAAGGAGAAATGGATCGCGCTGATGATTTACACCCTCAGCCACCTCGGTTATGTCGATTATTTCCGGAATCGGCTCAACAGCGCCTCCGAATTCCTGCTGGAAGCCCTGCATCTGGCCCGGCATGCGGGGGACCGGCCCTCCATGGTCTGGGCCTGCCTGGGACTCGGTTATATCGCCGAGCATGACGGCGATTTTTGCGAAGCGCGGAGGTGCTACCAGGAGGGCCTGGAAGTAGCAGGGGAGATCGGCGACACGTTCAGCAAAGCCCGGGCAGTCATGCTGCTGGGAGAGTGCGACCGCCGCTCCGGCTCCTTCCGGGAGGCGATACGGCATTACACGGAAGCTTTGACGGCTGCGCGAAGTATCGGCAGCCGCTTTCTGGTGGCCATCAATCTCGGCAATCTTGGACTGGCTTTTTCCGCCCTGGGAGACGTTCCCCGCGCACGGCGCTATGTACAGGAATCGCTGGAGGTCTCCTGCGAAATCGGCGGCGATGTGGTTCTGCTTCAGGCTGTCATTGCCTATGCCTCGCTGTCCGTGAGCAAGGGGGACTTCGGGAGGGCGCGGGAGCTGCTCACCGCGGTTCTCCATCATCCGGCCACCCGAAGCGACCTGCGGATGGAGGCGGAGTCGATCCTGCTCCGGATTCCACCTTCCGAAACCGGTTCCTCCGCCCTGCGCCCGGGAAAAGGAAAAACCCTGGACCGGATCGCACACGAGCTGGAGGCGGGTTTGCGCCTGGGGTCAGACCGGGCTTAATAACCTATTCTAAACAGGCCACCGGACGGATGACCTTCCCGTGTTTGCCCGGTCCCGCTTTTCCCGGGCAGAAGCCATTCCGGCCGGACCACGAGCAGTTGGGAGCCGGCAGCCGCAGCATCACCTTCCCATTCATTTTCCGGACAACCCTCCTAAACACTTTCCTAAACACCCCTCGTGTAAAAGAAGCAGGGTGATAATCCGGTGCCATAATCCGGTGCAGGTCCACCCCGTGAGGCATCGGCGCCGCGACCTTCTTTTTCCTGCGCATCGCGGATGCCGTTGCGGGAAAAAGGAAGCGGACGGGACCTGACGTGGGGTTCGACCCCGGAACAGGATCCTGTGCGGAACGTTCATAAGCGGTTCGTCCGGTCAGGTTATTCGCTGGTTGGAATTTCGGGCAAGAGGAATTATGCGAAAAAATGCTTTCATGATGCTGGAGAGGATAAGACGATTTCCTTACCTCCTTTCGTTTCTGTCGCCTTTTCTGGTTGCTTTCTTAAGTGTACACCAGTGGATATGGGCCTTGCCGCCCATGCCGGAGTGTACTCCCGCGCTTTACTGGGGAAATTGGGGGACGATACGGCTGACGCCGGTTCTGGTGCAAAAAGGGGACACGGTGACCATGACGGCCACCATCATCAAACCGGACAAGGTCGGTTGGGGCTGCATCGGGGGTAGCTGGGCGGAAATCGGCACTCACCAGGTGCGGATTCCCATACCCGGGAGCTTCGACCTCGTGGATTTTTCTCCCAAAGCCGATGGATTTCACTCGGTGAAAGTGGGTGCCTCGGACGTCACCTGGACCAGTCTTTCTTCCCAGGCTCCTGCCAACTGGGTTACCCCCGGTTGCTACTGCTACAACGACGGGCACGCCACGCACATGAGCTTTGACGGCTGCCCGTTCAGCCCGCCCAAAGGGCCTTTCGGTCCGGGAAGCACGTTTACGCTGACATTGAAAACAAAGACCGCCTATGCCGGAACCAGTCAGGATTACTGGACCCCGATTTCCGCAACGTTCGGTGGAAATTTCGGCATCCCCTGGAGTTATGATGCCACCTGCCATTTCAAATACGGAGGAAACCTCAGCGTCAACCTTACCGCCAATCCGTCGACCCTGCCGGAGGACGGCAGCGCAAGCCTGCTGACGGCCACGGTGATGGAGGCTACCTCCGGGATCCGCCTGCCCTACCAGAAGGTCGATTTTATCGGGGATTTCGGAATTTTCAATCCGCCTTCCGCGGAAACCAATTCCAATGGAGTTGCCACTTCCAGCCTTTCCTCCCCCGGCGTGGACGGTCCCGACATGGTTCAAGCCTACGTTCCCGGTGGAACCGGCACGGCTTTGGTCACTTTCACGCATGTGGATCACCCCCCCGATGATCCCAGGGCCCACTTCGGGCGCTATAACCTGGCTATGCCGGTTGCCGATCCGGTGCATCCCGGCCTGGGCAATTACACCTATTCCCAAAAGCTGTTTTCCTTTCCCGGCAAGGGAATTCCTTTTTACCTGGAAGCCTTTTACAATTCCCTGGACAGCCAGCACACCGGCCCGCTCGGCTACGGCTGGACCCACTCCTATCATATGGTCCTCACGCCGCCGACCGCCCCTTCCACGGACGTCCGCATTCAGTGGAGGGACGGGCGTGAAAGCACTTACCGCGGCGACGGTGCAGGGAATTTCACGCCGTTAAATGCCGGGCCTTCCCCGGTGCTGACCATGCCGGATGGCGGACACTATCTTGCCACCGAAGCGGATCAAACGGCTTACCTGTTCGATACCGCGGGAAAGCTGCTTTCGATTACCGACCTGAACGGCAATGGGATCACCTTTACGCATACCACGCAGCTGGACCGGATCACCGACACCTCCGGCCGGCAGATCAACTTCCTCTACACCGGCGGGCGCCTGACTTCCATCACTTCCCCTCTGAAAACCGGGAACAGCGTTTCTTTTTCCTACGACGCCAGCGGCAATCTGGCCGGAATCACCGACGCCCGGGGCAAACTCTGGCAGTTCGGCTACGACAGTTCGCACCGCCTCCTGACCCAGACCGATGCCAGGGGCATTACGGTGCTGACCAACACCTACGACAGTTCCGGGCGGGTCATTCAGCAAAAAGACGGAGGCACCCAAACCACGACCTTCGAATATACGGAGGACAGCTCCGGAACGAAAACCAGGATAACTCCCCCGTCCGGCAATTCCGTCTGGCATTACTATGACAAAGGGTTCAATCTGGTCAAAATCATCGACGGGCTGGGCAACGCCGCCTCCTTTTCTTCCGATTCCAGGGGGCTCATGATGAGCGGCCGCGATAAGAAAAATGCCTACCGGCAGATGGGCTTCGACAGCAGCGGGAACGCCGTCAGCGCCCGTGACCGCACCGGCGCGGCCGCCACGATCGCCTATAATTCCCTCCGCCGGCCGACCGCCTTTACGGATCCGCTGCTGCGCAGCAACTCCTTTGCCTACGATGCCAAAGGAAACCTCACCGAATGGACCAATCCGAACGGGGCCAAAAGCACCATCACCGTGGGATCCAATGGCCTGCCCGCGGCCGTCTCCGACTTCATGGGGAAAACCTGGAGCCTGGCCTACGATGCCGCCGGATTGCCGGTCACCATTACGTCTCCCCTCAGCACCGTAACCACGCTGACCTATGATGCCGCCGGCCGCAAAACCAGGATTCAGACTCCGCTGGCGGGTGTGGCGCTGGAAATTACCTATGACGATTCCGGGCTGCCGCTGACCCAAAAAGATCCCCTGGGGCAGATTACCAGTTACGATTATGACGACAACGGCAACCTTCTCCGTGAGACCTTCGTTCCGAACGGCGCGGTGACCTCTTTCACCTATGACTGGGCCAATCGGCCGCTTACGGCAACCGATGCGCAGGGAGGGATCACGCGCTTCGGCTATGATGCCGACGGCAACCTGGCTTCCATAACCGATCCGGACGGGATCGTTATTACCAGGCAGTATGACCAGGGCAACCGCCTGATATCGGAGACCGATCCACTGGGCCACCGCGTTTTCTACGGGTACGATGCCAACGGCAATGTAACCTCGGTCCAAAACGAACTGAGCGCTACCTGGCGTTATGAATATGACGCGGAAAACCGGGTGATCCGGGAAACCGATCCGATGGGCAATGCCACACGGCTGGTCTACGACAAGGCCGGGCAGATTACCTCCATCACCGGGCCGCTGAAAGACACCACGGCCTATCTGTATGACGCTGCCGGAAACCTGAGCGCCCTCACCATGCCGGATCAGAGCGTTGTCTCGTATGGATACAACGCCAACGGCAGGGCAACGGCGGTCAGCGATCCTTTGAGCCGCATCTGGACCTTTGCTTACGATGCCTTGGGGCGGATGACCTCCCAGACCGATCCGAACGGAAAAACCGAAAACTTTACCTATGACGCCCTCAACCGGATCACCCGGAAAGTTCTGCGGGATGCCGCCGAAATCACCTATGCCTACGATGCCAACAGCCGTCTGACGGCCCTTACCCTGCCCGGTCAGACGATCGCTTTTGAATACGATTCCATGGGAAACATGACCCGCGCCACGGATCATCTCGGATCGGCGGTCATGACCTATGACCGGATGGGGCGACTTCTCTCCCGCACCGATGCCCACGGCAAGACGGTGGCTTTTGCCTATACCCCTGCGGGACGCCTTTCGGCGGTCGTCTATCCGGGGAGCAAAACCGTCAATTACAATTATGACAGCGTGGGGCGGCTTTCCTCCCTGACCGACTGGCGAAGCAATCAGACCAGCTACCAGTACGATGCCGTCAACCGCATCACCGGGATCGCTCTGCCCAACGGAACCAAAACGCTTTTCCTCTACGATGCCGCCGGCCGGATCACCTCCCGCACGTACCAGAAATCCGGCGGCGCCATCCTCGCACAGTACAACTACACTTATCTTGCCGACGGGAAAATAGCCGCCGTGCAGGGAAGCAAGCCGAAATTCAATCCGCCGCCGGCTGCGGCTTCCAGCTTCAGCCACGATCCGATGAACCGCCTCCTCTCCTCCCGGGTCAACAGCACGGCGTCGTCCTATGCCTTTGATTTGCGCGGAAACCTCACCTCCAAAGTCTCCGCCGGGGTAACTACCACGTATCAGTACGACGCTCTGAACCGCCTGACCTCGGTGAGCAACGGAACCGATACGACTGCCTACACCTACGACGCCGCGGGAAACCGGCTTTCCAAAACCTACAATGGAACCGTGAGTCGCTACGTGCGCCACGGAAATTCGGTTTTTTGCCTGCTGGACGGCGGGGGCGGGGTGACCTCCTATCATATATACGCCGGCGCCATGCTTTACAGTCTCAGCGCCGCCGGGGATATCGCCGTCTACCACCAGGACGAACGCGGCAGCGTGGTGGCGGTTACCGACGCCGCACAGAACATCGTGCAGTCGTATGCCTACGACGGCTACGGGCGGATGACCGGCAGCAGCGGCGGGGGCTCCCATCCGTTCCGCTTTGTCGGCGGCCACGGGGTGATGGCCGACGAAAACGGTTTGTATTACATGCAGGCCCGCTATTATGATCCGGATCTGAGGCGCTTCATCAGCGAGGATCCGATCGGTCTGTCCGCCGGGTTGAACCTTTACGGTTATGTTTCCGGAAATCCGGTGAGCCATATCGATCCGCAGGGGCTTCAGACCGGGGAGGCCCAGGCCGAGGCCGAATGGATTCAGCAGGTCATCCCGGTTCAGGTAAAAAGCGAAGAGGAGGCTCTGCACTTCTGGTTTTACGAAGGTGCCGAACTGGGCTACCGGGATGCCGGCAAGCTCGTTTCCACGAACCCCATCCAAATTGGAAACTTCAAGATCACCCCGGAGATGCAGGAAAGCTATGCGTCGAAGGTGTTCGGCGGCAGCGCCAGCCGCTGGAGGAAGTTTGCCGATTGGGAAACCTGGAAATACGAAGGAGGGGCGAGGCCGGATGCGGTGAAGGAAATTCTTCAAAGCAGGCCGACCTGGGAGGTTCAGAAGCGGGGAACCATGGGGAAGGCATATTTCCTGGAGGCCGAAGCCGCGGAGAAGCCCCTGGCCAAGGGCTTATTGCGAAGAACCGTCGGCGGCTCCCAGCGGTTTCTGGGCGGAGCGCTCAACCGCTTTCGGGCCGGCCCGCTCTATAATCCGGTGGGGCTGGCCGCGGGTGTGTTCGACGGCTTTTTCATTTCCGATGTGTACTTGTCCCAGGGACAGGTGTGGGATTCCAGGGATCAAAGCTGGAAGAGCTGGGATCAGTACCAGGACGACCATCCCAACGTCAAGGCGATTTACGATATCGGCGGGCTCCGGAACGTCACCGGCGGAACGGAGTACCTGTTTAACTGGGTTTTCTCCCAGGGCGAGCGCTCCGCTTACTCTTACCTGGACGGGCTAAAGAAGAAGCCCCGCAGGAATTAGGGAACAGGACGGGGATGTGGGCGGCGGATCAATAGATGCGTAAGGAGTCAAAATGAAAAGCCAATGGAAATGTCGGAGCGACCGGTTCCCCGGGCGCAGGCTCAAGTCCTTCAATCGGGTTCTTTACCATGTTGGTTCCTGGGGGGCATGGCTGCTTGGTGCCTGCTTCCCGGTGGTTCCGGCACAAACGGTCGACTCCTTTTCGGTTCAATATACTTACGACATAAAAGGACGTCTTCTGCGTGAAGTGAACGGCGACGGTTCGGCGATCCGCTATCTTTACGATCGGGCGGATAACCTGACCGAGAGCGAGGTGGTGGTCACCATGGCATCCAGTCGCACCCTGACGGCCGATTATTACAACGGCAGCCAGGGGAGCTATTTTACCGTTCAGGGATCCGGTTTCTCCGCCTTCTCCTGGGTGCGGCTGAGCATCAACCAGGTGCCAGTATCTCCCTTGATCCAGTGCAATGCCTCCGGAGCTTTCGAAGTGGTGCTTTTCTTCGAGCGTTCGGATTTCGGGTATTACACCGTCGAGGCCATGGCCGTGCCGGATCCGGCATCCGGGATTCGCGCCCCGGAAGCAGCTTTGGCGGCATGGCCGTCCCTCACTATTTTCCTGACCCCGGGCAGTGCCCAGCGCACCCGGGGCAGCCAATCCACCCTGATGACGATCCCGACCGGAATGGCTGCCGCACCGGTGACCGCCTACCTGCCGCTGGTGCTGAGCTCCTTCCAGACCCCGACGCCCACCAACGGCCTGGTCTTTCACCTGCAGGCGGACAAAGGAGTGAGCGCGGATGGATCCGGCCGCGTTACCCAGTGGGGGGATCAGAGCGGAAGCGGCTTTCATATGATTCCGATCGGCACGGGAAGCTGGACTCCCCCGACCCTGGTTGCCTCCGCCACCGCCAACGGGCTGCCGGCGGTGCGTTTTGCCTCCGCCGCTTATACGATGATGAAAACCATGTCGGCTGTTTCCCTGATGCAGGGTGCCAAGGATTTCACTGTTTTTGTTGTCGTCAAGCCGGGTGCTTCTCAGCCGACCTATGCCGACATTCTCGACTATACGCATGCCTCCTGCCAGAATATCGTCCTCCAGCAGAATGGAAGCGCCACCAACCAGTTCGGCCTGCCGGTCAAAACGCTGGATTCCTCACGGTTCCAGGTGTTGACCCAGGCTTTCGATTTTACCAGTAAACTTGCTTCCAGCGCTCTCGACGGAACCAACCGAACCGCCACCACAACCTGTGCCACCGGGTATACCTATTCGGAACCGGTCACCTTAACGGTAGGAGGGAATCTGGTCTGGACCTCCCGGCGCTTCAACGGGGACATCGCGGAAATACGCATCTATAACCGCCTGCTGACTGTAACCGAAATGCAGAGCGTGGAGGCCGCCCTGAAGTCCAGGTACGGCCTCTGATTTCTCGAGGCAGTCGGGGCCGGACCGGGTTTCTCTGTCAGGATGACCCGGTAAAAAGTCTCAAGCCATCTTTTTTCCGGCAAACCCCGAGGCCTTCCGTACGCCCGGCAAATCCCAATCAGGCCATCCCGCGGGCAGACGCCGGTTAAGGGGACACTCCCTCCGCCTCATGCCTTCCGGCTGAAGTTTTCTTATGGCTCAATGGCATGCGGTTCCTGGATTGGCGGCAGGTTCATTTTCTGCAGGGCGGCGGAAAATCGTGGATCCCGGCGCAAGGCCTCCAGGTGCGGCCAGACCCTGACCCAGGGGAGCCAGGCATGGTGCGGACGGTAATCGAGCCAGCGGAATGCATCATCCATATTCCCGGATGCCGTGCAGGCCTGAACCTGCCAGAAAGCGAGCCAGGGCGACGGTTTCTGCCGGTTCAACTCATCGAGCAGTCGGCGCGCTTCTTCTTTACGGCCCGCTGCCGAAAATATGGGGCCGATCGTCCAGTACCAGGCACGGGAGAGCTCTCCTGCCTTCTGCGCGGTTTGCAAGGCATCCCGGAACATGCCCCTGCCCCGGTAGATTTCGGCCAGGAAAGCATAGCCCAGCGGGAACCGGGGAGCCATCTCGATTGCTTTCCGGGTTTCGGCAGTCGCATCGTCCCATCGCCGCTGCCAGGAGTAAAGAAGCGCCAGATGGGAAATCTGGACGTAGTCGAGCGGATTCAATTCCAGGGCTCTCTTCTGATCCTCCTCTCCCTGGCCCAATCTTCCGAAGAGGATATGAAACCATGCCCGATGATAATAGGCGATCGAAAGGTTGGGATTCAGCTTGAGAGCTCGATCGAAGTCCTGGAAAGCCTCCCCCCAATTCCATTTAAAATACCCTTCTACCATGGCTTTGGCGGCAAAGGCTTCGGCCACGGTGCCGCCCAGGCGGAGCGCGGTCATGGCCGCTGCTTTGGCTCGTACCAGGGAGTCTTCTCTTGCTTCCGTGCCATGTGCCAGCTCAACATAGGCGAGTGCCAGGCCGGCGTAGGCCTGTGGATCGGCCGGATCTTTCTCTACGGCTTCTCGAAAGTAGCCCAGGCCCTTCTTGATTTCTGCCGGAGTTCCCGTGTTCAGAAGCGACATTCCCCTCAGGTAGGCTTCATAGGTGGCGGGATTTACGGTGCGGGTTCGGCCCAGATGGGTGTCCTCCTCCGGCGTCCTCCTCCGGCGTGCTGAAGGTAGAGAGGGAATCCTTGCGCCGCAGGAGATCGGACGGAGAAAACGTTTGACATCCCGACTACCGGCCGCTACAATCCGGAAATGCCGGAAAGTCAGGCTCAGTATCGATCCGCTGCCGTGGGAGGAAAAACCCTACTCGCTTATGGTATCGTCGCCTTGTTGAGCCTCATGCCGCTGCTATGGATCATGCATGTTTGGGATGCCGACCTGCATCAACCTCTGCTCTACGACAACGACGCATTATTTCACGCCGCTCTGATAAAAGGAACCATCGACCACGGATGGCCGTTGGGTAATCCATCCCTGGGCATGCCGTTCGGCGCTCACCTTAATGACTTTACGGGCGCAGAGGATTTCTACATTCTGATGTTCAAGCTGATTGCCTTGTTCACCGCAGACTGGGCGTTGGTTATGAATGCGTTTTTTTTACTGAGCTTCCCTTTGACGGCGATCGGTTCTTTCTATGTTTTCCGAAAATTCCATTGCTCCCTGATTCCTTCCGCCGTTGGTAGCTTGTTGTATACGTATCTTCCGTATCATTTTTTCAGGGGTGAAAAGCACCTCCTGCTGTCCTCCTATTACATCGTCCCGCTCGTTCTGATGGCGGTTCTCTGGACCATGCAGAAGGAAGTATTTTTTTCTTCGCCCGGGAAGGCCGTCGGTCCCGCCAAGAATAGAATTGCGGCAGGCATTGCGATCTGTATGCTCACGGCGATTTCCGGTGTTTACTACGCGTTTTTTGCCGCTTTTTTTTTCCTGGTGGCCGGCGTGAAAGTGCTGCTGACGAAAAAGAACCGCCCGTATTGGGGACTTCCCTTTCTTTTCTTTTTTACGATTTGTTTTACCTCCTTAGCCAGCCTCTCCCCTTCGCTGGTTTACCAATACAACCACGGCAGGAATCCCATTTTTTCAAGACGGCCTCCGCAAGAAACCGAAAGTCTGGGACTCAAAATTACGCAATTGCTTTCGCCGGTGGATCAGCATCGCGTTCCCTGGCTGGCAAGCTGGAAATTGGACTATAACCGCACGGCTCCCTTGATTAACGAAAACCGCTCGGCCACTCTCGGTTTTCTCGGTAGTATCGGTTTTTTAGGGCTGTTGCTTGGATTATTTTTCCATCCCCCTGGGGAGCAATACAAGGAGGTCTTCCGGAATCTGAGCCTCCTGAATATCGCCGCCGTGTTATGGGCAACGGTCGGAGGGTTCGGATCGCTCTTTGCCTATACGCTTTTCCCGCAATTCAGGGGGATCAACCGAATCAGCGTCTTTATAGCTTTCTTTGCCCTCTTTTTCCTGGTTCTGCTTCTGGAAACCCTAGCGCGAAGGTTGCCGCAGAAGAAGGGATCGACGTTTCTTTTCAGCATTGCCGCGAGCCTGTTGACCTTTTTCGGCATATGGGACCAAACCACGCCCAGTTTCATTCCGCCTTATTCGTATATCCAAAAAGAGTATTCCAGCGACGCTCGTTTTTTTGCTGCCGTAGAATCCCTTATGCCGAACCAGGCGATGGTCTTCCAGCTGCCCCAGATGTTGTTTCCGGAAACGCCCGCTGTGCACAAGATTTATATGTATCAACATATTCGGGGGTACTTGCATTCGAAGCAACTGCGCTGGAGTTATGGGACCATTTGGGGCCGAGAGGGTGCCCAATGGCAGAAATGGGTTGCCATGAAACCGCTGCCCGAATTTCTGGAAATCCTAAGGCGCGTCGGATTCCAGGGACTTTACATCGATACCTATGGGTATCCGGATGGCGGAAATAAAATCATAGAAACTTTAAAGGTTCTGCTCCGTACACACCCGCTGGAAAGCGACAATCAACGCATGGCGTTTTTCGACTTGGCGCATTTTTCTCCTTCGAACCAACCTTCTTTGCCTGATGCAGCGAGAACATCCTTGCCCGGCGTCAGGAAACTGTCGAGTGTACCCTTTGTGGATCGAAAGTCGAATGTAAAATATTCGATCGATACGCTCAAGCGGGAAGGGGATTACTACGAGATAAGCGGTTGGGCTTTTATCGATGGGGAGGGCGCTGAAAACATCCAAATCGACCTTGCCCTGATCTCCGAAGCGGCAAGCTACGTCATCCCGACGTCCCCGCATCCAAGACCCGACGTGGAATCCTATTTTCATCCTTTGCCTGTCCGCGATGCCGGCTTTTCCTCCATAATCTGTCGGGAGGAACTGGAGGCGGGCTCTTATCGGATAGGATTCAAACTAAAAAAGAATGCCTCCGAAGCTTCCTGCCTTACCGGGCAGAAGATCAAGATTCACAACCGCTAACCGATGCCATCGAATCCCGGCCCTCATCTGCCCTTCCGCCCGTCATCTTGACTTCCATGCCGCTGCATCCTACAACTGCGGAGGGATGGGAAGCGAGATATCCAGTTTCCGATCCCTCTTTCCAGATCAAGTACCCTATTCTATGACATGAACACCTTGCGCAAAGTCTGCCTCCTTTGGCCCATCCTCTCCCTATGGATATTGGGAGTCTTTCTTTGATCACCCTGATAATGGAAGTGCCGGACCGGTTTGTGAAGAGGGGCCGAGGCCGGCTTGATTCGATTCCGGTCATCGTATATGCTCATCGGCATGAACAGAGGATGGAATCCGAATCGATTTTTATTCTTCGATAGTCTTTTCCTTTACCTGCTGACGGTTCTGCCGGGCCTGGCGGCAGCCCGGCCGGACTTCGATGCCCGGGGAGCAGAAGCGATCGCACGCTTCCTCAACGAGGAAATAAGCCGGGGCGAGGTGCCCGGCGTGATAGTGCTGATCACTGCTCCCGATCGCACACTCTGCCATGTGGCCTGCGGAAAAATGAACAGCGCACAGGGCGTGGAAATGAGGAAGGATGCCATTTTCCGGATCGCCTCCATGACCAAGGCCCTGACCTCCACAGCAGTGATGATGCTGGTGGAGGAAAAAAAGCTGGCCCTCGAGGATGAGCTGTCGAAGTACCTGCCGGCATTCCGGAGCCCGCAGGTGATACGGCGCCTGGACCTGACGGCGGAAACCTGGGAGACCCGGCCGGCAACCCAACCGATCACCATCCGGCAGCTGCTCACCCACACCTCCGGGATCGGCTACTCCTGGTCGGACCCCGGACTGGCCATGATCGCGAGGCGGACGAAACGGACCGGCGAAATCGATTTGCCGCTGCTTCATGAGCCCGGCGAAAAGTGGACTTACGGAGCCGGCACCAATGTCCTCGGGAATGTTGTCGAGAAAATCTCCGGACAGCCCCTCGATCAATTTATGGAAAACCGGATCTTCCGTCCCCTTGAGATGAAGGACACCGCCTGGACGGTTCCCGACACCCGGCGAGACCGGGTGGTGACCCTGCACCAGAAAAGAGCAGGGCGACTCGAAGAGATCCCCAACCCGGAGAACATTTCGGCGCAGGTCCGGGGCGACGGTCGTCTGTTCTCCACGGCGGACGATTACAGCCACTTCCTTCAAATGATACTCGGCCGGGGCCAGCGGGGAGGGGTTCGGTTGCTGCAGCCGGCAACGGTTGCCGGGATGAGCCGCAACCAGACAGGCCCGATCCGGGTGCGGCTGCAGCCGACGGCCAATGCCGATTATTCCCAGCCCTTTCCCCTGGGCGTGGGAGAAGACGTCTGGGGGCTCGGATTCCAGCTGGCGTCGCCCTCCCGACCGGAACCCGCGATGCGCCGGCCGGGGAGCATGAGCTGGGCGGGAATCAACAACACCTACTTCTGGATCGATCCCCGGGAACAGATCGGTGTCATCGTTCTGATGCAGTTTCTCCCCTTTTACGACCAGGCGGCCTTGCGTGTGCTGCGCGGGGTCGAGTCGCTCGTCTACCGGCATCTCCGGCGCAAATAGCCCGGAGGTCCGACGGGCCCGTTCGCTTTTCTACCCGGTCTTCCTTTCTTCCTGTGCGCCCAATCCTTTCACGGAAAGACGGGAAGATCAGGAAGGATAGCTTCGCAAAAATCAGAAATCCTTTAAACTGTCATCCTGAACGAAGCGCAGCGTAGTGAAGGATCTCGTTCGTAATGGTTTCTTTTCAAAAGGATACAGGTTTCCCAAGGAGTAGATCCTTCGCTGCGCTCAGGATGACGGAGAGGGAAAACGGATTTTTCACAAGATGATCAGGTAGGAAGGACAAAGCGGTCAGGGCATTCCCGACCTGGAGCAGGTCTTTTGCGAAGAGATCCTGTTTTCCCCCGGTCCGGCCAACGGAAATCCCCGGGCGGCAATAAATGTCGAATTCGACAACTGCAGCCGACAATCTTTGCCGGAGTGGGGCCTAATTAAGGTATGATTCCCTTGTATTACCGACCACGATGGTCTTTTTCCAATATGGCATGTGAATTGCAATAACTATTCCCCGAGTAAGGAGTCGTTGGGAAAACAGATGCGGATTCAACCAGGAAGGAGGCGTTTCTGATGGGACATCGCTCAACCCTTGCCACTTGGATGTTGCTGCTGCTGTCCGCAGCCACCCTTTGCGGATGGGCGCAGCCTCCGGATTCCCGGCCGAGAGGAGAGGGCAGGAATGAAGAGGATGAGGCCATTCTCTACCTGAATCTGAGTCCGGAGCAGAAGGAAAAGCTGCGCCAGTTGCGCAATATCCGGGACCAGGAGACCGGTCCGCTGCGCATGCAGGAGCGGGAGAGAAATGCCGAGCTGCGTCTGCTCTGGCTGCAGCTGCGCCCCGACCCCGCCAAGGTCAAGCTGAAGCTGCGACAAATCCAGGAATTGAAAGGGCAGATTCAGGAAAAGGATGTGGATCATTGGTTTTCGTTCCGCAACCTGCTGACCGAGGAGCAGCTGTCGCGATTCCTGAGCCTGGCGGGAGACCGCATTCTCCGGCAGGATTCCCCTCGTCCGCCCCCGCGGCAGGAGCAGAATCCGGATAGCCGCAACCGGCCGGAGCAGCCGGAATAGACCAGCTCCCGGGTGGATGGATGAAATCTCCCAAACCCCTGGATCGATGGACTCTGAGCCGTCTGACCGGCCATCCGGTGTCCCAGCTGGTGGCCATGGCTTCGCTCTGTGCGGTATTCCTGGGGGTCACCATGGTTCTGGGGTGGATCAACCTGCGGCGCCTGGATCAGATTTTTCAGACCACTCTATTCGATCGGGCCCGCGGCCTGACCCACAGTTTCGGAACCGCCTTTCGAATGAACATGGAGGAGATCCGCCGGGCTAACGAGTCCGTTTTTCCCGGCTTTCCCGGCGGTAGCGGCGGCAGCGGCCGTTCCCTGCAGGAGCTGTTCCTGATCGAAATGACCGATCTGGGCCGGCAGCTCGACGACGACCAGCCTCTCTCCCGCGCCGGCGCCGGAGAGCTGGAGCTCTTCCGGACCCGGGAAAGCCTGGATTTTCTCGGCATCGTAAGCCGGGAGGGGAACCTGCTGCATGCAGCAGGCAATGCGCCGGAGGCTTGGGCCGAGTGGGCCTCCCCGGTGACCGGCGGCAGGGAAGACATCCGCATCGACCTGTTCAGCCGCCTTTTGCGTGGAGAAAAGCAGGGGTACCTGGCTGTCGGCCGCCACAATGGGGGAGCCACGCTCCTGGTGCTGAGCCGATCCGGATTTCACCGGCGCTGCGTGCGCTTTGCTGCGCAGCGCGCCCTGAAGCTGCTGGCCTCGGAATCGGATCTGGACTATGCCTTGGCGTCGGACCGGGAATACGGGCTGCAGGGCTCTGTCCGGTTTGCTCCGGCTCTTCCGCAAACGGCGGTTCCCATTCTGCCCGGGCTTTCGCCGGGCCTGCCTTCCGTCCGGGAAGTCGTCGTCCCCGTCCAGATCGCAGAGGCCATCGCCGGGGAAATCCGCTTTGGCTTCCGCGCGGACACGCTGGACGAGCTGCTCGAAAAAAACCGCCGCGGGCTGATTCTTTCCGCGCTCTTCATGCTGACCATCGGAACCCTGGCGATTGTTTTCCTGCATCGCAACCAGCAGGCCTACCTGCGGCAATTGAAGGAAATGGAGCGACGGGTCTACCAGGCGGAGCGCCTTTCTGCCCTGGGCCGCCTGGCCGGCGGCATGGCCCACGAAATCCGCAATCCGCTGAACGCCATCAGCATGGCCGCCCAGCGGCTGCAGATGGAGATGCCCGGCAAGCTTTCCCGAACGATCCAGGAGGAGATCCGCCGCCTGGACCGCCTCCTGGAGGATTTCCTGAGCCTGGCCCGGAACCGGCTGGTCTTCGGGAACCGCGACCTGGTGGAGCTGCTGGAGCAGATCCTGGACCTGGTCCGCGAGGAAGCCGAAGCCCGGGGAATTCCGCTGCGCTTCTCCTGTTCCGAGCTATCGGTTCCCATGCAGATGGACGCCTACAAAATGAAGCAGGCCATTCTCAACCTGCTGAAAAATGCCCTGGAAGCCATACCGGAACAGGGCTCCATCGAGCTGGCGCTCCGCCGGACCGGGAAAAAGCAGGTGGAGATCTCCCTCTCCGACACGGGCGTTGGCATGAGGGAAGAAGAAGTCCGTCAGATATTCGACCTGGACTATACGACCAAGGACAAAGGGGTCGGACTGGGCTTGCCCATCGCCCGGGAGATCGTCATCGGGCACGGCGGGGAGATCCAGGTACAGAGCGTGCCGGGGGAGGGAACCACGTTTCGCATTCTCCTGCCCCTCTCGCCTCTGGATCCGGCCCGCCTGGACGCGCTGGCCGCGGAACCGTCCGGCTCGACCTCTTCCTCCCCTGTTTCTCCGCAGATTTGAATTCAATTTCCGAGAGGTGGTATGCAGTCATTGAGTATTTTGATCATTGAGGATGGCGTGAATCAGCGGGAACTCCTGCGGGATTTTCTGCAGTCGCAGGGGAACCGTGTTTTCACCGCAGGCAACGGCCTGGAAGGCCTGGAGTGCGCCCGGAATCAGTGCCTGGACCTGGTCCTGTTGGATTTCAAGATGCCGGGCATGGACGGGCTGACCACCCTGGAAAAGCTCCGGCAGATCAACCCCGAAACGCCGATCGTGATGATGACTGCTTTCGGAACCATCGAGACGGCGGTGAAGGCCATGAAAGCCGGGGCCCTGGACTACCTGACCAAGCCGGTGGACCTGGAGCTGGTGCTGCTTCTCGTGGATCGGGTGGCAGCCCAGAGAACCCTGCTCCGCGAAAACCGCCTGCTCCGCGAGGAACTGGTCCGGCACGGGGGGGACAGCTCTCCGATCATTCACCAGAGCGCCTCGATGGCCGAGCTGGTCAACCTGGCCGGACGGGTGGCCCCCAGCAGCGCCACCGTGCTGATTCAGGGGGAAAGCGGTACGGGGAAGGAGCTGTTTGCCCGCTTTATCCACGCCCTCAGCCCCCGCGCGACCCGCCCGATGATTACCGTCAACGCTGCCGCACTTACCGAAAGCCTGCTGGAGAGCGAGCTGTTCGGCCACGAAAAGGGAGCTTTCACCGGGGCGGACCGGCGGCGTATCGGCCGCTTCGAGGAAGCCGACGGCAGTACGCTTTTCCTGGACGAAATCGGCGAGCTGCATGCCTCGGTGCAGGTGAAGCTGCTGCGGTTTCTGCAGGAGCGGGAGTTCCAGCGGGTCGGCGGCAACCAGACGATTACCGCGGACGTCCGGGTACTCAGCGCCACCAACCAGGACCTGAAAGCGCGCGTGAAGGAGGGGACATTCCGGGAGGACCTTTTTTACCGGCTGAATGTGGTGACGCTGGAGGTTCCTCCGCTGCGCAGCCGGCGGGAGGATCTGGCCCCGCTGATGGATCACTTTTTGCGGATTTATGCCGCCGGGAACCGCAAGAACATTACCGGCTTCACCCCTCCAGCCAGGAACCTGCTCCTGAAATACGATTATCCGGGAAACATACGCGAACTGAAAAACATCGTGGAGCGGGCGGTGGTGATTGCCCGCGAAACGCTGCTCACTCCGCGCGACCTGCCGCTGGGGATGCCGTCCGACGAAGGCCCGGCCGATGCGGTGCCCGAAAAAAAAGAAGGCCGGGAGAACGAGTCGCTGGAGCTCCGGCCGGCAGTGGAACAACTCGAG
>CAINFC010000320.1 GCA_903847975.1 uncultured Acidobacteriota bacterium | reverse complement strand
GCTTTCTCAGCCGGAAAACGCTGGGCAGCAGCCAGACGACCTACACCTATTCCCTGCTGGGCGACCTGAGCAGGGTGGAGCTGCCGGGCGGCCGGACGGTGGAGTACGTCAGCGATCCGCTGGGCCGGCGGGTGGCGAAAAAAGTGAACGGCCTGGTCACCGAAAAATACCTCTGGTACGGGCCCACCACCCTTCTGGCGGTTTTCGGGGCGGATAACGCCCTGCGGATGCGCTTCCTCTACGGGGACGACCGGATGCCCCTGGCGGTGGCCATGAGCGGCAGCACCTACTACCTGGCCTACGACCAGGTCGGCACGTTGCGCGCCGTGCTGGATACCGCGGGAAACACCGTCAAACGGCTGGACTACGACAGCTACGGGAACCTGGTCGGCGACACCAACCCCGCGCTTGCACTTCCCTTCGCTTTCGCCGGCGGCCTGTACGATGCGGATACCGGGCTGCTGCGCTTCGGCTTCCGCGATTACGACCCGGAAGTCGGACGCTGGACGGCCAAGGACCCCATCGGCTTCCAGGGCGGCGACCTCAACCTCTACGCCTACGTCCTGAACAACCCGATCAGCTTCAACGACCCCGCAGGACTGCTCAGCCCGATCCATCACTTTTTTATCACCTATGGAGTTGCCTACCTTTATAGTTTCAACGACCTCACAAGCTCACTGCTTGCAATAAGTTCTGTATTGGCTGATATCGGACCTGGAACGCAGGACACAACTGCTTCTGCAGCGAATAAACATGCGATGGCAGGAATAATGCCTAATGGTCGTCGACAAGCTCCTGAAAATGCAATTGAAAGCACGAAGAATTTTATCAGGTTAAGTCTGCACTGTGGTCAATTGGGAGCGGCAATTCATGCGGCACAGGATTTGGCAACCCCGGCACATGCAGGAAAACTATGGGAAGGCACTGACAAGAAAAAAGATTTATTTTCCCATTGGCTTGGTGATGCGACCCTCATACCAACCACACTTTATAATGCAACAATTAACACCTATTTCGTAATTACGAATCAACTGGAACGTCTTAAGACACCATGAAGTTAATTAAGCTAGCCAGACATTTTTTTCTTTTGACCGTATTTCTTCCTTCAATTGTTTGCAGCACGAACTCACACAAGAAGCAAATACAAAACCGACCGCCTTTATCCAAAGAAGTTGTTTTTGCGAGTAATACCATAAGAATTCCTATCGGTTATTTCCTGTTGGCACGCCAGCATTCCGAAAGATGTGCCGTTAAACTACTCGACTACTGGACCGGGGAAAGCAGTTCAGAACAATTTGCAGTCTACGATTCCTATTTTTCCAAGGATTCCGTTTCCTCAATCACCCCCACATCCGCCAATTACTTCCGGGGTGAATTATCCTTTCCGAAACTGGTCGGTATAGGCAGGCTTTCTTTTAATTTCGGGGACCAGGATATCCAATGCGGAAACCTGCGTTTGTCCTGGTCAGGTAGTTCCTGGATTTATTTTTATGATGACGAAACAGAAAGAGGGGATAACAGCATGGAGCTGGCGCCGACGCCCTGGACCGATATCTCCGAGGTGAACTTCAACGACCCGCGGCTGCAGTGGTACCGGTATGACCTGAATCGGGAGGAAAGCTACGTAAACATTGACCACCTGTGGGACAAGGATCCGGCCAGGAATCCTGAGCCGGATGTCCCAAGGGTCACAAAACCCGAATAATCGCCGGGAAGCAGTAATAACGGACCTCTGCCATCCACTCATGAAAAAATCCGCTCAGGCTTTGTTTTATGAGTTCCTTTCCTCCCTGGCATTCCCTTTGCTCCTTGATTTCATGAAAAGCAAAGGAATGATTTTTTTTCATGACACACTTTATGCCGCCCCCCTGTGCAGTGCCTTTGGGATTCACCTGTTTCACAAGTATTTCTATAAAGAGAAGGAATTTGAGATACTTTGTGCCGTGCTTTCCTTCTTCTTCGGCCTTGGTGCTTCTGTCGTGGATTACTCCGTCCTAACCGCATTCTCTTCCGCTGCCGGATACAATTTGGGAATTTACTGGCTGCCCCCACAGAACAAATGCAGCACCTCCCTGACCGTCGGCAGGAAGAAGTGATAGCGACCGTTCCCACCCGTTCAGGGAGATCCTGATAAATCATGAATCGAATCCCATGTGCCCGGAAGCTGCTTCTGTGGCTTGCCATTCTGACGTTCATGGCCTGCGGCACGAATACCCAAAAGAATCCCCAAATAGAGAGACCGCCTTTATCCAGCGAAGTTGCCATTTTTGAACATACCATCAGAATTCCCATCGGCTATTTCCTTTTGGCTCGAAGGCATTCCGAACGATGTGCCGTCAAGCTCATCGACCACTGGACGACAGAAGGCGGTTCGGAACTATACACAATCTATGATTCCTACTTTTCCAAACATCCCGTTGCCTTCATCTCTCCAACGGCGGCCAACTACTTCCGGGGTGAATTATCCTTTCCTAAATTAGTCGGCATCGGCCGGCTTGCTTTCAATTTTGGAGAATTGGATATCCGCTGCGGATCCATGCAAATGCACTGGACCGGTGTTTCCTGGATCTACTTTCATCATTCCGGGCATGCGCTTGGCGATTATGGAATAGAACTGGCGCCTACGCCCTGGACCGATATTGCCGAGGTGAACTTCAACGATCCGCGGTTGCAATGGTACCGGTATGATGAAAACAGGGAGGAAAGCTACGTTCACATCGACCAGCTCTGGGAAAAGGATCCGGCACGAGACCCGGATCCCTGAGGCCGTAGCAGGGAACGGCAGGATTGCGGATTTTCGATCGCAAGCATGTCGGCCGGCCTGTTGTTTTATTCATTTTAGTTGTCGGTACATGGGCCAATTTTTTTGGCATTTTTCTTTTGGATGCAATG
This sequence comes from uncultured Acidobacteriota bacterium, assembly GCA_903847975.1. GTDB lineage: Bacteria > Acidobacteriota > UBA6911 > CAINFC01 > CAINFC01 > CAINFC01. The sequence goes on along the minus strand of CAINFC010000320.1, from coordinate 13,317 downwards.
GGGGTTTTGGCGCTTCTGCTTCTTGCCGGCCTGCACAGCCTGATTATTCTTGTCGGGTTTCATGGGAGAAGAAAGCTCCCATAAAGAGCGGCCATTGCCGGAATTCTGCTGTTGCCGACGTAAAATATGGCCTCGATTCCTTATATCGCCCGATAAAGTAGAATATTATCTCCGTAGCAGTTGTCTGGCATCCCATCCCCGCGAAGGGAAGGAGGAAGGAGAAACGGATGAGCACCCAAGAACAAGCAAACGGAGCGCAGGCCGAGGCGGAAATCCTGGCGGAATTAAAAGCCACAGGACACCGGGGGCTTTCGCAAAGCGCCCTGCTGAAAACCAACCGGGGCCGGCGGAACGAGGCACTGGCCCGGCTGGTAAAACAGGGAAAAATCGGCAACCTGGGTTCGGCGCGCCTGACCTGCTACGTGCTTCTCGAAGGGCAGGACCTCCGCGCCCTGTCCCTGGAGCTGGCCTGCGAGGCCCTCCTGGCCAAAGCCGTTCCCGGGCGAGGAAAACTGAAATTGTTTTCCAGGAGCACGCTGGAAAAGGGCCTCAAGGCCGGGCCCAAAAGCCAGGTGATGAACGCCATCAGCCGGCTTTGCCGGGAAAAGAAGCTGATCCCCCTGGATTACGGGAGAGGCCTTTACCTGCACTCTTCGGCCCTGGCCGGCTTTCTCGACCTTCCACCGGTTTCCGCCGCGGAGTCCCCGGCCTCTGCCCCGCCCCAGGCCGCGGCTGCCGATCCCGCCGCGGTGCGTGCGGCATACGATCGGCTGGTGCAGAGGACCAAATCGGTTTACGTGAAAATCTCCGGGCTGCAGGCGGAAACAGGCCTCCCGGCCGACGTGCTGAAGGAGTGGCTGATGGAAGAGTGCCGCCGGCAGCGCGCCGTGGCCGGCGAAGGGGAGTTCACCCTGGCCTCCGAAGAGGACCGCGCCCTGGCGCTTACCATCAACGGCGAGCCGCACCTGTTCGTGAAATTCGTTTCCTGAGAAAAAGGAGCCATGAATTCCATTCCTCTGAATCCGTTCGCGGATAATATCGTTTCCGAGCCGCGGCGGATTGAAAAATCGGTGGAGGGGCTGAACGACGACGCCCTGAACCAGCTGCTGGGCGCTTTCCGGTACCTTTTGCAGGAAGGGAAGGAAAAGCAGGCCCCCTGCGCCTGCCTGGTGCAGTCCGTTGCACCCGGATTCGGCAAGTCCCACCTCATCGGACGCCTGTTTCACACCTTGGACAATCGGGCTACGCTGATTTACCTGAAGCCGTTCCAGGATCCCTCCTCCTGCTGGCGCTCCATGCTGGATAAAATCGTCGGAGAACTCGAATATCCCGATCGCGCCGACGCCCTGGCCTGCGCCCCCGGCGAGCTTTCGCAGATGGACACCTTTGCGCGGCACGTGGTCGCCAACATGCTGGCCCATCAGATGGAGTGCGGCGACCTGCCTCATATCCATAAAGACCAGGCGGTCCCACGGTTACGCAATGCCTCCGAAGACCAGTTTCGGGATCCGGCCTGGTGCGAATGGATTCAGACCAACTGGGACATCATCCTGGAGCAGGCCGGCGCCGGCCTCCGGGCCCACGGCATCCAGTTGAAAGGCGGGCGGCGGGCCTGGATCCGAGTCCTGCTGAGCATGGCCTGCTGCCAGAAGCACGACGATCTGTACGAAGCCTGCCTGAACTGGATCCGGTCGCAGCCCCTGGCGGAGGAAGAGGCCGAATGGCTGCAGCTGAAGCCTGCGGAAATCCCGGAAGTCGACCTGCCCTACCGGCAGCGCAACGAGGACTGCTTTCAGCGCATCCTGGACCTCTGCAAGCTCGCCGCCTTTTACCGTCCCTTTGTTTTCTGCTTCGACCAGACGGAGCTTTACGAAAGCTCCCCGGAGCTGGCCCGGTCCTTCGGCTCGGTGATTTTCCGCCTGCGCGACGAAGCCCTCAACCTGCTTCTGGTCATTACCGCCAATCAGCAGGTGTGGAATGAAAAAGTGGTCTGTCATTTTGAGGAGGCCCACCGGCACCGCATCAGCTCTCCCATCGATCTCGTGGGAATCAACGCCCGGCAGGCGGAAAGCCTGGCCCGGAACCGCCTTGCCGCCTGGAATGTCGCGGAACAGCAGATCCTCTCGTTCCTCAGCCATCCGCGGCTCCATTCCTTTTTCGAGGCCGGGAAAGGCCAGGCCAGCGTACGGAAATTCCTGGTTCACTGCGCCGAACTCTGGGGCCAGGCGCCGGATCCGCCCTCGCTGGAACAGATTTACCAGGCTTACCGCGCCGAGCTGCTGGCCAATCCCAAGAAGCTGCAGTATGACGCCGGCATCCTCCAGTGGGTGTTTCAGAACCTGTTTGCCGGCCGGTGTGGATTCCGCATACAAAGCTTTCAAAGCGAAAAAGGATATTGGGCCACCTGCTGGGAAGCTCCGGACATCCAGATCCTTTTCGGATTCGAGGAGGGCAGCCACTGGAAAAGATGGCAGGCCATTCATCGCGAAGCCGACCGCTACTTCCAGGCGAATCAGCGGCTCAACCGAAATACCAGGGCGGTCCTTTTCCGCGTTCACGAGCAATCCCGGATTCCCGGAAAAAAGTGGGCCATCCGCCCGAAAATCGAGGCTTCCGTGGGAACTTTCTTCAGCATCTGGCATCTGGATGCCGAGGAGACCGCCTCCCTGTATGCCGCCCACGACCTTTACGCCGATGTGGTCCAGGGCAATCAGAACATCCGGAAAGAGGAAGCCCTGAATTTCCTGAGCAAAAAGCTGGGCGACTGGGTCGATCGGGTGCGACAGCCTCCCGGCACTGCGGCGCCTCCGGAGGCCCCCGCTCCGCCCCGCACTGCACTGCTGGAGGCGTTGCGCGCCATCGTTGCCCAATATCCCTTTATCACCCTGGCCGGGTTGATACGAAGGCTGCAGGAACGGCAGATATCCGCAGGCAAGGAAGAGATTTTCAAGGCCTGCGAAATGATCCCCGGAATGAAGGTATTCCCTTCCCCCAGCAATGCGGTGTTCCGATGGCAGTCAAATCCATAAGCGTATCCCAGCTGCGCTGCGCCTGCCTGGATCCGGACTGGTTGGCCCGCTGGCTGCGGGGCGAGAATCCCTCCACCATGGGATTCGCCCCGCCGGGCACCCCGGCTGTTTATGGCCTCGAGTTCCACGCCCTCACCCGTAAAATGGTCGAATGGCTGGTTCATCCGTCTTCGGCCGGTGCCGCCGGGCGGCTGCGGGAAGAAAGTCAGTTCTTTGCCGCCCTTAACCGGCTGGGGGCGGAGGAGATCCTAAACCGGATTCTGGATAGCGGACAGGTAGACTCCGCCGCCGCTCTGATCGATGCCCTGCACAACTTTTGCCTGCGCCTCCGGCAGCTTCGCGAGTCCTGCTCCCGATTCCAGAACTGGCAGCAGATCTTTGTCGCCCAGGAGTATGCCATTAAAGACGTTCCTTTTTTCTCGGGAAAACATTCGCTGTTCGTCTCCGGCATCGTCGACTGCCTGCGGATGCACCCCGCGGCCAGGCTGGAAATCGTGGATTACAAGCTCACCCAGGGAAGCGATTTACCCAAGGAACTGGTGCAGGTGGCCCTGTACCGCGCCCTGCTGCGCAAGGCTTATCCCGGCTTCGAGTATTGCGGCACTCTGGAGTACTTTCTTCCCGACCTGCATCTGCTGGAGCTTTCTTCCGGAGATCTGGAGCAGGCCTTCTCCGAGCTGGTACAGCCGGTTCTCGGCGAGCTGGCCGGCAAGGCTGCCCCAGCGACGCAGGCGCCGGCCTCTTCTTTTTCCATCGGTCATACCCGGGAAAAGCCGCCGCAGAAAGTCCGGCTGGAGGCCGGCGAGCTGAACCGTCACGCAGCCTTCCTGGGCGGATCCGGCAGCGGGAAAACCACGCTGGCGCTGCACGTGGTCGAGCAGCTCCTGCTGGCCGGAATCCCCGCCATCCTGGTGGACCGCAAGGGGGATCTGTGCCGCTACGCCCAGCCGGAGGCATGGCAGGAGCCGCTGAAAGACCCGACTCTTCAGGAGCGCAGAAAGCGGCTGCGCGAGGCTGTGGATGTCAACCTGTACACCCCGGGACACTCCGGGGGCAGGCCGATCGCCATCTCCATCGTGCCCTCCGGGATGGCGGAGCTGGATCCGGCCGAACAGGAGCAGACCGCCAAGATAGCGGCTTCCGCGCTGGCCGCCATGATGAAGTTTAAAAGCTCCGCCGCCGACCAGGCCAGGCTGGCGATCCTGACCCGGGCGATCCTGGTCCTTGCACAACAGCGCCCGCAGGAAAAAATCACCCTCGACGCGCTGCTGGAATTCATCAATGCCCAGGACGAATCCCTCCTGGAGGCCATCGGCTTTCTGGGAAGCGGCCACCTGAAAAAGCTGACCGAGAACCTGCAAACCCTGCAAATCATGAACGGCGACCTGCTGGCCGATTACCCGGAATCCCTCCAGGCGGAAGCGCTGTTCGGACTGGGCAGCTGGAAAAAAGAGGGCCGGACGCGCCTGAGCATTCTCAGCACCAAATTTCTGGCGGATCGCAGCGGAGTTCTGTTCTGGGTCGCGCAGCTCCTGGTGGAGCTGGGACGATTTGCGGGACGCAATCCCAGCAACCGCCTGCAGGGAGTGGTGCTTTTCGACGAAGCCGACCTGTACCTGCCCGCTGTCGCCAAACCTCCCACCAAGGAGCCGATGGAAAACCTGCTGCGCCGGGCCCGCTCCGCCGGCCTGGGTATTCTTCTGGCTTCCCAAAGCCCCGGCGATTTCGATTACCGGTGCAAGGAGAACGTGCGGACCTGGTTTGTCGGCCTGGTGAAGGAGCCAACCGCCCTGGAAAAGATGAAGCCGATGCTCGCCGAGGCACGGACGGATGTCACCGAACGGCTTCCATCGCAGAAGGTGGGCCAGTTTTTTGTGATTCGCGAAGGGCAGGTGCAGTCCCTGCAGGCGGACCACTCGCTGCTGCGCACCGAACAGCTTTCGGAAACGGAAATCCTGGCCCTGGCCCGCACCCGCACCGGCGCGTAGAATTTTCCGCTGTCGGACCCCAGGCAGCGGCGAATTCATGCGTGAACTACGCTCCGGGACCAGGGCCGCGTTTTGCCGTTCCTGAGTTCGCAGAAGAGGGTATTATTCTAGGAAATTTTTACAGAGGGATAGGTCGCAGAAAACATGAGTATTCACAGTTCCCTGCCCGGTCCGGCTCCCGCGCCGGAAAAACCGACCCGGGTGCGCTTCGTCGTCGTCCTGTTCGCCGTCACCCTGGCCATCATCACCTATATCGACCGGGTCTGCATTTCGCAGGCCGCACCCTTCATGCGCAAGGATCTGGGCCTGACCGCCGGAGAAATGGGGCTGGCTTTTTCCGCCTTTTTCTGGGCCTACGCCCTGTTTGAAATCCCCGCCGGCTGGATGGGCGACCGCTGGGGCCCGCGCAGCGTGCTGATGCGGGTGGTGGTCTGGTGGTCCTGCTTTACGGCGGCCACCGGCTTCACCCGGGGGGTTTCCAGTCTGCTGGTGACCCGCGCCCTCTTCGGGGCCGGCGAAGCCGGCTGCTTCCCCAACTTGACCAAAGCCTTCAGCGCCTGGCTGCCGCGCGCGGAGCAGGTCCGGGCCCAGGGGATTCTGTGGCTCAGCGCCCGCTGGGGAGGCGCGTTTACTCCGCTGCTGGTCGCCTGGCTCCTCCAATACATCTCCTGGCGTTACTGTTTCGTTATATTCGGGGCCGTCGGTATCGTCTGGGCGGTGGTCTTTTTCCTCTGGTACCGGGATAACCCCCGCGACCGGCCCGGGGTCAACGCCGCGGAGCTGGCCCTGTTGCCGCGGCCGGAAGAAGTGACCCTGGGGCACGGCAAAATTCCCTGGGGGCGGTTCGTTCGTTCCGGATCCGTGTGGCTGCTATGGCTGCAGTACATCTGCATGAACTTCGGAGCGGTCTTCTACATCACCTGGCTGCCGACCTATCTGCTCGAAGCCCGCGGCCTTCCCCTGACCCAGGGAGCGCTGCTGGCGGGAATTCCCCTCTTCTTCGGCGGGCTGGGCTCGCTGTTCTGCGGCTCCATTCTGACCGCGGCAGCCCGCCGCATGAGCGGCGTGCGCCAGTCCCGCCGGGCTCTTTCGCTGATCGGCTTCTGGGGCGCGGCCGCGTGCCTGACCCTGTCGGTCTTCATCCGCGATCCCTTTCTGGCTTTGCTTTCCATGGGGGTGGCCAGCTTCTGCAACGACCTGGGGATGCCCCCCAGCTGGGGCGCCTGTATGGACATCGGCGGCAGGTTCACCGGAACTCTTTCCGGCAGCATGAACATGATGGGCAACTTCGGCGGGGCGCTGGCGGCGCTGATCATCGGTAAGATCGTGGAGAATACCCACAACTGGGACATGGCCATTTTCGTGTCCGCGGGAGCCTATTTCCTGGGAGCCTTCTGCTGGCTCTTCCTGGATTCGGTAACCCCGCTGGAAAAGAGCGCGGATACGCAGGCAGCCGTCTAAGGGCAGGATGCCCCGGCAGGTTTTCCGCGGAGGGGCGCGGACCCTATCGCGCCCCTCCCGGAAAAGCGATCAGCTCCAGAGACGGTCCCAGGACCGCTCCTTGTCCCACTCCGGGGTAGGCTCAAAATAGCCCGGCTCGGCCAGGTGCTGCTTGACCACTTCTTCATGGAGGGTGATTCCCAGACCCGGCCCGTCCGGCACCCTGGCAAACCCCTTGTTGATGATCGGCTTTTCGATGCCGTTGACCAGGCTTTCCCACCAGGGCACGTCCGCGGAATGGAATTCGAGGACCAGGGCGTTCTCGGTCGCCACGGCGCAGTGCAGGTTGGCCAGGAAGGAAATCGGAGTGCCGGCGAAATGCATAGCCATGGGCACCCCGTATTCCTGGGCCATGTCGCCGATCTTCTTGGTCTCCAGGATCCCGCCGGAAGTAGCCAGGTCCGGATGGATGATGTCCACGGCGTGCGTGCGGCAGAGTTCAGCGAAAGGCTCCTTCAAATAGATGTCCTCGCCGGTGGCCACGGGCGCATCCACGGCCTGGGTGATGCTCTTCATCAGCTCGGTCTCCTGCCAGGGGATCATGTCCTCCAGCCAGGCCGGGTTGTATTTTTCCAGGGCCTTCCCCAGCCGGATGCAGGAATTGACGCCGATGTGGCCGAAGTGGTCCATGCTCAGCGGAACCTCCATGCCGATCGCCTCGCGGATGCGGGCCACGTAGTCGGCCATCATGGCGATTCCCTTATCCGTCAGCTCCATTCCGGTAAACATGTGCTTGACCAGCCCGCGCGGGGAAAACGCGTCCCCCAGGGGATGAGTGACCGTCCCCGGAGTGTTTTGCACCAGGTCCATGCCCAGGTCCATTTTCAGCCAGGTGAAGCCGCGGTCCAGCCGCTCCTTCAGCCGCTGGGCATATTCCTTGGGGTCGTGGGATTCGTCCGTGTCGGTGTAGAGCCGCATGGCATCGCGGAACTTGCCGCCGAGCATCTGGTAGACCGGCACGCCGTAGGCCTTGCCGGCCAGGTCCCACAGGGCCATCTCCACGCCGCAGACCCCTCCGCCCTGGCGGGCGTGCCCGCCGAACTGTTTGATCTTGCGGAACAGCCGGTCGACCTGGCAGGGATTCTCCCCCAGCAGGCGGCTCTTGAGCATCAGGGCAAAGGTTTTCGAGGCACCGTCGCGCACCTCGCCGAGCCCGTAGATTCCCTGGTTGGTATCGATGCGGATCAGCGGCGCGGTCATCGGCGCACGGCCGACCACCGCCACCCGCAGGTCGGTGATTTTCAGATCCGATGGCTTGGAAGCGGTCCGAACGCTGGACTGATAAGCCACCAGGTCCTTTTCCGCCAGCAGCCCGGCGCCGGCCAGCCCGGCGCCGGCCTTCAGGAAAGAGCGTCGGCTGCTTCCGTCCTTGGAAAAACGAGGCATATCTTTCTCCTTATGAAATAGCCGTTAGGGAACCGGGATGATGCCCGGCAGAACATAGGCATAAAGAAGCACCACCAGGCCCACCAGAATGGCCAGGACGATGCTGTGCTTGAAAACGAACCGGAACATGTCGGCCTCCCGGCCGGGCTGGTTGGTGGCCGCCGTGGCCACCACCAGGCTCTGGGCGCTGATCATCTTGCCCATGACGCCGCCAGCGCTGTTGGCCGCGCCCATCAGGATCGGGCTGATGTGCAGCTGCTCGGCGGTCACCTTCTGCAAATTGCCGAACAGGGCATTGGATCCGGCGTCCGTCCCGGTCAGGCCCACCCCCAGCCAGCCAAGCAGGGTGCCGAACAGCGGGAAAACCCAGCCGGTGCGGGTCAGGCTCAGCCCGATGATGGTGTCCATCCCGGAAAAGCGGGTCACATACGCCAGGCCGACCATGAAGCTGATGGCCATCAGCGCCGGCCCCAGCTGCCGGAAGGTCTGCACGAAGAGCTGGCAGCTGCGGGAAAAGCGCATTCCCAGGAAGGGCGCCGTCAGGAAAGCGGCAATGAAAATGGCCGTTCCGGGCAGGGCCAGGAAGTTCAGATTCATCCTCGCCTCCTCCGGGGTGGCCTGCGGCACCACCGGCGGGACGCGCACCACCATCTGGTGGAGTCCGGGAAGCGGGAAGGTCAGCGCCTCGAATTTCAGATATTTATTGAAGGAAGACAGGGCAAACAGAAAAATGAAAAGGGAGGCCAGGATAAAAGGCGACCAGCCCTTGAGCACCGCACCTACACTGTGGTGCTTCAGGGCCACGGTCCTTCCGGCCGGGTCGCTGGTCAGCAGCTCCTTGGGCTTCCAGAACTTCAGGAAGGCCACCATGGTCAGCAGGGAAAAGATGGCCGCCAGAATATCCACCAGGCCGGACTCGCCATAATTGGACCATATATATTGCATGCCGGCAAAGGAGGCTCCGCTGACCAGCAGAGCGGGCCAAACCTGCATGGTTTTTTTCCAGTCGAAGCAGGAGCGCATCAGCCAGAGCGGCAGGATCAGCGAGAAGGGGGGCAGGATCCTTCCCAGCATGGCATTGTAGGCCTGCTCCGGCAGTCCGGTAACCCCTGCCAGGACGCGCACCGGATTGCCGACTCCGCCCCAGGCCACCGGCGCCGTGTTGGCCAGCAGACAGATGACCGCCGCCTGAAAGGGAGGAAATCCGAGCCCGATCAGAAACGAACCGGCGATGGCCACCGGGGCGCCGCCGCCGCCGGCCCCCTCCAGGAAGGCGCCGAAGCAGAAGGCGATCAGGATCATCTGCAGCCGCAAATCGCTGGAAAGCGAGGCGATGGATTCCTTCATGACCTCGAACTGACCGGTCTCCATGGCAATGTTATAAAGAAAGATGGAGGCGATGATGATCCAGGCGATCTGGAAAAATCCGAAGACGAAGCCGTGAACCGCAGAAAGGCCGATCAGAGGGACCGGCATCCCCAGCACCGCCTGGGCCAGGACCACCGCCATGCCTAGGCCCGCCAGGGCGGCCATCCAGACTTTTTTCTTCAGCACCAGCAGCACGAAGAACAGGGTAAAGACCGGCAGAGCGGACATGGCCGTGGAAAGCGGCCAGGAATGCAGCGGATCGTAAATCTGACTCCAGGGCATAGAAAATTCCTCAGGGTGAAATTTCAGGATGAATCAATAAAGGCAAGAGGGAATCCGGATCGCAGGCGCCGAATATACCTATTTTCTTTATCCCGTTCTTTGCCACAAACGGATTATAGTGGTCCCCCGCCGTGAATGTCAATCGGGGCTTTTCGGCGATTTCCCTTCCCCCGACCGTCCGGAAAACAGGGAGATCGGCCGGTGCGGCCCCTCGCCGCGGCTGTCTGCGACGGCCGCTTGACGGCCCGGCGGAAGGCCATTAGAATTTCGATATCATGTCAACCCTTTCACGCCAGCAGGATCTCCCATGAAATATAAACGATTTTTGGTTTTTCTTTTTACGGCCGTCTGGCTCCAGGAGCCGGCCCGGGCCCAGGGCGGAGTTCCCCCTTACGATCTGTGGACCCCGCAGGTAATGAGCCGGATCCGCGACCGCTCCACGCTCGAGCTCTCGGTCACCGCCCGGGACGGATACTACGACGTCTTTTTCACCTCCAACCCCTCGGCCGGCTGGTTTGAGGACCAGCCGCCCTATACCGAACACCGCAACGAAAAAATCCGGATCCACGCCTACCTGACCGTGCCCCCCTATGGGAGCGGCCCGGCGCCGGCCCTGGTCCTGGGACACGGGCACACCGGACAGGCCGACCGCTCCCTGGCCCAGATGATCGCCACGCTGGGGTATGTCTGCCTGGCCATCGACGGCCCGCGGGCCGGACAGTCCACCGGCGGCCCGCGGGACACCAGCCAGGCCTGGATCTCGGTCGACAAGGGGCCCGAATACAGCTTCCTGTATCACTGGGCCTACGCCGGGATGCGGGCCCTGACCGCGCTCGAGGAGCTGGCTGCCGCTTCGGGCAATCCGTATAAAATCGACGGCAGCCGGTTCGGCATGCTGGGCGCTTCCATGGGCGGGCTGCTGACCACCTTCGTCAACGGCATCGACAGCCGCGTCAAGGCAGCCATCGCCATTGTCGCCGCAGGCTCCTGGCCGGCGCAACTGCGCCTGGCCAACTCCTGGCTCTATAACGCAATCTACACGGAGACCCGCGACCTCCCCTACAACGGGACCGATCCGCTGAACTCCATCGAGGACGTCGACCAGGATTCGACGGTGCTCACCTTCCTGAACTACTTCGACCCGATCCGCTACACGCCACGCCAGAACGCTCCGCTGCTGATGGTCATCGGCACCCACGACGAATATTTCCCCATGCCCGCCGCCAACGTCACTCTGATGGCCATCGGCTCGGCCGGGACCAATCCGCTCTTCGAGAAGCGGCTCTGGCTGCTGCCCAACGGGGTTCACAATATCGAAAACTCTTCCTCGCTGCTTCCCCTGGCCATGAACCTGAAGCAGTGGCTGGACTTCTGCTTTGCCGGCCGCGCCAGACCGCTGGCCACCCCCACGGTCGCCCTGAAACAGGACGGCAGCAACCTGCGGCTGGAGGTGAGCACCGCGGAAACCGGCACCCGGTTGAGCGGGGCGCGGGCCGAGGTGTATGCCGGCGTGCGGATCGACAACACCACCACGACCGTCCAGGATTTTAAAACCTTTACCGCGACGCGGGAAGGAGACCTTTTCGTGGTCCGGATCCCGGCCGGGGAAACCAGCTCCAACGGCGTGCCGCTGAAAGCCGACAACCTTCTCTACTTCGCCACCCTGACCGACGGCAGCAGCCTGCCTGTCTCTTCCCTGCTCTACCGGGCCGGCGAAGTGCTCGACCTCTCCAGCCCCTTTACAGTGGCCAACCGGCACACGCCCGACAACCAGACCGCGGTGCCGGTGCCGCCGGCCGTCAGCGATGCCGCCGTGCAGTGGGCCTCTTCGGTGCCGTCGGGCGCTTTGACCGCCTACCAGGGAATCGCTCTTTCCAATCCCGGCGCCGATTATCTGGCCGTGCGCATGGAGGCGCGGACCGCCGAGGGACGCCTGGCATCGGGAGAAGGCCTGATCAATCCCGTCTATCTTCCTCTTCCGGCCGGCTCGCAGAAAGTATTTGTCCTGGAGGAATGGTTCGGAGCGGGCGGGCGCAAACTGGACGGCGGATTCCAGCTCGGCTGGAGCCGCGCCACGGGCGCCGGCCTGGGCTTCCGCGGTGACGTTTCCCCCTCCGAGCTGGAGGGGATCGGTCCTCTGCCCCTGCTCGCTTCCCCGGTCTGGGTGCCGCTGATACCGGACCAGGATCCTGCCGCCGCCCGCCGGCTGCGCATCGCCGCCGGCTCCGCCGGCAAGGCCGCCGAGCTGCGCATCGTCTTCCGCAATGCCGCCGGGACGGTGCTCGAAACCCGGACGGCAACGGTACCCGCGGGAGGCTCGGTGCGCATCGCTCCGCCTTCCGGCACGGGAACGCAGGCCCCGGCTTCGGCCGAAATTCAATCGAACGTGGCCGTGGCCGCCCGGCTGGAGGTCTCCGGAGCCAGGGATCCCTGGAGCGCGGACGGCCAGCAGCCGGCCACCCCGGAGGCGCGCACCCTGGTGCAGCCTCATGCCGAGCTCAACGGCACGTTCGGCAGCCGTCTGGTGCTGGTCAACTGCTCGACGGCTTCCCGCAGCGCTACCGTCCGCTTTTCCTCGACGGGCGGATCTACCCTGGGCACCGCGGCCAGCCGGACCATTCCGGCCGGCGGGACGCTGAGCGAGACGGTCGAATCGCTGCTGGGAAGCTCGGTTCCGGCGGCCAGGGATGCCGGATGGTTCCGCGTGGAGCTGAGTTCGGGCGAGGTGCTGGGCTACGTCCTGGCCGCCGACCCGAAAACGGGAGCCAAGGCCGCCTCCGCGCTGAAGGCGGCTGTTGCCGGATCCTGGCTGATGCCCTTTTACGTGGAAAACAGCGGCTATTACACCGGGTTGGCAATAGGCAACCCCTCCGCCTCCCCGGCCGAAGTCACGGTAATCGCTTACGGTTCCGGCGGATCGGAGACGGCCCGCAGCACGCAGTCGCTCGGCCCCGGCCAGAGCCGAACGGCGCTGGTTTCCCAGTGGATTGCCAAACTGCCGGCCGAATCGACCGGCTACCTGGTGATCACCGGCGGCAGCCCCCTGGCGCTGCTCTCCTACTTCGGGACGCTGGACGGCGCCTCCCTGGCCGCCATCCCCTTCTCAGCCAGGTAGGCGGCGTATCCGCTGATTCCCCGGTCGCCAGGAGATGGCCGCTAAACCGCCGCCATCTCCTGGCGACCGGCTCTTTCGCTAAGGGATGAGGAAACAGTCCGGGCGTGTCTGACGCGGAAGGAGACTGTTTGCCGCTTCCCTAAGGGAGATCATATAGGAATATCGATTTGCCGATCCTTTCCCTGGGGGTTCTGGCCCGCAGCCAGCCATAGTCGGTTGGAGAGCCAAAGGCATTGTGCAGGCAGAAAGCGCTGACGGCGACATAGCCGGATACCGGTTGATCCGCGGAAAGAACATAGTAATTTGTCAGGCCCGATTTTTCCAGGGGAAAATTGCCGAAATAGCAAACGCCCACCCGCGGCCTCCCCAAGGCGGAAAGCCTGGCGGAAAGCCGATGCAAATCCTGCCCCCAGTCGAGGTCGGAATCGCAGACGATATTTTCCGGATGCTGTCCGGCCAACGGGTTGAAATAGGCAAGGTAGTCGGGATGGTGGGCAATCGATTCCCCCATGGCTGCCGCCAGGCACAGGATCACCGCCAGCCTCCCTGCCGTCTTTCGTTTTTGCCATACGAAGGAGGCCACATATCCGCAAGCCAGGGCCATAAAGGGAACCAGGGGGAGAACATGTCGAAAGCCGATATTGATGCG
>CAINFC010000319.1 GCA_903847975.1 uncultured Acidobacteriota bacterium | reverse complement strand
GCTACCCCGGGTAGGCGGATTTGTTTAAAACCCAGCCCTGAAAGGGCTGCGCAAACACCTGGCATGGCTGGATTGTGCGCAACCCTTTCAGGGTTGACGCCTAAGGGTGTCCCTACCCGGGGTAGGCGCGAAGCGAGCCAACCCCGGCTGTATTACGAAGCCCTTTCAGGGCTTTCCGCAACGTAAAGCCACCGATGTGGTGCTTTCTGCCGGGCCATCAAACATGATGACCCGGCAGAAAGTAGCAGGAACCACAAAGGGGTTCCGGAACACAGCCCGCGGTTGCGCCGCAGGCGCTACCCCGGGTAGGCGGATATTTCACATTCAGCCCTGTAAGGGCTGCGCAACACCTGGCATGCCTGGATTTTGCGCAACCCTGTCAGGGTTGTCGCCTAAGGGTGTCCCCCGGGGTAGGGTAACGAAATCCTTTCAGGCTTTCTCCAATGGAAATCTCCAGATGTAGAACTTTTTTTACCGGGCCACCCTCCCTGATGGCTTGGTAAAAAGACACACATTTTAATTTCCGGATAAAGCCAAGGGCCAAAGGCCCGGCACATAATAGGCTGGGGTGGAGCGAAGCGCAGCCCCAGGTGCGCAGTTAGGTTATACATAAGGGCTGAAGGCCCGAGACATTCTTCCGCCCTATCCCTATGAGGAAGGTCCCGGACAAAAATCTTTGTTAGGGATCGACCCCAAAGGATGGGTCTCGGGTTTTCCGCCCTTCGTACTTACGGCAAACCGACCTGGAACTCCGCTGCGCTCCGCCCCAGGCGATTATGTCAGTGGGCCTTCAGCCCGCCTTGCTGGATACAATTCCTTGACGGCCCACACGTCCCGCCCTAGAGACGGTAAGGCCTTCTCCTGAAGACACCCGTTTGATTTTTTGCGAAGCTGTCTTCCCCGACAAGGTCGTAAAATTCGATCATTCATTTTGTTCTTCTGTTCCGATGGGACTCGCCCCGCGCTGGAGCCAACCCGGCAAGGAATCGCCAGGCCACAATCCTGTCGTCCCTTACGAGAATTCGCTTCGGAATAACAATCCCTGGCCGGCTTACGCGGGGCCTCGCACGGCAAAGGCGGAACACCACGTCACGACATCCGCAAAGACGGGTGACTTTTGCACGAGGCATTGCTCTTGACATTATTCCCGATCGGAATTAACGTAAAAAACCGGATAATCGTGGATGGGATTTTTCAACTCCCGACTCTTGAAAGAAACACATTATGATTTCACGAAGATCATTTCTGGCGTCCCTGGCCGCCGGCACCCTGCCGGCTGCGGCTGCTCCCCCGATGAACCTTGTCCTTATCCTGGCCGACGACCTGGGCGGCATGGATCCGGGCTGCTACGGTTCCGACCTGCACGAGACGCCGAATCTCGACCGCCTCGCCGGGCAGGGAATGCGTTTTTCCAATGCCTGTGCCGCGGCGCCGATCTGCTCGCCGACGCGCGCCTCCATCATGACCGGCAAGCACCCCGCACGACTGGGCATGACTATCTGGAGCGAAGGAGCCATCAGCCCGACGCGCGATCGGCGGCTGCTTCCGGCGCCATCGGTTCCGGACATGCCCCTGACAGAAGTCACCCTTGCCGAAAAGCTGAGGGATCGGGGATTTCAAAGCGCCAGCATCGGCAAATGGCACCTGGGCGGCCCGGCCAATTACCCGGAGGCCCAGGGATTCGACCTCAATATCGGCGGAACCCACTGGGGTGCGCCGGCAACCTATTTTTATCCGTACCGCGGCGATTTCTCCAGCACCAGGGAGCTGCGCTACGTTCCCGGACTGTGGGGCGGCAAGCCGGGCGAATATCTGACCGACCGGCTGACCGATGAAGGAATCCGCTTCATGCGGGCCAGCGCCGGGAAACCGTTCTTCCTCTACCTGGCGCATCATTCCGTCCACACACCTATCGAAGCCAAAGCGGACAAGATCGAAAAATACAAAGCCCGGATCCGGCCCGGCATGCGCCACACCAACCCGGTCTACGCCGCCATGCTGGAAAGCCTGGACGAAAGCGTCGGGCGGGTGCTCGGCGAACTGGACCGGCTGCAGCTGGCCGATCAGACGATCGTGGTTTTCACTTCAGACAACGGAGGCTATATTAATCCTTTCCGCGGCGTGGCGGTCACCAACAACGCCCCGCTGCGCTCCGGCAAAGGATCCCTGTATGAAGGCGGAATTCGGGTCCCGCTGATTGTCCGCTGGCCCGGGATGACCCGGCCCGGTTCGATATCCGAGGAGATGGTCACTTCCACGGACCTCTACTCCACGCTGCTCGGCGAGCCGGCCTCAACCGACGGGCTCAGCCTGCAGCCCCTGCTCCGCCGCGACCGGCAGCGCCTGGAGCGCGATGCCCTCTGCTTCCACTATCCGCACTATTATCCGACCACCACCCCGGTGAGCGCCATCCGGACCAGGGAATGGAAGCTGCTGCACTATTACGAGGACGGACACGACGAGCTTTACCACCTGGCCCAGGACCCTTCCGAAACCAAGGACCTGTCCGCCGCCGAGCCTGGCCGCACCGCCGAGCTGCGGCGTCGGCTGGACGACTGGCTGAAGGAGACCGGCGCCCGCATGCCCTCTCCGAACCCCGAATTCCGGCCGCCCGCGGAATGAAGCCGGACAAAGGGAAACCGCCTGTCCATCTCATGCTGGAAAACGAACCCGTCGCAACGCCAGAAAAGGAAGCCGCCACCGACCGTCAGCCGGTTCGGGCCGCGGACCCGACGGCAGACTTTCTGCAGCTGGCTCTGAAATCCGGCCGCATGATTACCTGGGAGTGGGATATCTCCGCCGGCACCATCCGCTACTCAGAGAATTTTCCGGAATATATCGGCAGCCGGGATATCCGCGCCTATACATCCCTGGAGCGGCTGATGGAGCTGATTCATCCGGAAGATACCCCCCGGTTGAAGCAGGCGCTGCAGCAGACTATCCGGGACGGCACCCCCTTCGAATGCGAATATCGGGTCCGGATGCCGGACGGCTGCTGGCGCTGGTTCCTGGGGATGGGATGCACAGCCCTCAGGGAAGGAAGCAATCCGGTAAAAGTATCCGGAGTAACCCTCGATATCGCCCGGCACAAGCAGGAGGAGGAAGCCCGAAAGGAAAGCGAAAACCTCCAGCAGGCCATTCAGATGGAGGAAGCGCTGCAGGTGCAGCGCGACCTGGGGCTCCGCCTTCTGGCCATCAACAGCCTGGAAGAAGCCGTGCCGCTGTGCCTGGACGCCGGCCTGGTCATCAGCGGCTTCGAAGCCGGAGGCATCTACCTCCTGGATGATACCGGGGATTTGCGTCTCGCTTTCCACGGCGGGATTTCCACGGAATTCGCCGGTAAGAACGCTTTCTTCCCGGCAAGCAGCGAAGTCGCATCCTGGGTAAAAAACGGCCGACCTTATCACGGGAAAGCCGAAGACCTGCCCGCTCCCCTTCTGGAGAGCGTGCGGCGGGAAGGCCTGCAGACCGTTTCGATCATTCCCATCGTCCGGGAAGACCGCATTCTGGCGCTCATCAACCTGGCCTCCCGGCAATGGATCGAGCTCCCCCGGACGGTCTGCCACCTGCTGGAATCGATTGCCAGCCAGATGGGAGTGTTCCTGGAAAGATTGCAGTCCCAGAACGCCCTGCAGCAGGCGTTCGTTACCCTGGAGAAGCGGATCGCCCAGCGCACCGCGGAACTGCGCCTGGAAGTCGCCGAGCGCCGTCGCGCCGAGGAAAAACTTCGGCTGAGCGAACAGCGGCACCGGGACCTGGTGGAAACCGTGCCCGACTGGGTCTGGGAAGTGAACGAGGAAGCGGTCTATACCTTCTGCGGCCCGCAGTCGCGCGCCATGCTGGGCTACGAACCGGAGGAGATCCTGGGACGTTCGCCTTTCGACCTCATGCCCCCGGAGGAAGCAGCGCGCGTTGCCGCGCTGGCCGGCCCCCTCATGGAGCGCCGGGCTCCGATCCTGGCCCTGGAGAACACCCTGCGGCGCAAGGACGGCAGCATGGTCACACTGGAAACCAACGGGGTGCCGGTTTTTGACGCCGAAGGAAACTGGAGAGGGTACCGCGGCCTGGACCATGATCTCACCGAGCGGAAGCGGATCGAGGCACAGCTGCGCCAGGCCCGAGACCAGGCCGATGCCGCCAACCGGGCCAAGAGCCTGTTTCTGGCCAGCATGTCTCATGAAATCCGAACCCCGATGAACGCCATCCTGGGATTTACCCAGCTCATGCAAAGGGACCCCGCCCTGACTCCCCGGCAGCGGGAGCATCTGGCCACCATCGACCGCAGCGGGGAATTTCTGTTGCGGCTCATCAACGATATCCTGGACCTGTCCAAGATTGAAGCCGGAAAGATGCAGCTGGACCCCTCCGATTTCCATTTTCATTCCCTTCTGGGAGACCTGAGCTCCATGGTGAAATGCCAGGGCGAAGACAAAGGACTTTCTTTTCTGTCCAGCGTGGCGGCGGATGTACCGGCCCACCTGCACACCGATGCCGGCAAGGTTCGCCAGGTACTGCTCAACCTGCTGGGCAATGCGGTCCGCTTTACGGCCTCCGGTGGCATCCGGCTGAAAGTCAGCGCCGAAAGATCTTTCAGCGGAGAGGGGAACATCCAGTCGGTCTGGATCCATGCCGAGGTGGAGGATACGGGTCCGGGGATCGATCCGCAGAACCTGGAACAGGTTTTTGAATCTTTCGAGCAAACCGGCAACCGGCGCGGCCAGACGGGCGGAACCGGGCTGGGACTGGCGATCAGCCGGCAGCTGGCCCGGTTGCTGGGCGGGGACATTGCCGTTACCAGCCAACCCGGACAGGGCAGCACTTTTCGCTTCTCTTTCCCGGCCACCCTGCCGGACCCGGCGCCCGGTTCCCCCTACCTTCCCGCGGACTCCCATGCCCCGCTGCGGCTTAAGCCAGGCGGACCCGTTCCTGCCATCCTTGTGGTGGACGATATCGAATCCAACCGGCGGCTGCTCAAGCAGCTCCTGGAATCCGTCGGATTCCTGGTGCGCGAGGCGGCCAGCGGAGAGGAAGCCCTGGCTGCGTGCCACGCGGAACCACCCCGCTTGATCCTGCTGGACCGACGCATGCCCGGAATGGACGGACTGGAGACGGCCCGGGCGATCCGCTGCCGCTCTCTCCTGCAGTCCATCCGGATCTTTTTGATCAGCGCCAGCGTCCTGGATGTCCGCGAGGAGGAATGGAAGTCGGCCGGCGTGGATGATTTTATCAGCAAGCCGGTCCGACTGACCGACCTGTTGCAACGGATCGGGATCCTGCTTGGCGTGGAATATGTCATGGAGGAATCGGTTCCCCGCATAAGCCCAATGCCCCCGCCGCAGGCAGAAGACTTCATGGCTCTCCCCGAGGAGCTTCGCGGCAAAATGGTCCGAGCCGCCGAATCGGGACACATGCGTCTTCTTCAGAAGCTCATCACGCAGGAAGTTGCTCCGGGGTACCCCAGGCAGGGCGAGGCCTTGAGCCGCTGGGCGGAGCAGTACGATTATGAGGCCATACTCCGCGCCCTGCAGTAGGAACCTTCCGTTCCCTATTCCTTGGATCCTGTCGCCAGAAAGGAGGACAGGGAAAAGGCGAATGAGGCCATTCGCCGCTTTCGCTCTTTTTCTGGCTCTTTTATCCTTCCCCGGAATAAGCCTTCTTCCTGCACAGAGCCAGCCCTTCCACCTCTATAGCTTTGACCGCGGTCTCCATTCTCTTTCCATACAATGCCTCGGACAGGATCCGTCCGCCGCCCTCTGGGCCGGCACAGCCAATGGAATTTTCCGATTCGACGGACGCCAGTTCGAACGCTACTCCACGGAGAACGGCCTTCCCGGCAACTCGGTATTTGCCCTGGCCGCATTCCGGGATCTGCTCTGGGTGGGAACTCCCGCCGGGCTGGCCGTATGGGACGGCTTCGAATTCTCCCTGCCTCTTCTGCAGGGAGACGCCATGGACAGAACCTCGGTCTTCGATTTGCGGGTCGAGGGAGACAGGCTCCTGGCGGGCACCAACATGGGGGTGGCCGAAATCCGCCCGGCCAGCCTGGAAGGGAAAGCATGGACCGTCCGCCGGTTTGGAAAGAATACCGGAGAAGTGCAGGCCCTTCGTATCGGCCCGGACGGAGACCTCTGGACGATATCCACTCGAGGGGTGTATCGCATCCAGGGTCCCTCCTTCGACTCACCTGCCGGAAAGTATGAGATTCCCGACCCGTTCGGCTTTCGCGGACCGCTCGGCCTGGAGATCACCGCCGACGGCTCGGTATGGGTTCGGACCGATCCACGCCTCTGGCAGCTGCCGAAAGGGGAAGAGCGCTTTCTGCCTGGGATGACGATTCCACAGCGGACCAACTACAGGGCTCCTCTTTTTCGAACCCCGGAGGGAGATCTGGCCGTCCCCTACGCCTCCGGAGTTCTGTTCCGGCACCAGGGCGGCTGGTCTGCTCTGACGGAATCAAAAGGGCTGCCCGGCGGCTTCGCCTCCTGTCTGCACTGGGATCACGAAAGCAACCTGTGGATAGGGCTGCGGGCCAGCGGCCTGGCGCGGGGTATCGGCCAGGAGCGCTGGCTCTCCTGGACCACGGCCGACGGCCTGCCTCACAGCACCATTCACGCTATCACCCGGGATAAAGCAGGATCGCTCTGGGTAGCCACCGGCCGGGGCCTGGTGCAGATCGACAGGAACGGCAAGGTGTCGCGGCCGGTGGACTCCCAAATCGGGCTGCCCGATGACGAGATCCGGTCTCTGGCCGTCGACCTTGCGGGATTCCTCTGGATCGGCTTTAGGAATATGGGGCTGTACCGATTCCTGCCTTCCGCAAAGGGACCCGCCACTCCTGTCGACTCGCTCCGCGGACTGGGAGATTCGCAGATCGTAGGCATTCATGTATACCCGGATGGAGCCGTCTGGGTGTGTACCCGAAAGGGTCTTTTCCTTTCCCGGAATTTTTCGGAAAACGGTCGCTTCGAACTTTTTCCCCTGCCTGGAACCAATCCCGCTCTTCCCAGCTACGACATGACTTTTGACACCCGGGGGACCCTGTGGGTCGGCTCCCCCTCAGGTCTGTACCGCTTTACCGACGGGCAATGGCGGCGGTTTACCACCGAGGACGGGCTGCTGCATAACTCCATTGTCTTCCTGGAATCCGGCAGGGACGGCGAGCTCTGGATTGGCTACGGCAACATTCTGGGGGTCGGCCGGGTCCGCCCGCAGGAAGACTCCTTGCGGATCGAGCACTTTACGGCGAAAAACGGTTTATCCTCCGTGGACCTCAGCATCCTTTGCTACGATGCCCGCGGCTGGCTCTGGGTGGGAACGGAGCAGGGGCTGGACGTATACGATACCGGCCGCTGGTACCATTTTGGAATCTCCAACGGCCTGGTCTGGCCGGATACCGCCTGGAATGCCTTTCACACCGATCCGGACGGAACCGTCTGGATCGGCACCAATCGCGGACTTTCCCGATTCAAGCCGGGCGACGAGCTCGACCGCTATCCGACACCGGGCGTCTGGATTCACAACGCTCATTTCGGAGGCAGGAAGGTGACGGTCGGCAAACCGGCCATCCGCTGGGCGGAACGGACCCTGGCGGTTGAGTTTGCCCCGGCTACTTTCCGCTATGAATCCAAGGGGATCTGCCGCTTCCGCTTCCCGGCGACAGACCCGATGTGGACGATTGCCGCTTCCCGGCAGCAGACATTCGGCAACCTGGGAATCGGCGAACATATCCTGGAAATCCAGGCCAGCATCGACCGCCTGCACTGGACGGACCCGCCGGCAAGGTTCTCCTTCCGGGTGCTGCCCCCCTGGTGGCTGGCCTGGTGGATCTGGCTGACCCTGGCCGCGGGGGCAGCCGGGCTGGTCCGCGGAGCCTGGATGTGGCGCAACCGCCGACTGCTGCAGAAACATAAGGAACTGGAAAGCCTGATCGAGGAGCGGTCCCGGCTGATTGCCGAGCAGAGACAGAGCCTGGAAAGGGAGAGGAAGACCGCGGACCGCGCCCAGCGCACCGCCGAGGAGTCCGACCGGCGCTTCCGATCCCTTCTGGAGACGGTAAGGCTGGCCACGCTGATGCTGGACCGCGAAGGGCGGGTCACCTTCTGCAACGACTACCTGGTCGGCCTGACGGGCTGGAAGCGGGAGGAGATCCTGGGCCAGGTATGGGTGGAGCGCTTCCTTCCGGCCGAAGAGCGCGATGCTCATCGACGGGCATTCGCCGAAGCGATGACCGGCAGGGACAGCGCCGCGTTCTACGAATCTTCCCTGCTGACCCGGAGCGGAAAAAAACGGATTATCCAGTGGAACCACGCCCTGCTGCGCGATTCGGAAGGGCAGATCCTGGGGACAGCCAGTGTGGGCTTCGATCTGACCGACCATCGGGCCATGGAGGAGGAATATCGCCAGGTGCAGAAAATGGAAAGCATCGGCAGGCTGGCGGGAGGCGTGGCCCACGACTTCAATAATCTGCTCACGGTGATTAACGGCTACACGGAGCTGCTGCTCGACCGGATACGGGAAAGCGACAGCCGGAAGGCCATCGAGCAGATTCACATCGCCGGGGATCGGGCCGCCGGATTGACCCGGCAGCTGCTGGCCTTCAGCCGCCGGCAGGTTGTCGCCCTGCAGCCGCTGGATCTCAACCGGGAAATTTCCGAATCGGAGACCATGATCCGACGCATGGTGGGAGAAAACATCCGCGTTTCGACCGATTGCCAGCCGGGCCTGGACCTGGTTCTGGCCGACAGCGGGCAGATCCAGCAGATCCTCATCAACCTGGCCGCCAACGCCAGGGACGCCATGGCACAAGGCGGGCAGCTGACGATGCAAACCAGAAATGTGACCCTGGAGGCGGGCGACCCGGACCATCGCCCCTCCATGCCGCCCGGACCCTACGTTCTACTCTCGGTGTCGGACAATGGCCGTGGCATGGATGCCGAAACCAGGGCCCGGATTTTCGAGCCCTTTTTCACCACCAAGGGGAAAGGGTCCGGGACCGGCCTGGGCCTGGCAACCGTTTACGGTATTGTCCGGCAGAGCAAAGGCTGGATCTGGGTGACCAGCGAACCGGGCCAGGGAAGCATCTTCCGGATCTATCTTCCCCGGGTGGAAGCCTGCCGGGTGGAAACCGCTCCGACCCATGGTTTGCCTGTCCATCTCCCATCCCAGGGCTCGGAAACGATCCTGGTGGTCGAGGACGAGGAAGCCGTTCGGCAGTTCATTTCCTCCACACTGGAAGCCAGGGGGTACAGGCTTATCACCGCTTCGTCCGGAGAGGAGGCCCTGGCCCTGCTGCCAACCCTGACCGTAACCATGGATCTGATTCTGACCGATGTCATCATGCCCGGGATGACCGGACGGGAAATGGTGGAACGGCTGCAGCGGCAATACCCTGACTGCCACGCGCTGTTCATCTCCGGTTACCCGGAGGAAGCCATCAGCCACCAGGGAGTCCTGGATCCCGGCGTCTCCTACCTTCCGAAACCCTTCACGGCTGCCACGCTGGCCTCCAAGGTTCGGGAGGTTCTGGACCGGAAGGGCCGGGCCAACGACCTCCCCTGATTTTCCGCTTTTCTTATCAAAAAGGCCGCCTATGTGGTAAATTTCTGCATGGTTCGGAAAGGCCTGGCCTGCACCGGACTGGAGAGAGAGACATTGCCGACAGGCAGGGGAACCGAATCGATCCGCCGAATACGAAAGGAGAGTATGGT
Source organism: uncultured Acidobacteriota bacterium (assembly GCA_903847975.1). GTDB lineage: Bacteria > Acidobacteriota > UBA6911 > CAINFC01 > CAINFC01 > CAINFC01. The sequence goes on along the minus strand of CAINFC010000319.1, from coordinate 20,006 downwards.
AAATTTAGCCACCCGATTTTTCCGACTGGATCTGAAAAGTCCGGTAATTGCCGCCAGCAGCACCATGACCGGCCATGCCGCCCAGATTGAAAAACTGGCCGAAGCCGGGGCCGGGGCCATCGTTCTGAAATCCATTTTCGAAGAGGAAATCCATCACCAGCTGCAAGAGGAGATGAACCGGCGCCCCCGCACCCGATCGGACATGGAATACATGGATTATTTCGATTGCGTCCTCAGGGAGGACAGCCTTCGCCATTACGTCCATTTGATCGGGGAAGCCAAAAAGGCCGTCTCCATCCCGATTGTCGCCAGCATACATTGCGTCAGCGCCGGGGAATGGATGGCCTATGCCAAGGCCATGCAGGATGCCGGTGCGGATGCCCTGGAGCTGAATTTATTCCTGGTGCCGTCGGATTTCAACAAGACCGGCGTCGACAACGACCTGTTTTACCTCGAAACCATTCGCAAGGTGCAGCAGGCGGTGCAAATCCCGGTAGCCATCAAGATCAGCTCCTATTTTTCCAACCTGGCCGGCTTCGTCCAGAAGCTTTCCGAGACGGGCATTGCAGGCATTACCATCTTCAACCGCTTCTGTACCCCGGACATCGACATCTCCACCCAGAAGGTGATCGTATCGGACGTCCTGAGCTCCCCGCACGATTTCCTGATTCCCCTGCGCTGGACCGGGATTCTCGCCGGAAACCTGGGCTGCGACCTGGCCGCCACCACCGGAATCCACTCGGCGGAAACCGCCCTTAAGTTCCTGCTGGCCGGAGCCTCGGCCGTACAGATCGCCTCGGTCCTTTACAACGAGGGCCCCGCTGCCATCACCCGGATGAACCGGGGGATCGAAGCCTGGATGGCGGAAAAAGGATACCAGACCCTGGCGGATTTCAATGGATCGCTCCGCTCCCGGAAGAACGCCTTCGCCGCCGCCTATGAGCGGGTGCAGTTCATGAAGTATTTCGGCGAGAAAACCTACTGACCCCGCCGCTGCCGGAGGATGCCCATTCCCGAACAACGGAAGGACCTGCGGGTCGGCATAAAAAGCGGGGGGACCGGGATCGCCTGCCGGCTCCTGCGTCTGTTCGCGCTGCTCTGGCTATCCTGCCGCTTTCTTGATGCCCAGGGAGCCGCTACGGCCTTCGGCGACAGGCAGGTCGTCCTGGAGACCGATGCCGGCACCATCGTGCTGGAAGTCTACCCGTCCGCGGCCCCGAATCATGTCCGGAAGTTCCTGGAGCGGGTGCAGAACCGCTTTTATGAAGGGACCATTTTTCACCGCGCGGTTCCCGGGGGCATGATCCAGGGGGGAGATCCCCTGACGAAAGACCCCGCCAGGAAAGAGCTCTATGGCACCGGCGGGCTGCAGGAGCTGAAATTCGAGCCCAATCCCCTGCCCCTGGCCAAGGGCGCGGTGGCTGCCGTGCTCATCCCGAATCAGAAGGACAGCGCCGGGGCCCAGTTTTTCCTCTGCGTCCGCGACCAGCTGGCGCTCAACGGCCAATATACCGTGTTTGCCCAGGTGGCCGAAGGCCTGGACATCGCCTCGGCAATTTCCTTCCAGCCGGCGGACAAGGACCAGAAGCTGCTGGACCGGGTGGCAATCCGGAAAGCCTATCTGCGGGACCGCCCGCCCCCGGAAGTCATTCCTTTTACCGACACGCCGGCCGCCGACCTGGCCCGCTACGGCGCGCGGATCCAGACCGATATGGGAGAGATCGAAGTGCGCTTTTACCCCGACGCGGCCCCGGAGCATGTGCGCCAGTTCCTGCGTTTCGCCCGGCTGGGACTGTATGACGGCACGCTGTTTCAGAGGGTGGTTCCCCGGTTCGTGGTGCAGGCCGGGTTGCTGGCTTCCCGCGAGCCGGCCGTTCCGGAGAAGTACCAGCCCCTGCGGAAGCCGCTGCGCGCGGAATTCAGCGCCCGGAAGCATGAGCGGGGCATCCTGTCCATGGCGCGAGGCGATGATCCCGACAGCGCCATGGACAGCTTTTTCGTGGTTCTCGACAGCCAGCCCCACCTGGACAACAACTACACGGTCTTCGGATATGTCGCCCGGGGCATGGAGGTAGCCGACGCCATTTCCGCCGTGGAGCTGAAAGAGGAGGCTCCCGTCAAGCCCATCCGAATCCGGGTCAAGGTAATAGAACCCTGATTTTCCGCCACTGCCCGGGCCGCAGCGCGCCGAGGCTCCAGGGCCCGACGGCGGTGCGGATCAGCCGGAGCGTCGGAAAACCGATCGCCGCGGTCATGCGGCGGACCTGGCGGTTCCGCCCTTCCTTAATGACCAGGCGAATCCAGGAAGTAGGAACACGAAGGCGATAGCGGACGGGCGGAACTCTTTCCCAGAGATCGTCCGGAGGAAAAGCCGCTTCCGCCCGTGCCGGGCGGGTTTTGCCGTCCTTGAGCTCCACGCCGGCACGCAGGAGCTGCAGAGCGGACTCGCCGGGAATCCCCTCCACCTGCACCAGGTAGGTTTTGGCCATGCCGGACCGCGGATCGGCGATCGCTTTCTGCGCGGATCCGTCGGCAGTGAGAATCAGCAGTCCTTCGCTGTCGTAGTCGAGGCGACCGGCGGGATACACACCGGCCTCGGGAATGAAGTCCGCCAGGGTTTTCCTCCCCTCGCGGTCCGTGAACTGGCAGAGAACCTCGAAGGGCTTGTTGAAAAGGATAATGTCCGTCATGGCCGGCCGGGAACCAGACGGGAAATCTCCGTCCGCCGGCGCACGGCAAGGCCCTGGTTGTGGCAAACCAGCTCCAGCCGGTATTCTCCGGGAGGAAGGGAGGGCCAGGGCACGAACAGCTCGAAACCGCAATGCAGATAAGCGGCGGAAGCGAAGTGCTGTCCGACGTCCGGCCGGTCGGTCATCTGCGCCGGAAGCAGATAATATTTCCGACGGCTGTCAAAGGCCACAGCCAGGCGCTGGAACTCGGCGCTGCATCCCTGCAGAAAGCCCCAGCCGGCAAGCCGGAGCCCGGAACCGCTTTCCTCCAGGCGGTCGAAATGAAAAAGCAGCCGGCCGGAATCGGCAGGCAAAGACTGCCACGCGGCATAGGTCCACCCGGCCAGGCAATGCGGCGGGCGGGCGGGAAGCAGGATATCCGAAGCATCGATCGGTCCGCGGTCATCGGCGAACTTGGCCTCGGCTTTTTTCCGCAGGACGACGATCCACCCGTGCGGAGACCCGCCCTGCGCGATCAGCAGTCCGTCCAGTGGCAGGGCCTGCCGCAGCATCTCGCCGAACCGGCTCCGGCCCGGCTCCGTTTCTCCCGCCAAAGGGCGCAGGGCCTCCAGCGATCGGGCCAGTTCCAGGAAAGGACCGGACAATACGGGACGGCACTCCACCTCCAGGCCCGGACGGCGCAGAGATTCGAAGGCTTCGGCGGTAAAGCGGTGGATATGGGCATGGGCCACCTGGTCCCGCCGGTTGGCCGCAATGATTTCCTCGGCTTCCAACGGAATGCTGAGCACCACCGCCACCCGGGCTACGCGTAGCATTTCCTCCAGGGCCCGTTCGGGATCCGGCACGTGCTCCAGAGTTTCGCTGCAGAGGACCACGTCCACGCTGTTCTCGCGGAACGGCAGCCGGTGTACATCGGCGGCCGCGGAATCCGTCTGAAAGATGCCGCGGGCCCGCAGGCACCCTTCCGCGCTGAGGTCGGCGCCGAAGGTCCGCGCCGAAAAATGGCTGCGGATGAGCTCCTGGGTAAATCCTTCCGCCGCACCCACGTCCAGCAGGGTGGAAAAGGAAATCCGCCGGAGAGCTTCGAGCAGGTGCCAGCTGAGCGCATACCGCTGGATCCGTCCGGGCTCGCAGCAGGAGCCCCACACTCCGTAGACCGGCTGGTGAGCGTGATACACGCCTCGAATGCCGCCGCTCTGCGCTTCGTGGTCCAGCTCGCCGCAGAGGTCGGAGAGCCGGTAGCGCCGGTCCAGCCAGGCACGGGTCTGCCGGGTATATTCCTCTTCTGCGATGGGACGTCCGCCGTTTTCCATAAAGACGAATGATAATACAGCTCCGCCCAAAAAGGGTATCATATTCCCCCGGGGGAAGATTCACCAGGAAGCCGCGACCGGGCGGCAAGAATGAGGATTACGATGAGAATTACGCCGAGTTCCGAATTACAGCACCGCCGGGTCGGGCTGCAGCGCAAAATGGCGGGCGCGGGCCTGGAAGCCGTCCTCTGCATGCAGAACGCCGACCTGTTTTACTTCACCGGCACCACCCAAAGCGGATGCCTTTATGTTCCCGCCGAAGGCCCGCCCATTTACATGGTCCGCCGCGAAATTTCCCGCGCCAGGAAAGAATCGCTGCTGCCGGAAGTCGTCCCCTTCCAGTCATTCCGGGATATCCCCGGCATCCTGGCGGCCTACGGGATTCCCGCTCCGAAATCCATCGGCATGGAGCTGGACGTGCTGCCGGTCCAGTTGTACGAGCGCTGCCGCAAGGTTTTTCCCGAAGCCTCCTTCGCGGACGCCACTCCGCTGATCCGGCAGGTGCGCATGATCAAGAGCCGGTATGAGATCGAGATCATGGAGGAAGCCGCCGCCCAGGTGGACCTGGTCTACCGGGAAGCGCGGCAGCGGATCCGCGAGGGAATCAGCGAAGTGGAGCTGGCGGCGGAACTGGAATACGTGGCCCGGAGGAACGGCCATGTCGGCCTGATGCGCATGAGGGCCTTCAACGGGGAGATGCTGTTCGGACACGTCCTCTCCGGGGCGGACAGCGCGGTCCCGGCCTACACCGACACCCCTCTGGGCGGAAGAGGAGCCGGCCCCTTTTTCGGCCAGGGAGCCGGCGGCAAAATCCTTCTCCCCGACGAGCCGGTTCTGGTGGATTTTGCCGGCAGCCTGGATGGCTACCTGGTCGACCAGACGCGGGTCTTCGCCATCGGCGGGCTTGCCGAAAAGCTGCGCCGCGGGTTCGAGGACATGTGCCGGCTGCAGGCGCACATGACCACCCTGACCCGCACATTTCCGTCCTGGGACAGCCTGTACCGGAGCTGCCTGGCCCTGGCGGTAGAAATGGGCTATGCCGACCACTTCATGGGCGCCCGGGGCGCCCAGGTTTCCTTTATCGGGCACGGAATCGGCGTGGAAATCGACGAGTATCCTTTTATCGCCCGGGGGTTCGAGGAGATGCGCCTGGAGCCGGGCATGACCTTTGCGTTCGAGCCCAAGCTGGTATTCCCGGGTGAAGGGGCCGTCGGCATCGAGGACACCTTCCACGTGGAAGAGGACGGCTCTCTCCGCCGGCTGACCCGCTCCCCCGAGGAGCTGGTCATTCTCTGCTGAGTGCGGCCGCCGCCCTCTGGAATTGGGCCACATCCACCACGCGCCCGCTAACCCTGGCCTCTTCCGCTGCAAAAGCGATCAGGTGGCTGTGAACCGTGGAGGAAATGGCCGCCTGGAGGGACTCCCCTTCGGGCAGGGTCATCTCGTCGTACAGGGCCCGGACCAGGGCCGGGTCTCCACCGCCGTGCAGCTCGTAGCCCCCGTCCTCGGAGCGAACCGTAAAGCGCCGCGCCTCTCCTTCATGCGGGAGCAGCAGCAAATGGGCGCCGAACTGCCGGTAGAACAGGTCTCCCCCTTTCAGGACTCCCCGGGTTCCCTGGATTTCCAGGTGCCTGCCGGTATCGAATGCGGTCATGGTGAAGCCGGCGGTCACGCCCCCTTCGAACTCCAGGGCCAGCACCTGGCGGTCGACGACGTCATTGCCGCAGCGGTACACGCAGCGGCCCCAGGGGCTGCCGCGCAGCCAGTCGCGGATTTCTTCGGGCGATGCGTCCGCCGCCCGGTCGTAGACCATGGGGAGCCAGGGAAACCGCCGGTCGCCGGCATAGCGCAGGGCGCTGTAGGCGCATTCTTTTTCGGCCGGACATCCGTCCGTGCAGCGCGGCGGGGCGCCGGCCGGGGCCCGCTCCGGCCGGAAATAATCCAGGGAGCCGAAACTGGCCGCTTTCCGGCAGGGCCGGCCGATCAGCCAGTGGAGAATATCGGTATCATGGCAGCACTTGGAAAGGATCATGGGGCTGCTGCTGGCGGCCACCGACCAGTGGCCGCGCACGAAGCTGTGCGCCTGGTGCCAGGGCATGACCCCCTCTCCGGCCTGCACCGAGACGATCTCGCCGAGCTCTCCGGAATCGAGGATCTCCTTCACCTTCCGGTAAAAAGCCGCAAAACGCAAAACGAAGCAGACCATCACCCGCCGGTTCCGCTCCAGTGCTCTTCTTTCGATATCCAGAACCTGTTCCGGGCGCACGGCAATCGGCTTTTCCAGGAGGACGTGGTATCCGAGGTCCAGGGCCCGCCGGCAGAAATCGTAATGATCGTTGTCCTGCGTGGCAATAAGCAGAATGTCGGCCAGGCGCTCCCGGGCCAGAAGCTCGTCCCCCCCGGAAAATCCGCGAAATCCCTCTGCCCCGGAAAGGCTGCGGATTTTTTCCACCCGCTCGGCCACCGGATCGGCGCCGGCCACCAGCCGGTAGCGGTCCGGCTGCCGGGCAGCCAGCCGGCAATAGGTCTGGGCCCGCGCTCCGCAGCCGATGCAGGCCAGGGTCAGGATCTCTGTTTTACTCATAGGCTTTCCCCTCCTTGGCAACAAAGTATACAATGAGCCCGGACCCGGGCAACCGGAAATCGTGATCGCAACAGGAAGGACAGGAGAGGCCGCAATGAGAAAAATGTTTTTTGCCGTTGTATTCGTGGCAGGGCTGCTCTTTTCGGGCTGCGCGCCGAAGCGCACCGCCCCTGCGGGGGAGTTCTATTTTGCCAGGGACGGCAGGCCGGCCGCCCAGATCGTTGTGGCGGAAAAGGCCCCGCCGGCAGTTCGCCATGCTGCCGGGGAACTGCAGAAGTTTCTCAAGGAAATGACCGGGGCGCTGCTGCCCATACGGGAGGACTCGACGCCCGGGGCAAAGCACGAAATCCTGCTGGGACCCAGCCGGAGGCTGGCGGGGTGGAAAATCCCAGGCGACGGAAAGGCTCTCGGAGCCGAAGATTACATTCTTCAGACCAGCGGACCCCACCTGATTATCACCGGAGGGGAGCCCCGCGGCACGCTTTACGGTGTGTACGGATTGCTGGAAGACCACCTGGGCTGCCGCTGGTTCACGCCCGCGGTGAGCCGCATCCCGAAATCGGCTACGCTGCGGATCGGGCCTCTCGAAGAGAGGGTTTCGCCGCGGCTGGAGTACCGCGAGCCGTTCACCATGGACTGCTTCGACGGGGACTGGGCGGCTCGCAACCGCATGAACGGGAATGCCGCCAGCCTGGAGGAGCGCCACGGAGGCAAGATCACCTACTTCGGATTCGTGCACACCTTCGAATCCCTGCTGCCCCCGGAAAAGCATTTTTCTTCCCACCCGGAATTTTACTCGCTGGTCAAGGGGCGGCGGCTGCGGGACCGCTCCCAGCTCTGCTGCACCAACCAGGAGGTCATCCGCCTGGTGACCGAAGAGGTCAAGCGGCGCATCCGCGAACACCCGGAAGCCAAGGTCTTTTCCGTTTCCCAGAACGACTGGTTCAACTACTGCGAGTGTCCGGAGTGCACGGCCCTGGCTGAACGGGAAGGATCCCAGAGCGCGCCGGTGCTGCAGCTGGTCAACCGCGTAGCCCGGGCGGTGAAGGACGAATTCCCCGAAGCGTGGATCGATACCCTGGCCTACCAGTACACCCGCAAGCCTCCCCGCACCCTGCGCCCGGAGCCCAACGTCATTGTGCGGCTGTGCAGCATCGAATGCTGCTTCGCCCACAGCTTCGAAAGCTGCGGCAGCGAGGAAAACCGGGCATTCGTCCGGGATGTGGAAGGGTGGTCGCAGATCAGCCGCCGGCTCTGGGTCTGGGACTACGTCACCTCTTTTTCCCACTACCTGGTTCCCTTCCCCAATCTGCGCGTGCGGGGAGCCAACATCCGCTTCCTGGCGCGGCACAACGTCCGGGGCATCTTCGAGCAGGATGTCTATAACACCCTGAACGGGGAGCTTTCCGCGCTCAGCGGGTATCTGAATGCCAAGCTGCTCTGGAATCCGGATTATGACGAGGCCCGGGCAACCCGCGAGTTCCTGGAGGCGGTTTACGGCGCAGCCTCCGCGCCGATTGCCGAGTATCTGCGGCTGATCCACGACAAAGTGGAAAAGGAGAAGATCCACATGGATATATGGGTCGGACCGGAACACAGCCACCTGGACGATGGCCTGATCGACCAGGCCAACCGGCTGTGGGACCAGGCGGAGCGGGAGGCGGCCGGAAATCCGCAGGTTCTGGAGCGGGTCCGGACGGCCCGCCTCAGCGTGGACTACGCCACCATCGAGCGGATGCGGGCCCGGAGGGAAACGGTCTACTCCATCGACCACCGCAATTTCCGGGTGCGGCTGGACCCGGCGTTTCAGGCCCGGGTGCAGAGATTTTTCGAGTCGGCCGAACGCAGCGGGGTGACCCAGATCCGGGAGGCCAACGGCAGCCTGGCCCTGTATAAAAAAGAATTCGGTACCATCAGCCCCGAGGGCCTCTTCCCGCCCCTGCCGGCGGCCAGCCCGGCTTCGGTGGCCCCGGAGCTTCGCTATTCCTGGTATTCCGGCAGCTTCGACAAAATTCCCGAATTTGCCGGGCTGACGCCGGGGGCGCAGGGGACCACCGGAGCCGTCTCCCTTCAGGTGGCCAACCCGGCGGTCGAATCCTACGCCCTGCGCTTTCAGGGCTACCTGGAGGTTCCCCGGGACGGGATTTACACGTTCAGCCTGGCATCCAATGACGGCAGCCGGCTGACAATACACGACCAGGTGATCATCGACAACGACGGCAGCCACAAGCTCATGGCCCGCTCGGGCATGGTGGGACTGCGGGCCGGCAGGCACCCGATCGTCGTAGACTACTTCCAGATGGGGGGAGCCCAGGGGCTGGAGCTGCAGTATGCCGGCCCCGACCTGCCGCGCCAGGTAATTCCCGCCTCCGCCTTCTGGCACTGAGCCCGGGCGCCGTCATCGCATTGTTATGTTCTGCCGTCCCGGAGGGAGCCGGGTCGGCCCCAGGCAAGGGGCAAGTCCCGTCGGGACGGCAGGACCGGACCCATCCCCTGCTGTTTCGAACGCCTCCGGCCGTCAGCGGTTGACGGCCTGCATGGCCTGGGAACTGTAGCGCGCACCGGCCGCTGCTCCCGGGGGGAAGACCTGCTCCAGGTAGCGTATTTCATCGGCTGCCAGCCGTACGTCGAGCGCGCCGATATTCTCCTCCAGATGGCGGCGCCGCCTGGTGCCGGGAATCGGAATGATATGCTCCCCGCGGCTTAATACCCAGGCGAGAGCCATCTGGGCGGCGGTGCAGCGCTTGTCGCGGGCCAGACGCTCCACATGGCGGGCCAGCTCCAGGTTCCGAAAGAAGTTTTCTCCCTGGAACCGGGGATGGTGGCGGCGCCAGTCGTCCTCAGCCAGGTCGTCCGGCTTCTGGAAGCTTCCCGTCAGGAAGCCGCGCCCCAGGGGGCTGTAGGCCACAAACCCGATATGCAGCTCGCGGCACAGCGCCAGCAGTTCGCTCTCCGGTTCACGGCTCCAGAGCGAATACTCGGTCTGCAGGGCGGCAATCGGGCAGACGGACACCGCTCTCCGGATGGTGGCCGGTGCGGCTTCGGAAAGACCCAGATAGCGGACCTTGCCCTCTTCCACCAGCCGGGACATGGCGCCGACTGTTTCTTCGATCGGGGTTTGGGGATCCACGCGGTGCTGATAATAGAGGTCGATGATCTCCACTCCCAGGCGACGAAGGCTGGCTTCGCAGGCCTGGCGGACATATTCCGGCCGGCCGTTGACGCCGATAAAGGTGCCGTCCGCTGCCCGGACATTTCCGAATTTGGTTGCCAGAAACACCAGGCTCCGGCAGCCGCGCAGCGCCTGGCCCACCAGGGTTTCGTTGCGGCCTATCCCGTAAATGTCGGCTGTGTCGAAAAAAGTCATTCCCTGGTCGATAGCCATCTTCATGACGGCAATCGACTCGGCATCGTCCCCCGCCCCGTAAAAATCCGACATTCCCATGCATCCCAGGCCCAGGGCACTGACCGCAATTTCCTTTCCTAACATTCGTTGCAGCATATGGTCCTCCGCAGAAAGCTGGCTGTTGGTCACCCTTCTCCGCCGGATTCGCCTGTCCCCGCCGGAGCCGACTCCGATCGTATATTACCTGAAAATGCAGGAATATGGTCACCCCTTTCCCGTGCTAAAATCTCTCCGTTTTCTGTTCCAGTCAACAATTGATTGAGGAGTCAAATAATGAAACGAATTCAATGGTTCCACTTTGCGATTGCGGCCATGCTGCTTCTTTCCCTGGCATCCGGCATGACGGCGACCCAATCGGAAGCCAAGCGGCAGCAGGCTGCGACTCCGGTGGCGGCATCGGCCAAGGCAGCCGCGGAATTGATGGACATCAACTCCGCCACGGAGGCCCAGCTGAAGACCCTGTCCGGAATCGGCGACGCTTATGCCAAAAAGATCATCGCCGGAAGACCTTATGCCAACAAGACTCAGCTGGTTTCCAGGAAAATCGTGCCGGAAGCCACCTACCAGAAGATAGAGCAGCTGATCATCGCCAGACAGGCCCCGAAAAAATAGGACGGCAGAACCGGACCCATCCTCCCTGGTGGCTTCGCAAAAAATCCGGGAAACACCCGAAAACAAACTTACAAACGAAAGCCGTTTTGAGTACAGTCTTCAGACTGCGCGCTGCCAGCAGGTTTCCGCTTGTACCACGCAAGCCTGCACTCGGAACGAGGAAGATTTTTTGCGAAGCCACCGTCAGATGTTGTCGGAATCGCCCATCAGGAAGCGAACCTCCGTGAGCGCCCGGGGATGAAAGGAGGAGTCCAGGGATCGGAAAACGACGGGCTTGCGATAGCAGGGCGCAAATCCATGGGCCCACAGGGAGCGGCGGCTGAGGATCGAGGTCTGCACCCACCCGGCAACCATCGGAAAACCCTGGCGGGCAAAATACCTTCGGGCAGCCTGCAGCCCCCGCAGTAATCGAAGGCGGTCTCCCCGGCCGGAAAGCTGATCGGCCAGATACCCGATCCGGCGCGCCCCCCACATTCCTGCCTTTAAGACCAGGTCCCCGCCGATCCACTGGTAATCATCCGGATTATCGCGGAATCTCCAATGCAGGTAGTCGGCATCGTGCACAACTTCGAAGGCCTGGGGCCGGGGATTGTCCTGGGAAGCCGCTTTCCATTCGACGGGCCGGGCCATCCGGAACGGCGCACACACGCTGACTACCAGCCAGACATGACACGCCGGCACCTCCTCGAAGCCCAGCCGGTGAAGAAAGATGGGACAGGATACTTCATTGGGCGTACCGTATAAAAACCGGATCCCCTGGCGAACGGCTTCTCCTGCAGCCATTTCCACCATTTTCCGGAAAATTCCCTGCCCCTGAAAAAGCGGGTCCACAAAGGCATCGTCCATTTCCGCGCACAACCACGGCCGTCCCAGGGCCGTCACCCGCTTCGGGGTGATTCCAAAACAGCCCACCAGCCGCTGGTTGTCCCGGGCCAGAATGATGGTCCCCTCCCCGGCCGGATTGCGGTAATTTCGCCAGAGATAGTATTCCGGCTCCAGCGAGCGCCGCAGCGACGGGTGCCGAGGGTCGAGAAACTGCTTGGAGAACCGGGAGAGGGCCTCCGCATCCTCTTTCCCGAAAAGTGCGTATTCAATCGCCATGGGATCCGGTGAAAAGCCGATGAAAGATGTGCTGGCAGCGGGAGGTCCAGTCCGAAAGGCCCGCCAGGCGGCCCTCCAGGTCCGTGCCGGTATCGCCCAGCCTTACGGGAAACCGGGGCAGAAAAAAGGGATTGGTCTGCGCTGCGGGCCGGCCCTCTTCCCCGGTGCAGGCGGCCATATAGCCGGCCTCCCGCAGCTCCTTTTCCAGATCGGAGCGGTAAGCTCCATACCGGCCGACTCCAAACGGATAGCTGAAGGTGCGAACCGGGCGGCCGGTCTGCCGCTCAATTTCCTCCCTGGAAAGCAGAAGTTCTCTCTTCACCTCGGCGGCCGGCAGGCGGCCCAGCCGCCGGTGGCTGCATCCGTGAGATCCGAATTCGATCCTCCCGGTGGTCGCCATCTCCCGCACCTGGCCCCATTGCAGCGGCTGCCACAGGGAAGAGGTCCGATGAAAGGCCCGCTGCAATTCGCGGCTGGGAGAATCCCAGGGAGGCCGAACCTGGTTATTCAGGAAGCCTGTGGTCAGAAAAATCGTCGCCGGAATGCGGTATCTTTCGAGGAGCGGGAATACCTGGTGAAAAATGCCGGAGTAACCGTCGTCAAAAGTGAGGACCACCGTGCGAGGAGGCTGCAACCGGGACATCCACTCCTCCAGGCTCAGGAACCGGAATCCGGATTGCAGCAGCTGATCCAGTTGCGCCGAAAAATCCGCTTCCCGAACCACTTCTCCCTGCAGACAAGCTGGAATCCTCTCCTTCCGGCAAATCGAATGATAAGCCAGAAAGCCGGACAGGGAAGATCCCCGGCTCCCCTTTTCCTTCTTCCGGGCAAGGCGGCTGCGGTTCACCCGTCGCTCCAGGGCGAGGAACAGATTTTTTGCCCGATATCTCAACATGCCGGCCTGGAGGGCCAGAACCAGCCGCAAAAAAGTCCCAGGGTATTCATCAGCGTGCAAAGGGGAAATAGCAGCAAAGCCAGGATCCCTCCGCGGCGCACCAGAGGAAACGCGGTGGCCATGAGCAGGCCGACCAGGACCAGTCCCGACTTCCAGCCTCCCAGCCACAGCGCCGGCAGGAGAAGGGCCCAGAGACCGATGGCCAGCAGCTGGCTCCGCGGCGACCGGGTGTTTTCGGCGATCCGTCCCCGGTACTGCCGGTAGACCCTGGCAAGGTAGAATCCGTACCGGAATTTCCGGCGCAGCAAGGCAAGTGCCCGGGTCGGATGGCGATGCCAGACCGCCGGAGAGGCGGTGTAATACAGCTGGTATCCGTAGCCCTGCAGCCGGAAGGAAAATTCGGTGTCCTCCCCCGCCCGCAGCGAGGGATTAAAGCCTCCGCCGGCTTCCAGCACCGCCCGACGGAAGGCGCAATTCCCGGTACTGACCAGGGAGATGCGCCCGTGGCGGGCCAGCCGCTCCTGGCGCTGATCGAACTCCGCCTGGATGTAGCGGGCCACGGCCTCCTTCTGGCGGCTTTGGATAGGACCTTGCATCCCGTCCGCATCCAGCTCGGTCATCCGCTGCAGCATCTCCACTACCCAGCCTTCCTGAGGAACGCAGTCCGCATCCAGAAAAAAGACGAACTCCCCCCGGGCTTCCCGGACCCCCCGATTCCGGGCTGCCGCCGCTCCCGGCACCGGCTCGTGGACCAGAAAGGGAAATGGACCCAGGGCAACCTCGACCGGGTGGCGGCGATTGTCCACCACGATGACTTCGAACCAGTTGGAGCTCCCCAGAGTACGGAGCGTTTCAAAGAGTTCTTCTTCCCCGCACCAGGGGATGACAATGCTGACCAGGATGGGGGGATCGGGTGAGCCGGCGTGGGATGGCATGGCGTTCGGATCCTGAGGACAGAGCTACACCCGAAAGGCGGGCTGGGGATAAACGGGCTGAACTTCCTCGAAGGAAATCTTCCGCTTTCGCAGGTGGGATTTCAGCTCCTCCAGGTGTTCTGCCGGCAGCTCGAGTACGACGGCGTTAATGCGCGAATGGGTGTGGCGAACGGCAGCCTGAAAGCGTCGCAGCAAATCCTCGGGCAGGCCGGCCAGAGACGACTCGGCCCGGGCGGCAACAGGGTCCTGCCGGCCGTCGATGGAGCAGCGCACCGGACGGGGCGGCGTGACCGCCAGGCGGACAAGGATTTTCGCGTCCTCCGGACGGGCAGGCGCTTTTGAGGCGTTTCGCTCTTTCATTTCCTTATTTTACCTTGAACGAAAGGAGTCGCGGTGATTTGCGAAAAAAACCTGCTATCATTATTATTTTGAAAGTGCCGGTGGAATGGATCTGACAGCGTCCAATCGGAATACCGAATCGTTCGGAAAATCAAACCAAGGAGGTAGATATGACTGCTCGTTCGACAAGCCGCTTCACCTGGCTGGGACACGGAACATTCCTTGTAACCAGCCCGAAGGGAAAAACCATCCTGCTGGATCCGTGGGTTGCGGGCAATCCGGCCTGCCCGGAAAAAGCGAAAAAGCTGGAGGGCCTGGACTATATGCTGATTACCCACGGCCATTTCGATCACGTGGGGGATGCCATTGAGCTGGCCCGGCACTTCTGTCCAACGGTGGTCTGCAATTTCGAAGTCGGCCAGTGGCTGCAATCCAAGGGTTGCCAGAACGTGGTCACCATGAACAAGGGCGGCACGGTGCACCTGGGCGAGATTCAGGTCACCATGGTGGATGCCCGCCACAGCAGCAGTATCTCCGATGGAGCTCACCTGCTTTATGGCGGCGAAGCGGCAGGATTTGTCGTCCGCCTGGAAAGCGGATTCGTTTTTTATTTCAGCGGCGACACTTCCGTATTCGGGGATATGAGCCTGATCCGCGACCTGTATCGTCCGGAGCTGGCCTGCCTGGGAATCGGCGACCATTACATCATGAGTCCCATGGAAGCTGCCTATGCCTGCCGGCTGCTCGGAATCAAGAAAGTCATTCCCATGCATTTTGGCACTTTCCCGGTCCTGAGCGGAACGCCGGAAGCCCTGGCAGAAAAGGTGAAAGACCTGAAAGTGGAAGTCCTCTCCCTGGCTCCCGGGGGATCCGTGGATGTGGAGTGAACCCGGAACGAGCCCATGAGAAAAAATCGGCCCGGCATCCGTCCCTGCAAGCTCACCGCCGCTCTTCTGAGCCTTCTTTTGCTCTCCGCCGCAGTTTTCTGCCAGGAGGAGCACGATGGCCGGAAAGAAAGGAGCAGCCGTTTTCAGGAGAGGGTGCGGGCCATCTCCTCCGGAGCCGGGAGCGCGGAACGCCGGCAAGCCATCCTCTCGCAGCTATCCGGAATGAATTTCGATTATTCCCTCCAGGATTTCCGCGACGGCGAGCTTTCCGGCATCAATATCCGGGTGGCCTTCCAGGTGAGGGAAGCCGGTCGGAAAACGATTCTTCTCGGGGCTCATTACGATAAGGCGCTGCTCGGGAAAGGGGCCGTCGATAACGCTTCGGGAGTGAGCGCTGTCCTGGAACTGCTGGAATTTTTTCGGAACAGGCCGCTGAAAGCCAGCCGCCTGGAAGCGGTGTTTTTCGACGGGGAGGAGGAAGGGATGAAGGGATCGAAGGCCTTCCTCCGGAAAACCGGGCGTAAGGATCTCCCGGCAATTTTCCTGAACTTCGATGTCTTCGGCTACGGCGATATGCTCTGGATCATGTCCCGCAACGCCCGATCCGAGGCCAGCCGGGCTATCCGCCGGGCCGCAGACCGGAACGGCTTTCCTATCCGCATCACCTCGGAGTACCCGGCCAGCGACCACCGCCCCTTTGTCGCTGCGGGAATCGAGACGCTCGGACTGGCCCTGCTGGACGGCACGGACATGGAGCCGCTGCTCCGCGGCCGGCGGCCGGAAAATCCACGCAGGGAATCGCTTCTCCAGGTCCTTCATTCCTCCGCGGATACTCCCGAGAGGATCTCCCCGCAGGATGCCGGCCGGGCCCTGACCCTGGTGGAGGAAGCAATTCGCTACCTGGACGAAGCAAACCAGGACCGCGGACTACCCGTGCCGGAAGGCGCTGCTCAGATCCCCTCCAGGACTTCCACCCAGCCCAAAGGATCCGCCTCGTCCCCGTATTGAATGGCCCGAAGCCGGTGGTACAGATTCCGGGACAGCGGCCCCGCCTCGCCGTCCGGACAAAACCTGTATTCCTTTTGCAGGTCGTGGTCATAGATTCGCTTGACCGGGCTGATGACCGCCGCGGTTCCGCATATCCCCACCTCTTCGAATGTGCCCAGCTCCTCCACGGGAATCTGTCGCCTTTCCACCCTCATCCCGGCATCTTCCGCCAGCTTCATCAGGCTGTTATTGGTAATCGACGGCAGGATGGTCTGGGAGCAGGGGGTCACATAGGAATTATTTTTAATGCCGAAGAAATTGGCCGGACCGCCTTCATCCAGATACTTTTTCTCCTTGGGATCCAGATAAAGGACGGCGGCATAGCCCTCCTGGTGTGCCCGGTGGCCGGCGACCAGGCTGGCGGCATAATTGCCGGCGATCTTGATATTGCCGGTACCCAGGGGGGCGGCCCGGTCGTACTGGCGAAAAATCACCAGGTCGACCGGTTTGAATCCCTCCTTGAAATAGGGACCCACGGGGGTGACCAGAACCAGGAAAAGGTATTCCGTGGCGGCCTTGACTCCGATATTCGCCCCGGTACCGAAAAGCAGCGGACGGATATAAAGAGAAGCACCCGATTCGTACGGGGGAATGAACCTGGCATTCAGCTGCAGAACGCGGCGCACCGCTTCCCGGAAACGTTTCACCGGGAATTCGGCCATAAGGATCCCCTGGCAGGATAGAGCCATTCTTTTGGCATTCTCCTCACATCGGAAGATCCGTACCAGGCCATCCCGGCCCCGAAACGCCTTGAGACCCTCAAAAGCCGACTGCCCGTAGTGCAGGGCGGTAGCGGCAATGTGCACATCCACATGCTCCGAGGAAGATACTTCCAGCTCCCCCCATTGTCCGTCGCGGAAATGGCAACGAATGTTGTAATCTGTTTTCAGGTAGCTAAAACCCAGGTTTTTCCAATCGATCCCGTCCATAGTCATTCATCCGTCCGTAAAATTGGTTAAGACTTCAATCGTAATTCGCAGGTCCCGGGGAAGTCAAGAACCCCCTTGGTTTGAAAAAAAATAAAACGCATTTCAACTTGCCTAATCAAGCACATTCATTTACCATTTCAGGGTACGAATATGGTCTTGGAATCCGAATCGCGAGCAAGGTAATGCAGCAGAATGTACCGTTGGTAGCAAATTTATTCAACCCTTTATCTGCTTGCTTTCTCAGGTGCCACCCCATAAAATATAAGTTGTTTAAAAATAAAGAAAACCATATAAAAGCCGAAAAGACATAAGGGAAGCGGGGAGGATGATATGGCGATTAAGTATAAGAAAACGTTATTCCTAAATTTCATTTTTCTGACGGGGTTCGCTTTGACCGCCAGCGCGGGAACCATAAATCCTGATGCGGTTCTGCCGTTGAGCCTGTCTGCGCCGGTCGCAGAAACACCCGCCGTCGTCACCCTGGATGCAATCAACATTCTGGAAGTAACCACGACCACCCTGCCTCTTCAGGTTCAGGGCCTCAGCTCCGAGATCTTAGCGCCCAGCCCCATTCAGGGGGGCAACGCGGGCAACCAGTGCGCTCCGAATTGCGGCTTCCGGATTGCACGGGTCAGAAAGCATGAGGTACCCGAACCTTCCGCGCTGTTCCTTCTGGCGATCAGCGGGTTAGGGTTATGTTTCTATTCCTCCTTGCGGAATCGAAAAAAATAAACAAGGTCTCCCCTCTACCATACATCTGGGAAAAACCGATCCTAGGCACCCGGAATCGAAGCTGCCGGGTGCCTAGGATTTTTTATTTTTGTTACCCTTCCGCGCTTGCCAGTATGGAATCTTGGTGATATTGTTTGAGGATAGGAGTAATTCAATTACACTTTTCGCCTAATACTAATACACAGGAAAACCAAATGAGAACCCGGAGCATTTTTATCATTTTGCTGCTGATCCTTTTCGGATCAGGCCCTGGTGCAAACCTTTCTGCCCAATCGGAATCGGCCGTCTCGGTTAAAGGCATCGCAGGCCAGCCTGCAGGAACCGCGTTCACGGATGCAATCGTCGGGACTCTTCGTCTGGCTCCCGCCGGAACCTTTGAGCAGGGAAGCCCTTTATCGGAACCCTGCCGGGTGGGAGACGAAACCAGGTTTCAGCACACTTTGACGAGGGACATTGCGGTCATGGAAAAAGAGGTTACCCGCAAAATGTGGGCGGACCTCGCCGGGAAAAAGCCGACCTCCCTGCCTCCGGATCCCTCCAGTTCGGCGTGGAGCAATGGAGTGGACGACCCGGTCCAGACCGTTTCCTGGTTTCATGCCATACTTTTCGCCAACGTGCTCTCCGCCTATAACCAGAAAGTGCCGGTTTACTACAGCGACAGCGGGTTAAGCCTGCCTTGGAATGAATTGGATTTTGCCAAGACCTCTCCCAATCCGGTGTACGCAAATTTCAATGCCAATGGTTACCGGCTGCCCACGGAGGGAGAGTGGGAATATTTCACGCGCGCCGGAACAACAACCGCTTTTTGGCTGGATGTACCGGATTACACCAACGAAACCTGTAAATTTTATTTCTCCACTTTCACCAATCTGGACAGCGTCGCCTGGCTCTATTCCAACTCCGCCGACGTGACCCATCCGGCCGGTCTTAAGACGGCAAATCAGTGGCTGCTTTATGACGTTTACGGCAATGTGCGCGAGTGGGTCTGGGACTGGTACACCTGGGACTATCCGACCACCCCGCAAACGGACTACGCGGGCACGGCCACCGGATCCTGGAAGTCGATGCGCGGCGGTTCCTTCATCAACGACGGACAGCATGCCCGCTCCGCCTACCGCTACGCGGACGACCCCAAGCAGGTCTTTGGCAATGTCGGTTTTCGACTGGTACGAAATACAACAACCTCCACATACCTGCCGCTGGCGATCCGTTAAAACCTAACGGTCCATCCGCTCCATGGGTCCTGTTTTATGGAAGGATCGCTGAAGCATTATATCGACGGGAAGTGGCTGGAGAGCCGGAGCGGGGTCTACCACGATGTATATAACCCTGCCCTGGGTCGGATTATCGGCCGGACGCCGGCGGCTCACCCGGATGAGGTCGAACAGGCAGCCCAGGCGGCCTTTCGGGCCGCCCAAGGCTGGGGCGAAATACCTGCCGGACAACGGATTCAGTACCTCTTCCGGATGAAGCGGATCCTGGAGAACCATGCCGATGAAGTAGCCCGAATCTGCACCGGGGAGTGCGGGAAGACTCTGGCTGAATCCAGGGGTGAAATCATCCGCGCCCTGGAAAACATCGAGGTGGCCTGCGGGATTCCTGCCCTGATGCAGGGCGATTTTTCAGAAGAAATCGCCACCGGGGTAGACGAATTCCTGATCCGCCAGCCCTTAGGCCCGACAGCCTGCATTACCCCCTTCAATTTTCCGGTGATGATCCCTTTCTGGTTCCTGCCGTACGCTCTGGCTTGCGGAAACACCTGTATTGTCAAGCCTTCGGAAAAGACGCCCATGAGCATGACCCGCATTTTCGAGCTGCTGGAAGAGCTGCGCCTGCCCCCCGGAGTGCTGAACCTGCTGCAGGGCGGCCGGGAGACGGCGGAAGCGCTCATCGACCACTCCCTTATCCCGGCTATCAGCTTCGTCGGCTCCAGCAGCGCTGCCCGGCGGGTTTATCAGCGAGCCGCTGCCCGTGGCAAGCGGGTGCAGGCGCAGGGAGGAGCTAAAAATGCAGTGGTGGTTATGGCCGATGCCGACCGGGAGACCACTATCCGTATCATTGCCGACAGCGCCTTCGGGTGCGCCGGCCAAAGATGCCTGGCGGCATCGCTGGTCTACCCCGTCGGGGATGCTGCCGAATGGCTTGTGCCCGGGCTGGTAGAAGAAGCCCGGACACGAACCCTCGGAGACGGAACGGACGGCCGGACCGCCGTTGGACCCCTTATTTCGCAGGAGAGCCGGCAGAGGATCGAAGGAATGATCGGGAACGCCCTGGCAGAGGGGGCTAAAATTCTGCTTGACGGCCGTGGAGCGCGTGTGGAAGGGCGGGAAGAGGGATACTTCCTGGGGCCCACGATTCTGACATCCATCCGCCCGGAGAGTACGATTCACCGGAAGGAACTCTTCGGGCCGGTGCTGGGAATTCTGCCGGTCCCCACGCTGGAATCAGCCATTGCCCTGATCAACGGGGCGGCTTACGGCAATGCGGCCTCCCTGTTCACCCGGAGCGGAAGCGCCGCCCGGATGTTTCGACATCT
>CAINFC010000318.1 GCA_903847975.1 uncultured Acidobacteriota bacterium | reverse complement strand
CGCCGCCCAGGCGCTACCCCGGGTAGGCGGATTTGTTTAAAACCCAGCCCTGAAAGGGCTGCGCAAACACCTGGCATGGCTGGATTATGCGCTACCCTTTCAGGGTTGACGCCTAAGGGTGTCCCTACCTGGGGTAGGCGCGAAGCGCACCAACCCCGGGCTGTGTTACGAAGCCCTATAAGGGCTTTCCCCAACGGAACTTCGAAGATGTGGGACTTTTTGCCGGGCCATCACCCGGGGCGAATGCCACTGCAGAAAGACGACGAGGATGCCGAAAGGAATGAAAGGGATTGTCGTGAGCGGGGTGGTACGCCTGACTGGATTTGAACCAGTGACCTTTGGTTCCGGAGACCAACGCTCTATCCGGGCTGAGCTACAGGCGCACAGTCTGAAACGGGCCGACTTGAAGGTGAAAAGTGAAAATTGCCTCTTTTGCCTACAGGATTTTGCCGATACGAACCGGGTTCGCTGCCGGGCTATTTGCCCTGATCCTTCTTTTCCTTGCAGGTGACACAAACCTTGGCCCAGGGGACCGCCTTGAGCCGCGCCGGGGAAATCGCTTCGCTGCACATTTCGCAGATGCCGTAAGTTTCCGCCTCGATACGATGCAGGGCTCCGTCGATGGCCTTCAGCACCCGGGCATCGGTCTGACGAAGGTGCATATTAATATAGATATCGTTGTCTTCGCTGGATTGATCGATCCAATCCCCCTTGCGCGCAGACTCGGTCGCTTCGATCGGCATCTTCTTGGCGCTGGTGGCCGTCAAAAGTTCATCCCTCTTCTTCAGAAGAAGGGTCTTATAGGTTTTCAGGTTCGCCTTCTTAACGGATGGCTTCGCTTCCAATTTTTCGTTTGAGGTTTTCACTGTCTATAACTCACTGAAAAGGTGTAAATATAGCATAGATCCGCAAGCGGTGCGAAGAATATTTTCCAGAAGGGGACGGACCCCCTAGACGTTAAAGCGGAAAATGATGGTGTCGCCGTCCTGCACATGGTAGTTTTTACCTTCCTGCCGCAACAGGCCCTTTTCTTTGGCCCCGGCATAGCCATGGCAGGCGACCAGCTTCTCCCAGGGGATAACCTCGGCCCGGATGAACCCTTTTTCGAAGTCGCTGTGCACGGTGCCCGCCGCCTGGGGGGCCAGGCAGTTTCTTGGTATAGGCCAGGCCCGTACTTCCTGCTCTCCGGCGGTCAGAAAACTCACCAGGTCCAGCAGCGCGTACATACTGGCTATGAGGCGATCGAGCCCCGGCTCCTTGTATCCCAGATCCTTCAGGAAGGTTTCCACCTCCTCCTCGGGCAGCTCGGCAATCTCCGACTCGATCCGGGCGCACACCGTGACCAGCGCCGTCCTGGGGTAGTCTTTGTAGGATCCCAGGCCCAGTTCCTGAATCACATCCTCCTGCCGACGGGTGTCCTCTTCATCCAGGTTCAGGACAAAAAGCATCGGCTTCAGGCTGAGCAGAGTAAAGCCGCGAACCAGCTTTTCCTCTTCGCCCGACAGGATCATCTGCCGCAGGGGCTTCCCTTCCTCCAGCCAGGGAATCATCCTCTCGAGGAGATGCATCTCGTCTTCCAGGGCCTTGCTTTTCATTTTCTTTATGTCCTTGGAGAGCCTTTCTTTTCTGGCCTCTAGCTGGGCGAGATCGGCCAGCACCAGCTCCATTTCGAAAAGCTCCAGGTCGCGTACCGGATTGATGTCCCCTTCCACGTGCATGACGGTCGGATCTCGAAAGCCTCGCAGCACATGGGCCAGGGCATCGACGTTGCGGAGGTGGGAGTGGTAGGTCGAATCCTTGGCCTCTCCCTTGGCGATGCCGGCCAGGTCCATGAACTCAATCTGGGCCGGGGTGATTTTCTTGGGTTCGAAAATTTCGGCCAGGGCACCCAGCCTCGGGTCGGGAACGTCGGTGATGCCGATGTGCTGGGAATATTTTCCCCCGCCGGCCCCGGGATGCTCGGCGGAAAGGCCGGTAATCAGTCGAAAAATGGTGGTTTTGCCCACTTTGGGCCACCCGACAAATGCCGTTCGTAACATGATCTCTCCTTGTTGATTTGCACCCAGCCGCGATACTTCGGCTTAAAAAAACAGCCGGCGCCAGAAAAAACTTGACAATACAAAAGCGATGGTTTTAAACTAAGTGGACAAGAGTGGTCTAAAGTGGACTTTTTATTTATGGTGAATGTGTCCTTAACCAGAAATTCAGAAAATTAGCTATATTGCTCACGGCCAAAATTTACCATGTTTAGAGGCAACCTGCCAGCGACTGTCGATCCTAAAGGGCGGCTGAAAATACCGACCGCCTTTCGGAAAGCCATGGAGGAAACTTTTGGCCGTCGCCTCTTCGTCACCAGCCTGAACGGAGACTGTGTCCGCATTTATCCTTTTCCCGTCTGGGAGGATATTGAAAATAAACTGGCTGCTCATTCCATGTCCAAGCCCGAGAAGCTCAAATTCATGGACCTGACCAACTACTGGGGACGGGACACGGAACTGGATGACCAGGGGCGCGTTCTCATTCAGCCGCACCTTCGCCAGTCGGCCAGAATCGAAGGCGAAGTGGCCGTGATGGGGCGGATCAAATACCTGGAGATCTGGCAGGATGCGATCTTCCGCAAGGAAAAGATCGAAGGCCAGAAGTTCACGAACGAGGATTTCGAATCCCTGGCGGCCATGGGGATCTGAAGTCCGGGACGCACATCCGTTCCAATGTCTTAAGGGTACAGCCTGCTGGCCCTTGCCAAAGAAGAAAGGAAGCGTAGGGTCGGTCCATGACATGGGAAGGCATTCACGAACCGGTGTTGCTTCGGGAAGTCCTGGAATGCCTGAATTGCCGACCGGGTTGCTTTTATGTGGACGGGACGGTCGGCCTGGGGGGACACGCCGAGGCCATTCTGGATGCGTCCTCTCCCGACGGGAGGCTGTTGGGAGTGGACCGGGACCCGGAAGTGCTGGATCTGGCCCGGCAGCGCCTGAGCCGCTTTGGCGATCGGGTGCGGCTGGTGCACGAAAACTTCCGGAATTTGCCGCTCATTCTGAATGAGCTCGGAATCGCGACCGCAGACGGTATCCTCTTGGATATCGGCCTTTCTTCGTTTCAGCTGTCGCGCCCGGAGAGGGGATTTTCTTTTCAGTCCGACGGGCCTCTGGATATGAGAATGGACAACAGCCGGGGGGTCACGGCGGAAGAGTTGGTAAACCGTTTGGGGGAAAGGGAATTGGCGGATTTGATCTGGCGTTTGGGAGAGGAACCGGCAAGCCGTCGGATCGCCCGGATGATCGTCCGGGAACGATCGGAACAGCCGATCCGGTCCACCTGCCATCTGGCCGAACTGGTCCGGAGGTCCCGGGGCGGGGGGCACGGCCGCATCAAGCACCATCATCCGGCTACCCGGACTTTTCAGGCCCTGCGGATTGCGGTCAACGAAGAGCTGGAGAGCCTGCAGGGGATACTCCGCGACGCGGTTTCCCTGCTGGCTCCGGGCGGGCGGATGGCGGTCATCTCTTTTCACTCCCTGGAGGACAGGATGGTGAAGAACAGCTTCCGCAGCTGGGCCGGATATCCGCTGGAAGACGGCATTGGGCCGGAGGGGCCGGCCTGCGGCGAAATCCGGGTGCGCCTGGTAAGCAGGAAAGCCCTGAAGCCGGGGGAAGAAGAAATTGCCGCTAACCCCCGGTCGCGCAGCGCCCGTTTGCGGGTGGTGGAAAGGCTGTAGCGGCTGCCGCGGAAGGCGGTCGGAGCAGGAGTCTTTGAAGGACGATTCAAGGAAAGGAGGCAACGGGCATGTCAGGATTTGACAGAGGCACGGGTACACCGAAGTGGCGAAACAGCGTGGTTCGCAGACGTCCGGTTCACTCCGCCGGACGCCGGTCCCACCTGGTTCTGTTTCTGCTGGGTGGCTTCGCTTTCGTGGTTTTGCTCTGCCTGTTCTGCTGGCAGAAGTACCAGATGGTCACGTACGGTTACCGGATGGAGAACCTGAAGAAAGAAGTGGCCCAGCTTCGGGAAACCCACAACCGGCTGATGCTGGAGCAGGCCAGCCTGCTGACTCCCTCCCGGATCAGCCAGCTGGCCCAGGAACAGCTGGGAATGTCCAGCCCGTCTGCAGGACAGATCCTTTTCGATGCCGACATCCCGATCCTCAGCGGCGACCAGACAGCGACCGCCTCTGCCCGTCCGCTGCACAAAGCAGGCGGGGAAACGGGCAGCGGACTCCAGTAGACAAGGTATGGATCGCAATTTTCCAAACCCCGAAGGAAATATCGTTTCCCGGCGATGGCTGGTGGTGGTCGGTCTGTTTGCCGTCTGCTTTCTGGGTATTGCCGTTCGCCTCTTTGTGCTGCAGGTCTGGAATCACAAGGAGCTGGCGCAAATGGCCGCCAGCCAGCAGCAGGACGTGCTGGAAGTCGGGGCGCGCCGCGGCAGCATCTACGATCGTAAAATGAATGAGCTGGCGGCCAGCGTGGAAATGCCCACTGTGGTGGCCAACCCCCGGGAAATCAAGGAGCCGGCGAAAACGGCACAGGCTTTGAGCGGTATCCTGGAGATAGACACCCAGGTGATCCTGCAGAAGCTGTCCTCTTCCAAGGCATATAAAATCCTGAAGAGGAAGGTAACTCCGGAAATTGAAAAGCAGATTCTGGCGGCCCGGCTCTCTGGAATTCATCTTTATCCCGAGCCCAAGCGATTTTACCCGCAGAAGGAGCTGGCGGGCCAGCTGCTGGGATTTCTGAACGCCGAGGACCAGGGGGAATACGGTTTGGAAAAGCTCTTCGAGCAGGAGCTTCGCGGTCAGGCCGGCAAGATCCTGGTGGAAAGGGACGCTCGGCAGCAGATTATCGAAAGCCAGTTCTCCGAGCAGCCGGTTCCGGGAAAATCGCTGATTCTGACCATCGACAAGACTGTCCAGTACATTGTGGAGCAGGAGCTCAGTGCCGCGGTTCTTCAGAACAAGGCCCTGGCCGGAACGGCGGTCATCGTCAAGCCGGAAAGCGGCCAGATCCTGGCCATGGCCAACTACCCGGACTTCAATCCGAACCGCTACAGCGAGTACCCGATCGGGGTTTTTCGCAATCGGGCGGTGGCCGACGTGTACGAGCCGGGATCGACCTTCAAGATCATCACCATCGGTTCCGCCCTGGACGAAGGAATTCTGAGCCCCACGGAGATGGTGGATTGCCAGATGGGGAAGATCGTTCTGGCCAGCCATATCGTTCATGACCATTCCGCTTACGGAATGCTGGACTACAGCGGCATACTCACCCATTCCAGCAATATCGGCGCCATCAAAATCGGGCTGCGCCTGGGCAAAGAGAGGTTCTTCCGGCGGATCACCTCCTTCAGCATCGGCGAGAAAACCGGCGTGGATCTCCCCGGGGAAGTGTCGGGTCTGCTGCGCAAGCCCGACTCCTGGTCCGGGGTCTCGGCGGGCTTTATCGGCATGGGGCACGAAGTCGGGGTGACTCCTTTGCAGATGGCGACGGTGGTTTCGGTGGTGGCCAACGGCGGCTACTGGGTCCGGCCGCACCTGGTGCAGAAAGTGCTGAGCCCGCAGGGGGACCTCCTGGCGCAAACCCCAGTGGAGCGCCGGCCGGTTCTGAAGGGCCTGACGGCCGCATATCTGAAAAAAGCCATGGAGGCGGTGGTGGCCGAAGGAACAGCCCGTTCGGCGCGGATGGATTTCTACAACGTGGCCGGAAAAACCGGGACGGCCCAGAAGCAGGAGAACGGCGGCTATTCGAAAAGCAAGTATGTGGCTTCGTTCATGGGATATGTGCCGGCTTCCAATCCGGCCTTTGCCGGCATCGTGGTGATCGACGAGCCTCGCACCGGGGCCTATTACGGTGGAGAGGTCGCTGCTCCGGTCTTCAAGGCCATGGCGGAAAAAATATTGCGGTACATGGAGAT
The DNA here is from genome assembly GCA_903847975.1 of uncultured Acidobacteriota bacterium. Taxonomy (GTDB): domain Bacteria; phylum Acidobacteriota; class UBA6911; order CAINFC01; family CAINFC01; genus CAINFC01. The sequence goes on along the minus strand of CAINFC010000318.1, from coordinate 19,312 downwards.
TCCCCCGGAAAAGAATCCCTCGGTGGCCTCCCTGCCGGCCTGGCGCAGCGGACCGGCCGGGGGCGGCAGAAAAGAGGAGGAGCAGCCTCCGGAGCTGGAAACCGTGGCCTCCGCGGGAGAAACCGCAGAGGTTCTTCCCGATGTGCTGGTGGTCGGCGAGGACGAGCAGCTGGTGCGCATGCCCGACTTCCGGGGAAAGACCATTCGCGGAGTTCTGGAGGAAAGCCTGTCGCTCGGAATGGAAGTCTCTTTTCTGGGAAGCGGAGTGGTCTCCGAGCAGCAGCCCCGGCCGGGCACTCCGCTGATACCCAATTCCAAGTGCACGGTCTGGCTCTCGCCGAATCCCCCGGCCGACACGCCCGCTGTCCGTGAGGGAGCCGCTCGCCGCTCCCTCCCCACGGCGGGGTCAAAAACCAAAATCGTCGCCCATCGCGGCAGGAGCCCGATGGCGGCTTCCTCTCCGGACCACGGGGCCGGTGCGGAAAACGGCATTAATTAAGATCGGACCGCAGGGATGGAACAGGTAATTCAAACGTTAGGGCGGCTGATCGAAACGCTGCCCGAGGCCCGTTTGTCCGGGCCCGCGGAAACGCCGGTGGCCGGTCTGGCCTACGATTCCCGGAAGGTACAGAAGGGTTTTCTCTTTATTGCCATCCGCGGGGAGGTAACCGACGGGAACCTTTTCGTGGAGCCGGCCCTCCGGGCCGGGGCGGCCGCGGTCGTTTCCGAACGGCCGGTCCCCGCCGCATTTTCCGGCCCCTGGGTCCAGGTGGCCGATGCCCGCCAGGCTCTGGCCTCCATTTCCATACGGTTTTTTGGCGATCCCAGCGGCCGGCTGCAGCTGGCGGGAGTCACGGGCACCAAGGGAAAGACGACCACCAGCTACCTCATCGATTCCGTCTTCCGGGCTGCCGGCGATACGTCCTGCATGATGGGCACCGTGGAATACCGCATGGGATCCCGCTCCTGGCAGGCGGAGCGGACTACTCCCGAGGCCGGCGATATTCAGGAGATGCTGCAGAGGGCCCTGCGGGAAGGCTGCACCCGGGCGGTGATGGAAGTTTCCAGCCACTCCCTGGTCCTGCACCGGGTTCGGGGCATGGCTTTTCACACTGCCTGCTTTACCAATCTGTCGAGGGATCACCTCGATTTTCACGGTGATATGGAAAGCTATTTTCGGGCCAAGTCCATGCTTTTCGAAGGCGGCGAGATCCGCGGGCCGGAAAGAGCGGTGTGCAACCTGGATGACCCCTGGGGGGAAAGGCTGTCCCGGGAAATATCCGGTCCGCGGCTGACCTTCGGCACCCGGCCGGAGGCCGACGTTCGTCCCCGGCAGCTCCCGGAGCGCATGGATTCCCTGGCTTTCGAGGCCTGCACGCCGAAGGGGAGCCTGGAGGTGCGCTCTGCCCTGGCGGGTGCAGGCAACCTGTCGAATATCCTGGCGGCCATCGCGGTCTGCCAGTCCATGGACCTCTCCGCCGAGGCCATTCAACAAGGAATTTCCGGACTCCGCGGGGTTCCCGGGCGGCTGGAACTGATCCGGTGCGGCCAGCCCTTCACCGTCATTGTGGACTACGCGCACACCGAAGCGGCGCTGGACAACCTTCTGCGCCTGGCGCAGGGGTTGCATCCGCCGGGCATTATCACCGTGGTGGGCTGCGGGGGGAACCGGGACCGCACCAAGCGCCCGGGTATGGGAAGGATTGCCGCGGCCGGAAGCCGGCTGCTGATCGTCACCAGCGACAATCCCCGCCAGGAGGACCCGGTCCGGATTGCCGAGGAAATCGAAGCCGGCCTGGGTGGAATTGACGTGGAGTACCGCCGCCAGCTGGACCGCCGCCGGGCGATGGCCGAGGCTTTTCAAGCCGCCCGGCCCGGGGAAGTGGTCCTGATTGCCGGCAAGGGGCACGAGACTTACCAGGAATTTGCCGGGGGCAAGGTCGCCTTTGACGACCGCCAGGTGGCGCGCGAACTGCTGGAAGAAATGCGGAAAGGAAGCGGGTAGGCGGGCCCGGTACGATATGGAACATCAAGCCGATAAGAGCCAGGGATTTCTGCTGGGCTTCGAGGAACTGGCGCAGGCCGTCGGGGGCCGAGCCTGGTCGGCCCTGCCGGGCGGAGCACCGGCCGGCGTTTCCATCGATTCCCGTACCACCCGGCCCGGAGACCTTTATGTGGCCATTGCCGGAGAACGCTTCGACGGGCACGATTTCATCGGCCAGGCCCTGCAGGCCGGGGCCTGTGGGGCCGTGGTGTCGCGCCCCGGGCCCTTTCCGGCCGACAAGGTTTTTCTGGAAGTGCAAGACACCCGCCTGGCGCTGCTCGGGCTGGCCGCCGCCTTTCGCCGCAAGTGGGGCGGACGCTTGATTTGCGTCACCGGAAGCGCCGGGAAGACCACCACCAAGGAGTGGATTGCCTCCATCCTGTCCGTCGATGAGGCGGTGCATACCAGCCGGGGAAACTTCAATAACGAAATCGGACTCTCCCTGACCCTGCTGGCCCTGAGGCCCGAATGCCGTCGGGCAGTGGTGGAAATCGGCATGAACCATGCCGGCGAAATTTCCGCCCTGGCCGCTGCCGCCGCACCGGACGTCGGAGTGCTGACCTGCGTAGCTCCGGTTCACCTGGAATTTTTTACCTCCCTGGAGGCCATTGCCGACGCCAAGGCCGAGATGATTCCGTTCCTGCCCGGGAACGGCTGCCTGGTGTACAACGCCGACGATCCCCTCCTGGGCAGCCGGGCCGCTACTTACCCGGGAACCCGGATTTCCTTCGGCACCTCGGAATCGGCCGATGTCCGTGCTACAGAGATCCGGAGCCGCGGGCTGGACGGAAGCGAGCTGCTGGTCTCCTGGCAGGGGGAAACCGTACCGGCCGCCTGCCCCTTGCCGGGAAAACACAACATCTACAACCTTCTGGCGGCCGTGGCGGTGGCGGCTGCGGAGGGCCGGCCGCTGGAACGCATCGTCCAGGCCGGCCGCAGGGAGCCGGCCGTCTATCATCGCGGCGCCAGGCTCCGCTTCGCGGATGGTTTCACCGTAATCGACGATTCCTATAATTCCAATCCCCGAGCCCTGGAGTTCATGCTGGGGCTGATCGGCGAAACGACCGGCTACCGGAGAAAAGTAGTGGTGGCCGGAGAGATGAAAGAGCTGGGATCCGGTTCCGAGGAATGGCACCGCCAGGCAGGCCGTTGCGCGGCCCGGTCGGGGGCCGAACTGCTTCTGGGAGTGCAGGGCCAGGCCCGCTTTTTGCTGGAAGGGGCGCGGGAAGCGGGAATGGCTGTGGCCCGGACCCTCTGGGCGGAGAATGCCGCGGAGGCCGCCGATCGGCTGATGGCGGAGTTGCGCCCGGGCGACCTGGTGCTGATCAAGGGATCCCGCGGTGTGGCCCTGGACCAGGTGGTGGCCCGGTTGAAGGCGGCCTATGCGCTGGAAGGTGCGGAAAGCGCTTCCGGCAAGGAGTGCCCGGCATGCTGAGCGCTCTTCTCTACCTGTTGCACCACTATTTCTCTCCCTTCAACGTCTTCCAGTACATCACCTTTCGCACCGCCTGCGCCTCACTTACCGCTTTTCTTTTCTGCCTGCTGTCCGGACCTTGGTTCATCCGTAAGCTGCGCAAGCTGCAGATCGGGCAGCAGATCCGCAAGGACGGGCCCCAGTCGCACCAGGGCAAGGCGGGGACGCCCACCATGGGCGGCGTCATGGTGGTGACCGCCATCGTAGTGGCCACCCTGCTTTGGGGAGATATCGCCAACTACTATGTGCTGATTGCGGTTTTGTCCCTCCTGTCTTTTGCCGCGGTGGGCTTTGTCGACGACTACCTGAAGCTGTCGCGGAAGAACTCGAAAGGGCTTTCCGCCAAGCAGAAAATGAGCTGCCAGATTCTGATCTGCGTAGCCATCTTCGTTTCTCTGATCGGTCTTTCGCAAGCCGGGCTCTACAGCACGCGCCTCAGCGTCCCCTTTTTCAAGCTCTTTACCCCGGAGATGGATCTGCAGATCTTCGGGGTTTCCACCTTCCTGCCGCTGCTCCTGTTCCTGGTGCTGATCATCGTGGGCTCCTCCAATACCGTCAATTTAACGGACGGCCTGGATGGCCTGGCCGCCGGCTGCATCGTGGTGGCCGCCTCCTCCCTGACCGTGCTGACTTACGTGACCGGACATGCGCAGCTGGCGACCTACCTGGGCCTGATCAAGAATAGCTATGCCGCGGAATTGACCGTCTTTACCGGGGCCCTGGTCGGGGCCACCATGGGATTCCTCTGGTACAACGCCCATCCGGCGGAGCTGTTCATGGGGGATGTCGGCTCGCTGGGGCTGGGAGGAGCGGTGGGTACGGTGGCGGTCATGATCAAGCAGGAGATGCTGCTTCCCCTGATCGGCGGCATTTTCGTAGTGGAAGGGCTGTCGGTCATTCTGCAGGTCAGCTCCTTCCGTCTTTTCGGTAAACGCATATTCCGAATGGCGCCTTTGCACCATCATTTCGAACTGCTCGGTTGGGACGAGACCAAGGTGGTGATCCGGTTCTGGATCGCCGCCCTGGTTTTTGCGCTTTTTAGTCTTAGCACATTGAAATTGCGGTGAAATCCGCAAGAACGAGGTTCACACATGAAGGAGTTCGCGGGAAAAAAGGTGGTGGTAGTCGGGCTGGCGAGAACCGGAGTCGCCACAGCCCGCTTCCTGTTGGAACGGGGTGCTTCCGTTTTGATCACCGATCAAAAGCCGGCCAACCAGCTGGAATCCGGCGTCCGGCAGCTGCGGGATCTGCCGGCGCAGATCACGCAGCGGCTCACCACGGAACTGGGCGGGCACCGCAGCGCCTCCTTTCTGCACTCGGATCTGGTGGTGCTCAGCCCCGGGGTGCCGATGGATCTGGAGCCGGTGAAAGCCGCGGTGGAAGCGGGAATCGAGGTGATCAGCGAAGTGGAGCTGGCCTTCCGCTTTCTGAAAGGGAAGATCATCGGGATTACCGGGACCAACGGCAAAACCACCACCACCGAGTTGATCGGGCATATTTTCCGGACCCTGGGGTACAAGACCCTGGTGGCAGGGAATATCGGCGAGGCCCTTATCGGGGTTGTCGATCGGGCGGATGAGGAAACCTGGATCGTGACCGAGCTGTCCAGCTTTCAACTGGAGGCCATCAAGACGTTCCGCTGCCACATCTCGATTCTGTTGAACATCACCCCCGACCACCTGGACCGCCACGCCTCGATGGAGCAGTACCGGGAGGCCAAAGCCCGTATTTTTATGAATCAGACCCTGGAGGACTGGGCGGTGCTCAATGCCGGCGATCCCGAAGTGCAGTCCATCGCCCGGCAGCTGGTGGCCCACGCGGTGACCAAGCCCCTGTATTTCAGCACCAAGCCCTATCAGGGCAACGGTTTCGTGCTCCACGGAGAATGGATTTCCTATCGGCGCGAAGGGGAGCTGGTGCCGATGATCCGCAAATCCGATATTCCCCTTTTCGGCAACCACAACCTGGAAAATGTCATGGCGGCCCTGGCGGTCTGCCTGATCCGCATGATGGATCCGTCCCGGGTGGTGAAGGCCATTCGCTCCTTCGCCGTCCCCGAACACCGCCTGGAATACTGTGGAAAGATCCGCGGCCTGGACGTCTACAATGACTCCAAAGCCACCAACCTGGACGCCTGTATCCAGGCGCTGGAGTCGTTCGAGGCCCCGGTGCTGGCCATCCTGGGGGGGCGGAACAAGGGCCTGGATTTTCGGCTGCTGCGCCCCGCGGTTTCCCGCCGGGTGAAGCAGGTCCTGGCCATCGGTGAATCGGCGGAGGCCATCCAGGAGGCTCTGGGTGACCTGGCGCCGGTGGAGCGCTGCGACACCATGCAAATGGCGGTGGAGCAGGGTTTCCTCCTGGGGCGCCCGGGTGACGTGCTGCTTCTGTCTCCGGCCTGCGCCAGCTTCGACATGTTCCAGGATTACCAGCACCGCGGACGGATTTTCAAGGAGGAAATCAACCGGATGAGGGAGGAGCAGGAGCCATCGGCGGCTGCCCGGTGAGCACCGGCTTCGTCGCTTCGGTAAACAGGTTATGAAACGGATCCCCCATCGGTTTTCCACGGACTACTGGCTGTTTTCGGTCATCAGCGCCCTGGTGATGTTCGGCATCATTATGGTTTTCAGCGCCTCGGCGGCGCTGTCTCCTGCGGCCTTCTACCGGGTGCTGGCGCTTCAGCTGGGCTGCGCCCTGGGCTGCTTTGCCCTGCTGTTTTTCTTCATGGGCTGGGACTACCGCTACCTGAACCGCAACGCGGCGGTCATCGGACTGCTCTCGCTGACCGTACTGCTGCTCCTGCTGGTCTTTTTCTTTCCGGCCAAAAACGGAGCCCACCGCTGGATTCAGCTTCCCTTTTTCGATTTCCAGCCGGCGGAGCTGGCCAAGGTAAGCCTGATGGTTTTCCTGGCCTGGTACCTGGAGCGCTACGGCGCGGAGATCAACCAGCCCCGGGTTCTGGCGCTTTGCGGCCTGCCGCTGGCGGTCATCCTGGGATTGATTGTGGTCCAGCCGGACCTGGGCACGGTGCTCTGCCTGGCGGCCATCGGAGTGCTCATGCTGTTCCTGGCGCAAATCCGCTGGGCCTATATCCTGATCGTCGCGGTGGCCTCCCTGCCGGCGCTCTATTTCTTCCTGTTCCGGGTTTCCTTCCGCTGGAAAAGGCTTCTGGCGTTTCTGGACCCGTTCAACGACCCGCTGGGAGCCAGCTATCACATCCGGCAGTCCCTGCTGGCCATCGGCAACGGGGGCATCCTGGGGCAGGGCCTGGGGGAGGGCAAGGCCAAGCTGTTTTTCCTGCCGGAATCCAATACCGATTTCATTTATGCGGTCATCGGCGAGGAGCTGGGGCTTTGGGGCTCGCTGCTGGTGCTGGCCCTGTTCGGAATCCTGCTCTGGCGGGGGCTCCGGGCGGCGATCCATGCCCCGGACCGGTTCGGCTCCTACCTCGCCCTGGGCCTGACCCTGGTGCTGGTTCTGCAGGCGCTGATCAATATGAGCGTGGCCCTCAGCCTGGTGCCCACCAAGGGGATTACTCTGCCGTTTATCAGCAAGGGGGGATCCTCCCTGCTGATGAGCTCCATTGCCGCGGGGCTGCTGCTCAACGTAGCGCAGGAAGGACAATGAAAGACGGAAAGCCGGAAAGGATCCTGGTCGCCGGCGGCGGCACGGGAGGGCACATTTTTACCGGCCTGGCGGTGGTCGAGGCCATGCGCCGTACGCGTCCGGTGGAGGTGCTGTTTGTCGGGACGCGCCGCAGCCTGGAAAAGCAGCTGCTGAACCGGGAAGGGGTTTCCCTGGCCTTCGTCGATATCGAGGGGATTTCGGGAAAAGGGCTGGCCGGGTGGCTCCGCTTTCTGTGGCTGGCCCCCTGGAGCATCTGGCAATCGTTCCGCCTGGTCCGCTCCTTCCGCCCGCGGCTGGCCATCGGCCTCGGAGGATATTCCTCGGGACCGGTGCTGTGGGTGGCCTCGCGGATGGGGGTGGCCACGCTGATTCTGGAGCCGAATGCCGTGCCGGGCCTGGCCAACCGCTGGCTGAAGCGCTGCGCGGATGCCATCGCGGTGGCCTTCGAGGAAACGCGCGCGCACCTGGGCGAACGCGGCCAGGTGACCGGCATCCCGGTGCGGCCCGAATTTTTCGGAGTACGGGAGGTCGAGCGTCCCGCCGGTTTTTTCCGGGTGTTGCTGTTCGGTGGCAGCCAGGGAAGTCACCGGCTGAACCAGCTGTGGCTGGAAGCTCTCCCCCACCTGGAAAAGAGCTGGGATTCGCGGCGCGGAATTTTTCAGGTGGTTCATCAGACCGGGGAAAAGGATTACCGCTGGGTGAAGGAGGCCTACGACCGGGTGGCGTTTCCCCATGAGGTGCATGCCTTTATCCACCGGATGGCTGAGGAGTTTTCCCGCGCCAACCTGATTGTGTGCCGCTCGGGAGCCGGAACCCTCGGCGAGCTGTGCGCCGCCGGGAGGGCCGCCCTCCTGGTTCCGTTCCCGTTCTCGGCCGATCAGCACCAGAAGGCCAACGCCGAGGTGCTGGCCCGGAAGGGGGCGGCCATGGTGGCGGCGGAAGCGGAGCTGGACGGGGCACGACTGGCGGCATGGATCGTATCGGCGGCAGCCGATACGCCGCGGATCGGCCGGATGGAGGAAGCGGCAGCGGCCATGGCGGAAAGAAATGCGGATGAAAAAATCGCCCGGCTGGCCTGGCAGATGATCGATCGAAAGGCGGCCTAGCAGCCAAGCAGGACTATGTATAAAAAGATTCAGAATTTGCACTTTGTTGGCATCGGCGGCATCGGCATGAGCGGGATCGCCGAGGTGCTGCTCAATCTCGGCTACTGCGTCAGCGGATCCGACTTGAAACCCAACGCGGTTACCGAGCGGCTGGTGCGGCTGGGAGGAGCGGTGCGCGAGGGGCACCGCGCAGAACATGTGCACGGAGCTCACGTGGTGGTCATCTCTTCGGCGGTGGGGGCCGACAATCCGGAAGTCCGCGAAGCTCACCGGCTGCAGATTCCGGTGATTCCCCGGGCGGAAATGCTGGCGGAGCTGATGCGCCTGAAATACGGCATTGCGGTGGCCGGCTCGCACGGCAAGACCACCACCACCTCGATGGCCGCCCTGGTGCTGGAAAGAGCCGCGATGGATCCCACGGTGGTCATCGGCGGGCGCTTCAACGCCCTGGGCAGCAATGCCAAGCTCGGCAAAGGGGAATTCCTGGTGGCCGAGGCCGACGAGAGCGACCGCAGCTTTTTGAAGCTCAGCCCGACGATTGCGGTTATCACCAACATCGACCGCGAGCACCTGGACCAGTACCGGGATCTGGCGGACATCCAGAGCGCCTTTACCGTTTTTGCCAACAAGGTTCCCTTTTACGGGGCGGTGGTGCTCTGCCTGGACGACCCGAATATCCAGGCGATCCTGCCGGATATTGCCCGGCGTACGCTGACCTACGGGACGTCCGTTCAAGCGGACCTGGTTGCTTCCCGGCTGCAGCTGACCGCCACGGGAAGCGCGTGCCTGGTGCGCTGCCGCGACCAGATCCTGGGCGAACTGCGGCTGCGGGTTCCGGGGAGGCACAGCGTGCTCAATTCCCTGGCGGCCATCGGGGTAGGGCTGGAGCTGGACCTTCCCTTCGAGCAGATCCGCTCCGCGCTGGAAGAGTTCCAGGGTGTGGAGCGCCGCTTTCAGCTCAAGGGCAAGGTGGACGATACGGTAGTGTACGACGATTACGGTCACCATCCCACCGAGATTGCCGCCACCCTGAATGCCGCGGCGCTCTGCGAAGACCGCCGTCTGGTGGTGGTTTTCCAGCCGCACCGCTACACGCGCACCCAGCATCTCCTGGAGGAATTTCCCCAGGCCTTTCACCAGGCGGAGCTGCTGATCCTGACGGAAATCTACCCGGCCGGGGAAGCGCCGATCCCGGGGATTACCGGTCAGATGCTGGCCGAGACCATCAAAAAGCACGGCCACCGGCAGGTTCGGTTCGCCGAGAACCTGGCTGCGGCGCTGGAAATTCTGGACCGGGAGGTTCGCCCGGGAGACCTGGTGCTCACTCTGGGCGCCGGGGATGTCTACAAAGTCGGAGAATCTTTTCTGAAGCGTCGCGGGACTATCGAAAATTCCCCGACGGAAAAAGAGCGGGGCAGATCCAATGGCGTCCAATAAGAACCTGAGAGAAGAGTCCTCGGCCCCCGAGCGGGTGCAGACGGAAAACGGCAGCTACCTGCGCAAGCGGGGCAGCCGGGCGATCCGCAAGACCAAAAAGATCTCCTCGCGGTGGAAAACGGTTTTTCTTTTCACCGCCTGCCTGATCCTCGCTTTGGCGGTCGGGCTGGTCGGAATCCAGTTCTATCAGTACATTTCCTACTCCAACCATTTTCAGCTGCGGCACGTGGTTTTCACCGGGGCCCGGTATGCCGGCGTGGACCAGTGGCGTTCAGAAATCCTCAAGAAGAATTCCGGCAACCTCCTGCAGCTGTCGCTGGGAGACGTCCGCCGCGCCCTGGAAGCGGACCACTGGGTGTCCCAGGCCCGGATCCGGCGCGTTTTTCCGGATACCCTGAAAATTGACATCACCGAGCGGGAGCCGGTCGCCCTGGCCATGGTCGACAACAGCATTTACATTGTTTCCCGGGATGGCACGCTCCTGGACCGTTACTCCAACCGTTACGGCAGCTTCCCCTATCCGCTGGTCCGCGGGCTGGCGGCGGAGCCGAGCAGCCGGGAGAGCAACTACCGGCGGATGATGCTGTTCCTCGGCGCCATGGAAAAGCTGGACAGCGGCGGCGGCCAGCTGACCAAAATGATCTCCGAGGTGGATGTCTCCGATCTTCGCAACCTGGTGGTGATTCCCGCCAATGAAACCGTGAAGATCTACCTGGGAGAGGAGGACTTCCTGCTCCGCTACCAGTCCCACCTGAAGCGAATCCATGCCTTCCGCCAGCTGAAGGAAAAGGTCGGTCCCCTGGAGGCCGTGGACCTGCGCTTCAAGGGGCAGGTGGTATACCAGCGGGCCAAGAACGAAATGCCCGCCGGCGGCGCCGCCGTCGGCTCGCCTTCCCCCCGGGACAAGCAGGAGTAAAGCCCTTGCCTCGAAAAAACGAATACATTGCCGTGCTGGATATCGGGAGCACCAAAGTTTGCGCCATTCTGGGGCAGATTCTGGAAAAGCGCCGCATGCAGGTCATCGCCATGGGCCAGAGCGAGTCGAAGGGGATGCGCCGCGGGGTGGTGGTGGATATGGATGAGGCGGTTCAGGCGATCGGGCAGGCGGTTTCCGAAGTGGAGTCGGCGGCCGGGATCCAGATGGAATCCGCCTTCGTCGGCATTTCCGGAGAACATATCCAGGGAGGCAACAGCAGCGGCGTGCTGCCCATCCGCAGCCGGCACGGCGAGATCGGCCCGGAGGACATCCAGCGGGTGATTGAAGCCGCGCAATCCATAATCACCGTGCCTGCGGAGCGGGAGCTGGTCCACATCATTCCGCAGGAGTTCATTATTGACGGGCAGGAGGGGATCTACAATCCGACCGGGATGACCGGCAACCGGCTGGAGGTCAACGTGCACCTGGTGACCGGCAACAGCAGCATCATCCAGAATCTGATCACCGCGGTAAACCACGCCGGGGTGACGGTCGAAAACGTGGTGCTGCAGCCCCTGGCTTCCGCCGAATCGGTGCTGACCCGGGACGAAAAGGAGCAGGGGTGCCTGGTTCTGGATATCGGCGGCGGAACCACGGATCTGGCGGTATTTACGCGGAATGCCGTCTGGAGCACGGCGATTCTCCCGGTGGCCGGCAGCCACATCACCCGCGACCTGGCGGTCGGGCTGCGCACCCCGGTGCCGGAGGCCGAGCATCTCAAGAAAATCTTTACCTGCGTGGATCCCCTGCTGCTCAAAGAAGAGAAAACATTCGAGGTTCCCGGGGTCGGCGGAGGGCTGCCCAGAACCTATTCCAACCGGATTCTTTACGAAATCGGCCAACCGCGGGCGGAGGAAATCCTGCAGCTGGCTTTGGCGGAGGTGAAAAAATTAGGATTTGAAAAGCAGCAGCTGATGGCCGGGGTGATCCTGACCGGAGGGGGGTCCCTCCTGGAGGGCCTGCTTACTCTCGCCGAACATGTGTTCGACCTGCCCATTCGCCGGGGATACCCCGGGGCGATGGACGGGCTCACGGAATCCATGCGTACCCCGGCCAATGCGACTGCCGTCGGCCTGCTGCTGTATGGCCTGAAATCGCGCACCAACCAGTTAGTGGGAGAGGTCCGAAGCCGTCAATCGGGTGGCATCTTCAATAGATGGATTAACGGGACTTTGGACTGGTTCTCACGGAAGTTTTAATAATCAATCATCAATGTATCCGAGGGAGGAAACCTAGATGCAAGAGGGACTGTTACTGGAAAGACCAAGTATTACGCTCGTGGAAGAAGAAATTCTGCCCGGGGCCATCATTAAGGTTGTCGGGATCGGCGGAGGCGGAGGCAACGCGGTGAACCGGATGATCCATGCGGGAATCAGCAACGTGCAGTTCATTTCCGCCAATACGGATATTCAGGCTTTGCGTCATTCGCTGGCCCCGATCAAGTTGCAGCTGGGAGCTCAGCTGACCAAGGGGCTGGGGGCCGGAGCCAATCCCAACACCGGGCGGGAAGCCGCCCTGGAGGATACGGAGAAGATCATGGACCAGCTGGATGGCGCGGACATGGTTTTCATCACGGCGGGAATGGGCGGCGGCACCGGCACCGGGGCAGCCCCGATCATTGCCAACATTGCCAAGCAGATGAACATCCTGACGGTGGCCATCGTCACCAAGCCGTTCGTATTTGAAGGGAAGCGCCGTGGGCAGCAGGCGGATCGCGGTATCCTGGATCTCAAGGACAACGTGGATGCCCTGATCACCATTCCCAACCAGAGACTGCTGGACACCGTTCCTCCCGGTACGCCGATGAAACTGGCGTTCCAGGCCGCCGACGACGTTCTGCGGCAGGCGGTGCAGGGAATTTCGGACATTATCAGCGGCCACGGGGAGATCAACCTGGATTTCGCGGATGTGAAGACCGCCCTGAGCAACATGGGAGTGGCTCTGATGGGTACCGGGATCGGCCAGGGGGAAGACGCCGCAGTCGATGCCGCGACCAAGGCCATCAACAGTCCGCTGCTGGAGGACACCAAGATCAACGGCGCCAAGGCGGTTCTGGTCAATGTCACCGGCAGCAGCAAAATTACCCTGCACAAAGTGCATGAGGCGGTCAACATTATCCAGGAGACGGCGGATCCGGATGCCAACATCCTGTTCGGCTTCGTTTCCGACGACAGCATGGGCGATACCGCCAAGATCACGGTGATCGCCACCGGATTCGAGTCGCGCGCCGCTTCCTCCTCTTCAACGATCTTCCAGGTTGCTACGGGGACCGAAGGTCGAATGATGATGGAAATGCACAAGGAGGATCATAACAACCTGGAAATTCCCAAGTTCATGCGCGACCAGCTGGCCCGCAATCGCTCCTGAGCGGTCGGGGCCGGACCCGGGGCGAAATATTTTTGGGGAGCGGGTCGTAAATCGGCGCCTCGCTTGGTTTTCATTGGCAGGAAACAATGAAAAACCAAGGAGGTCGAACATGGGTTATCTGAACAAAGTGCTGTTGATAGGGAATCTGGGTCTGGACCCGGAAATCAAGGCCGCTGCCTCGGGTACGCTGGTGAGCCGGCTGCGCCTGGCGACAACGGAGAAGGTCGCCCAGAAGGACGGGAGCCGGGAGCCTCAGACCGAGTGGCATAACGTTGTGGCTTTCGGGCGCCTGGCCGAGCTGAGCCGGGACTACCTGCACAAGGGACGGGCCATCTATGTGGAAGGGAAGCTGCATACCCACAGCTTCCAGAAAGCGGATGGTTCCAGCCAGAAGGTCACGGAAATCTGGGCTCAGGATATACGCTTTATGTCTTCTCCTTCCGAAGGGAACGGGTCCGGAAAAGGCAGGGAAATGGAGGGAGGTAATGAAGATGCCCGTTCAGGAGATTATTCTGAAATGCCTTAGCGAACTGGGAGAGGTGCTGGAACGGCCGGAGCTGCAGTGCGCCGGTCCGGATACCGGCCTCTATGGCCGGCGGGGTCTGCTGGACAGCCTGAACCTGGTCGCTCTGCTTTCGGACATTGAAGGACGCGTGGGGGACGAGTACGGGGTTCCGATTGTGATTGCCGACGAAAGGGCGCTCAGCGAGAGCCGCTCGCCATTTCGTACCGTCGAGACCCTGGCCGAATACGTGCATCGGCTGATTCAGGAACAGGGCTGTGCCTAAAGTCTGCCTCATCACCGGCGCCAGTCGAGGGATCGGGCGGTTCCTGGCGGAATCTCTGCTGGAGCGGAATTTTCTGGTAGCCGGATGCAGCCGCGGGGAAAGCAGCCTCTGCCGGGATGGATATCTGCACTGCGCCGTGGATGTCACCGAGGAAAAGGGGGTGGTTTCCATGGTGCGGCACGTGGAAAAAAAGTGGGGGGGGATCGATGTGCTCATCAACAATGCCGGGGTGGCCGGCATGGGCCCCATGAGCCTGATCCCGGAGCCGGCGGCCCGTAAAATTTTCCTAACCAATTTCCTGGGAACCTTCCTCTTCACCCGGGAGGCAGGCAAGGGAATGATCCGGAAAAAGAGAGGCCGGATCGTCAACTTTACTTCGGTGGCCGTCCCATTTCACCTGGAGGGAGAAGCCATATATGCTTCCAGCAAGTCGGCGATCGAAGAGTTTACGCGCATTTCTGCGCGGGAGCTGGGCCCTTTCGGCATCACGGTGAATGCCCTCGGGCCGGGGCCGGTCCAGACCGATTTGATTCGTGGCGTGGCGGAGGATAAAATCCGGGGGGTGATCTCCCGCCAGGCGATTCGCCGGATGGGGGAAATGAGGGATATTCTCAACGTGGTTCAATTTTTTATCAGCGATCAAAGCGATTTTATTACCGGACAGTGTCTGTACCTGGGCGGAGCATAACTTTCTGATAGTTGCTGTTGGAATGCCGCGGACGATGCCCCGGTAAAAGACAGGTTTTTTCGCTGGCGAAGAGAGATTGTTCCTGGCGTTTTTTGATTTTTCGGACAACCGCGGATGACTTCCTCCGACTTTCTCGAAAAAATGAAGGGGCACGGCCCGAAGCCGGCGGTCCTTTACAGGGAACGGGAGTATTCCTACGCTAATCTGCTCGATGCCATCGGACGGGCAACGGACGATCTGCGATCGGTGCGGGTCGCCCGGCACCAGGTCGTTGCCCTGGCTTCGGACTACACCTTTTACAGCATTGCCTGCTTTTTTGCCCTGCTGCAGAACGGGAATGTGATCGTTCCTCTCCCCTCCCGCGTGGAACAGGAGGCCGAAGAGCGGATCCGGGAAAGCTACGCGGACTTCAAGCTAGTCCTGCGGGAAGAGAAGGGGGATATCTTCTCTTTGGGGGATGAACGGCCCAAGCATGCGCTGTTCGACGAACTGCGCCGGACCGGATCTTCGGGCCTGGTTCTCTTCAGCAGCGGAAGCACCGGAAAGCCGAAAGCCATGCTTCACGACCTGGACCGGCTGCTGGCCGCCTACCAGGACCGTCCCGGAAAGTCGAACCGCATGATGGTCTTCCTGATGTTCGATCACATCGGCGGGCTGAACACGCTTTTCAATTCCCTGGCCACCGGCTCCCTGCTGGCCATACCCGAGAGCCGGGACCCGGACTACATCTGCCGGCAGATCGAGAAGCACCGCCTGAACATTCTGCCGGCCTCCCCCACCTTCCTGAACCTTCTGCTGCTGCGGGAATCCTACAATAATTATGATCTGAGCTCCTTGAGCCTGATTACCTACGGGACGGAGCCGATGTCCGCATCCCTGCTGCAGAGAGTGCATGCCGCCTTTCCTTCCGTCAAGCTGCTGCAGACGTTCGGGACCAGCGAAACCGGGATCGCCAAGACTTTCAGCCGGTCTTCCGAAAGCACGCTGGTAAAACTGGAAGATCCGCAGATGGAGTTCCGAATTGTCGAAGGCGAGCTGTGGATTCGAAGCCGGACCCGGATTCTCGGCTACCTGAACGCCCCCATGGACGATTTCACCGAGGACGGCTGGTACCGGACCGGGGATCTGGTGGCGGCGGAAGCCGACGGATACCTGCGCATCGTCGGCCGCATCAAGGAAGTGATCAATGTCGGCGGCCAGAAGGTCCTGCCGGAGGAAGTGGAGAACGTACTGCTGCAGTGTCCCGCCGTTGCCGACTGCCTGGTCTACGGCGAAAAAAATGCGATTATGGGACAAATCGTGGCTGCCGATCTGGTGTTGAAAAACCCGGAGGCGGCGGCCTCCATCCGCAAGGAGGTGAGAATTTTCTGTCGCCGCAGCCTGGAGGACTATAAAATACCATCCCGGATCAACCTTGTGGAGCGCACCAATTTTAACGAGCGCTTTAAAAAAATCCGAAGGAAAAACCCTTCGGGATAGCCGGATGCCATGTCAAAGGATCTGCAAGGAGAACTGGAGATCGGCCGGCTCGTGCTGAGGAATTTTATCGCCTTGGACGAGAGCGCCCGGGAAATGATCTTCCAATGGCGCAATGACGACCGGATACGCTCCTGCATGCTGGAGGATGAACCGATACCCCCGGAGGCTCACCGCCTTTTCATGAAAGGCCTGTCCACCCGCAGCGACTGCCTCCATTACCTTTGCTTCCAGGAGGGAGAGCCGGTCGGGGTGGTGAACCTGAACCGCATCAGCCTCCGCCACCGGCGGGCTTCCTGGGGAATCTACCGCCGGCCGGACGTCCCTTCGTCGGATAGCGGGCTGCAGATGGGCGGGTGCGTTCTGGAAGTGGCCTTTGACCGCCTGCGCCTCCACACCCTGCAGTCGGAGATACTGGCCTTCAACCGCGCGGCCTTGCTGCTCAATCAGGCCCTCGGGTTCCGGAAGGCGGGGCTGTTGAGAGATTATGTTTTACACCGGGGGCGTTTTGTGGATCTGCTGCTGATGAACATGACTGCAGAGGAGTATTTCCGCTTGAGTTGTGAATAGAGTGACTATGGCCAACGGCAACCATTCGACATATAAACCGGGGAAAGCCAGGAAGCGCAGCCGCCATTGGCTGGTTTGGATCGTCTACCTCCTCCTGCTGGGTGTTTTCATGACCGTGGGCGCTCTGGTCGGGCTTTATGTCGGCTACCGGTACGACCTGCCGGAGGTAAAGTCCCTGGAAAACTACCGCCCGGACGTGATCTCCGAAGTATATGCCCACGACAACCGGCTGATCGGGCAATTCGCTATCCAAAAGCGAATCATTATTTCCTACAAGCAGATTCCGAAGCGCTTCATTGAAGCCCTGACGGCCGCCGAAGATCAGAATTTTTTCCGGCACTACGGCGTGGATTTTCAGGGGATTCTGCGGGCGGCTTACAAGGATATCCGGGCGATGGGCATTGTCGAGGGGGGCAGCACGCTGACCCAGCAGCTCAGCAAGCTGCTGTTCCTGACACCCGAAACCAGCTGGGAGCGGAAGGTCAAGGAAGCCATTCTGGCCATCCAGATCGAAAAGTACTACACCAAGGAGCAGATTCTCACATTCTATTGCAACCAGATCTATATGGGGGACGGAACGTACGGGATCGCCTCTGCGGCCCTGCACTATTTCGGAAAAGACCTGGACCAGGTCACCCTGGAGGAGTGCGCCATGCTGGCGGGCCTTCTCAATTCCCCGTGGAAATTCAGCCCGGTCTACAACATGGACCGGGCGCTGGAACGGCGCAACCTGGTGCTCAGCCGGATGCTGTCGGAAAAAATGATCACCCCGGCCGAGTACCGCGCGGCGGTGGAGTCTCCGATCGTTCTTCGCCCTCCGCAGCGCAGGAACGAATCGGCGGCCTATTTTCTGGAATGGGTCCGCCGCTACCTGGCGCAAAAATACGATACCGAAGAGATCTGGCGCAAGGGATTGAAAATTTATACCACGCTGGACCTCGACCAGCAGAAGCTGGCGGAAGAAGCTCTGCGGGCCGGGCTGCGTACAGTTGACAAGGCCAAGGGCTGGCGGGGAGCTCCCCGGAACCTCTTTCGGGAAGGCGCCTCGCAGATGGAAAACTATTCCGATCCCGACTGGAAGGTTCCTCTGGAGGAGGGGCATATTGTCAACGCCCTGGTGATGGAGGCCAGGCCCGCAGAGGCCCGGCTCCGCCTGGGCAGCCTGGAGGCCCGCCTGGATGCCAAGGGCGTGGAGTGGACCGGCCAGACGGTTCTGAACCGCCTGCTGCGCAAAGGAGACCTGGTCCCGGTAAAAATCGAAAAGCTGCAGGACGGCCGGGTGACGGTCAGCCTGGAGCAGCATCCCGAGATGCAGGGCTCGCTGATTGCCCTCGATAACGCCACCGGCGGCATACGGGCCATGGTGGGTGGGTACGATTTCGGCGTCAGCAAGTTCAACCGGGCTACCCAGGCCCTGCGCCAGACGGGATCGGCCTTCAAGCCGTTTGTCTATACCGCGGCCCTGGAGTCGGGAATGGATCCGGACGACACCGTCCTGGACGCCCCGATCTCCTTCAGCGACGGGGTAGGGAAGATCTGGGCTCCCGAAAATTACGACGGGAAATTCAAGGGCGTGATCAGCTTGCGGCAGGCGTTGGCGGAGTCGAGAAACGTGCCGGCGGTCAGGCTGGGAAAGCATGTCGGGGTTACCAATATCATCCACGTGGCCCGCCGGTTCGGTATCACCAGCCCGTTGCAGCCCTACCTTCCCATTTCGATTGGCGCTTCCGAAGTCTCCCTTCTGGAAATGACCAGCGCCATCAGCGTATTCCCGAGGCAGGGGATTCTGGCCAAGCCGTTTTTCATCAACCGGGTGGAGGACTATGACCGGGAGGAGCGGGAAAGCCACGGCCCGCCGCGGCTGCAGGAGGTGGTTCGCCCGGAAATTGCCGCCAGGATGACCTCTCTGCTCATGGGTGTTGTGCTCTTCGGAACCTCAACCCGGGCCCGGGAGCTGGAACGACCGCTGATTGGAAAGACCGGCACCACTAACGATTCGACCGATGCCTGGTTTATCGGCGCGATTCCTTCCATGACCGTCGGTATCTGGGTGGGCTATGACGACAAGGCGAAAACGCTGGGCAGCAAGGCCACCGGAGGCAGCATCGCCCTGCCAATCTGGATTCGCTACATGAAGGATGTACTGCAGGACAAGCCGGTAGAGCCTTTCATCTTCCCGGAGGGGATCAACGGGCCGCCGTCTGCGCCGGCCAATTGGATCGTCCGTTCCATGGCCGTCCCGCCGCCTCAGCCCCCGCAAGCCTACCCGCCGCCGGCCTCTTCGACAGCATCCACCACCACCATCCCCTCGAGTCCACCGACCACTTTGCCGCAGCCATAGCCAGCCGGCAACAAAGCAGTGGATGGGTCCGGTTCTGCCGTCCTGAAGGGGACTTGCGTCACCTCCGATCCAACCCGGCTCCGTTGTGCTTCGCCATGGCCTTGGGAGGCCCCGCGTAAACCAACACCGGACCGTTATTCCGAGGAATAAGTCCCGGGACGGCAGAACCGGCCGAAAAACGATTTTTTTCGAAGCCATCGGGAAAGATGACCCGGTAAAAAGTCCCACATCTTTGGATTTCCGATGGGGATAGCCCTGAAAGGGCTTCGTAACAGAGCCCGGGGTAGGCGCGCTTCGCGCCTACCCCGGGTAGGGACACCCGCAGGCGACAACCCTGAAAGGGTTGCGCAAAATCCAGGCATACCAGGTGTTTGCGCAGCCTTTTCAGGGTTGATTTTCAAAGAAATCCGCCTGCCCGGGG
>CAINFC010000317.1 GCA_903847975.1 uncultured Acidobacteriota bacterium | reverse complement strand
CTCGAGTTGTTCCACTGCCGGCCGGAGCTCCAGCGACTCGTTCTCCCGGCCTTCTTTTTTTTCGGGCACCGCATCGGCCGGGCCTTCGTCGGACGGCATCCCCAGCGGCAGGTCGCGCGGAGTGAGCAGCGTTTCGCGGGCGATCACCACCGCCCGCTCCACGATGTTTTTCAGTTCGCGTATGTTTCCCGGATAATCGTATTTCAGGAGCAGGTTCCTGGCTGGAGGAGTAAGGCTACGCCAGGGAGCAGGCGCGGGATTACGACGATGAAATGCAGGACCTACCTGCAGATATAAATGATCGCTGGAAAAGGAATGTTCTGCCGCTGCTGTCTGTGGTGATTTACATCTGCGCAGTTTCAGGAGCCGATCCGGCTGACCAGGACATCCGCGATGCCAAAACCGGAACTCGCCGGCCGACTGTGCCGGTCGGGAAGCGGTTATTTGTCTCGGGGATGCCCACACTTTGGGAAGCCGGATGGCGCATGGGGGCGGCTCTAGGCGCGGCCAGTTCGAAAGCGGAAGCTGCCTATCTCGGTGGAACTCATGCCGGCCCGGTACCGCACGTCCGCCGGGCACATTGGCACCATTACTGGAGAGGGCCGCGAACAAACCGGGAACTGATCGTCAAGTGGTTGCACCCGATCCTAGTTGGATCCGACGAAACGGTGCCTGCGGTGCGGCGGGTGGGTTATTCCTAAAGCAGGTCCCTTGGGAGCTGAAACCTCCTAATCAGCGATGAAACAACACCAACCGAAATCTGGGTGTTGTCGCCGTGGCATTTGATCGGGAAGGACTCCGATCGGCCATTGACGTTCGGATGGTAGATGATTCTTTCGCTTCCCTTTCCTCTCCTGCTCCAAAATTCAAAGCGCTGATCGTGCTTTTTCAGGATGGATTCTATTTCTCGGTATTTGTGGTTTCTAGGCATCGGCCCGCGAAAATCTTTCCATGCGTTTCGAGGATACAGGAGGTATGGGCATGGGGAAGGATCCCACGTCAAAATCGTCTCCGATTCTCGCTGCTGGGTTTATCTGGTATGTGATCTTCTTGGATCGCACTTCCGCGAAAAGCTGAAACCAGTGCGCTTCCGCTGGGCACCAAATCATATGAGGCTCGTTTTTGGATAAAGCAAACGAAACCTGCATCCGCACCAGGTCCATCATTTCCTTAATGGCATCCCCTTGGGTGTCGCCATATCCACGCAGATCCATTTCCAGGGCCAGGGCTACCCATTGACTCTTTTCCCGGTAGGTGAGCACGTTATAGTTTATCCGTAGGGGGTGACTTATTTTTGGACTTATGACTTTCATGGGATTTTCCTTTAATTTCCTCTCCCCCCAATTCTACCCCGCCGAACCAAGAAAAAACAGTTCGCAAATCCCCGCCCCTCCCCGTTGTATTACCAGGAGGTGCCCATGCGCAACAGATGGAAACTGACGGAGTTTGTGCGGGGAGAGCTTGAGCTACCCCAGATCGAGGAGCTACTTGACCACCTGGAGGAGTGCGAGGACTGCCGGTAGGAGCTGCGGCTGCTGGCTCGGTTGCAAGGGAATGAGAAACGGACGGAAAACGGACGGTAACCTAATTCACCGTCCGCACCAGCCTAAACCCGACAAACGGCGACTCGGCTCCCGGGTAATCGTCATCGCGCTCCGCGGACCTGGCGTGGCCGGCGGTACCGGCGTACACACCACCGCGCACCGTCCTTTGGTCCCCGGATAATGGACCACGGTAATCCGTCTGCTTTATTGCTGCCGAACCACAAATGGAAGGAAAACTTTCCTCCAGAACGGATTGAGCGGATCCTTTATTATCCCGTCAACCTGGAGGGTATACGAAGACACGCCAGAATAGGACGAAGGGCCGAAAAACGACAGGTTGAATGAGCTGCGCATCATTGGGTCCAGGTGGGTGATATCCGCATAGGTGAAATCGCAGTCAATAATATTACCGCTTTGCCCGTAAAGGCTCCCGACAATAGAAACAAACTCAATTCGCTTCACCCCGCTATTGAAAACTTCACCAGTTATGTCGTATTCCTGCCATGGATACGTCTTTAGGACTCCCGAGCTGGTCACCGTTGCCACAGGAAGTTCCTTTCCATTCTCGCTATATCCTACCGAAAGAAACTCGTAGCTGGACCACGCCGGAGGCTTACCGGAAATCATCAGGTCGAAGCAGGTTTTCACGCCAGGGGGCAGGTTGTCCAGGCATGTGTAGGTAAATCCATTAGCGACAATCTCACCGATTTGATTCTTCAGGTTTGCGGTCAACTTTACGAAAGTCAGGATTTTATTGGAGTTGTTTACCACCTCTCCGATAATGTGGACGGTCCCGATGGAATTAGTGTACGCGTAATGGCCGGGTAGAATATTTGCCTGACAGAAAGCCGAAAAATGGAATATGGGGAAAAGGAAAATCAGGAGCGACAATTTGCGAATCAAGACACCTCCCATAATAAAGAGTATTTTGGTGATTCTATCTCAATTCTTAGTGATTTCTGGATTTTGTCTGACTTTGACTACATTTGACCGGTTCGCCGCATTTGACATTTGGCACATAAGGATACATTACATAATAACTTGATCATTTAAGCGGGACGATATATTATGATTACATGTCAAAAAACATGGACCAAATTAAAATACGCAACGACTTGTTGGTCACCGTTTTAGATGAAAAACAGTATCGACTGTATTTGGCGGCGGAGGCGAAGTCGTTAGGATGGGGTGGTTCGTCCCTGGTAGCGAAGGCGACGGGGACTTCG
>CAINFC010000316.1 GCA_903847975.1 uncultured Acidobacteriota bacterium | reverse complement strand
GCTTTCTCCAACGGAAATCCACAGGTGCTGGACTTTTTGCTAGATTATATGTATTGATGGCTTCGCAAACAATCAGTTTTCCCTTTCCGTCATCCTGAGCGCAGCGAAGGATCTCCTCCTTGGGAAACCTGTATCCTGTTGAAAAGAAACCATTACGAACGGGATCCTTCACTATGCTGCGCTTCGTTCAGGATGACAGTTTAAAGGATTTCTGTGTGCCGGGGCGGCTCCAGAACGGGGCAAGTCCCGTAAGGGACGGCAGAACATAAAAAACGGCGGGGCTATTCCAGCTGAAGGCGCCGGATTTTTTCCAGGAGCGTAGTCCGCTTCAGGTTGAGATAGGCGGCGGCCCGGGAGCGGTTTCCCCCGCTGCGCTTCAGCCCTTCGGTCAGCAGCTTGCGCTCCAGCTGGAAGACCACCTCCTGGAAATCGACTCCCTCTTCCGGAAAATCGAGGCTGACATCCACGTCCAGCGAGCTGGGAGGCACCTCCCGCACGGGCCGGCTGAAGGAGGGAATATTCTGCAGGTGGGGAATGTCGATTACCGGGCAGTCGTCCGAAAGGATGACCGCGGTTTCCATGACGTTCTCCAGCTCGCGGATGTTCCCCGGCCACTCGTACTCTTCCAGCATTTCCAATGCATCTTCCGCCAGGCGCTTGGGCGGCGTCTGGTACTGGGTGCAGAATCGGCCCAGGAAATATTCCGCCAGCAGGGAGATATCCGCGGCCCGGGCACGCAGGGGAGGCAGCTGGATCGGGAACACATTGAGCCGGTAGTACAGGTCCGACCGGAACCGCTTTTCCTGGACCATGGCCGGCAGGTCCGCATTGGTGGCGGCCACCAGCCGGATATCCACCCGAATCGAAGAGTTGGAGCCCAGCCTCTGAAATTCCCTCTCCTGCAAAACCCGCAGCAGCTTGACCTGCAGGTCGTGGTTCATGGTTCCGATTTCATCCAGGAAAAGCGTGCCTTTATCCGCCTGCTCGAACCGTCCGATGCGCTGGTTGTGGGCACTGGTGAAAGCCCCCTTGGTATGCCCGAACAGTTCGTCCTCCAGCAGATTTTCAGGGATGGCTCCGCAGTTGATCGAAACCAGCGGCTGGTTGGCGCGCGCGCTCTGGTAGTGGATCGCTTTGGCCACCAGCTCCTTGCCGGTTCCGGTTTCTCCGCTGATCAGAACGTTGCAGTTTTTGCCGGCCACCATGGCTATGGTCTTTTTCAGCTTCTGGATAGCGTCCGACTGACCTATGATCTGCGGGATCCGCGCATCGGAAAGACGGGCGGACGGCTTTTGGCGCGCCGCTTCGATGGTCTGCCGGAGCATCTTTTCCACGGCCGCGGGATTGAGCGGGCGCGGCAGGATTTCGCAGGAGCCCTTCTCCAGGCGGCTGGACCGGCCCGCATCCAGAATCAGAAAAGAGGGCAGGCCCGGGGAGCCGATCTGCGCCTCCGTGAGCAGCTCCTCCGGAGACAGACCGAACAGGTGCTGGCAAATGAGAAGGGCGGAGCAGGAACCGGAACGAAGCTGATCCAGAACTTCAAAGGCATCGTTCTGGCAGTCGACGAGAAATCCCTGCTCCCCGAGGTGGAGCAACAGAAGATCGTCGCCGGGCTGAAGGACCCCGGCAAATATAAGCTTGTCCGGCATAGCAGTCTGACTCAGTAAAAAAATCAATTATATCTGAAGTCGCTTAGGGATTTCGATCCTTCCTGGGCCCGCGGGTCGAAAATTTCCGCATCCGACCTGTATCCTGGCGGTCTGGAACAGGAGTTGCTTTTCTGGTTTTGGGAATCCGTGTCCCAAAACAGGAGAACCAGGCAGCCAGGATAGGGAGGTCGGGTGTGAATATTGCTTCTTTGACAGGTATGACGGAATCGGAAAACGGCTTTTCTCCCAGCTCGCAGGAGCTGATGAATGCTTTTGCCATGTTTACCAGGGCCAGCGAGGCGCTGGAAGGGGTTCACGGCCGACTTTTGCAGCAGATCGAGTATCTGTCCCAGGAGCTGGAGGAAAGCAATGCGAAGCTGAGGGCCAGCCTGCGGGAGACGGAAGCCATGCGCAATGAGCTCCTGCATATCCTGGAGAGCCAGCCGAACGGAGTGCTGGTCCTGGGCAGGGAATCCAAGGTCATTCACTGCAACCGCCGCGCCCGGGAGCTGCTCGACCTGGATCCCGAACGGCCTGTCGGCCGGATGGAGGAGCTGACGGAAAACCGTCAGTGCTCCGATTTTTTCCGGGCCGGCCTGGAGTTCCCCGAGCGGGAGGCGGCCGAAGAGATTTCCTTGCGGGATGACGCCGGAAAGGTCCGTCGGCACCTGGTGATTACATCTTCCCCTCTTCACGATACGGCCCGGAAAGCAGCCGGCGTGATCGTGGTCATCCATGACGACACTCAACGGAAGCGCCTGGAGGAGGAAAACAACCGCCAGGAGAAGCTGGCGGCCATGGGCGGCATGGCGGCCCAGCTGGCCCACGAAATTCGGAATCCGCTGAGCAGTATCGGCCTGTACGCCAGCCTGATCCATGAGTCCCAGGCCGAACTGGCCCCGGCCCGCAAGTGGTGCCGGCAGATCGAGGCGGCGGTCAATACCCTGAACACCCTGGTCACCAACATGCTCCACCTGGCCCGGCCAACCCCGAACATCAGCGAAGACCTGGATCTTCATGCGGTCCTGGAGGGGGTTCTCGAATTTGCCCTGCCGCTGCTGGATGCCAATCGGATCTCGCTGCAGACCTCATGGCAGGCCGGCTGCCCCCGGATTCTGGGGCATTCCGAATCCTTGCGCCAGATGATGCTGAACCTGCTGCTCAATGCCATCCAGGCCATGCCGGACGGCGGCCGGATCCGGGTGGAAACGCAGCAGGAGAGCCTCGGGCAGGATTCGCAACGACTCCAGCTGAAAATTGCCGACACCGGCATCGGCGTGGACCCGGAAATCCTGCCACGCTTCTTTGAGCCCGGTTTTTCCCAGCGCAGGGGGGGGACGGGGCTGGGCCTGTGGATCGTCGGGCAGATTCTGGAAAATCATCGCGCCCAGATGGCCGTCACATCGGTGCGCGGAAAGGGAACCGAATTCCTGATTTCTTTCCCGTGCCAGGCGCCGGACCATGCAAGCCGGCCCGCAGTCGGGGCGCCGGGGATTTTCGAAAGGATCCCCGCATAAAACGATAGGAACGGATCGATATGAAAGAGCACATTCTGGTTGTTGATGACGAACGGCAGCTTCTGGCGGCCATGCATGCCACCCTGGAAATGAAAGGGTACGAAGTGACTACCGCCGGCAACGGCCTGGATGCCGTCAAAAAACTGGCCCAGGAAAAATTCCACCTGATGATTTCCGACCTGCGCATGCCGCACATGGACGGGATCGAACTGCTGCAGCAGGCCCAGAGGATCGATCCGCGGATGCCGGTGGTCCTGCTGACCGCTTTTGGAACGATTGAGAACGCGGTGGAGGCCATGCGCTACGGCGCCCGCGACTATCTCCTGAAGCCGTTTTCTTCCAGCCAGCTGCTGGGCGCCGTGGAAAAGCATGCCCGAAAAGATCGGGATTCCCTCAGCGACCGCTTCCTGGTTCACCAGTGTCCGGCCATGAGCGAGCTGCTCGACAAGGCGCGGCAGGTGGCGCAAAGCGAAGCCACGGTCCTGATCCAGGCGGAAAGCGGTACCGGCAAGGAGCTGCTGGCCCGCTTCATCCATGCCGGGAGCCCGCGCAGCAAGGGGCCCTTCATTGCCTTGAATTGTGCCGCCATGCCCGAAAACCTTCTGGAATCGGAGCTGTTCGGGCACGAGCGCGGCTCTTTTTCGGGGGCCATCGCCTCCAAGCCCGGAAAGTTCGAGCTGGCCGGCGGGGGAACCATTCTCCTGGATGAAATCGCGGAGATGCTGCCCATTCTTCAGGCCAAGCTTTTGCGCGTGCTTCAGGAAAGAGTGATCGACCGGATCGGGGCCACCCGTCTGATACCGGTGAATGTCCGGGTGATTGCCACCACGAATCGGAGACTGGGAGACATGGTCGCTTCCGGAAGCTTCCGCTCCGATCTCTATTACCGGCTGAATGTCGTTCCGTTGACCATACCGTCATTGCGGGAACGCAAGCAGGATATTCCCGTGCTGGTGGATCACTTCTGCCGCCTGTACCGCTGCCGGGAGGTTCAGTTCGCTCCCGAAACGATTCAGCTCCTTCAGAAATACGACTGGCCCGGAAATGTCCGCGAGCTCGAAAACATCGTGCAGCGGGCCCTGGTGCTCGGAAACCAGACGGTCATCCGTCCGGAAGACCTTTTCTGGGAGCAGGAAAACCGGAATGGTCTCAGCAGAACGGAAGCGCGAACCATTGCCGAAATGGAAAAGAAAATGATCCTGGATACCCTCGATGAGACCGGCGGGAACCGAACCCGGGCGGCGGAAATCCTCGGGGTAAGCTCCCGAACGCTGCGGAACAAGCTGAAAGAGTATGCCCTGGAACAATAGCCGGACGGCCGCCAGCGCCTGACTTTTTTTCCCTGAACCGGGAATTAATTTCCCCCGGCCCGGTAGACGAGGGCCTGGTGGAAAATCTCAGGCCATCGGGGAGCCTCATCAGGCTTAGCAATAAGTGGCTTTCCCCTTCCGAAATACACGGACGGCTTCTTTCTTCGTCCCCGCTCTTCCCTGTCTTCCTGTGAAAAGACAGGGACCACAGGAAGATTAGGAAGAGCGGGAAGAAAAGCGAAAGAGCCTGTCGTCCGGTATGTGCGACTTTTTCAGCACTGCCGCTTCTGTGGAACTTTAATTGCTTGATATTTTCCGGATGAATCGATTGTCGTTGGAGCAATAAAATGGCAAATCAAATACCAACAGTCACTACCCTGGCCCTGATGGAGCGGTACCTGGACGGAGCCGCCCGCAGACAGGTTCTGCGCATGGAAAATCTGGCGCAGATCGATACCCCGGGGTACAAGGCCAAGGACATCCCCTTTGAAAAGCACATGGAAGAGCTGGTTCAAAGTGCCGAGAAAGGGCAGGCTTCGCCGGAGAGACTCACTCAAGCGACGGGCCTGCCCTCTGCGGAATTCATGCAGGGCCTGGCGGTCCGGCCGGACCAGAACAATGTGAATCTGGACCTGGAGCTGCGGGCCATGAGCAACGCCTCCACCCGGTTCAATGTCATTATTCAGGTTATGCAGCAGAAGCTGCGCCTGATCCGAAGCAGTATCAACGATACAAGAGGGTAATCATGAGTTTATTGGATGCCGGAACCGTTCTCGGAGCAGGCCTGACCGCCCAGCGGCAGCGTTTTGAAACGATATCCACCAATCTGGCCAATGCCCAGACGACCCGCACGCCGGAAGGCGGACCCTACCGCCGCCGCAGCACCATTTTTGAAGCCGTTCCTTCGGATTCCTCCTTCGGCAACGTTTATAATGATGAAGTCAACCGGCCGCTGACCACCGTCCGCGTCGCCGGGATTGTCGAGGACAAAAGCGATCCGCTCAAAAAGTACGATCCCTCGCATCCCGATGCGGATAAGGACGGCTACGTCTCATTGCCGAATGTGGATCCGGCGGCGGAGATGACCGATCTTCTGGCCACGACCCGCTCTTTCCAGGCCATGCTGGCCGGGATGGGGGTGTTGAAGGAAATGGTCACCCGCTCCATTGAATTGGGACGAACTTAGGTTGCCGCCCTGGAATTTTCAACTTGAAAAGCAGTATTCTTAATAAAGGCCGACGGGGAATTCCCGTAGGACGGAAGGAGAAGTAAAGCCATGCAAGGGCCCACCATCGGTAAGCTGCCCGGAATTTTGAATGTTCCGGAGCTGTCGAAGCCTGTACCCTCCCCCGCCACCGGGCAAGCCGAAAAAACTTCTTCCTTCGGCGATTTTCTGAAGGAAGCCGTAAACCAGGTCAACGAGGTTCAAAGCCAATCGGATGCCCAGATTCGTAATTTCATGGCGGGAAAAAGCACCGACATTCATTCCATCATGCTGGCGGTGAACAAGGCGGATGTATCCTTTCAGATGATGCTGCAGGTGCGCAACCGCCTGGTCCAGGCCTACCAGGAGATCATGAGAATGCAGGCCTGAAGCCGGCTGACCGGCATCTTTTCGAAAGCGCTCCGGCGGGACAGGGAAGTCACGGCGAAAATCAAGGAAGTGGAACGTTATGGCGGATGAAACCAATCGCATGCAAAAAATGACCGAGGCCTTCGAAAAGCTGACTCGCGCCCAGCGGATCGGCCTCGGTGCCATGCTCCTGACGATCGTCCTGGGGCTGGCGGGCGTTATTTATTATACCGGCCAGGAAACTTACCAGACCCTCTATTCCGGCATGAATCCGGAGGATGCCGGCGTTCTTGCCAACCGGCTGAAAACCCAGAAGATTCCATTTCACCTGGAAGCCGGCGGGACGGCCATCAGCGTACCGGCCTCCCAGGTGGACGAGCTCCGGGTGCAAATGGCCGCCGAAGGTTTTCCCCAGAGCGGCAAAATCGGTTTCGAAATTTTCGATCGGACCAACTTCGGGCTGTCGGAGTTCATCGAACAGGTCAACTTCCGCAGGGCGCTGGAAGGGGAGATTTCCAGGAGCATTGCCAGCCTGCAGGAAGTGGCCTCGGCCCGTGTCCACCTGGTGCTGCCCAAGGCGGCGCTCTACAGGGAGCAGGAGGAGCCGGCCAAGGCGTCCGTGGTGGTAAAGCTCAAGACCGGCCGCGGCCTGGCCAAGGAAAGCATTATCGGCATTACCAATATGATGGCCAGCGCGGTACCCGGGCTGAAGCCGGAAAATATATCCATCATGGATGTCCGCGGCAAGGTCCTTTCCGTCCCGCTGAAAGAAGATCAGGCCCCCGGGCTGTCCAAGCCGGAGCTGGAGGCCAAGGCCTCGATGGAAAACGAGCTGAATTCCAAGGTCGTCTCCATTCTGGAGCCGGTGGTCGGGGCGGGAAAAGTCAGCGCCCGTACCTCTGTCGAGCTGAACCTGGACCAGGTGGAGGAAACGGCGGAGCTCTACGATCCGGACAAGGCGGCGGTTTCCCGGCGCCAGGTCAACCGCGAATACTCCGGGGGAAGTCCGGGGCTCGGCGGTGTGGTGGGGGTTCCCGGCAACCTGCCGGCCGCGCCGCAAAATCCCTCGCAGGCGGTGGCTTCGGTGACCGGGGAAAGGAACAAGCAGGAGGAGACCACCCAGTTTGAGGTGCCGCGCACCGTCCGTCGGGCGGTACAGGGCCGCGGGCAGATCAAGAAAATTTCCGTGGCGGTCATTGTCGACGATAAGGCGGTCACCGCGCAGGATGCCAAGGGGCAGAAGACCGTCAGCTACACGGCCCGCACCCCGCAGGAAATCCAGAAAATCAAGGACCTGGTGATGGCGGCGGTCGGTTTCAATGCCGGGCGCGGAGATATGGTCACCGTGGAGAACCTTTCCTTTCTTACCGTGGAAAGCCCGCCGGAGGAGGCGGAGCGGTTGTGGCGGACTTACTATTTCGACTACGTGCAGCCCAACTCCCGGTATATTTTCCTGGCGCTGCTGATCCTGATGATTTACCTGACGATTTTTCTCCCCTTCCAGCGCCGCATATTCCGGACCATTGCCCCCGAGCCCCTGCCCGCGGAGATTCCCTCTCCGCTGCTGCTGCCGGAAACCGCAGAGCAGGCGCCGGAGGCGGTTCCGGAGGGGCTGCCGGAAGGGCTGCCTGCCCTGGGCGGGCAGCCGGGGGGAATGACTCCCGGCCTTCCGGAGACCCTGTCGGCCGCGGAGCTGGGCCCTTCCGGTGCCTACCAGGTTGCGGCGGAAAACATTCCCCGACGCCTGGCGGAGGTGGAAAAGGACCTGGAAGCCCAGCTGGAGAACGAATTGGCTGCCAGCGAGATCAATATCGACGCCAAAAAATCGTCGGTGATTAAAAAGCGCATCAACCAGATGGCTGCAGAAAATCCGGAAGCGGTGGCGCAGCTGCTGCGCACCTGGTTTTTTAAGCAGGAATAAGAGATTATGTCGCCCGTAAAGGACCCGGAAAGCATTCGCAAAGCCGCCATCCTCATGGTTCTCCTCGGGGAGGACACCAGCGCTGAGGTCATGAAGTATTTCAGCCAGGAAGAGGCCCAGGAGCTCACCAAGGCCATCTACCTGCTCGGCAACATCGCTCCGCGCGAAGCCGAAACCGTGCTGGAAGAATTCCACCAGATGAGCATCGCCCAGCAGTTCGTGGCCCAGGGCGGAGTGGAATATGCCCGCAAGGTGCTGATGAAAACCTACGGCACCGACCTGGCCCGCAAGCTGCTCGACCAGGTAACCCGTTCCCTGGGTCCCATCAATTTCGATATCCTGGCCAAAGCCGATCCGCAGCAGCTGGCCAAATTCATCGAATCCGAGCACCCGCAGACCATCGCCCTGATCCTGGCCCACCTGCCCTCGCACAAGGCCGCGCAGATTATCACCCAGTTCCAGCCCAACCTGCGCGCCGATGTGGCCATCCGCATGGCCAACATCGAGCAGATATCCCAGGACATCATTTCGAAGATCACGGTCATTCTGCGCCAGAAGCTGGAGGCTGTCGGTGACTTCAGCCGGGAGTCCTACGGCGGGGTGCGGGCCGTGGCCGAGCTTTTCAACCGCATGGACTGGCTGAGCGGCAAGGGCATCCTGGAGAAGATCGAAGAGAAGGATCCGAATCTGGCCATCAATATCCGCAACCTGATGTTTGTCTTCGATGACATCATGGGCCTGGACGACATGGCCATCAAGGAGCTGCTCAAGGAAGTGGACAAGAAGGATCTGGCCACCGCCCTGAAAGGCTGCTCGGAACAGCTGCGGCAGCGCTTCTTCCGCAACATGTCCGAGCGCGCCGTCGGGTTGCTCAAGGAAGATATGGAATATATGGGCGCCATCAAGGTCAAGGACGTGGAGACCGCGCAGCAGAATATCATCGAGATCATCCGGCGGTTGGACGAACAGGGAATTATCGACATCAAGGGCGGCGGGGAACAGTATGTCGTCTAGGGTGTTCAAGCAACAGGGAGCGGATCCGGTTCCGGTGGCGGCGCACACTTTCCCGGACATCCACCGGTTCCTGTCACCCCCTCCCGCCGAGGAGCCCCCCACAGAGGAGGATGCCGCCGCCTTCGCTCTGGAAGATCCGGTGGTCCAGGAGCCGGTGGCTCCCCAGCCGGTGATCCTGATGGGCGTGTCGGAGGAGGAGGTTGCGCTCCGGGAAAACAATGCCTATCAGCGCGGATTTCAGGAGGCGGAGAAAAGGGGCAAGCAGCTGCTGGTGCGACAGGAGGAGAGCGCTGCCCGGGCCTTGGAGCGGTCGGTCCAGGAGCTGCAGCTTTTTCAAAGGCGGCTGATGGAAGAGTGCGAGCGGCAGGTGGCTGCCCTGGCGATGGCCGTGGCTAAAAAAATAACGCATCACGAGGTGCGTATGGATTCGCACCTGCTCCTGGCCATGATCCGTGTGGCTCTGGAACATGTTGCCGATGCCCGGCGCGTGCGGGTCAAAGTTCATCCCGCCGACCTGGCGGCCCTTCAAAAAACATCTTCTCCGGGTCCGGGAAGCGATTCCCTGGGCATCCCTCTGGAGTGGGTGGCCGATGCCGGGATGGAGCGCGGCGGCTTCCTGGTGGAAAGCGACATGGGGATCGTGGACGGGCGTTTGAGCCAGCAGTTTCAGGAAATCGAAAAGAGCTTTTTCGGAGAAAAGGCCGGCTAGGGAGAAGATGGCATGGCTTTACACAATTCCGTGCCGGGCGTCGAACCCCGCCTGGATCTGAGCCACTACTGGAACAGCCTGGCCTCCACCGAAACCCTGGTTAAAATCGGAACGGTGAAGCGGGCGGTCGGGCTGACCATCGAATCCCAGGGGCCGCCGGTCTCCATCGGCACGGTATGCGAGATTCCCACGGAAGACGGTCCGCAGTCGGTTCCGGTAGAGGTGGTCGGCTTTCGGGATCAGCGCATCCTGTCCATGCCGCTGCACACCATTACCGGGGTCAAGCTGGGCGACCGGATCATTGCCCGCAAGCCCACTCCCAGCATCCGGGTTTCCCCGCAGATGCTGGGACGGGTGATTGACGGGCTGGGCGATCCGCTGGATTCCGGAGGGCCGATTCTTTATACGGACGAAGTAAGCCTTTACCCGGCGCCGACCAATCCGCTGGAGCGCGAATCCATTGCCGAGCCGATCAGCACCGGCATACGGGCCATCGACGGGCTGCTGACCACCGGCAAAGGCCAGCGCATGGGCATTTTCGGGGGCAGCGGGGTCGGCAAAAGCACCCTGCTGGGCATGCTGGCCCGCTTTGCCTCCGCCGATGTGAACGTGATCGGGCTGGTCGGAGAACGGGGAAGAGAAGTTCCAGGATTTATTACCAAGGAGCTGGGCACCGAAGGGCTGGCCAAAAGCGTGGTGGTGGTCAGCACCTCCGACTGTACCCCGCTGATGAGAATCCGCGCCGCCCTGGCCGCCGGTGCCATCGCCGAATTTTTCAAGAACCAGGGCAAGAATGTGCTGCTGTTCATGGACTCCATCACCCGCCTGGCCATGGCCCAGCGGGAGGTCGGCCTGGCTTCCGGAGAACCTCCGACCAGCAAGGGATACACTCCCTCGGTCTTCGCGCTCATGCCGCGGCTCATCGAGCGGGCCGGCAACTTCCGGGGCCGGGGGAGCATTACCGCCTTTTATACCGTGCTGGTGGAAGGGGACGATTTCAACGAACCGATCTCCGATGCCGTGCGCGCTCTGGTCGACGGCCACATCATTCTCTCCCGGCAGCTGGCCTGGAAAAATCACTACCCGTGCATCGATGTGATGGCCAGCATCAGCCGGCTTATGCCCCAGCTGACTCCCCGCGAGCACTGGCAGAGTGCCGGACGGATGCGCGAGCTGCTCTCGGTGTACAAGCAGGCGGAGGACCTGATCAATATCGGAGCCTATGTATCCGGGAGCAATCCCCGCATCGATGAGGCCATCCGCAAAATGGAACTGATCAACGGCTACCTGCGCCAGGACTCGGAACAGAAAACGGTCCTGGCGGAATCGGCCGGCCAGCTGCTGCAGCTCATCAACCGCTGATCCGGACCAGGCGCAGAAAACGGAATTCGACGACCATGCCTCCCAAAAGATTCAAATACCGGCTGGAGCTGGTCCTGGAACTGCGGAAACGCAAGGAGGAGCAGGAGCAGGAGAAGTATCTGAAGCTGGTCAACGAGATCGACCGCCTGGACCGGCAGATCGAGGAAGTGCGCGACGAGCAGCGGCGGGTCTTTCGGGAGTGCGAAATCAAAATGGCGGAAAACCGGGCCCTGTTCGACTGGCGCCTGGAGATGAATTACGGCTGTTATCTGGAGGATGTCGTCCGCCGGCTGATCACCTTCCGGGCCGAGAGGGAAAAAGCCCGCCTGCAGCAAAGGGAGATCCTCCTGGATGCCAGCAAGAAGAAAAAGGTTCTGGAATCTTTAAAGGATAAAGCGCTGCAGGAGTTTATGACCGACTTAAACATACAGGAGCAGCAGGAACTCGACGAGTGGGCCTCGGCCTGCTTCGGTTCCTGAGAGCCCGAACAACAGGAGAACCTATGGCAACCAGTGGTGCACCGCTACCGTTGAATCTGCTTCCGATGAGCGGCCTTGCGGCTCCCCAGGCGCCTACGGGCGAGGGCCGCGGCCCGGTGCCGGGGGCGACGGATTTTGCGGGGACCCTCCAGGATTTGTGCCAGTGGATGTCCGGGCAGGAAGACTTTTCCCGGGAGCCGGCCAAGGGCTGGCAGGCGCTCCTTCAGCAGCTCGCCGGGATGGCCGGCCCACAGGAGGCGGACGGTGCCGCCGCGGAGGAAGCCGGGGAAGCGGAAGCGGTCGGCGGCCTGCCGGCCGATGTCCAGGCTCTTCTGTCCCAGTTTCTGCAGGCCCTGGCGGCGGGCGATGCCCTGCGGCCCACCGTGCTCGGCGCCCTGGATTCTGCCTCCGCCGAGGGGAATGCCGCCGAAGACCGGCCTCTCGATGTCCCTCCGATGCCTGGTGGCCTGGCGGCTCCGGTTCTGGCTGCAGAGCAGGGTGTAATTGCCGCCGGTTCCGAATCCCGGAAATCGGCCGAAATCGTGCCGGCGAATGCTTCGGGGGAGGCTGGGGTGGAAGACCTGGCCGCCATGGAAAAACCGGAGCGGTCGGCGGTTCCGCTTTCCGCGCCGGTGCCGGATGCCGAGGTCTGCGCGGACCGGGTGCTGCCGGCGGAAGGCCTGGCGGCGGCGGTTCCGGAGCAGGCCGCGTTGCCATCCGATAGCCGCGTCCCGGTGCTTCGGATCCGCCAGACCGGAACGGCCTCCGCGGAGGCGGTCCGCAGCGCTCCCCGGCCGTTCTCTTCCGTGCTGCTATCGAGCCGCTGGAACCCGGCGGCTGTCGGGGATGAAACCGCCGAGGCGGGCGGAACGGCGGCCGAAGCCTCCCGCCCGGGCCTTACGTACCAGGCGGCCGGGGGATCCGCTGCGGAAGGCGAAGCTTCCGCCCTGACTTCCTCCTTCCGGTCCATGCCGATCAAGGCTCCTGCCACAAAAGGGGAGGCCGCACTTCCGGCCCCCAAGGAAAAAGAAGTCGGGACGGATGCCGCCTCCACTTCCGCCCCCGCCCCGGTAGTACGCGCCGGCCGCGAAAGCGGGGGGCGGGCCGCACGGAACGACGCGGCGGAGGCCGCCGTGCTGCCGGCGGAACCTCCCGTCGACCGTGCCGTCGAAGGCCAGGAAGGAAATAACTTTTCCTCCTTTCTGCTGAAATCCGCGGAGGCACTTCGCTCCGACCGCCCCAGCGCTTTCCGCAGTGCGGTTGCGGAACCGCCCGCGGCCTCCGGAAAAGCCGCGGCGGCCATGGAAGCCATACAAAAAGTGGTGGAGTGCATCCGCCTGGTGCACGCCGGAGGGCTGCAGGAAATCACTCTGCAGCTCAAGCCGGAGTACCTGGGGAAAATGCAGATTCGCGCCGAAATGGAAAACCAGCAGGTGGTGGCCACCATCCTGGTGGAAAACCCTCAGGTGGAAAAACGCCTGAAGGAAAACCTGACCTCCCTGCAGGAAAGTCTGGGAGACCTCGGCTTCCGGATTCATAAAGTGGAAGTGATCACCGTTGTCCCTTCCGAGTCGTCCTCTCTCCCGGACGGCAATGACCGTGAGGGAAGCGCGGAGCAGAATTCCCGCAGGGAGAAAAACCGGCCCCCGCAGGAAATGACTTTCTCTCTGGGGACGGACGAGGAGGAAGGCGGGCCGTCTCAGCCGGGAAGCGCCGAACCTCTGTCTGTCCGAGGCCGCATCGACCTCCGTTTTTAGCCTTTCCCTTTCTCCTCTCTCTTGAGTCGGCGCGGAGAGAATTCCCGCACTGCAGGATCCTTCCCGAAGCAGCTCTTGCCGCAAGTCGATATTGTTCTGCCCTCCCTAATGGCTTCGTAAAAAATCCGAGAAACACCCGAAAACAAACTTACAAACCAAAGCCGTTTTGAGTTCAGCCTTCAGGCTGCGCGCTGCAAGCAGAATTCCGCTTGTGCCAAGCAAGCTGAAGCTTGTACTCGGAACAAAAACTTTTTACGGGCTTGCCAGCAAAGATGGAGCTGCAACAAGTCGGGCAGCCGCCATGCGGATTCGCCACGCGGGTGGGAAGCCCGAGACCAATCATGCTTTTCGGCCGAATGCTCTCCCGCTGCCGGGATTCCGACGACGGCAGGCGGACCCTGTCGGAATGCCGGCAGAATGTGCCGCCGGGAGGGAAAAACTTTCCGTCCGACCGGCTGCCGAAGGGAATCGAAAGGACAATCCCGCCGGAAAAAGCCTGTTTACGGGGTATTGGGACGGAATTTCGCCGGAAAGCCCCGTTCCGTGGACTGGCACGGAAAATGCTAAACAGAAGGTGGCGGGAAAAAACCCGAAAAAGAAAGGTAGAACGACAATGAATATAACCGGCGTTTCCTATAGCAATCAGGCAGCCGCGGCATCAGCGACGGCATCGGCGGAACCCAAGGATACCAGCAAGGTTCAATTCCTCACCCTGCTGGCCAGCCAGCTGCAATACCAGGATCCGTTGAACCCGATGGAAAATACAGAGTTCCTGGGTCAGATGGCGCAATTCAGCAATCTCGAACAGCTGATGGAAATCCGCGCCACCCTGGGGCGCATCGAAGCGGCCGGGCAGGTTGAGCAGGACGGCTCCACCGCGGGGACAACCAGTCCATAAGAGGAATCCAAACAGAATAGGGTCGGTAACATAATGAGCGGGCAATGAGGAGAAAACGAGTATGAGCAGCGGTTTTTCGATTGGCCTATCCGGCCTGCGCTCCAACTCTTATTGGCTGAACGTCATTGGCAATAATCTTGCCAATTTGAACACCACCGGCTATAAGGACGGAGTCGTTTCCTTTCAGGATATGCTGGGGAGTTCCATCAACGGGGGAATTCTCAATGCCAACCCCATGCAGCTGGGGATGGGCTCCAGCATTGCCGGAACCAGCCCGGTATTTACCCAAGGGCAGATTCAGAACACCTCTCAGGCCACCGACCTGGCGATCATGGGCAACGGCTTCTTTGTGGTAACCGACGGGAACCGCTACCTGTACACCCGCGCCGGGGATTTCACCCTGGACAAGGACGGCTACCTGAAAACCCAGCAAGGTCTGTTTCTGCAGGGGTACGGCGCCACGCAGGGCGTGGTGATTCCCGGAACGCTGACCAACATCCAGGTAACGCCGGGGTTGGCTTATCCGCCGAAAACCACTTCCTATTTCATGACGAATCTGAACCTGAATGCCAATGATGCGGTGTATGCCGCCGGGCCGCCGGCCACCGGCGGTATCTTCAGCGCCAACCTCGATGTGTACGACTCCCTCGGGTCGCCGCATACCTTGACGATCACCTATACCAAGACGGCGGCCAATACCTGGCAGTACGACGTGACGATTCCCGCCGACGATGTTTCCGGAGCGACCGCCCCGGTGAGCATCGGCAACGGCAGCATCAGTTTCGATCCGGCGACCGGGCAGCTGTCCAGCCCCGCGTCGACGATTCCCCCGACCCCGGTAACCCTGACTCCGGCCGTTACGCTGAACAACGGAGCGAATTTTCCAACCTCCCTGAACTGGTTCATGCACGACACGGACGGGACCGCACGAATTACCCAGTTTGCCACCAAATCGTCCACCGCTTCCGTGAGCCAGGACGGATACGGCAGCGGAAGCCTGATCGGCATCCAGGTGGAGACGAGCGGGCTGGTGCAGGGCGTTTTCAGCAACGGCCAGTATCAGACTTTGGGCCAGGTGGTGCTCTCTTCCTTCCACAACCCGCAGGGGCTTTCCAAGGAAGGGCAAAACCTGTACGCGGAGACCAACCTCTCCGGCGCCCATGCCTACGGCGTCCCCGGGGCGGGAGGGTTGGGAACCCTGCTGGGAAACAGCCTGGAAATGTCCAATGTGGACATGGCGGAGGAATTTACAAAGATGATTCTGGGTCAAAGGGGCTATCAGGCCAATTCTCGGGTGATTACCACTTCCGACGAGCTGATCCAGGAAGCACTGAACCTGAAACGGTAGGAGTGATTTTGTAAACCGCAAAAAACACAACCACCAAGGATAGGAATTTAGCAGACTAATTTTTCATGGAGGAAGGCTATGGCAAATAGTGTTTTAAACAATATCGCCGGCATCGCGGCGAACAATCAGTTGAATGTGACCAATGTGGGTTTACAAAAAACTCTCTTCCGATTGTCCTCCGGATTGCGGATTGCCACCGGCGCGGACGATGCCGCCGGATTGGGCATTGCCGACGGGCTGAAAGGCCAGATCCTGGCGCTCGACCAGGCCACGCGCAACGCCAACGACGGCATCGGCTATCTGCAGGTGATGGATGGAGCCCTGGCGCAGATCACCGCCATGCTCCACCGGGCCGTGACCCTGGCGGAGCAGGGTGCCACGGGCACCGTGGCCAGCGCCCAGAGAGTCCCGATCAATATCGAGTTCCAGGAGATCAAGAAGGAAATCAACCGGATGTTCGACGCCGTCAGCTTCAACGGCAGAAAGCTGCTCAACTCCTCAGGCAGCGGGGTCTCGCTGGGAGTCTTTGTGGGAGACACCTACAACAGCTCCTTTATCACCTTTTCCACGCCACCGATCAATACGGCGATTCTCGGCATCTCCGACGGCAGCTGGGACTGGTCGACCAATACTTTCACGCGGGCCCGAACCACCCCGGATCCCTCGAGCATCGATGACGTCAACATGCTGACCTCCTCCAATTCGGCCCACGCCCTGACCGCCCTGACGTTCGCCCTCAGCATGATTTCCTCGCAGCGGGCGCGCCTGGGATCCATGAACAACCGGCTGCAGGCCACGGTCAACGTGCTGGCCACGCAGTCGCAGAACCTGACCGGCGCCGAATCGCAAATCCGCGACGCCAACATGGCCATCGAAGTGACGGCCCTGACCAAGTGGCAGATCCTGAACCAGACCGGCATCGCCTCGCTGGCCCAGGCCAACCAGAGCGCCCAGCTCGTCACCCGGCTGCTGCAGTAAGAAAACCGTTTTCCGATAGCGGAAGGCGGCAGTCCTCCGGCCCGGAAGAAGGAGGGAGGGCCGTCTTCCTGCTTTTCATGCCGGCCCGGCAGAAAGTCGCTATTCCCTTCCGAAATATACGGACGGCTTCTTTCTTCCTTCCTTGTCTTCCCTTCTTCCTGCGAAATGATTGGACTTACAGGAAGAAAGGAAGAGCGGGAAGAAAAGCGGAAAGACCTGTCGTCAGCAGACGAGGACTTCTTACCGGTTTGCCTTTCATGCCGGAGGTATTTTTTTCGCGGGTTTCCGGTTATCCTTAGTTATTTTTCGACGGGAGGAACGGAAACCAATGCCTCAGGTCGGCCTGTCGATCCTCGGAACACAGGCTTTTCCTGCCCCGGCGGTCATGGGATCCGCTTTGGGAAGGCTATCGATATGCATTGGGCCGCCGAAGCGGAAAGGCGGCCGCCAGCCATGACCGCCACGCCGGAGGCCCGCTCCTTTTTTTCCCGATGGCGCTGGATGAGGCGGCTGGGGTGCGCTCTGGCCGTCCTGACCGCTTCGGCCGCCCTGCTCCTTTTCGCCGCCAAGAAGGTCTGGGATGCACAGTTTTTCCAGGGCTACGACTCCCGGCTGGCACTCCGGGAAAACCGTCTGGACCGCCGGCCGGTTCCCGGCGGATTGCGCGAAAAATGGACCTTGCAGCTGACTCCCGGGAAAGAGGTTCCGGTGCTGTTTCAATATGCGACCGTTCCGGACCGCAAGATTCCCTGCCTGGTGCTGCTCTACGGCATCGGGCAGAAGATGAGTTTCCTGGATGAAATCGCCCCGCTGTACGTCCAGGCGGGCATGGGACTGATCTGCCACGAACAGCTGGGGCAGGGAGAGCGGAAAAGCGAAGGGTCCAAAGGAGGCTGGAAGGGCCTTCTGGCATTGCGCCGGCGCGCCTCGGCCAACTTTGCCGAAGCCCGGCGGATCGTCGATTTCCTGGAGACCCGTCCGGAAGTGGATCCCCGGCGCATTTTCCTGTTCGGCATTTCTTTCGGGGCCATCACCGGGACGGCTCCTCTGGCCGCCGATTCCCGGTTTTCGGGGGGGATCCTGATGTGGGGCGGAGGAGATCTGCCGCTCCTTCTCGGCGGCGATACCGGATCTTCGCGATCCGGCAAGAACCGGTTGAGCCCCTGGGCGGCGCGGCTCAGCGCTTCCCTGCTGTCCCCCGCCGAACCGCTGGACTGGGTGCGGGACGTCGGACCCCGCCCGCTGCTGTTCCAGAATGCCCTGGCCGATGAAATCATTCCGCGCCGGAGCACCGAGGCCTATTTTCAGAAGGCTGCGGAGCCCAAGAAGATTCTGTGGTACTCCTGCGGCCACGAGGTTGGCCTGACCAAAGAGCTCATTCAGCGGATCGTGCTGGATCAGATCGCCTGGATCGGCTCGCTTCCGCCGCCCGCCCGCTAGCCGCTCCGGGACTGCGTTTCCGGGAAGCAAAACAGGATTATGCTGCGGAGCTCTACGCCGGGCAAGAGGCTCCCCGCGAGCTTTTCCGCGGGTCGAGTCAAAACGCTCCGTGCGTTGCGTAACATCGGCCGGACGGGTACAATTTAGATATGAATACCACCCTTAATTGTCTATCGGATGTTTTGCATCTGGCTACCGCTACCAACCAGTACCAGAAAGTATTACACACCCTGGTGGAGAAGGTCGTCGGGCTGTTCCATTGCCAAACTTGCGCGGTTGTGCTCATCGACAACAGGACGGAATACCTGAGCATTGAGTGTTGCCACGGCATTTCCTACACCTATTGCAAGGTATACCGCCGGAAGCTGGCCACCGGCGCCATCGGAGAACTGCTGTGGACCGGCAAGCCGATTCTGGTGAGCGATGCTTCCGGGCAGGGCGTGCTGGCCCAGGAGCTCCAGCTGGAGCATCCCTTCGCTTCCTGTGCCTGCCTGCAGATGGCCATCGATCATCAGACCCTCGGCTTTCTGCATGTCGACAGCCGGGAGAAGGAGCGCCTCCGGGCCGAAGATCTGCCCGGCCTGCAGGCCTTCGCCGATATGGCCGCTCTGGCCATCCACAAGTCCCGGCTGCACGACGACAATGTCCGGCTGGAAATTGTCGACCACGAAACCGGGCTGCACCGCTACGGCCATTTCCTGGAACGGCTGAACGCCGCCATGGAGCGGGTGGAGGATACCCGTGAAAATTTTGCCCTGCTCCTCCTGGATGTCGACAACTACAAGAGCATCGTCAACACCTACGGCCTGGATCTGGCCGGAAAGTTTCTGGCGGAACTCGGAAAACTGGTCAAGGGAACTCTGCGGCACATCGATTCGGCGGGGCGCTACGGATTTGACGAGTTCATCCTGCTGCGTGCCAATACCCAGCTTGAGGAGGCGCTGGAATATGCCGACCGGCTGAAGCGGTCGGTACAGGAAAGCAGCTTTACTTCGGAGCGGATTCAGACCACGATCAGCACCGGGCTGGCTGTGTACCTGCACGAAGGGAAAGCCAATCGGAGGCTGGTGCAGACGGTCAAGCAGGCCCTTTTCGAGGCGCAGCGTTCCGGCCGCAACCAGGTGTTCTGCTTTGAACGCGGGTAGACGGGCATGGCCTGCCCTGCCGGGCTGCCGGCTCCGAGCCTTTCCGGCGGGGCCTGAGGAGTGGTGCGCATGTCCCTGCCGCTCTCCCCGGTAGAGGCGCTGCTGCCGGACGTCCGGCAGGCGCTGCGGGAGGGAAGGCAGGTCGTCCTGCAGGCGTCTCCCGGCGCCGGGAAAACCACCCGGATTCCCCCGGCCCTGCTCCATGAGCCGTGGCTGGATGGCCAGGGAATGATCCTCCTCGAGCCGCGACGCATCGCCGCCCGGATGTGCGCCTCTTTCATGGCCGGCCGGCGGGGCGAGCGCCTGGGAGAGACCATCGGCTACTGCGTCCGCCTGGAGAGGCTGGTCAGCGCCAGAACCCGCATCGAAGTGGTCACCGAGGGCGTGCTGACACGCCGCCTGCAGGAGGATCCCGGGCTGGAGGGCATCGGCCTGGTCCTGTTCGACGAGTTCCACGAGCGAAGCCTGCATGCCGACCTGGGCCTGGCCCTGGTGCTGGACGCCCAGCGACAGATCCGCCCGGACCTGCGGCTGCTGATCATGTCCGCCACTCTGGACGGCGAAAAGATCGCCCGATTGCTGCCCCGTCCCTGCCTTCTTTCGCTGGAGGTTCCCTGTTTTCCGGTGGAGGTGAAATATCTGGGCACCCCGCGGAGCGGCCGGGGGGAGGAGGATTGGGAGCGGGCCATTGAAAAGGCCTTGCGGGAGGAGAGCGGAGATATTCTCGTTTTTCTTCCCGGAGAGCGGGAAATCCACCGCCTGGAGCGGCGCCTGGAGGAGCGGTATCCGGCGGGAAGCCTGGCCATCCGACCGCTTTATGGCCGCCTGCCGCTGCCGCAGCAGCAATCGGCCCTCCAGCCCTGCCCGCAGGGAGTCCGCCGCGTCGTCCTGTCCACCCCGGTCGCCGAGACCAGCCTGACCATCGAGGGCATCCGGACGGTGATCGACAGCGGCCGGCAGAGGATTCCGCTGCTGGATCGCAATTCCGGTTTGACCCGGCTGGCTACGGTGCGCATTGCGCAGTCTTCCGCGGAGCAGCGCCGGGGGAGGGCCGGCCGCACGGCCCCGGGTGTCTGCTATCGGCTCTGGTCGGAAATGGAGCACCGGCATCTCAAGCCGCACGCCTTGCCGGAAATCCGGAGCGCCGACCTGGCCGGCCTGGCGCTGGAGCTGGCCCTCTGGGGAGTGCGCCACCCGGCGGAGCTGTGCTGGGCGGATGTTCCTCCGGAGGAATCCTGGCAGTCCGCGCTCGGCCTCCTGCGGTCTCTGGAGGCCGTCGATCCGGCCGGGAGAATCACCGGGCACGGCCGCCGGATGGCCCGGCTCGGGACGCACCCGCGCCTGGCGCACATGATGCTCCGGGCCGCGGAGCGGGGCATGGGGCCGACCGGCTGCGCTTTGGCGGCGCTGCTGGGAGAGCGGGAGGTGCTGGGAAAGGGAGATGGCGAGGCGGACCCGGATATCCGCTCGCGGCTGGAGCTCTTCGAGTCGGAATCGGTACGGGATTCTCCCGGTCGTGCTTCGGGGACGATTCATGCCCTCCGTCAAACCGCGTGGCGCTGGCAGCGCATGCTGGCGGTTCCCGCGGGACAGGTGCTGCCCCAGGAGGCAGGCAGAGTGCTGGCTTTTGCCTATCCCGAGCGGATAGCCCAAAGAAGGGCGGGCCGAACCGCGGAATACCTTCTCCGTGGAGGCCAGGGGGCTCTGCTGCCGGGGGCCGGCACGCTGAGCGGCAGCGAGTTCATCGTGGCGGCCTCGCTGGAAGCCGGGGCCGAGTCGGCGCGCATCTTTCTGGCGG
Source organism: uncultured Acidobacteriota bacterium (assembly GCA_903847975.1). Lineage (GTDB taxonomy): Bacteria > Acidobacteriota > UBA6911 > CAINFC01 > CAINFC01 > CAINFC01. Next base: position 32,636 of record CAINFC010000316.1, on the reverse strand, counting down.
CCCCTCTGAGCCGGGAAGATCTCCTCGAGCAGTTCGGCCCGCACATGACCGAAGAACGGGCGGTGGCCTGGGATGCGGATTTGCAGGCGGTCCGCGCCACCCGGCGGCAGATGCTGGGCCGGCTGGTGGTGCGCACCGCTCCGCTGGAGGATCTTTCCGGGGAGGAGCGTCAGGCTGCCTGGCTGGAAGCCGTTCGCCGCGAGGGGCTGCGCTGGCTGCCATGGAGCGAGGCGGCCGACCGGTGGCTGGCGCGGGTGCGTTTCGTGCAGGGCATTCCGGAAGAGGAAGGGCGCTGGCCGGATTTTTCGGAAGAGCGGCTGATGGCCTCCCTGGAGGACTGGCTGGGCCCCTGGCTCGCCGGGATCCGGCGGATCGAGGAACTGCGCCGCCTGGACCTGGAGGCCATCCTGGCGAGCCGTCTCGATCGCTGGCAGAGCCGGCGGCTGGAGGAGCTGGCTCCCACGCACCTTTCCGTGCCCAGCGGATCGCGGCTCCGGGTCGAGTACCCGGCGGAGGGCCCGCCGGTCCTGGCGGTGCGCATTCAGGAGATGTTCGGGTGTACCGAGACGCCGCAGGTGGGCGGAGGACGGATCCCGGTCCTGCTGCACCTCCTCTCGCCTGCCGGGCGCCCGGCGCAGATCACCCGGGATCTGGCCGGTTTCTGGCGCTCCGGCTACCGCGCGGTGCGCAAGGAGCTCCTGGGCCGCTACCCGCGCCACCCCTGGCCGGAGAACCCCCTGGAGGCCAGCCCGACGCGCCACACCAAAAAGAAAAGTGCCTCCGGTGCGGTCCGCAGGGCCTAACGGCTGCTGCGGGCCGCTTTTCTTCCCGGTGGCTTCAGGCTATCATTGCTGGGCCCGAGTGAATTTTCCAAAGGAAACAGGAGAAACGGAATGAAAAAAATCTTGGAACAGGTAACCGAACTTCGACGGTCTCTGGCCAGCCGCCGGGAGTTTCTGCGGCGCTCCGGCTCTGGGTATGTGGCCGCCGGCACGGCGGCTGCAGCGCTGCAGACCGAAACCCGCCCGGTCCGGGCCGGCACTTCCCGGGAAGACAAGCTGAAGCGCATCGCCTCCAACTGCTGGTCGGTGCGCCACTTGTTCAAGCAGCGCGAATTCCGGACCCCGGGGGCCATGAACGAAGAGCAGAAGCAGCGCTGGGCGCGGTTTCAGCAGGAGCGGGACCAGTGGAAGAAAAAATATGGGGAAATCACCCTGCTGGATTTTCCGCAGTTTACCCGAAACACCTATCCTGGCGTGACCAAGATGGATCTGTTTTCCGGGCACTTCGGGGACCTGGCCGACGACAGCCAGTTCGCGGTACGGGAGGGGAACGGGCAGAAGCGCCCCGGCGAATTCGATCCCGCCGCTTCCTCCTCCCGGCGATACCTGGACAATCTGGCGGCCCGGATCGCCGCCGCCGGCGTCTACGCCAAGCACATCTCCAACAATGCTCCGCGGAACCTGGCGGACCTGGATGAGGAAAAGCGCCGGGAGGGAATCCGGGTCGGCAAAGCATGGCTGGACGGAGCGCACCAGATCGGCTGCATTTCCATGCGCTGCAACACCGGCGGGCCGCGGATCATCCCCGCGGCGGAAATCGATCCGAAACTGGGGTACCCGGAAAACCGGCAGGTGGTGCCCTACCTGAAAAAGGCCATCGAATCCTTCAAGGAACTGGCCGAGTACGGGGAAAAAGTAGGAGTCAAGGTGACCATCGAAAACCACTGGGGGCTGGCAGCCGATCCCATGAACATCTGGATCATCATTCATGAGGTGGCCAACCCCTATTGCGAGGCTTCTCCCGATTTCTGCAACTGGGAGCACGAGTACATGCTGTATCACGGGCTGGAGGTTCTGGCTCCCCTGGCTTCCTCCATGGTGCATGCCAAGCGCTGGACCCGCTTCCCGAACGTCGATCTGGCCCGCTGCGTGCGGATCATGGAGAATGCCAACTACCGCGGCTATTACGCTCCGGAGTTCGAGGAGGAAGCCGACGGAGTGCAGGGGTCCCTGCAGGCCATGGAAGCGGTCCTGGCCGCCCTGGATTGAACGTTTCTGTTTCCCGGAGAAGATGCCATGAATTATCGCAGATGCAGCCTGGTCCTGTTGCTTTGTTTGTCCGTTCTTCCGATCATCGCCCAGCCGGCCGGAGAGATCCGCCCGGACGTTCCCCGGATCAGCGGACCGGCCTTGCTGGAGCATGTCCGGATTCTCTCTTCCGACGAATATGAAGGGCGCTCGCCGGGAACGGCGGGGGAGGAGCGGACCGTCCGCTACATCGTCGATCAGTTCCGCAAGGCGGGACTCAAGCCGGCCGGGGCCGACGGCTCTTTCCTGCAGAAGGTCCCGCTGGTGGGAATCACCCCGGCGCCCGGCGCCCTGCTGCGCTTCCAGAAGGACGGACGGGAGCAGGTCCTGCGGTTTAAGGACGATTTTGTCGCCTGGACCAAGCGGGTCACCGAAGAGGTCCGGGTGGATCGTTCCGAGGTGGTTTTTGCCGGCTACGGGATTCAGGCTCCGGAGTTTCAGTGGGACGATTTCAAAGGGACCGATCTGAAGGGTAAAACCCTGGTGGTGCTCGTGGGGGATCCGCCCGTACCGGACCCCGCCGCCCCGGACCGCCTGGATCCGAACCTGTTTGGCGGCAAGGCCATGACCTATTACGGACGCTGGACCTACAAGTACGAACAGGGAGCCCGCCTGGGCGCGGCGGCGGTTCTGATTGTGCACGAAACCGGCCCGGCCGGCTATCCCTTTGCCGTGGTGCAGAACAAAGTTACCGAACAGTTTGACCTGGTGACCGCGGACCAAAACCGGGGACGAGCGGCCATCGAAGGCTGGATCAGCCTGGAGCAGGCCAGGAAACTGATGGCCCTGGCCGGCCAGGACTACGATCGCCTCAAGAAGGAGGCTCTGCAGAGACAGTTCCAGCCCAGGTCCCTCGGCGTGCAGGTTTCGGTCGCGCTGCGCAATTCGCTGCGAACCGTCGAATCCCATAACGTTGCCGGCATCCGGGAAGGGGTCGATCCCGGGCGGAAGGGCGAGTACGTGATTTACACGTCCCACTGGGACCACCTGGGGATCGGGCCGGAGGTCGGGGGAGACCGCGTGTACCACGGAGCCGTGGACAATGCCACGGGAATCGGCGGACTGATCGAGCTGGCCCGCGCCTTCACCGAAGGCCGCATGGAGCCCCGGCGGTCCGTCCTGTTTCTGGCGGTGACCGCCGAAGAGCAGGGGCTGCTGGGCTCGGAATACTATGCCGGCCATCCGCTGTTCCCGCTGGCCCGGACGGCGGCGGTGATCAATATGGACGGACTGAACGTGCACGGCAAAACCAGGGACATTACCGTGACCGGCCTGGGCTATTCGGATCTGGATGATGTCGCCCGGCAGGTGGCCTCCGGACAGGGGCGGGTTCTGGTTCCTGACCCGACCCCGGAAAAAGGATCCTATTTCCGGTCGGACCACTTTCCCTTTGCCCGAAAAGGCGTGCCCGCCCTGGCCAGCGGCGGGGGCGTCGACTACATCGGCCGGCCTCCGGAATACGGGAAAAAGATCACCGAGGATTACATCGCCAACGACTACCACAAGCCCTCCGACCGGATCCGTCCGGACTGGGACCTGTCGGGCGCGGTGGAGGACCTGCAGTTTTATTTCCTGGTGGGCTGGCGGGTAGCCCAGTCGGACCGCCTTCCCGAATGGAAGCCCGGCTCCCCGTTCAAAGCGGCAAGCGGCCGGCCTTCCGGAATACATTCCGGACCGCCTCCAGGTACTTCATTCCGGTTTGGGTATCGGGCTCCAGGTAGCTTCCTTCGGTCCATTCGTTCCAGCAGTTGATATTGAGAATCCTCGGGCCATCGGGATCGCGGAGCAGTTTTTCCCGGGTCATCTGCAGGGCGGTCCGGAAATGTTCGGGAGTGTTGTTGCCGATGGTATTCATGAACGGATAGCCGACATTGGCCCATTCCGATTTCAGGTCGCAGCGCGGGCTTGAATCCCAGCCCATGGTGACATTGGGAAAATAGGGGACGCCGTACTCTTTTTTGGCCCGGTCCCAGTGCTCGAGGTAGCGGTCTCGAACCCAGTTATAGTCCGTCTGTCTTTCCGGAAGCCGGGTGTGATGGATCCAGACATAGGAGGTAGCGGAATCGAATCCCAGCCGGGCGATCAGCCCGGAAAGGTTGGCGGGCGGCTTTTCCACGGGAAGCACCGGATTCCCCCAGGCCACCAGGTTCCAGTGAACCCCTTTCAGTCCGGCGGCCACGGCCTTTTCCCTCAGCCGGTCCATGGCCCCCCGGGTTGCCTCCAGGCTGCCGAAACTTTCCACGAATTTCTGGACGTCATACACCGAAAAGTAGGCCTGGCCATCGATGAGCCAGTAATTTGCCCGGGTGAAATACTGCCGCACCAGGTGCTCGGCAATCGCCTCGAACCGGGCCGGTGAAACCTTGCCCGGATATAGCAGCTTTTGGGCGGATCCCCGCACATAGGGGTGAATTTCCAGCCAGTCATGGTTGGCCCACATCAGGCCAAAACGCAACTGCCGGCTGTTTTTCGCTTTTAAAAACCCCTCATCCAGGCAGCGGTTCAGGAACGGGCCGTCTTCATACATGTACCAGTCGAAAATAAAACAATCGATGCCGTGACCGGCCGCCGCCGCGATCTTCCGGGCCATGACCTCCGGATCCTTTTCGTCCGTGTATCCCCAGGCCGGAATCTTCGGCTGCGGGTGACCTTCGAACCGGGGACGGGCGGCCTTCACCAGTTCCCACTCGCTCCATCCCGCTCCCTTGTTTTGATCGTTGCGGGGGTCGCCGGTGTGGTAGTTGGGGAAATAGTAAGCGGCCACGGTGACGGTTTCGCTGCGGGCGGCGGCAGGTTTGCCTTGTCCCCCACGGCTATGGCCTGCCGGGGAGAACAGGGCTGTTGCCAGGATCGATGCAGTCAAAAGGACGGAGGTTTTTTTCATAGTTTTTCTCCTCGCGGAAAAATGGTATCCCACCGAAGTCCGTTCCATCAAGCTTCCCGGCCTCGCCAAAAGTCTCAGAAAAGCCCTGAAGGGGCGAAATGAAGACTTTTTGCAGCTTCCTCAAGCCTGATAATCCGGGAAAAAATTACGAAGCCCTTGCAGGGCTTTCTCCAACGGAAATTCGAAGATGTGGGACTTTTTGCCGGATTATCAAGCCTGAGGGAGAAGCAAAAAGCGGTGGGCGGGTACGGTTCTGCCATCCCAGCCGGGACTTTACCTCGGAATAACCGTCTTGTGCCGTTTTACGCGGGGTCTCCCAAGGCCATGGCGGAGTACAACGGTACGATCTCCGTTATTTCGCCCCGTGCGGTTCACACGCAAGTCCCGTAAGGGACGGCGGAACATAACAATACTTACTTTTTACGGCTCCATCAAGCCGGGCAAAGAGTCCGGGGTCAGGCCAGGCCCAGGCGGGCAAAGAGCTTGTCCCGGTCCACGTACTGCCGGTAGATGTTCTGTATGGCTTCGATCTTGGCCAGATCGGTGGACTGGGTCTTGGCGGTCATGGAGACCACCTTGCTGGCGACGCTGTAGGTGTCCTCCTGGGAAAGCATCACCGGGATGCCGGAGCGCTGGATGAGGTCCAGGATCGACGGGCCGGGGCGGATGCCGTCGGTGAGCAGCAGCCCGGCGATTTTGGCGCGCTGCTTTTTGCCCAGCAGGTGATAGTTGATGGCCACCAGGATGTTGTCCACCCGGTCGCCGGAGAGGATGACCAGCGAGCCGTGGGTAAGCCTTTCCAGCAGGTTCTGGGGCTCCATGGCGGCGATGGCCACGTTCTCCACGTACTCGGTCATCTCGTCCTCTCCGGAGAGGATCTCCGCTCCGACGCGGCGGCAGACCTGGTAGACGTGCGGCTGGGACAGGGATGGCTTGAAGGGCATGAATCCCAGCGGCTCGAATCCCTTGAAAAGCAGGTCTCCGGAGACCAGCTGCCTGACCTTGTCGTATTTTTCTTCGATCACCTTGTTGACCAGGACGCCGGCGATCCGCACCCCCTGCTGCTCGAAGAGCGCGGCGTTGAGCACCAGCTCGTCAATGCTGCTGCCGATCCCGCCCTGGGCCACGAGAATCACCGGGATGTCCAGCAGCCGGGCTACCACGGCGTTGGACAGCCCGAGGATGGAGCCGACCCCGGCATGGCCGGTGCCTTCCACCACCACGATGTCCTTGTCCCGGGCGATGGTCTGAAAGCCTTCCACGATGCTGTCCTTCAGGTGCGTATACTGGTCGCGGTTCTTCAGGTATTCCGCGGTGAAGCCCGAGGGCACGCACACCGGGCTCATCGGCGGCAGCTCGTCGGGCAGGTCATAGATCAGCTTCATCAGCAGGGCGTCCTTGTCCACCCGGATTTCGTCGATGTCGATGGTGGTCTGCCCCACGGGCTTGATAAATCCGGCGCGCAGGCCGGCGGAAACAAAAATATGCATCAGACCGATGCTGGAGGTTGTCTTGCCCACGTTCTGGCCCGTGGCCGCCATGAATACCGCTTTCATTTTCGTTCTCCCGCTTCAGGATGCCGTGGTAAGTTCCTGGACCGCCGACTCCTTGGACTTGAAGAGCCGGAAAAGGTTCATGAACCCGGTTACGGCCAGGACATCCTTTACCGTTTTCTGCAGGGACGCCAGGCAGATGGAGCCCTGTGCGGCTTTCATCTTCTTGGCGCCGACCAGCAGAACGCGCAACCCGGCGCTGCTGATGTAGTTCACCTCGGCGAAATCCAGAACGATGGTCGTTTCCCCGCGGTCGATCAGCGCCAGCAGGGCGGTTTCCAGCTCTCCGGCATGGGTGGTGTCGATCCTTCCCTCGACAGCCAGAACGGCTACCGGTCCGTGTTTTTCTTCGGCGATCTGCATTCCTTCTCCTCGCTTGACGGGCGTGTTTTATCGATGAATCCGTGAAAAGTAGGATTGTATCCCGAAGGAAGTCGGAAATCCAGAAACGGATAGCCGGGGCACCCGGCGGTCGCTCCGGCTATCCGTTGCGGAGAGCGGCCAGAAACTGAGCCAGGTCGGGCGGCAGGGGCGACTCGAAGCGCATCGGCAGGCCGTTCTCCGGGTGCCGGAAGGCCAGCCGGGCGGCGTGCAGGAACAGCCGCGGGCTGGAGGGAAGGGAAGCGCTCCAGGAAAAGCGTCGGGAGCCATAGGTCTTGTCGCCGGCCACCGGATGGCCGAGCGAGGCCAGGTGGACGCGGATCTGGTGGGTGCGGCCGGTAAGGATGCGGACTTCCAGCAGGGAATAGCCGGGCAGGTCCTCGATCACCCGGTAGCGGGTCAGGGCCGGGCGGGGCCGGACGCTGCGCAGCGACATGCGGGTGCGGTTCCAGCGGTCGCGGCCGATGGGGCGGTCGATTTCTCTTTCCCGGAGTGCCGGCCGGCCGCCCACCAGAGCCAGGTAGGTCTTCTCCACCTCCCGCGACTGAAACTGCTCGACCAGATGCTGGTGGGCCCGGTCGTTGCGGGCCACCAGCAGGAGTCCGGAGGTTTCCTTGTCCAGCCGGTGGACAAGGCCCGGTCGGGGAGTGTCGATGTGGGAAAGAGCAGTGCCGGCATGATGCAGCAGGGCATGCACCAGGGTTCCGCTGCGCACCCCGGCCCCCGGGTGGACCACCATTCCGCTGGGTTTTTCGATGACCAGAAGCGACCCGTCCTGGTACAGGATGCGGAGCGGCAGGTCTTCCGGGGCCAGCACCGGCGGCGGTTCCGACGGGAATTGGCCGCTGACCCGGTCGCCGGTGCGAAGCTTGCGCGAAGCTTTGGCGGCATCCCCGTTGACCTGAAAAAGGTTTTCCTTCAGCCACTGCTGCAGGCGGGCGCGGCTGAACTGCGGCAGCTGTGCGGCCAGGAAGACGTCGAGGCGCCAGCCGGATTGCTCCTCGGGGATGTGCCACTCCACGGGACGCCCGGGCCGGCTTACCGCCCGGCCTGCCTGCGGAGGCGAAAATATTGCCAGGACAGCAGGGGAAAGGCGACCAGGCAGAGCAGCTGTGAGTTGGTGAGGATGTCCGCTCCGAGGACACTCTGCACTTCTCCGCGGAAAAAGTCCAGGAAGAACCGGATGCCGGAATAGAGAATGGCGTAAAGAAGTATGAGCTGTCCGTCGAATCGTTTGGTTTTCGCTTTCCAGTTCAGGAAGAGGAAAAGGCTCGCTTCGGCGAGAAGCTCATAGAGCTGCGTGGGATGCAGGGGAATATGCAGGGGAACGCCGACAATCTGGTGAGCCACCGGATCGGTGAAGGTCACCGCCCAGGGGAGGTGGCAGGCGGCGCCGAAGCAGCAGCCGGCGGCAAAGCAGCCCAGCCGCCCGATGGCGTGCCCGATGGCGATTCCCGGGGCGAAGCAGTCGGAAAGCTTCCATCCGGGCAATCCCTTGCGCCGGAAGTAGACGATGGAGGCGCCGATGGCGGCCAGCAAACCGCCCAGGAAAACCCCGCCGGAACGGAGAGTGTCCAGCGTGAAGATTTCCCGGGGGTTGGCCAGATAATAGCGCCATTCGAAAAAGACCAGGAAGAGCTTGGCGCCGATGATGGCCGAAACCATGACCAGCAGCCCGATTCCCCAGATTTCATCGGCCCCGATCCCCTCCCGGCGGGCCATGCGGATGGTCCACAGGATTCCGGTCAGGAAGCCGACGGACATCAGCAGCCCGTAGGTGTACAGGACCAGCGGACCGAATTCGGCAATCCGGGGAAACATCGCGGATTCTATTCCTGCTCTTCTTTTTCTTTCCTGGCCTGGTCGATGATCTTCTGGGCCAGGTGGGTCGGAACCTCATCGTAGTGAGAGAATTCCATGCGGTAGTTGCCCCGCCCGCCGGTCATCGAGTTGATGGTCGGCGCATAGTTGAGCATTTCCGACATGGGAACCTGGGCGCGGATGACCTGCGTCTTGCCCTTCAGGTCCATGCCCTGAATGCGCCCGCGGCGGCTGTTGAGATCGCCCATCAGGTCGCCGGAAAACTCCTCCGGGGCGAAAATTTCCACGTTCATGATCGGCTCCAGCAGGAACGGGTCGGCCTGCTCGATGGCCTTTTTGAAGGCCAGGGAGCCGGCGATCTTGAAGGACATTTCCGAAGAGTCCACCGGGTGGAAGGAGCCGTCGAACAGGATCACCTTGAAGTCGACCACCGGGAAGGCGGCCAGGGGGCCCTTCTGCCGGGCTTCGATGATCCCCTTTTCCACGGCGGGAATGAAATTGCGCGGGATGGATCCGCCGAAAATCTCGTCCACGAACTGGAAATCGCTGCCGCGGGGCAGAGGTTCCATTTTGATCCAGCAGTCGCCGAACTGGCCGTGGCCGCCGGTCTGCTTCTTATGCCGCCCCTGGGCTTCGGATTTTTTGCGGACCGTCTCCAGGTAGGGGACCTTGGGCTGTTTGAGGATCACTTCCACGCCGTACCGCTTCTTCAGCTTTTCCACGGTCACTTCCACATGCGTCTGGCCCTGTCCGGATACCAGCGTTTCGCGCGTCCGGGTATCCCGGTGGGTGCGGACCGCCGGATCCTCTTCCATGATGCGGGCCATGGCGGTGCTGATCTTTTCCTCGTCGCCGCGCGATTTGGGTTCAATGGCAAAGCTGATAAAGGGCTCGGGGTGCGCGGGCTGCGGGAAGATGATCGGATGGGCCTGGTCGCACAGGGTGTCGCCGGTGAGGGTTTCCTTCAGCTTGACAACCGCGCCGAGATCCCCGGCACGCAGCTCGGGAACCGGGGTCATATTCTTGCCCTGCAGAACCTGAATGGTGGCCAGACGCTCGGTTTTTTCCCGGGTGGAGTTCAGCAGCGTGGTGTCGGACTTGATGGTGCCCGAGTGCACGCGGAAGAGGGAGATGCGCCCGGCAAAGGCATCGGCCACGGTGCGGAAGATAAAAGCGGAGGCGGGAGCCGCGGTCTGCACGTCCCGCTGGATCTCCTGACCTTTGGGATCCTTTCCGGCGACCGCATGGCGCGAAGCCGGGTTGGGCAGGTTGTCGTGGATGAAGTCGAGGATCTGCTGGGTGCCCACATTCTGGGTGGCCGCCGAAATCAGCACCGGCACCACGCTGCGGCTGAGAATCCCTTCCGAAAGGCCCTGGGCCAGTTCGGCGTCGGACAGCGTGCCCTCCTCGAAGAACTTTTCCATCAGCGTCTCATTGCTTTCGGCCACCTTTTCGATCAGCGCTTCCCTGGCCTTGGCGGCCTCCTCGGCCAGGTGGGCCGGGATGGGCTGCTCCTTGAATCTGCCGGTGGTGTCCATTTCGTATACGTAAGCCTTGTTGCGCAGCAGGTCGACGATGCCGTGAAACTCCTTTTCCTGACCGATCGGCAGGTGAATCGGGATGGCCGCCTTTCCCAGGGTTTCGTGGATGGAGCCCAGGGCGCGCTCGAAGCTGGCATTGTCGCGGTCCAGCTTGTTGATCACCAGGGCGCGGGGCAGTTCGAACTCTTCGCTGATTTCCCAGGCTTTTTCGGTCTGCACCTCGACGCCGCCGACCGCATCCACCAGGATCAGCATGGAATCGACGACTTTGAGGACCGCCTGGGTGTTGTGCATGAAGTCCCGGTAGCCGGGGGTGTCGATCAGGTTGATTTTGCAGCGATTCCATTCCACGAAAGCCAGTTTGGGGTAGATGGTGATTTTACGCTGAACCTCTTCTTCATCGTAATCGGTCAGGGTGGTGCCGTCCTCTACGCGCCCCAGGCGGTTGACGGCACCGCTCTTGTACAGCAGGGCGGCGACCAGGCTGGTCTTGCCGCAGCCCCCGTGTCCGGCCAGACCCACATTTCGTACCAACTGCGTATCGTAGACTTTCATAGACCTTTCTCTCCTCTAACCTTGGATTTGGAATCAGTTCAGCAATTAAAACATAAAGCGCCGGGGAAAACCAGACGGAGGGCCGCCCGGGAAACGCGGTCAGGCGGACGATCCGGGGGCGGCAGCCGCGACGGTCGTCCCGTTGGGCTCTTCCTGGCCGTTGGGCGCTTCCGCCTGGGCCTGGAAGTCGCATTCCGCCTGCGGGCAGTACTTCTGCCACCCTTTGCGCTTGGAGCTCTTCAGCAGCAGGTAGGAAGAGCCGCATTCCGGGCAGGATTCGCCGAGCGGCCTTTGCCAGGCGGTGAAATCGCAGGAGGGATAGCGGCTGCATCCGTAAAAAACTTTTCCGCGCCGCGATTTTCTTTCCTGGATTTCTCCCTCGCATCCCGGCTTGGGACAGCGCATCCCGATGGTTTTGGCTTTAATAAAACGGCATTTCGGGTAGCTGCTGCAGGCGGTGAATTCCCCGTAGCGACCATACTTGATGGCCAGGGGATTGCCGCACTGCGGGCAGGGCTCGTCCAGCTTCTGGTCCGGCCGCGAGGCCACTTTTTCCTGTCCGTTTTTGAGAATGCGGCGGGTGGTCTTGCACTCCGGATAGCCGGAGCAGGCCAGAAATTCCCCGAAGCGACCCCTTTTGATGACCATGTTCCGGCCGCAGTTTTCGCAGGTCTCCTCTTCCAGGTTGTCGGGAGCGGGAGCGGCCGCGCCGTTTTCCGCTTTTTTCAGCTCGCGGGTGTTGACGCATTCCGGGTAGCCGGAGCAGGCGATGAACCGTCCGAAGCGCCCCCATTTGATCACCATCGGCTTGCCGCAGCGGTCGCAGATTTCGTCGGTGGGCAGCTCTTCCTGCTTCAGGTTGCGCATCTCCTGCTTGGCTGTTTTCAGGGTTTCGCTGAAGTGCTGGTAGAAGGCTTTCATGGCTTCCGCCCAATGCTCTTCCCCCGTCTCGATGCGATCCAGGTGATCCTCCATACGCGCGGTGTATTCGTAGCTGAACAGATCCTGAAAGCTTTCGACCAGCAGACCGGTGACCACTTCCCCGGTCTCGGTGGGGATGAAGCGTCCTTCCTGCTTGGTGGCGTATTCGCGGTTGGTCAGCACCGAAAGGATGGAGGCATAGGTGCTGGGCCGGCCGATTCCCTTGTCTTCCAGGGCCTTGACCAGCATGGCTTCCGAATAGCGCGAGGGCGGCTGGGTAAACTTCTGCTCCGGCTGCAGAGCCAGCAGCTGCAGCGTTTCGCCGGTCTGCACCTCCGGGAGCCGCAGGGCGGCCTCTTCATCCTCGGCTTCCTTGTCCTGGCTTTCGCCCTCTTCCCGGCTTTCCTCGTACACCGCGATAAAGCCCGAGAACCGGGGGATGGAGCCGCTGGCGCGGAACAGGCAGGGTCCGGCCTGGATATCGATGGTCGTTTCGTCGAACTGCGCGGGATTCATCTGGGAGGCGACAAAGCGCTTCCAGATCAGGTCGTAAAGCCGGAACTGGTCGCGGTCCAGAAACTCCTTGACCGAATCGGGCGTGCGGAAGACCGAAGTGGGGCGTATGGCCTCATGGGCATCCTGGGCTCCCTGCTTGCTGCGGTACTGCACCGGGGATTCCGGCAGGTAGGGATTCCCGTGCTTTTCCTGAATGTAGCTGCGCACTTCCGCCAGGGCCTCCTGGGAAACGCGCGGGGAGTCGGTGCGCATGTAGGTGATCAGCCCGACGGCGCCTTCCTTGCCGAGTTCCACTCCCTCGTAAAGCTGCTGGGCCAGCATCATGGTGCGCTTGACCGGAAAGTGCAGCCGGCGGGAAGCCTCCTGCTGCAGCTTGGAGGTGATGAACGGGGGCACCGGATAGCGCTTTTTCTCGCGGGTGTTGACCGAATCCACCGTGAACGTGGAGCGGCCTACCTGCTCCAGTACTTCCCGGGCCTGGGCTTCGGTTTCGACCAGGAACTTCTCTCCCCGCAGCCGCAGGGCGCGGGCTTCGAACTCCGGCGGGCGGCCGCCGGCGGAAAGGCGGGCGGTGAGCTTCCAGAATTCCTGGGACTGAAAAGAGCGGATTTCGTTTTCGCGGTCTACGATGAGCCGCAGGGCCACGGACTGCACCCGGCCGGCGGAAAGTCCCTGGCGCACCTTTTCCCAGAGCAGGGGGCTGACTTTGTAGCCGACCAGGCGGTCCAGCGCCCGGCGGGCCTGCTGGGCGTCCACCAGCTTTTCGTCGATGGACGAGGGATTCTCGACGGCATGGAGAACGGAGGTTCGGGTGATCTCGTTCAGCAGGATGCGGTGAAAAACTTTGCGGGGGGATTCCAGCTCGTGGGCCAGGTGGAAGCAGATAGCCTCTCCTTCACGGTCCGGGTCGGCGGCCAGGTAGACGGTGGAGGCCCCTTTGGCGGCTGCTTTCAGCTCGCGGATGACCTTCTCCTTGCCTGGAATGGTCTTGTATTCCAGCTGAAAGCCGTCATCCACCTGGATTCCCAGCTTGCTTTTCGGCAGGTCCTTGATGTGCCCCATGGAGGCTTTGACTACGAAGTCCTCGCCCAGGTAACGGCCGATCGTTCTGGCCTTGGCCGGCGATTCTACAATCACTAATGATTTTGCCATCCTATTTTCCGTATAAACCGCACCGGCCCCTGGGCCGGGCGGATCGAAGTCCAGCTGCCGGACCGGTTGGAGAGCCCCGGTGCCGATCCCGCCCTCCCGTCGGAAGGCATTCCGCCACAGCGAGCATATGTATATAGAATGAAATGAGTCAAAATGCAAAAAGATATTTTATGGCGTGCCGGAAAAGCGGGGTCGCCAGGCCCGATCCGGCCGCTTATTCCCCAAAAAAGTCTTCCCGGTGCGCCGCGCCATGGTATTTTTTCGGACTTTTGTAGAGACCTGCGATCCTCATGCAGCTGCTGTAATTCAAGCGTTAAGCCAAGGGCCGAAGGCCCGACAGCATAAAAGCCTGGGGGGGAGCGGAGCGCAGCCCCAGGCTCTGGGCGTTTCTTCCTAAGGGCTGAAGGCCCGAAACAAAGCTAATATGCTGCCGGACCCTTGGCCCTGTGCCGGTCGTCATCGTTCGTGCGAAGCCCAATGGAACGGCTTCCAAACATGCCGCTTCTTTGCTTTTCCTTCGGTGTCGGGCTAGCCGGTGCGGAGGAATTTTTTGCCGGCGACCTGGCGCACGTACCCCTTCATCTCCAGGTCGAGGAGGGCGTCCAGGATCCATCCGGGCGGCTTGCCGGCCCAGCCGTGCAGCTCGTCGATATGGGTGGTCACGTCCGGCCGGAGCAGCCGGAGCAGCTCCCCCTCCTCGGGGCTGATCATCGGCAGCTCCTGCTGCACGCTTTTGGGCGGTGCCAGGAGCGCGCTGCGGCGCACCTCGAAAGGCAGCTCCTCGACGACATCCTCCCAGCTCTGCAGCAGCTTGGCCCCCTGCTGGATCAGCCGGTTCGGGCCGCTGCTGGTTTCCGAGGAAATGTTTCCGGGGACGGCAAACAGCTCGCGGTTCTGGTCCAGGGCCATGCGCGCGGTGATCAGCGAGCCGCTGTACTCGGAGGCTTCCACCACCACCACTCCGAGCGCCAGTCCGCTGATGATCCGATTGCGTACCGGGAAATTCTGCGGCGCGGGGAAGGTTTCCGGCGGATATTCCGAAACCAGCGTGCCTCCCCTTTCGAGAATGGCCTGGGAGTTCTTCAGGTTTTCCCTGGGGTAGATCACATCGACGCCCGAGCCGAGCACCGCCGCAGTCCGGCCGCCGGCCTTCAGCGTGCCGAGATGTGCGGCGGTATCGATGCCGCGGGCCAGCCCGCTGAAAATTGCCAGGCTGCGGGCGGCCAGCTCGGAGGCGATTTTCTGGGCGGCGTGCAGTCCGTACGCCGTAGGGCGGCGCGTACCGACAATGGCGACTCCGGGCTGGGCCAGTGCCTCCAGGCTTCCCTGCCAGTAAAGAACAACCGGGGGGTCGTGGATTTCCTTGAGCAATCGCGGGTAGTCGGCCGAATCCAGGCTGAGAACCCCGATCCTTTTCCGGTCGCACTTTTTCAGGATTTCCTCCGCTTCGGGAAGAATATGCGGCAACCGCATCCCGAGTGCGGCATCACGGCAGAGGCCCTGGGCAAAGAGTTCGGCGGTGGAAGCCGAGAAAACGGCGGACGGACTGCCCAGGGCGCGCACCAGCTGCGAGGCGCCCCGGGCTCCCAGCCCGGGGATCAGAGACAGGGCAATCCAGCGGATCAGTTCATTGTTGTTCATAATGGGACTCCAGACGGTTCCATTTGTGGAACGGGAAAAGGGTGTATTTTGCGAAAAGCTGTGCTTAAATTAAATAAATGAGCGTAACAGTTTCGCTGGTGAAATATCTGAACACCGCGCCCCTTCACTGGGGCATGACGCACGGCCCCTGCGGGGGCGGCATGAATCTGCGTTTCGATACCCCGGCGGAATGCGCCCGGCTGATTGCCTGCGGAGAAGCTGCCGCGGGCCACATCCCCGCGGCGGAGTACCAGAACATGGAGGGGCTGGAAGTCCTGCCGGGAATGTCCATTTCCTCCTGGGGTCCGGTGCAGAGCGTGGTCCTGCTCGCCCGGCGTCCTGCCGAAAAGGTGGAGCGGGTCGCGCTGGATGAGTCCTCCCGGACTTCAGCCATCCTGGTAAGGCTGCTCCTGGACCGGATCTACGACAACCGCCCCCGCTTCGTGAGCATGCCCCCGGATATCAAGGTCATGCTTTCCGGCTGCGACGCGGCCCTGCTCATCGGCGACCCGGCGATGCGCGCCGCACGGAAAGGCCTCTACTGCTACGATCTGGCCTCCGAGTGGGCCCGCCTGACCGGCCTGCCCTTCGTGTTTGCCTTCTGGGCCATCCGGCCATCACCGGAGGTAGCCGCACTCCTGCCGTCCTTTTACCGATCCAGGCAGTACGGTCTGGCTCGCCTGGAGGAAATTGCCGCCGCCGAATCCGGCCCCCGGGGCATTCCCGTAAACACCGCTTTTCATTACCTGCGCGATCATATCGACTTCAGCCTGGGTCCGGCTCACCGGGAGGGGATGCGGCTATTCTACCGAATGGCCTGGGAGCACGGATTGCTTCCGGAACCAAGGCCGCTGGTATTCACTCCGTTGCCATAGCGCCCGAAATATACCACGGTGCGGTATATTTAGTCTTATCTTTATCCAATTTTATGGATAAAATCCAATATTATGGATTTTATCCATGGGCAGTGACTGGAATCACTTTTCAGGCCGAGCGCTTAACGCTTCTCTTTTCATGAGTTTAATAATTCGCATTTTTCCTCCCTGGAATGGTCCGCTCATTGCTTATTGGTAAAACGGAATTGTAAGTAAGCACGGCTTGAAACTAGGGCGCATGGAAGATTCTTTTCGAGCCGAAACGGGTGAGAGACAAACCTTTCTCCGTTTTGCCCATAAATTTTTTACCCATAGGAGGAAAAAAATGTTACAACCCTTTAAAAACCGATGCGGAATGGCCGGAGCCATCCTGGTTTTGCTTGTCGGGGTGTTTTACCTGACAACCATGCCGGTGCTTTCCGCACAGGAAGTCAGCGCGGGCATCACCGGCCGGGTCACCGATCCTTCCGGAGCGATCATCGCCGGGGCCACAGTGACCATTAAAGACGTGAGTCGCGGCACCACCTGGTCCAACCCGACCAATGCGGAAGGGATTTATGCCTTCCCCCGCATCCCTCCCGGCACATTCGAGATCAAAGTGGAGATGCAGGGCTTCAAGACCGCTATCCGCGATAGCGTTGTTCTGGAAATGAACCAGCGTGCGCGCATCGACATTCCCATGGAAGTAGGCGGAATTACAGAATCGGTGCAGGTCACCGGCGCTGCCCCTCTGCTCAACACGGACACCACGACGGTTGCATCCACGATTACCGGTAAGGCTCTGGACAGCACACCGCTGATCAGCCGGAATTTTATTTCTTTGACCATGATGGCCCCCGGGGTTACCACCACCGATCCCTCAGCCCTTAGTAATGGCACCCGCACAGGCGGCGGCGGCCGTCCTTATGTAAATGGCAACCGCAAAGAAGCCAACAACTTCTTATTGGATGGCGTCGACAACAACCATACATCGGATAACCTGGTGGCCTATCAGCCGAACCTGGATGCCATCCAGGAAGTCAAAATGATCACCAACAACGCTTCCGCCGAATTCGGCAATTTCCAGGGCGGGGTGATCAACGTCAGCATCAAGTCCGGATCCAATGAATATCATGGAACCGCCTTCGAGTACTTCCGAAACGATAAGCTTAATGCCAATAACTGGGGGCGGAACTGGTCTCTGGCCGCCGATCCCAAAACGGGCAAGGCCCCAAGATCCCCGATCCGCTGGAATGAATTCGGCGGCACATTTGGCGGGCCGATCAAGAAGGACAAGCTCTTCTTCTTCGGGGATTACCAGGGAATCCGCCGGAATACACCGACATCGATCAGTTCCTTCTCGTTGATACCCTCAGAATTCCGTAATGGCGATTTTTCCCGACTGCTCAGCGAGAAAAGCATTCAGCTCTATGATCCTCTCTCCATCGATGCCAACGGGATCCGCAAGCCGTTCGTCAACAACCAGATTCCTGTCAGCCGCAGAAATAAAGTCGTCAGTAATCTTTTCGCCGACCAGACACTCTATCCGGCGCCGACAAATAGTCTGCTTCAGAATAACTATACGGTTGCCGGGCGCAGTGCCCTCGTTTCCGATCAGTTCGACATTAAGATGGATGCCAAGTTGAGCGGCAAGGATGATTTTTCGGTTCGGTATTCCTGGGGCAGACAGGACCAGCCCGGTTATACCAGCTTTCCCCTGAACCCAAACAGCTTTAACGTGGCTCCCTTTCAAAACATTGTTTTCAACTGGACCCGATCCATCAGCTCAACCATTGTGAATGAACTGCGCATCGGCGCCAACCGGATCATGAACTGGAACGGCGGCCAGGAAGAGGGCCTTACGAATATTGCCGATAAACTGGGAATTGCCCAGGGCAACGAACGAGGTCCGGGATTATTCGCATTCACTTTCAGCGGCGGTTTGGCCAGCGGCTTCGGCAGTGCGAATATCGGTACGCAACAAAAATTTCCCAACAACACCTTCCACTATGCGGACAATCTCACTATTATTCGCGGCCGGCATATGATCAAGACCGGCGGACAGTGGATGCGCCAGCAGATGAATCCTTTTTATGCTGGCAACTACGGCCGTACAGGTCAGGTGCGTTTCAACGGGCAATACACCGCCGGACCCAGCGCCGGGGCTCCCACTTCAAAGGGATTGGCGGAGGCTGATTTTTTCCTCGGTTACGTCGAATGGGCGGGCCGCGGTCTGAACACCGGCAGTTGGGGCCATCGTAAAAATATCATCGGTTTCTACGTTCAGGACGACTGGCGGGCCACCAACTCCTTGACATTGAACCTTGGTATCCGCTGGGAATATCACAGCCCCCTGGTGGAGGTCATGGACCGGCAGTCCAACTTTGAACCCTTCAGCGGGAAACAGCTGCTGGCGGGAAAAGACGGTAACAGCCGTGCGCTTTACCACGGCTTTAAAAAGGATTTCCAGCCGCGCGTCGGCTTTGCCTGGACTCCGGCCGCCCTCTGCAACAAAACGGTGATCCGTGGAGCTTATACGATCTCCTCTTTTATGGAAGGGACCGGGACGAACCTGCGCCTTACCATGAACCCACCGTTTGCTACCGAGTATGAGGCAATCTATACAGGAATGCCGAATGTTCAGGCGACTATTGACCAGGGCCTTACCATTCTGAAGTCTATGGACCCTTACGCCAAAGCCACTATCCGGCTTTGGGATCCCTATGTGCGCCCGGCGAATGCCCAACAGTGGAGCCTGACCTGGGAGCAGCAGCTTACCAACACGACCGTGGTTACCGCCGGATATGTCGGTCAGCACGGCACTCACCTGATTGTTCCCATGCCCTACTTCCAGAGACAGCTGCAGGCGGATAAAACCGTCAAGCCCAGTCCCTACCTGGCCGGGAATCCCCAGCTTGCTGCCATCGCCCAGATTTCCGGAACGGAAGCTTGCGGCAACCAGAAGTACAACGGCCTGCAGTTGACGGCCCGGCAGCGTTTCAGCAAAGGTCTGGAATACCAGCTGTCTTATACCTTCTCCAAAGGTATGAGCGATGCCATTGGATACTACGGTGAAGGCGGTCAGGCGGCCTCTCAATCTGCCTACTTCCAGAACCTTTATGACCGCAAGGCAGAGTGGGGACCGACTTATTTCGATGCCAAGCAAATGTTGACCTACGTGTTTACCTACGACATGCCGTTCGGACGCAAGCAGGCCTTCGGAGCCGACTGGCACCCGGTATTGAATGCCATTTTGGGCGGCTGGCAAGTGGGAGGATTCCTTACGTTGCGCAGCGGATTCCCGCTCACAATCCAATCGACGGATCGTTCCGGCACTCTTTCCCGCGGAGCCAGGGCCGACCGGATCGGCAATGGGGAAGGGCCCAAGCAGGTTGGAAAAGGTTTGACCTGGCTGGATAAATCGGCCTTCAAGGAACCCGTTGCCGGCACATTCGGAAATTCCGGAGTTGGAGTAATCCGCGGACCCGGATGGAAAACCATGAATCTCTCTACGCATAAGAACTTTGCGATCAGCGAAACCAAGACGCTGCAGATTCGTGGCGAATTTTTCAACATTACCAACACACCGCAGTTCGGAACTCCGGTACGCAGCGTTTCGAGTGCCACCTTCGGAGAAATTACCGGCTCCCAGGGCGAGCGCAACATTCAGCTGGCTGTCCGTATCATGTTCTAAATCCTCCAAAGCGGCTGTCGGGAGGGGGCTCCGGCCCCCTCCCGGCGGCATTCTTCCCGCCCATTCGATGGGCCTCCTTTTCTGCTCCCCCTCTCGCCCTCTCGAAGCTCTTTTGTCGTATTGCCCTTTTTTCGAGGTAAAATGGATCCTGTCATGGATATCCCGCGGAGCATTTCTTTGCTCTTCGCCTGGAGTTCAAGCTTGCGTGGCACATGTGGGATCCTGATCGCAGCACGCAACCGGAAGAGCTGGTCTACGATAAGGAAGAGTGGAGAGGGATGATGGAAGAGCGAATGAACCGTAAAGATGTCGATTTTTCCTCTGTGGCCGAGCATGCCCGGCGGGAAAGAGCCTACTGGGCAAAAGCTTCGATCGAGGAAAAACTGGAAACGATAACCTACCTTCGGGAGTGTTTCTATGGGCCGGAGGCAACTACCGGAAGACTTCAAAGATTTTTTTCTTTCGTTAAACGCCCATAAGGTACGCTACCTTCTGGTAGGCGGTTGGGCCGTAGGCCTTTATGGAGTTCCGCGCGCCACAAAGGATATCGATATTCTGGTGGCGACCGATGCCGAAAACCTTTTTCAACTATCCCAAGCCCTTTTGGAATTTGGCGCTCCAGCTATCGATATGGCCCATTTTCTGGAAGCGGGTAATGTATTCCGCATGGGTCGTTCCCCGGTTCAGATCGATATCATCAATGAAGCTTCCGGAGTTGACATGAATGAATGCTATGCGCGTAGAAACGTTATTCAATGGGATGGCGTATCCATCTCAGTGATTTCAAAAGAGGATTTGATTGTCAATAAGCGGGCCTCGGGAAGGAATCAGGATCTGGCCGATATCGATAATCTGGAAGACAGGTAAAGAAGATGCAGACGCAAAAAGTCGGTTCGTTCCTGGTAATTCTCACGAGTCGATCCGGATCCGATTCGCAAAAATAATCCGCATGGATTTCCACCTTGAGGTGGCGCGCTGCGAGCAGGACTCCGCTTGCGGCACGCAAGCTAAAGCTTGAACTCCAAACGGATTTCGTTTGGGAGATTGTTACGGATCGAATCACAACTTTTTACACCTTCATCCAAGAAAGGCTATTTCAAATTGCCGCTTTTCGATTCGACCCCATCCGGTTTGCGCGCCCTTCTTCCGCTTATCCGCAAGCTGCACGCCGAAATCCGCGGATCCATCCTTCGTGCTTACTCTCAGACGGAAATGGAAACCCTTGCTTCCATTGCCGCCGAAGAGGAAGAGGGCGATACCATTTATGCCGTGGACCGGATCAGCGAAGAGGTGGTGCTCTCCTTTTTCCGGGAAATCGCCGCGGAGACACCGCTGGTTCTGATTGCCGAAGGGCTGCCGGCCGGCAAAGTCGTTCTGCCGGAAGGCTTCGCGGAGGAGGCCGCCCGATACCGGGTCATCGTTGACCCGATTGACGGCACCCGCTGCCTGATGTACCAGAAGCGCAGCGCCTGGGTGCTGACCGGAGTGGCTCCCAACCTCGGCCCGCAGACCGGGCTGCGCGATATCGAGCTGGCGGTGCAGACGGAAATCCCGCTCCTCAAGCAGCACCTTTGCGATTCCGTCTGGGCCTTGCGGGGAGGTGGGACTGAAGGGGAGAGGCTCAATCTCATGGACGGCACGACCACCCCCCTGCGCCTGCAGCCCTCCCGCAGCCATTCGATCTCCCACGGCTACGCCATGCTGACCCGCTTTTTCCCCGGAGCCCGCCAGGCTCTGGCGGAGATGGACGAAGAGATCGTGTTTGCCGCCCTTGGCCCGGTACAGCCGGGGAAGGCCCACTGCTTCGAGGATCAGTACACCTCCACCGGCGGCCAGCTCTATGAACTCATGGCCGGGCACGACCGTTTCAACGCAGACCTGCGTCCGCTCCTGGAAAAGACCCTGCAGGCCAAGGGACTGCATCTCGGGATCTGCTGCCACCCTTACGATATCTGCACGGAGCTGATCGCCCGGGAGCTGGGGGTGACGGTCACCGACGAGCGCGGAGAGCCTTTGGATGCCCCGCTGGCCGTGGAGCCGGACATCTGCTGGGCGGGGTACGCCAACGAACACATCCGCCGCCAGATCGAGCCGCTGCTGCAGCAGTCGCTGAAGAAACGCAATTTGTGGCCGGAATCGGGTCGTACGGCCGAATGAAATCGAGGAGGAAGCGTAGCTGCTCCCTTTCGGGGGAGCCTGAATAAGATGAAGATGCTAAGAGTATCGCAGGAACCCCAGAGGGGTTCCGGATCGCAGCCCGGGGTTGCGCCGTATAGGCGATACCCCGGGTGAGCGGATTTGTTTAAAAACCAGCCCTGTAAGGGCTGCGCAAACACCTGGTATGGCTGGATTTAGCGCAACCCCTACAGGGTTGTCCCATCCGAACATCCCTACCCGGGGTAGGCGCGAACCGCGCCAACCCCGGGCTGCGATCCGGAATCCTTTCAGGGATAGCCCGATTTATTATCGGACCATCCATCCGGATGACCCCGTAAAACAATTTCCCCTTCGGGGGGAGTATCGAAGGAAAGGAGAGAATAGATGCTGCTGGCTCGGCTTCGTGAAGAGGTTTGGAAGGCCAATCTGGACCTGGTCCGGCGGGGGCTGGTCATCGATACCTTCGGCAATATCAGCGCCGTGGACCGCGATCAGGGTCGGGTGGTGATCAAGCCCAGCGGGGTGGCCTACGAGCATATGACTCCCGAAGACATGGTGGTGACGGATCTGGAGGGGCAGCCGGTCGACGGCCGGCTGCGCCCCTCCTCCGACCTGGAAACCCACCTGGAACTCTACCGGTCCTGGCCCGAAATCCGCGGAGTGGCCCATACCCATTCATCCTACGCCACGGCCTGGGCCCAGGCCCGCCGGGAAATCCCCTGCCTGGGGACCACCCATGCCGATTGCTTCCGCGGCCCGATCCCGGTAACGGAAATGCTTTCGCAGGAGGAAATCGCCGGAACCTACGAGAGGAATACCGGCCGGGTCATCGCGAGGCGACTGACAGGCATTCCCCCGCTGGAGATGCCGGCCGTACTGGTGGCCGGCCACGGGCCTTTCTGCTGGGCGGCCTCGGCCATGGAAGCGGCCCGTCTGGCGTTTCTGCTGGAGGAGGTGGCTCGACTGGCCCTGCTCTCCGAACAGCTCCGGTCCGACTGCCCGCCCATCCCGGGCCCGCTGCTGGAGCGGCATTTCACCCGCAAGCACGGTACATCCGCCTACTACGGACAAAACAGGAAACCAGAATAGAAAGGGAAACGATGAGACCCTCCACCATGAAAGCGGTCCGGCAATACGGGCCGCGGGACCTCCGACTGGAATCGGTCGCTTTTCCGCCCCCGCCCGGAGAAGGGGAGGCGCTGCTGCGCATCACCGCCGTGGGCATCTGCGGATCCGACCTGCACAACTACCTGGACGGCGGCATCGGGGATACCCGGATCGTCGCTCCCATCATCCCAGGGCACGAGTTTGCCGCCGTGGTCGAGGAGGTTGGCCCGAACGCCCTGGACGGGGAAGGGCATCCCCTCTCTCCCGGCCGCCGCGTGGCGGTCGAGCCGGCCTTCCCCTGCGGGCGGTGCGAGTTTTGCGAGCGGGGCGATCCCAACCTCTGTCCGCATATCCGTTTCTGCGGGCACGGATCGGAGCAGGGCGCGCTGTCCCAGTTCCGCTGCATTTCTTCCCGCAACTGTTTTCCGGTTCCCGACTCCCTTTCCGATGCGGAAGCCATGCTGCTCGAGCCTCTGGGTGTGGCCCTGCACTCCCTGAACCTGGCTGGACTCCGGCTGGGGGAGAGTGCGGCGGTGCTGGGCGCCGGGCCGATCGGGCTTTTCCTCCTGCGGCTGCTGCGCCTGCAGGGCGTGCGCCCGCTGATGGCCAGCGAGCCTCTCCCCTGGCGGGCGGAGCTGGCCCGGCGCTACGGCGCCGATGCGGTCATCGGGGGCGGGCAGGATGCAGGCCGGGAAATCCGCCATCTTACCGGAGGCCGGGGGGTCGATGTGGTTTTCGAAGCGGCCTGGGGTGGAGAAACCGTCCGACAAGCCGTGGAAATGGCTGCACCGGGAGCCCGCATCGTCCTGGTCGGGATCCCTTCGGATGACTGCCTGACCATGAAGTCTTCTCTGGTCCGCCGTAAGGGGTTGACGATCGTGGTGGTCCGGCGCATGAAGCTGACCTATCCGCGAGCCATCGCCCTGGCCGCCCGGATGCAGCCGCCCATCGGAGAGATCGCCCGCCACACGTTTCCCCTGGAAAAGGTACAGGAAGCCTTCGAGGCCAACGCCGCCTACCGCGACGAGGTGGTCAAGGTCGTGATTGCACCGCAGGATTGATCGTGGATTAAAATACAAATGGGGAGAGGATGGAACCCTCTCCCCAATGTCTCTCATAGGAGGTGGAAAGAACGCACAGATTCTATGTTCTGTAAGATGTTTATCCGTGAAATAAGTTGCTTCTTTTTTTAATGATTTGCTTTATTTCAATACCGGGAGGCAGGATGAAAAAGTTCGGATGGATGATGTTCGGGATACTCGTATTTTTCATGGCAGTCGGGGTTCAGGGGCAGGAGAAGGAGAAGGGAAAAAAGAAGCTGCTGGCCATCGGCATGTCCGCCGGGTGGCAGCACGACTCCGTCTCCGATGCCATGGCCGTCCTGTACCGGCTGGGGAAGGAAACCGAGCTTTGGGATACCTATATTCGTACCGACACGCAGCTGCTGACCAAAAAGAAACTGTCGGGGAATGCCAAAAACCTGGACTACTTTGACGCCGTGTTTTTCATGACCACCGGCGAAATTCCGCTGGACGACCAGCAGAAGGCCGACCTGCTCTCCTTCGTCCGGGACGAGGGAAAGGGTTTCCTGGGGGCTCACAACGCCACGGATACGCTTTACAACTGGCCGGATTACGGCGACATGATCGGGGGCTATTTCGACTTTCACCCCTGGAACACGTTCAAGGCCCCGGTGATCGTGCTGGACCGCAAATTCCCAGGCATGGACAATTTCCCCGAGCGTTTCGAAATCGAAGACGAGATTTACCAGACCAAGAATTTTCAACCGGAGAAGGTCCGGGTGCTGATGACGCTGGATACCTCCAGGGTGGACATGAAGGCCAGGAACGTGAAATACGAGAAAATCCCGATCACCTGGGTCAAGAACTACGGCAAAGGCCGGGTATTCTACTGCGGACTGGGGCACCTGCCGGCAGCCTGGGAGCGGCCCGATTTCCAGAAAATGTGGGTGCAGGCGGTGAAATGGTCCATGGGCCTGATTCCCGGCGACGCCACCCCGAATCCCTGACGCCCTCGCTTTCTGTCATCACCCCGTCTTACCTCACCACCACGGGCAGGTACAGCTTCGGAATGCCGCGGATCTGGAAGAGGACCGTGTTGCTCATGGTTCCCCCCTCCGCCGAGGCGGCCTGCACCGCGATGGCGATGAGGGATCCGTCGGCCAGCATGGCGGTCGTAACCTGCGCGCCGAGCTGGGTGGGGCTGACGTAGGTGGTGGTCAGCGGCGTCTGGTTCCAGTAAATCGTGTCGCTGCTGCGGAACCCGCTGCCGTTGACCGTCAGCTGGAACGTGGGGCTGCCGTAAAAGGTACCGGACGGGCTCAGGCTGGCGATGACCGGCGCCGCGGCGCTGACCACGAAGGGCAGACTGTTGCTTTCCACCGGGCTGGCGGCCGAGGCCTTCACCTTGACCGGGAAAACGCCGCTCGCGGCGATTCGCGATGCATCGATCGCGGCGGTGAGCGTGGTGCTGTTGACATAGGTGGTTGCCAGCGACAGGCTGTTCCAGACGGCAACATTGCCGCTGAAAAAGTTGTTCCCGCGGATGGTCAGGGTAAAGGAGCTTCCGCCGGCCGTGGCTTGTGTCGGAGAAAGGCTTTGTAGTACGGGCATATTGCCCAGCGCAGTCTGCGCCCAGAAGTCCGGATTGGTCAGGAAGCAGATGTAGGGCCACCAGTAGTTGTTGTTGGAATAAGCGACATTCAGGTGGGCGAAGGCCATACCGACCAGCTTGTCCCAGCCGCCGAGCACGGTGCGTTCGATGCGCATTTCCGCGGACCACCGGGCTCCGAGAACACCCATCTGTGCGACCAGCCCTCCCGGCCCGGCCGAACCGTCGCCCCGAATGGTCAGCGGGGTGCCGTTTTCGGCGACAAAAAAGCCGAAGTCCCCGGCCGTGGCGGCGGATCCGCGGTCATTGTCGGGGTCGACCAGCAGGGCGACGCTGGCCATGGGTGTGCCAACCCCGATTCTCAGTCCGTTGAAGCAGGCCCAGAGGTAATCGGAGGTGCGCAGCAGCCTGACCGTAGCCCGATCTCCGTCCCCGTAGGGCGCCAGCGAAATTTCCGTCGCCGACGTGTAGGCGTCGTCCGTGCAATAGCCGTCCATCGAGGGAACGCTTCCCAGGGGGATCGCCAGGGGCATGATGGTCAGCTGGGTGGTGGCATCCGCGGAGGACCCCTTGCTGTCCGTGGCGGTCAGCGTCAGCGGGTACGCACCGGGCTGCAGTCCGCCGGCCGGCATCTGTTCGCCGGTTCCGACCGTCACCCCCAGGAGCTTCCAGGTAAGGGAGGATCCCGGCAGAGCTCCGTCTTCCAGGTCGAAGCCCATGCCGCGCAGAACCGGATTGCTGCCGCCAGCAAAAGTTTCTCCGGGTGCCGGGGTCAGGAAATGGGGCTCCGGCTTGCGGTTCACCACGGTGAAACCCGCCGACTGGCCCATCCCGGTATTAAAACCGTCGCTGGCCAGGACGCGGATTCGTGCCGTACCCGCTCCGCTGGAGGCTGGAATGGACGGATTGCTGATGGTTAGCGATTGACTGGAGCCGGGGATTCCCGCGTAATCCGTGGTCAGGATCTGCCAGGTGGTCCCGTTGTCCGGACTGTACTGAATGGTGTAAAGCAGGATATCCGAGCTGTTGCTGTCGGAGGCCTGCCATTCGACCGTTAGCGTGGTGTCCACCGTTTCTCCGGCGGCCGGCTTGCTCACGGTTACCGTCGGAACCGATGTCCCCATGGTCAGAGTGGCCAGAACCACACCGTTTTCCAGCAGCTCCATTTTTGCTGCCGGCGAAGACGGAGCGGAGAAAACGGTCACGAATGCCCTGCTGGGGTCGGCGGGGTAATCGGAGACCTGCAGCAGGCTGAGCGTCTGGGTGGACAGAACATTGCTGCCGGCATCCTTCACCTGCAAGGTGTAGGTGGCTACCTGCCTTGCCGCCCTGGCGGCGGTTTCCGCCCACTTGGCGCGCATCCCCTGGCTCATGGCAGCCGTCGGATAAGTATAGGCGTAGCGCAGAGTTCCGCTGCCGCCGGCCGTGGCCACGGAGCCCGTGGCATAAACCCACCCGGCTGCCGAGAGCAGGGAATATCCGGCCGATGACGTCCTTAGCTTCATTCCCGGATCCAGCCAGTTGTAAAAAGCTCTCCAGGTATAGTCGCTGGTCCAGCGGGGCTGGCAATAGCCCATCAGGTCCGCCACGTCATCGGGCGCCAGCACCGTCTGGGTGCGGACGTCGAATCCGTAATAGTTGCTCTGCCCGGTGAAGGAAATCTGATCGGTGGGGTAGGGATAGCTGCCGTCGGGGTCGTCCGGGCCGCCGCAGTTGACATGTTTCCGGTTGGCATTATGTCCCAGTTCATGGGCCAGAGTGCCCCCCTTGCGCGGCCAGTCGAAATCGGTGGAGCTGGTCGGGGTGTGCGGGGGCATTTTCACCCAGGCGGCACTGCGGTTCATATAGCCGGTTCCGTTCGTGTCGCCGGTGTCCGTCGACGGATGAACCATGCCGATGTAATGGGTGTAGCCACCGGCGGCGTCGCACTCGTCGGGATCGTCGGTAAACGCATCCCGGGTGTTGAGCGCCAGCAGGACCTTCCAGGAATCGTCCGGCAGCTCGTAAGGCCCGTAGCAGGGGTAGGGAATGAAGCCCAGGGCCCAGCAGGCCTCCAGCTCGGCGACATCGCTGTCCTGGCGGTAGGACCAGTAGGCCCGCGTCGGCCAGAGGCGCTTGGCCATATCCACCCAGGCGTTGAAATTGGGGTCCGTGGTGCGGGGAGTCGGGGCGTTGGTCCGCACCGGAATGAAAACGTTGCAGACCGGCGCTTTGGCGGTGAAGGTCAGGGTCTGGGAGGTGGTGTTGTTGGCCGGAACCGAGTCCGGGTAAACATGATGCGGGTCCACCTCCAGGCGGAAAAGCACGCTCCCGGCGCTGGTCCAGCTGTTGGGTAGCTCGAAGAACCAGCTCTGGGAAAGATTGGCGCGGTCGCGGGCTCCGCCGACCTGCAGGTTCTGGGTGCCGTTGCGCGAGGCCAGCGGGGAGCCCGGGAGCGGTGTGCCGCCGCGGGTGCCGTAAAGTACGGCATCGATTCCCGGGGAGTCCGGCCCGGTGACCTGCGAGCCGTAGCCGCGCACCACCGTGGTTTTATCCGCAACCAGGGGGACGGAATTTCCCTGGTTCTGGACCCCCTGGGTCACCTCGAACCAGTCGGCGCGCAGATCCCGCGTAATGGCGGTGGCGTCAAGCGGCAGCCGGTAAATCCCCCCGGCATAGTAGCTGCTGTCGTTGCTTAAATTGGCAAAGTAGACATAGAGGGAATCCACGGCCAGGTTATCGTCCAGGTATCGGAAGTTGGTGGCGATATCCTGCGCCGTCCCCCCGGAACTGCTCACCCGCCGCACCCTTCCGTCGGTCGGCCCGGTGCCCGGCTCTCTTTCCGGCCAGTAGACATAGCTTCCGGCCCTCCGTGCCTGGCCCACGTACCAGCTGCTGGTAGTGGCCGTGTAGAAATCGGTGGTGGAGCCGCAGGTGAGGGAAGGAGGCAAAGGATAAATGCTCAGGCTATACGTGCAGCTGGCCTTCTTGATCTTGTCCGGCGAGGCGTCCGTATCGCTCCAGTAGAGTTCCACTCCGTAAAGACCGGTGTAATAATGGGAGATCGTCCTTCCGGGGTAAGAGGAGAGGCTGTAGCGGGTGCAGGTGCCCGAACTGCACGGGTAAAGACGCCAGAGGCCGCTGGTGTCGGTCCAGACGACCATGCCGAAAACCACGTCGATGGAGTAGGCGTAGGCCCCGGATGCCTCGTACAGCTTCTGGTACCCGCCGGAACCGTCTTTTTTGACGCGGTGCACACGGCTGAGGGTGGTCGGGGAAAGCTGGTTGCTGATCCAGTAGATGTAGTCGTCCTCCACCACCAGGGAACTGCCTTCCAGCGGGGCCTGCGAGGTGGAATAGACGGTCGTGGGGGCTGCCGCCGGCGCGGCACTGGAACGGAAGAGGATGGCCCCGCCGGAGTAGGTGCTGTAGTAATAAAGACCTTCCGGCGTAATCGCCATGCCGCCGAACTGTGCGCAGCTGGTGCCGTCGGTGGTGGCCAGCGTCTGAGAGAACCCGCCGCTCGAGGGCTTCCGGCGCAGATATCCGGGGCCGGTAAATTCCCCGCCGGGGCAGCGGTCTGCCCAGTAGAGCATGCTCTCGCCCAAAACCCAGTCGGTGAGCGGCTCGCTGACCATTCCCGTCGGGGTGTCCAGCGTTCCCGCGCCCGCAGGCCGGGGAAGAAAGACGCAGGTGAGGGCCAGCCCGAAAAAGATAAAAAAAACGGGAAGGAGAAAATGAAGACGGATTCTGCAGTCCATAATGCCTCCCACTTAGAAAGATGAACGACGAAACCGTACGGTAAATTGTAAGCCTGCGGCTGTCCTGCCGTCAAAGGAGTTGTCGGTTTTTTCTTTCCCCCGTAGATGCCGCCCGGGTCTCTTTAGGGCCAAGGTGCAGAAAGTCTTGAAGGAGGCTTTCCGACTCCTTCTATTGCCGGCCTGAGACAAATCATCTGTTTTCGATGAGATATCATGAGTTTTGCCTGCCGTCTTCCTTTCGGGAGACATCGAGGTTCCTCTTGGGGCAGGTGCGGTCGGACGGGTGTCCGGATGTGGGATTGCCGGTCCCGGATCCGGACACCCGTCCGGCCGATCCGGCGGCAGCCGGCTCCTGTGGCCCTTTCCGCGCGGGTTTCGGCTTCCGGCTGACTGGCATTCGATTTGCTAGCTTCCCATGCATGTTAGGAACATTGAGGAGCACTCATTCGGGAGGGTCAGATGAAATCGATTTTTGAGGCATTCTTCCAGGACATGCGTTACGGTCTGCGGATTTTGCGGCGCAGCCCGGGGTTCGCTGCGGTTGCGGTTCTTTCCCTGGCCATCGGCATCGGAGCCAACACCAGCCTCTTCAGCGTCTTTTATGCGGTGATGATCCGGCCGCTGCCGGTCGAGGCTCCCGAACGGCTGGTGCTGGTCCGCAAGCATGTCGGCGGCCCCGATTACAACCTGTTCAGCGTCCCGGCCTGGGCGGCTCTTCAAAAAGAGCAGCGGACGCTCGAGGGGCTGGCGGCCTGCGGCGAAATGTGGCCGCAGCTGGTCCGGCTGAGCTCCGGGGAGCCGCTGGAACGGATCGTTGCCCGGACCGTCAGCCGGAATTATTTTTCCGTTCTGGGAGTGGCGGCGCACCGCGGGCGACTGTTTTCGGAGAAAGAGGAGGAGCCCGCGGCGGTGATCAGCGACCGGTTCTGGAGCGCACAGTTCGGGCGCCGCCCCGACGCCATCGGCTCTGCGCTGATTTTTGACGGCGTGGCCCTCACCGTGGTGGGCGTCACCCCGCCCGACTTTTTCGGCGACACCGTGGGACAGTGGGCGGACGTGTATGTCCCCTTGGACCAGTACCGCCAGATCGTCAGCCCGCGCATCATGGAAAACGAGAGGAACCACTGGCTGGCCCTTCTGGGCCGCCTCCGGCCCGGAGGGAGTCGGCAGAATGCGGAAGCGGAGCTCCAGGTGATTTTCCGGCAGCTCCCGGAGTATGCCCGCGCTGCCGCGCAGCAGCGCGAGCCGGCGGTCCGGGTGGAGCCGGGCCGGAGCGGCCAGCGGACCCTGCAGGACCGCTATGACAAGCCCCTGCTGGTGCTGATGATGCTGGCCGGACTGCTGCTGCTGATCGCCTGCGGCAACGTCGCCAACCTTCTGCTGGCCAGGGCCTCTTCACGCCAAAGGGAAATCGGGATTCGCATTGCGGTGGGGGCCGCGGGCCGCCGGCTGGTCGGGCAGCTGACCGCCGAAAGCCTGCTCCTTTCTCTGTCGGGCGGGGTGCTGGCGATCTGGCTGGCGGTCCTGGCCGGCCCGGCCCTGGTGGCCCTGGCCTCCGATCCGGCCCGTCCGCTCCTGGTGGACTGCCGCGTCCACTGGCCGGTGTTCTGGTTCACGGTGCTGGTGTCTTTCGGTACTACATTGCTTTTCGGGATGATTCCGGCCCTGCAGGTCTTCCGCCTGGACCTGACGACGGCCCTCAAAGCGACTGGAAACGAGCCGGGGCGGGGGCTGGGACGGAATCGGGCCGGCCGGGTCCTGGTGGTCCTGCAGGTGGCGCTCTCCGTGGTGCTGCTTCTGGGAGCCGGACTGCTGCTGCGTACCCTGGGTAACCTGCAGGGCCTGGATCCCGGCTTCCACCCGCAGAACGTGATCCTGGGCCGGCTGACCTTCGCACTGACCCCGGAGGGGATGGAGCGGCTGAAAAGCCTGGCGGCGCCCGTTTGCGAGCGGATTCAGGCCCTGCCCGGAGTGGAGGCGGTCGGACTTTCCACTTACGGCGGCCTGGCACGCGGCCACCAGAACGAGCCGGTCAGCCTGCCGGACCGTCCGGGGGAAAAGGACCGCAGCTTCCGCCTGAATCACATCTCCGACGGCTACTATGAGGCATACGGAATCGATCTGCTTCGCGGACGGGCCTTCCAGGCCACGGATACCGCCGCTTCGGCACCGGTGGTGGGCTTGAACCAGTCAGCGGCGCGGCTGCTGTTCGGCGGTGAGAATCCCATCGGCAGGCGGCTGTGCCTTGGGGAAAAGTACGATCCGGCCCGGGCTCGCGAAGTGGTAGGACTGGTGCGGGATGCCAAGTACACCGATTTGCGGGAGGAGATACCCCCGCAGCTGTACATTCCCCTCAGCCAGAGCTCCAGCCCGGGGATCATTCTGGCGGTGCGGTCGAAAACCTCTCCCGCGGCGATCCTCGGCCCGATTCGCCAGGCGATTTCCTCGCTCGGCGGGAAAACCGGGCTGATCGAAACCATGACGCTTCAGGAAAATATCGATGCCACCCTGGTGCAGGAGCGGATGATGGCCCGGCTGAGCATGATGCTCGGCATGCTGTCGCTGGTCCTGGCGGTGGTCGGCATTTACGGGATCATGTCCTATTCCACCGCGCGCCGGACCAGGGAAATCGGAATCCGCATGGCCGTCGGGGCCACGCCGTGGAAGGTCCGGCGGATGGTGCTGGGGGAAGCCGCGGCCATGGTGCTTGCCGGCTTGGTGGCCGGTCTGCCGGTGGCGCTGGCCGCCGGCCGCTATCTGGAAAGCCTGCTCTACGGGCTGCCCTCCGGCGATCCGCTTACCGTTCTGGCGGTCATGATGCTGCTCCTTCTGGCCGGGCTGACAGCGGCCTTTCTTCCCGCACGGCAGGCCTCGCGGATTCACCCGGTAACCGCCCTGCGGTTCGAGTGACCGCTCCGCCGTCCGACGGCGCCCCAGATACCTTGGGTGAAGGTGCGGGACCGTTGTGCTTCGCCATGGCTTTGTGATGCTCTGCGTAAACCGGCAGAGGACTGTTGTTCCAAAACAAAGTGCCGTCAGGGACGGCAGAACCGGACCCATCAACGACTTTCACCGGGCTGTCAGGAAAAGACAGTCCTGCAAAAAGTCCCGCATCTTCGAATTTCCGTTGTGGAAAGCCCTGAAAGGGCTTCGTAACAAAGCCCGGGGTTGGCGCGCCTCGCGCCTAACCCGGGTAGGGACACCCTTAGGCGACAATCCGGAAAGGGTTGCGCAAAATCCAGCCTACCCGGGGTAGCGCCTAACCGGCGCAACCCCGGGCTGTGTACCGGAACCCCTTTGGGGTTCCTGCTACTTTTGGCCGGGCCATCTTTGCTGATAGCTTCGCAAAAGCCCCGCACCTGTGGATTTCCGTTGTGGAAAGCCCTGAAAGGGCTTCG
>CAINFC010000315.1 GCA_903847975.1 uncultured Acidobacteriota bacterium | reverse complement strand
GCAGTGTGGCTCAGAGGATGCGACAACTCACACAAAATACTCGACTGGTTTTGGATTACTTACGAATCACGAAAAACGCATGCCGATGCACCGCTCAGAGTTAGAACAAATTTACCGTGTCTTGCGGGGCTGCCCTGGGGACAGCCCCGCAAACAAATTCTCCCCGCCAGGGGAAGGCGCTCCCGTGCCTCTCTCTCTGCACCTGCCACTTTTTTAACAAGCCGGCAAAAATTCCCCATCACCTTGCGACAAGCCCTTTCGCTTTTCTTCCCGCTGTAAGCTCAATCATTTCACAGGAAGACGGGAAGGACAGGAAGGAGCGGAGAAACCGTCCGTGTATTTCGGAAGGGAAGAGGGCCTTTTTACCGGGAGCTTTTTTATCGTTCCGGCAGGAAATTCCGGACAATCGGATGGCTGCTATGCTCCATCTCGGGAAAGGTCCCGTAAAAAATAATTTCCCCCTGGTGGAGAAAAGCGATCCGATTGGCGATTTTGCGGGCGCACTTCATGTCGTGGGTGACGACGATAGAGGTCAGGTGCAGCCTGTCGTCCAGCTCCTTGATCAGCGCCGTCACCTGCTTGGCAATGAGCGGATCCACACCGGTAGTCGGTTCGTCATAAAGCAGGCACTCCGGTTCGGCGGCCAGGGCGCGCGCAATGGCCACCCGCTTTTTCATTCCCGTGCTCAGATCCGAGGGCAGCAGATCTGTGGCTTCCGCCAGGCGCACCAATTCCAGCTTTTCCCGGACTTTGGCGGCGACTTCATCGTACGAATAGCGATGGCTGGAGTTCTGCAGGGCGAAGGCCACATTCTCAAATACCGTGAGGGAATCGAAAAGAGCGTTGGATTGAAAAACGTAAGCAACTTTGCGGCGAATGGCCGTCAGGGCTTCTTCGCTGAAGTCGGTGATGTCCTCTCCCTGGACGAATACCCGTCCGGAATCGGGTTTGATGAATCCGACCAGGTGCTGCAGGGTGACGCTCTTGCCAGTGCCGCTCATTCCCAGAACGACCAGGGTTTCGCCGGGCATGACCTCCAGGCTGACCCCCTTGAGGACCGGCTGGTTTCCGAAAGTCTTGTAAACCTGGTCCAGCTTGAGGAAAGGAACAGTCATCCGTTTTTCCCGGCAGGCTCCCTGGCCGGCGCATCCGGCGAGGAACCCGGTTTCAGCCGGAAATGAATCTCCAGCGAATGGCGATACCGGACCGGCTTCCCCTTCAGCCTGGCCGGCAGAAACCGGCATTTGCGGATGGCGTCCAGGGCGGAAATTTCGAACTGGGGGTCCTCGACCGCATGGCGCAAAGTCCTGGCCTCGGTTACCTCCCCGGTTTCGGTGATGACCGCTTGAACCAGAATGGAATCTTCCAGCCCCCGTTTCTTTGCGTCCGGCGGATACACCGGCGGCTCATAGTCCAGCAGCTGCGCCGGGGTGTCCACTTCTTCCGTGGTGTAAATCCGGCTCGGGTCCGGCGTGAATTCGGCCGCGGCCTTTTTTATTTCCTGATTTTTTCTGACCGGAGGAGACGCCGGCGGCGGCTTTACGGCCGGCGGTTCGGCGGCCTTTCGTTCCGGAATTGCAGGCGGGTCGGACGTTTCCGCCGGGCGGCTTTTCAGGGAAGCCAGCAGGCGCCGGGTCGAGTCGGACTGCGGATCGATCCGCAGGGCCTGCATGTACCAGGATTCGGCCTCCTCCCA
This sequence comes from uncultured Acidobacteriota bacterium, assembly GCA_903847975.1. GTDB lineage: Bacteria > Acidobacteriota > UBA6911 > CAINFC01 > CAINFC01 > CAINFC01. The sequence continues at coordinate 6,711 of CAINFC010000315.1, read as the reverse complement.
TCGGGCCTCCTTTTCGGCAGCGATGGCGGTGGCCTGGGCGATCTGAAAAATCTTCCGAATACCCGCCTGGCCCGAGGTCCGGAAGCCTTCGATTTTTTCCAGCTCCCGGAAGTAAAACAGGGCGTTATCCCCTTCGGGAGCCGTCAGGCGTTTCTCGCGGATGGCCTCTTCCGCCTTTTTCTGCCAAAGCCTGGCCTCTTCGGCAGTGATGGGCAGCTGTTCCTGGAAGGTGGGCAGTGGTGCCAGGGAGGTCGAGGGGCTGAGGAGTTCTTTCCCTGCCGCACTTTCTGCCGTAGAGCGGGACGATTCCTGCGATGGGGGCAGTTCCGATTTTTCCGGAGATGGCATGAAAAACAGGTTGCGTACCAGAAGAGCGCCTCCCACCACTGCCAGGCAAAGTGTCACGGCGGCGATCATGCGAAAGGTCCTCCGCCCATCTTCCCTGCTTTTCATGGAGGGGGATGCGGATCCGGCCGGGGCCCGTTCGGCGGACAGCGGCGCGGGCGGCCGCTCCGCAGGCATAACCGCTTCCGCCGGTGCGGCGGGAACCGTCCGGACGAAAGATGGGGGCGCGGGCACAGATGGCGGTGCGGGTGGCATCATTTCGTCTTCCCGCATAAGGGCTAGATCCCCCGGCTCGACTTTTTTCAAGGGAACAGAAGGCGGAATGCGGATTTCCGGCTGGGTCGCTTTATCTTCCCAGAAGGTGGGTTGCGAAGGAGTAGGCATGGTATCTTCGCCCGCAGAAACCAGGGCGGTTTTCTCTTCCGGTAACCGTTCTCCCGGGATGTCCGGCGGCAGGGCAGGCTTTTGTCCCGCTTTGCGAAGAGCGTGGGCGGCTTCGGCGGCGCTTTCGAAGCGCTCCCTGGGATCCTTGGCCAACAGCCGCCGGATCACGGCAATCAGTGCCGGACTGGCATCGACGTAGAGGCTCTCCAGGGGGTCGGGATCTTCATAAAGGAGCTTGAAGATGAGATTCGAGCTGGTGCTGCTTTCGTGCGTGTGCCTCCCGGAGAGAAGGTGGTAAAGCACGGCGCCCAGGGAATACTGATCGCAGCGGAAGTCCACCGTTTCGCCGCGTACCTGTTCGGGACTCATGTAATGAGGTGTTCCAAGAATGGCTCCCTGGACGGTCAGCTGGGTCGAAGCGGCAAAGCGGGCGATGCCGAAGTCGGTAACCACGGCGTTCCCGTGCTGGTCGAGAAGAATGTTGGCCGGCTTGATGTCGCGATGGATGACCCCATTCTTGTGTGCATACTGGAGCGCATCCGCCACCTGGGCGCCGATGGAAGTAACTCTTTCGCCGGAAAGCCGGCCTTCGCGCTTCAGAAGGGAACTGAGATCCTCCCCTTCGATGTACCGCATGATGAAATAGTTATGGTCCCCAATGTGGCCAATGTCGTAGATGGGAATAATGTTGGGGTGTGCCAGCTGGGCGGCGGCCTTGGCTTCCTGTTGGAAGCGGGCTACCATGATGGCATCCCGGTTGAAAGCGCTTTGCAGGACTTTGAAAGCGACCATGGAATGCAGCTGGCGGTGCTCGGCCAGAAAAATATAGCCCATCCCTCCGCAGCCGATCATGCGGTGAAAGTGGTACTTCTCTCCCAGGGCAACACGGAGGGTTTCCATGATGCCTTCCATTTCTGCTTTTTGCAGGGCAGCCAGCTTTCGCTCCTTGGGATCCATGGTTCCTAATCAGTCAGGATGTTTTTCCTCGATTCTCCGGGGAGGCACGCATCGCGCGGTGCGGCCAAGATTCCGTTTTCAATCTTATCTTGGAATCAGGAAATTGACAATTATGCCTTTCCCCGCATGGAAAAAAGCCGTACAATTCTCTTGCGCGGAAAACGTTCTTGCCATTACCTTTGGACGATGACAAATCTTGAAAAAGGACTGCCGGATCCGGCAGCCAAGGAGCTGAAATCAATGTCTTCTCACCGTACGAAAACAGTTGAAGGGCGTAGGAGTTTTGTTTGGAAATCCTCTCTGTGGGGTGCCGCTCTGGTCGGAGCCGGCGTTTGGGGGGGGCGCGGCCTGGCAGCGGAAGAAAAGGCGCTGCTCACCGGAGAGCTCAAGGACTGGAAGAAAATCGCCAATCGCAAGGGGCTGGCAGAAGGGTTTACATTTCTGGAGAATCCGCAGCTGAAGAGCCTGGCCGACGGCAGGCTTGCCGTTCGGGGTGAGGAAATTTACGCCATGGTCCAGCACTCCGACATACGGAAGCCCGAGGAGTCCAGGTACGAGGCCCACCGGAAATACATCGATATACAGTACCTGGTGGAAGGGGCCGAGGAAATACGGGTGGCCCCGGTGGGGAAAATGAAAGAGTCCGTCGCCTATGACGCCGCCAAGGATATAGCATTCTATGAGCACCCGGCGGCCTATCGCCAGGTGATCCTCAAGCCGGGCTCTTTTGTTGTTCTGTTCCCGGAGGATGCCCATATGCCCCTATGCCCGGCAGGCCCGGTCGGCAAGGTGCACAAGGTGGTGGTTAAGATCGCGGTGGACGCTCTGCGGTAAAAGGGCGGAGTATGGCTCGTCCCGATCCGGAAAAGCTTCGGAAGCGGAGAAGGGGAGCGCCAGGCAAGAGGACGGTACGGCGCGCGCCTTTGGCCTGGCTGCTGCTTTCCCTGCTCTCTTTTGGCATCGGGCCCGCTTTTTCCCTGGATCGGGACCGCCCTCTATCGCAGCTGGTTCTGGATGGCTGGACTACCGGCCAAGGACTTCCGCAGAATACAGTCACTTCCATCCTGCAGACCGGCGACGGCTACCTTTGGGTGGGTACGTATGAGGGCCTGGCGCGGTTCGACGGGATCAAATTTGTTCCCTATAACCTGGTGGAGCTGACCGATGCTCCGACCCAGGTGATCGTGGCGCTCAGCCCCCGGCGCGCCGGGGGCTTTTATGTGGCCACCACCGGTTCGATCGCCGTCTGGGACGGGCAGGAATTTACCGCCGTTCCTGTTGGGAACCTGATCGAAAGCACCATTCAGACCATTCTGGAGGATCGCAGCGGCCGGCTGTGGATCGGAACGCGCAACAGCGGATTAACCGGCTACCCCGTCTTGCCGGCTTCCTCCCCGGAAAAAATTCCGGGCCTGCCCAGCAAGAACATCCGCTCCCTCCATGAAGATCAGACCGGGCGCCTCTGGGTGGGTACCGAGAAAGGCCTGTGCTTCTTTCACAACGGGGCCTGGACCGTGCTGGGAACCGCGCAAGGGCTGACCAGCGAGTACATCCTTTCCATCCATGAAGACCGCTCGAAGCGTCTCTGGGTGGGAACCCGGGAGGGGGGGTTCTACTTCTTACAGCCGGAGAGGATGCGCCTGGAGCGAATTCCGGTAGCCGGGGGGCTGGAGCGCCAAAGCATTACGGCCATCCTCTCGGAGGAAGGGGGCACGGTCTGGTTTTCCACCCTGGATGGCATTCACCGCCTGGACCCCGACCGCGGGCGGATCGAGGCCTTTGCCAAAGCGGAGGGCTTTTATTTCCCCTCGGTTCGGAATATGGCCATGGACCGGGAGGGGAATCTCTGGATGGCCACCAACGGCGGCGGGCTGTTCCGCCTGAAGGACGGAAAATTCACGATCTACAACACCCGCAACGGTCTTTCGAACAACGTGGTCATGGGGATTTACGGCGACTCCCAGGAGACCCTGTGGCTGGGCACCAATTGCGGCGGGCTGAACCGCATGCGAAACGGTCGGTTCGAGGCGGTTACCGTAAAGGACGGCCTGGCCAGCGATTGCATCTGGTCGGTCTTCGGAGATCCTCAGGGACGGATCTGGGCGGCGACTTATTCCTCGGGGCTGAACTGCTGGGCCGGGGGCAAAGTTACCCACCTTGGCTCCCGGGACGGATTGCTGTCGGACGAAGTGCGCTCTCTTTTCGTGGACCGCAAGGGGACGCTCTGGATCGGCACCCGGGTGGGCATAAACCGCATGGAAGGGAATCGGCTCCGCGGGGCCGGGGAGCTGGAGATGCTTGCCGGCAAGGACATCCGCTGCTTTGCGGAGGACTCCCGGGGAAACATATGGGCCGGAACCTTCGGCTCCGGTCTTTTCCGGATCAGCGGTCAGCAGGTTACCGCCTTCCGGAAGGAGGACGGCCTGCCCAACAACACCATTCTGAGTCTGTATTTCGACCTGGAGGGGACGCTCTGGATCGGCACGCACGGCGGAGGGCTGAGCCGCATGCAGGGGGGGCGGTTTTTCCGTTACTCCGTGAGGGACGGGCTCCCCTCCGCCAGCATTTTTCAAATCCTCGAGGACCGCTTCGAAAACCTGTGGATCAGTTACTCGCAGGGCCTGTTCCGGATCAGCCGGCGCCAGCTGAACGACTACGCCCTGGGGAAAATCAACCGGCTGTTTGCGGTCAGCTACGGAAGGGCGGACGGGCTCTCGGAGGGGGGAGTCCAGGGCGGATTCCAGCCTGCCGGGTGGAAGGATTCCCGCGGTATCCTGTGGTTTCCCACCATCAGCGGACTGGTGGCCGTCGATCCGGCCAAGGAAACCACCAACCCGGTCCCGCCCCCGGTAACCATTGAGACGGCTATCGTCAACGGAAATCATTCCGCCCTTAGCGGCATGCCGGCTTTCCCGGCCGGGGAAGGACGGCTGGAATTCCATTTCAGCGGACTGAGCCTGCAGGCTGCGGAGAAGGTTCTTTTCCGTTACCGGCTGGAAGGATTCGATCCGGACTGGATCCAGGCCAATTCCATGCGCAGCGCTTACTACACGAATATCCCGCCGGGGGATTACGTCTTTCATGTTACCGCCTGCAACAATGACGGAGTCTGGAACAACCAGGGTGCGTCCTTTGCCTTCCGGCTGCAGCCTTACTTCCACCAGACCCGTCTTTTCTATGCTCTCTGTGCCATCTGCCTGACCGTTCTGATCGGCTTCCTCTTCTGGTGGCGGGTTCATGAGTACCGGCGAAACCAGAAGAAATTGCAGGAGGAGATCCGGCAGGCGATGGCCCGCATCAAAATCCTGAGCGGCAGGCTGCCGATCTGCGCCTCCTGCAAAAGAATCTGCGACGAAAACCAGCAGTGGCGCCAGCTGGAAACTTTTATTACGGACCGCTCCCAGGCTACTTTTTCCCACGGCATTTGCCCGGATTGCGCGCAGAAGATCTATCCGGAGTACTATACGGAGGGCAGGAGCCCCATCGGGGAGCTGGAGAAAAACGAATGAAAAACCAGGCGATCCTTTTGGGCATAACCCTGCTGCTGGCCCTGGGAGGGGCGGTTCGCGGGGCCGATATCCGTGTGGAAAAAGTGTACGGCAAAGAATTGCCGGGAGACTACAAACATCCTGCCTGCATGGCCGAACTGCCCAACGGCGATCTGTACATCGCCTATTACGGCGGAGGAGGAGAATACGAGCTGGATACCGCCGTCTGGGGCGGCCGCCTGAAGAAGGGAACCGCTCTGTGGACCCGGCCGGCAGTTATCGCCGATACTCCTTTTCTTTCAGATGGAAACCCGGTCGTCTGGGCGGCTCCGGACGGGCTGATCTGGCTGTTCTGGGTGGTTCGCTACGGGGATACCTGGTCCGATTCAAGAATTCATGCCCGGGTTTCGCGGGATATGGCGGTAACCTGGTCCGATCCGATGCTGCTGGGTGAGGAGCGGGGAATGATGGTCCGCTCCAAGCCGATCGTTCTGAGCGACGGCAATTACCTTCTGCCCATCTATCATGAAACCGGGCGGGACCGGGAGCTGGTCGGAGCGGATACCACTTCGCTGTTCCTGCGCTGCGACCCGAAAAAGGGGCTCGGGCAGTGGGTGGAGTCTGTCCGCATCCAGGCGCGCCTCGGTTGCCTGCAGCCCGCAGTCGTCCAGCTGGACAGCCACTACCTGGTAGCCTACATGCGCCGGGGGGGAGGATATGAGCCCCGGCGGGACGGATTCATGGTCCGGTCCGAATCGCGCGACGGAGGGAAAACCTGGACGCCCGGCAAAGATGCCGCCTTTCCCAACCCCAATGCCGCGGTGGACTTCCTGCAGCTGCAGAACCGGCACCTGCTGCTCGTTTACAACGATTCCATGAACGAGCGCACCCCGCTCACGGTTGCCATTTCCACGGATGGCGACCGCACCTATCCCTTCAAGCGGAACATTGCCGAAGGGCAGGACGACTTTGCCTATCCCTATGCCATCCAGACCCGGGACGGCAAAATCCATGTGGTCTTTACCTCGCAGAGCCGCACGCAGGTCAACCATGCGGTCTTTGACGAGGCGGCGATCACCGGGCGGTAAATAGCGTGAGGCGTTGCGCCTCCGTCGTCCCCAATATCCCGGTAAAAGCTGAAGCAGGGTATCACCAGGCAGTGGCGGAGCACAACGGTACGGTATCCGATCCTCCGCCTCGAACGGTGCAAACGCTAGTCCTCCAAGGGACGGCGGAACCGGACGAAAAAGGGTTTTGCGAGATTGTCCGATCTGCCAATCCGGCAAAAAGCGGATTTGTTTGAAAACAGCCCTGTAAGGGCTGCGCAAACACCTGGTATGGCTGGATTATGCGCAACCCTTACAGGGTTGTCGCTTGCGGGTGTCGCTACCCGGGGTAGGCGCGAAGCGCGCCAACCCCGGGCTGTGTACCGAAGCCCTTTCAGGGCTTCCCCCAACGGAAATCCACAGGTGTGGGACTTTTTACCGGGCTATCAAGATGGATAATCTCGCGCAAAGTCACACATTTACATTTCCGG
>CAINFC010000314.1 GCA_903847975.1 uncultured Acidobacteriota bacterium | reverse complement strand
TTCGGGGTTCCAGACTTTTGCCGGGTTGCCAACCTTGATGGCCCGGTAACCTGCCGATGATGAGCCCGTAACCATCTCCCAAACGAAAACTTTTTGGAGAAGAAGCTTGCGTGCCACAAGCGGAATCCCGCTTGCATCGCGCAGTCTAAAGACTGTACGAAACGATTTTGACGGGACTTTGCTCAGAAACAACGGTCCTGTGCCGGTACACGCGGAGCCTCCCAGCGTTATGGCGAAACACAACGGAAGCCCTGCAAGGGCTGATTTTCAAACAAACCCGCCTACCCGGGGTAGCGCCTGTACGGCGCAACCCCGGGCTGTGATCCGGAACCCCTTTCGGGGTTCCTCTTTTTGCGGTGCCGTCATTGATTGCCGGGTTGGCTCCGGGCACCGATCAAGTCCTATCGGGGCAGCGGGACAGGAGGCCCTGGCTAGCCCGGGAGGCGGACAACCTCCAGGTTGCTGTCCAGGCGCACCGACTGCCCCGTTTCCAGCTGCAGGCTCCGGCGGCGCGTCCCGTAGGTCACCACCCCGCCCTTCCCCGCTCTGCTGCGGATCACCGCTTCCGCCAGCCGGCCATCCTTCCAGGTGATTTCCACCTCGAAGCCGCCGCGCGCCCGAAGCCCCTTCACGCTTCCGGAAGGCCAGGAGGCCGGCAGGGCCGGCAGCAGGTCGATTACATCCAGGTGGCTTTGCAGGAGCATCTCGGCGATGCCGCTGGCCGCACCGAAATTGCCGTCGATCTGGAACGGAGGATGCAGGTCAAAAAGGTTGTCGGCCGTATTCCCGGCCAGCGCTTCGATGAGCATCTTGTGCGCATGGTCCCCGTCGCGGAGGCGGGCCCAGAAATTGATCTTCCACGCCTTGCTCCAGCCGGTCCCGCCATCCCCCCGGTAAATCAGGGACTGCCGGGCCGCCTGGAACAGCTTCGGCGTCCCCGGGTGGATCTCCTTGCCCGGAAACAGTCCCCACAAATGGCTGACGTGACGGTGGGTGTTCTCGGGATCATCCCGGTCCTCCAACCACTCCTGAAGCTGCCCGTGGCGTCCCACCTGGTTGGGAGCGATCTCGCGGCTCATGGCTTCCAGCCGGGCGGCAAACTCCTCATCCTTCTTCAGCAGCCGCGCCGCCCGGGCCGTGGCTTCGAACAGGTAGCGGATGATCTGGTGATCCATGGTCGGCCCGGCCACCAGGCCTCCGATTTCCGGCGAATTGCTGGGGGTGCTGATCAGCCAGCCGCGAGCCGGGTCCTTCACCAGGTTGAAGGCGTAAAACTCCGCGGCCTCTTTCATGATCGGATAGGCCCGCTTCTCCAGGAAATCCAGGTCGGGATGAAAGAGATAGTGCTCCCACAGGTGGCTGGAGAGCCAGCCGCTGCCCCCCTGCCAGATTCCGTGGTTGGAGGCGTTGATCGGCGCGGTTCCGCGCCAGAGGTCGGTATTGTGGTGCAGCACCCAGCCGGGTGCGCCGTAATGTTCCCTGGCCGTCTTCCGGCCGGAAAGCACCAGGTCCTCCAGCATGGCAAACAGGGGCTCGGCGCAATCGGCGAGGTTGGCGGTCTCCGCGGGCCAGTAGTTCATTTCCGTATTGATATTGACCGTCCACTTGCTGTCCCAGGGAGGAACCATCCGGTCGTTCCATATTCCCTGCAGATTGGTGGGCTGTCCGCCCTTCCGGCTGCCGGCAATCATCAGGTAGCGTCCGTACTGGAAAAAGAGCGCCGACAGAGCCGGATCGGTGTCGGGAATGACGGCGGCAATATAGCGGTCACCCTGGTCGCCGCGCGCCCGTGCCGGCCCCTGCTCCTTGGGGTACCTGGCCCGTGCGGCATCCAGCGTAACCCGCACCGCCCGCAGCCTCTCGTCCACGGGCAGGTCCGCGGCCGCGGTGCGGCCCAGGTCCAGGGAAACCCGGCCAAACAGCGCCCGATGATCGGCCATGTGGCTGCTTCCCAGCTCCTCGAAAGTTTTGGACAGGGCGCGTGAGAGGACTTCCTCGCAGCGGGCCGCAGGATTGGCGCCGACATCCTGGAAGCTGCGATAGTTGGTGGCTCCGGTGAGCAGCAGAACCGCCTGCCGGGCCCCTTTCACCGTGATCCCGCCATCGTCGGCCACCGCTGTTCCGCCCTCGGTCCGGATCGCCAGTCGCGCCTCAAAACGGATGGCGCTCGGGTAAACCGCGCCATCCTTTCGGGCGTCCACGGCATCGGCCACCCGTCCGGCAAGGGCCAGCTGGGCTGTACCGGCGGCCCGCGTCACGGCACCGGCATGGGGGCTGGTCAGGTAGGCGCGAAACCGCAGTGTGGGGGTACTCCGGGGATCGCTCCCCCGGGCTCCCAGCTCGATGGCAATCACCTGGTCCGGGTAGCTGGCAAAGATTCGCCGGTAATAGCCGAATCGGCCGCGGTTATAGGCCACTCCCGCAACCCCCTGCCCCAGGTCCAGGCCGCGATGATAGTCGGAAACCTCCCCCTCCTGCCCTTCAAAGCGGATGACCAGGTCCCCCATGGGCTGGTAGGCCATCTGCCCGAGCGGCAGACTCATGAATTCCTTTTCCGCCAGGGCTTCGGCTTCCTTTTGCATGCCCTGCGCCAGCAGCTCGCGGATCCGGGGCAGAAAGCGGACCGCTCCGGGGTGCTGGTATTCATGCGGCCCGCCGGTCCATACCGTGCTTTCGTTGAACTGCAGGCGCTCTTCTTCGATTCCGCCGAAAATCATGGCCCCCAGCGAGCCGTTGCCGACCGGCAGAGCCTCCAGCCAGACCCGGGCCGGCTGGTGATACCAGAGGGAAAGGTCGTTGAGCGCCTGGTGCCATGAGTTGCCCGGCTGACCCCAGGCCGGCGCAGCCGGCAACAGCAGCGCGAATAACAAAATGATCCTTACATGGATTTTCATCGATGGCAGCCGCATGGTAGTGCACCCCGTTGTGGATGGCCGGCAAAGCCTAGCCGGTTTTGACTTTCATGGTGGAATAGTCCAGCGTGGAGCCCAGCATGCTGTGCGGAATCATGAACACGACGAGCAGGCTCAGGGCCGCTGCGGCGATGAGGGCGGGCCGCTGCTTTTTCCAGTTCAGGGCCAGGGCGGCCAGCCAGATCAGCCAGCCGATCAGCGCCTTGTTGTCGGTCAGGTCGGTGCCGAAAGGAAATCCGGACCAGAGCACCCCGAAGGCATAATCCTGCATCAGGGGACCGAAAATGAATCCGCCGATCGAAAGGAAGATAAAGCCGAGAATCGCCGGGCGCATCATTTTTTCCGGACGGCCCAGGGCCAGGAGGCCGGCCGCCGTGGAGAAGAGGAATGCAAGAAAAATGAGCAGGACGTGCGGGATCACCACCCACATGGGCACGGCTCCGCGGAACCGGATGATGACCGGATCCGCCTGGCTGCCGATCGATTGCGTCTGGCTGCCCTTGGCCAGTTCGATGTAGTACATGATCTTCCCGGCGAAGGGCTGCTGCGGGATCTCGGCCAGCAGCCCTTCGGCATCGCGCTTCATAGGCTGCCGGTTCCAGGGCTCATCCACCCCGTAACGCTTCATAAGAATGGTTCCCTGAACCTGGGGATCGGAAATTTCCAGGCGCACCGGGCAGTTGCTCGGCTGGTCGAAGCTGCGCGGGACGCGGTAGGCGTACTCAGCGGAGTCAAAGGTGACCGCTCCCCGGAAAGGATAGGTGGGGCCTGTCCGCCTCTGCCAGATCATCGAAAAAATGGTTATCACCGTCGCCAGCGTCCAGATAAGCCAGCTCTTTTTCAGCATATATTTCCTCCTCGCTTTCTTTCGTGGGTTTCCCATTATACACCGTGATTTTTGATAGTATTACTGGCGACATCCAGCAGGAGACAGGACCGCTATGGGAAAAAAATTGTTTTTATTCAGCATGACTTTACGAAAAACAACCTCCATCCATGACCCGTATCCCCCGGGCATTACCCGGACGATTCGCCGGTTCCTGCTTTTCCTCCCCCTTGCGGGATGGTACCCGCTCTTCGCCGCTCCTCCCGCCGAAACCGCACCGCCGGCCGTGGATCCGCAGTCGGCGCGCTACCAGAGCGTCCTCTTCGATAAGCTGGAAGTCACCGAAGACGTCGTTTTCCGCACCGCCCTCAACCGCAAGGGAAATGCGGAAGAGCTTAAGCTGGATATTTACCGCCCGGCCGGCGATACGGAAACCCAGCGCCCGGCGCTTCTCTGGATTCATGGCGGCGGATTCCAGCCCGGCAACGACAAGAGACAGAAGTATATTGTCGCCATGGCTACGGAATTCGCCCGGCGCGGATACGTCTGCATGGCTCCCGACTACCGGGTCCGGGAAAACCCCAAGACCGATTTTCAGGGAACCCTGCAGGATGCCGTAGAGGATTGCCGGGCGGCCCTGCAGTGGATGAGGGCGGAAAGCCGCACCTACGGCCTGGACCCCAAGCGGATCGCCGTCGGCGGCGGGTCCGCCGGCGGAATGACCGCGGTCAGCCTGGTCCTGCTGGAAAACAACCAGGCAGTGCGCTCCGGGCGCGCCGGAGTCTTTGCCCTGATCAACCTGTGGGGCAGTCCGGCGGAGGGAACCATGCTGGGCACGGTCAACCGGAACTTTCCCCCGACCCTGATCGTGCACGGCACCGCGGACACCACCGTGCCTTTCAGCCAGAGCGAACTTCTTGCCGGCCAGCTCAAGGAAGTGGGCGTGGCCAACCAGCTTTTCCCGCTTTCCGGAGCGCCTCACACGCCGATGCAGCACCTTCCGGCGATCGTCGACGCCTGCGCCAAATTTCTTTTCGATATCCTGACCCAGCCTCCGCCGGGAACCGAGCTTCCCCCAGCCGGACAGACGGCCCCGCCCAACCCCGCGGGCAATTAGGCTGCGGCGGGGTCGATCCGCAAGGCTTTTGGATATGAAGGCGGAAAACAGAATGGACGGCGCGCGATGGATCATCCGCCCTGCGGAAGGGGATGAGCCCGAGTGGTGCGCCCGGCTGATGAGCGACAACGATCCGTGGATTACACTGGGGCGCGACTTCGAGCAGTGCCGGAAGCGCTGCCGCCAGTCGGGCTGGGAGCTCCTGGTGGCTGCCTCTGCCGAGGGGGGGGCGCTCGGCGGCTTTCTGCTGCTGGATCCTCAGGGAGTGATCGGCTATCCCTACATCGCCTCGATCGCCGTTGTCCGAGAGGTTCGGAACCAGGGGCTGGGACGGCTGCTGATCCGCGAGGTCGAGGAGAAATACCGACCCACCCGGAAGTTCCTTTTTCTGTGCGTCTCGTCCTTCAATGAGCGGGCCCGCTCGCTGTACCTGCGGCTGGGATTCCGAACCATCGGGGTCCTGGAGGACTTCGTGATCTCCGGGCTCGACGAATGGCTGCTTTGCAAGCGCCTGCAGGACTGAGCCGGCGCCGGCCCGGAAACTTCTCGCGGACCCCTGCCGGAAAGATATTTTCGCAAAACAAAAAGGCGATATTTCACTCGGAATAACAATCCTGTGCCGGCTTATGCGGGGCCGAACAAGGCGATGGTGGAGCACGATGTAACGATATGCGATCCTTCGCCCCGTGAGGGACGGCAGATTGTGGCCCGGCAGGTGAGTGCCGGGTTGGGTTGGGTCGGACCGACCTGTTGCCAATTTACCAGGGAAGCGGCAGGCCCTTTCGCTATTCTTCCCTACCTTCCGCTCTTCCTCTCAGTCCTGTCAGCCCCCGGCTTTTCTACCGCTTCACCGCTTCCGGGTCAGCGAAACATAGCGCACCTCGGCGACCTGCCGGCCAGGTACCTGAAGCGCCCGCAGGACCAGCCTGCCCCGCCCCCCGGGCAGACGAATGGTTCCCAGGGCCAGCGGCCGGAAGTCCTTCACATAGGATTCCAGCCGGGGGACCCGGTCTTCCCGGGCCCCCAGCAGCGGCGGATTGTGCGGGCGGGAGATCCGTCCCTGCACCCGGCTCCCCAGGAACTCGATCTCCACCAGCGAACCCTCCTCTCCGGGCGGACAGGCGTAATGAACCTCCGCCAGGTAATCGCCCGCCTGGCCGACTTCGATGTCCCAGGTCATGCGATCCTCCGGGCGGGACCATTTGGTAAAAAAGGAGCAGTTGGGCGGCCGGGCACTGCGCTCGATCCCGCCGGAGGGAACGCCGTCCCTTGCCGGAAGCAGCGTCTGGGCCGCATAGCCCACCGGAAAAGGCCGGTCGTCCGGTCCCACTCCCGGGAGCACCTCCCGCGCCCACTGCGCCGCGGCCTGGCGCAGGCGGCCGGCGACCTCCGGCTGCTCCGCGGAAACATCCCGGTCCTGCCCCGGGTCGGAAGGCATGTGGAACAGCCTGCCTTCATTGTCCAGGCGGTACTCCTGCGTCCGGACGCTGATCTTCCGCTCCTGCAAAGAGAAGATCATGCGGTCCGGCCACCCCTCCTCGCTGCCGGCCAGCAGCGGCTTGAGGCTCCGGCCGTCCAGCGGCCTGGTCCCGGTGAGCGGAATGCCGGCCAGGTCGGCCAGTGTGGGGAGCAGGTCGATCGCCCCGGCAATCCTCGAAATCCGCGTGTTCGCCCGGATATGCCCCGGCCAGCGGATCAGCAGCGGCGCCCGCAGCCCCCCTTCGTCCACCGATCCCTTGCGGCCTTTCATCCCGCCGTTCCACCGCCAGCTGTTCGGACCGTTGTCGCTGAAATAGAGAACGATGGTGTTCTCCGCAAGTCCCAGGTCCTGAATCTGCTTCAGCACCCGCCCCACGTTCCAGTCGATATTTTCGCACATCGCCAGTGCGGCGCGGGTCATGGGAATCTCTTCCTGGCGCGGATCGCGGGCACGAAGCCCCGGTTCGAACCGGGCAAAGCGCTCGAAGAAGCGGTCCGGCACCTGCATTGGGGAATGCGGAGTGTTGTAGGGCAAATAGCAGAAAAAGGGGCGCCGGCGGTTGTCCCGAATGAAAGAGAGGGCATGGTCGGTCAGGTCGTCGGTGATATAGCCCCGGCCGCGCACCAGGGTGCCGTTGTGATCCAGCTGCGGGGAAAAATACTGCCCCCAGTGCCCGGAGGTGAAGCCGTAGTACTCGTCGAAGCCGCGGGCCCGCGGGTGATAGGGAAACTGGGAGCCGTTGTGCCACTTGCCGAAGGCACCTGTAGCGTAACCGGCATCGCGGAAGAATTGCGCAATGGTCCTTTCATCGAGATTCAGGCGCTCGGCCCCGGTGGAAACCCCTCGCACGCCGCCCCGCGGGTGGTACCGCCCGGTGAGGAACTCCGCGCGCGTCGGGGCGCACACGGCGCAGACGAAAAAGCGCTCGAACAGCGCCCCGTCGCGCCCCAGGGAGTCGATGTTGGGAGTGGACAGGTTGGTATTCCCGTGGATGCTCAGGTCGCCCCAGCCCTGGTCATCGGCCAGCACCACTACCAGGTTGGGCGGCCGGGCCTCCGGGCTGGCCGGGGCGGCGCCCAGGCGGCGGACAGCAGCCAGCCCGGGAGCGGAACACAGCATTTCCCGGCGGCTGAGACTCTGCAGGAGATTCGAACGGCTTTCCATACGTCAGCCTCCTTTTGAGGAAAGGGATTCGTCTTTTTTCCGGGAAAAGATTATCATAAAAAGCGTCGCAAGGAGGCGAATCATGACCGGCAAAGAAAGAATGCTTCGGGCCCTGAACCGGGAGAAGCCGGACCGCCTGCCCGCTACCGTTCATCAGTGGCAGGGCTGGCACCTCGAGCACTATATGGGAGGAGTGGACGCCCTGGGCGCCTTCCGGGAGGTCGGACTGGATGCCGCCATCCAGTATTTCGAGGCCATGGGCCAGTTCTGGATTCCGGATGCCGAGCGCTACGCGGTATCTTCCCCCGAATGGAACGACGAAATCACGGTGGTCGATCCTGACCCGGACCATAAAATCGTTCACCACCGCATCCTCACCCCGGCCGGAACTCTGACCTATAAGACGGAAGCCGACCGGAAGACCACCTGGATCACGGAGTACCTGATCAAGCGCCCCGAAGACCTGGAGCTGATCGAGCGCTTCATGCCCGTGGCCCGGCTGAACCACGGGGCGATCGCCGCCGAATACGAGCGGATCGGCGACGCCGGCATTCTGCGGGGCTTCGTCTGGGGAGACCAGGCCGGCTGCTGGCAGCATGCCTGCTGCCTGATGGACACCGAAAAGCTGATTCTGGAAGCCGTCGATCATCCCGATTGGGTTCACCGGTTGCTGCGTGCTCTGCTGGAGCGCAAGCTGCGGTTTATCGAAGAGTCGCTGCGCGGCGCGCGCTTCGACCTGATCGAGACCGGCGGCGGGGCCGGCAGCGACACGGTCATCTCTCCGAATCTGCACCGGGAGTTCTGCCTGCCCTACGACCGGCAGCTTCATGATGCCCTGCACTCCGCCGGGCACCGGGTCTGCTATCACACCTGCGGCGGCATGATGAACATCCTCGAACTGATCGCCCGGAACGGGGCGGACGCCTCCGAGACCCTTGCTCCGCCGGGAGTAGGTGGGAATATCGTCGATCCGGACAAGGTCCGGGAGCGGCTGGGCGGGCGGGTTGCCCTGGTCGGCGGCATGGACCAGTTCCACATCCTCACCGGAGGAACGCCGGCCCGAATCACCCGCGAAGTGCACCGGCTGTTCGAAGGCTTCGGAAAAAACGGAGGATATATCATGGCGCCCTCCGACCATTTTTTCGAAACCCCGGTGGAAAACCTGAAAGCCTTTGCCGACGCGGCGCGGGACTGCACCTACTGAGCCCGCCGGCATCTTCCTGAAAGTCGGGTAAAATAAAAGCTATGACAGTCCCGAAGCCGCCGGACGATTCCAACAAAATGGACCTGCTGCAGGCCCAGCTGAGGTTCAAGGAACAGCTGACCGAAATCATCAACCAGATTCACAGCGCCCGGGATCTGGCGGAAATCCTGGTCACCATCGGCCCCCGCCTTTCCGACCTGCTGGGGTGCGAGCGCACTACCATTTACGCCGTCGACAAGCGGAGTCAGCAGATTTACAGCATGTACAAGGAAGGGGCGGACCTGAAGGAGATACGCGTCCTGCGGGACACTTCTTCGCTGGTCGGATACGTGGCCCTCACCGGGCAGACCATCAATATCCGCGACGCCTACGATCCCCAGGAACTGCTCAGCTACAATCCGAACCTGCGCTTCGACGCCAGCTGGGACCGCAAATCCGGCTTCCGCACCCGCCAGGTGCTGGCCTGCACGATCCCCTATGAAAAATATCTGATGGGAGTGCTGCAGCTGCTGAACAAGCGCGATGGCAGCGCCTTTTCCAAGAACGACATGCTGGCCGCCAAAGAGGTGGCCAAGACGCTGGGCATCGCTATGTACAACCGGCGGCGGCTGTCTCCCAAACATCCGGCGCACAAGTTCAGCCAGCTGATCGACAAGGGAATTATCTCCGAGAAGGACTTCGAGGACGCCCTCAGCTACTGCCGGATGAACAACCAGCCCATTTCCGAGGTGCTGATCGAAAAGTACGCCTGCCCGAAAGAAGAGGTGCTGCAGAGCATCGCCTCCTTCTACAACGGCCAGTATTTCAATTTCGACGGCACCCAACGCATCCCGGAAGAATTCCGCCAGCGCCTCAAACCGGACTTCCTCAAAAAAATTCTGGTCGCCCCGCTCTGGAAAAAGGGAGGAGTAACCGCCCTGGCCATCGAGGACCCCTCGGACCTGACCCGGCTCGATGCCATTCGCCTGATGGAGCTTTCGCCGCAGCAGGAACTCTTCGTGGCACTGCCGCGGGACATCCTCGATTACATCAACGCCTCGTACCATGTGGGGCCGGCGGAGACGAAGAAGAGAGATGTCACCGAAATCCTGACCCAGCTGATGGCCAGCGAGGGAACCGATGCTGCCATTTCCGAAAGCGAACTGATGGACGAAAGCGACAGCGCCATCGTTCAGCTGGCCAGCCAGATCATTATCGATGCCGTAGCCCGGGGTGCGTCCGATATCCACATCGAACCGGGCGGGAGAAGCAGCCCCACCCGCATCCGGTTTCGCGTGGACGGCGACTGCAGCCTTTACCAGGACATCCCTGCCACACACCGCGCCGCCCTGGTATCGCGGCTGAAGATCATGGCCAACCTGGACATTTCGGAGCGGCGGCTGCCCCAGGACGGCAAGATCCGCTTCCGGATGAGAGACCGGACCATCGAGCTGCGGGTAGTCACCATTCCCACTTCGGGAGGCGAAGAGGATGTGGTGATGCGCATCCTTGCCGCCAGCAAGCCGCTGCCCCTGGAGGAGATGGGATTTTCCAGCCGCAACCTGCGGCTGCTGCGCGAGCTGGCGGAGAAGCCCTACGGCATTATCCTGGTGGTCGGGCCGACCGGGTCCGGCAAGACCACCACGTTGCATTCCACGCTGGGGTACATCAACACCCCGGACCGCAAGATCTGGACCGTGGAGGACCCGGTGGAAATCACCCAGCCGGGCCTGCGCCAGGTGCAGATGGTGCCCCGGATCCAGCTGACGTTCGCCAATGCCTTACGTTCCTTCCTGCGCGCGGACCCCGACGTGATCATGGTCGGCGAGATGCGTGACCAGGAAACCGCCCAGATCGGCATCGAAGCTTCCCTGACCGGGCACCTGGTGCTCTCCACGCTGCACACCAACTCCGCCCCGGAAACTATCTCCCGGCTGCTGGATATGGGCATCGACACCTTCAATTTCGCCGATGCCCTGCTGGGAATCCTTGCCCAGCGCCTGGTCCGCCGCATCTGCCGGGAGTGCAAGGAGGCCTACCACCCGGAGGAGCTGGAATTCCAGTCCCTGGCGGAACACTACGGCCCGGACTTCGGCAAGAACCTGGGAATCGTCTTTTCCCCCAACTTCGTTCTGTATCGCGGCAAGGGCTGTGCGGCCTGCGGCAACAGCGGCTACCGGGGACGGCTGGCCATTCACGAACTGCTGGTCAGCACCGACAGCATCCGCGAGCTGATCCATCACAAGGCCACGGTCAACGTCATTCAAAAACAGGCCATGGCGGAAGGGATGCACACCCTGATGCAGGACGGCATTGAGAAGGCCCTCCAGGGGATGACCGATTTCAAGCAGGTGCGAGCCGTCTGCGTCAAGTAAGGAGTTAAGAATGAGCTGGATACGATCCTTGTTTGGCGGGGGAATGCAGAGCCTGGAGCCCCCGGAGGCGCAGGCCCGGCTGCAGTCCGAACCGGCCCCCCTTCTGCTGGATGTGCGCATGCCCGACGAATTCCGGGGCGGTCACATCGCCGGGGCCAGGCTGATTCCCCTTCCGGAACTGGAGCAGCGCCTTTCGGAGCTGCCCCGCGACCGCGAAATCCTTTGCGTCTGCGCCGGCGGAATGCGCAGCAGCTCCGCAGTCCGGCTGCTCCTCAAGAGCGGGTACCGGGCTGTGAATCTGAGCGGGGGAATGAGCGCCTGGTCCCGGGCCGGCCTGCCGGTCCAGAAGGCGACCCGCGGCGCCTAGCTCCATGGAGCCGGCCTGCGAATCCTCCGCATCCGACCGGGATCTCCCTTGACGTCGCCGAAAAAAGTCCCCGTCTGCTGGCGGCAAGCCTTTCCGCTTTTCTTCCCGCTCTCCCTTTTTTCCTGTCGGCCCGATTTTTTCACAGCAAGACGGGAAGATCAGGAAAGCAGCAGGAAGCCATCCAAGTATTCGGATGGAGCGAGGCACTTTCACAGCTTCCTCTTCCTTGATAGCTTCGTAAAAATCGGACTGGTGCCTCCGGAAGAGGCCTTGCTGTCTGCGGGGGAGAACGTGTGGGCCGTCAAGGATTTGTATTCAGCAAGGCGGGCGGAAGGCCCTTGGCTTTTTCCGGAAATTGAAATGTGTGATTTTTTGCGAGATTATCTTTTCTGATAGCCCGGCAAAAAGTCCCATACCTGTGGATTTCCTTTGGGGAAAGCCCTGCAGGGGCTTCGATACACAGCCCGGGGTTGGCGCGCTTCGCGCCTACCCCGGGTAAGGACACCCGCACGCAACAACCCTGTAAGGGTTGCGCAGCCCTTACAGGGCTGATTTTCAAACAAATCCACCTACCCGGGGTAGCGCCTAAGCGGCGCAACCCCGGGCTGCGATCCGGAACCCCTATGGGGTTCCTTTTTTGCGAATATGTCATTCCCTGATAACCCGGCAAAAAGTCCCATGTCTGGAGATTTCCGTTGGGGAAAGCCCTGAAAGGGCTTCGATACACAGCCCGGGGTTGGCGCGCTTCGCGCCTACCCCGGGGAGGCACACCCGCAGGCAACAACCCTGAAAGGGTTGCGCAAAATCCAGCCATCCCGCGTGGTTGCGCAGCCCTTGCAGGGCTGATTTTCAAACAAATCCGCATACCCGGGGTAGCGCCTATACGG
>CAINFC010000313.1 GCA_903847975.1 uncultured Acidobacteriota bacterium | reverse complement strand
GGCTTTCAGCTTCTCCCGGAAGAAGGCTTTGGTCCGCTCCCAGGCCAGCCGGGCCGACTCGGCATGGTAGCGCTGCGGATTGGAATCGTTGAAAAAGGCGTGCTCGGCCCCTTCGTACATGAAAATCTTGTAATCGATGGCAGCCTTTTTCAGGGCGTCTTCAAAGGCGGCGATCCCGGCGTTGATTCTTTCATCCTTGCCGGCATAGTGAATCAGCAGGGAAGCCTTGATTTTAGGGACATCCTCCGGCGCCGGCTGCATTCCATAGAAGGGGACCGCCGCCGCCAGGTCGGGGGAATGAACCGCCACCTGGTTGGTCGTTCCTCCCCCCCAGCAGAAGCCCGTACAGCCCACCTTACCGGTGGAAAGAGGATTGGTTTTCAGGTACTGCACCGCCGCAGTGAAATTGTCCACATTGGTCCTGCTGTCCAGCTTCTGAAAAAGAGGCCGGGCCTCGTCCGGGTTTTGCGGGGTCCCCCCGAACTGGGTCAGCGCATCCGGAGCCACCGCCAGGTAGCCCTCCAGGGCAAAGCGCCGGGCCACATCCTCGATGTGGGCATTGAGCCCTCGGTTTTCATGAATGACGATAACCCCGGGGCGCTTGCCGCCTTCCTTGAGCTGGGCGGAGTAAGCCCGGATCTCGCCTCCCGGCGCCGGATACTTGATATAGGCCGTTTTCAGCCGGGGATCATCCTTGGGAACCACCTCGGCAGCAAAGGCGTCCTCCAGCTGGGGCAGCAGGGCGGATGCCGCCGTGATTCCGCCGGCCGCCGCCGCCAGCTTCTGCAGCAGCTCGCGGCGGTCAAAGCCGCCGTGCAGAAACGTATCGTACCATTCCAGGTATTCCTTGTTCATAATCTTCCTTTCTGCTTTTCGTTAGGTTAATAGGGTGGAAAAATCCTTCGAAAACCGTGGCCCAGAACGATCGCCAGGAATAGAAGGTTGCGGGGCACAACCGCGGGCCAGAACCAGCGCACCTTTCCTCCGCCCGGACCGGCCGCCAGGCGGATGGCTGCCGCTTCCAGCGTGTGGACCGACCTGGGCCAGTCCCGGAGGCCGCGGATCCATTCCTCCGGAATTCCTGTCCGCCCGACCTCGCAGCCGGCCAGGGAGCCGGCAATGGCGCCCACGGTGTCCGTATCTCCGCCACAGCGCACGGATTCAGTTACCGCCCGGTGGAAGGATCCCGGGTGCCGCAGCCAGGCGAACAGGGCCACCGGTACTGTGTGGTAGGCGTAGCCGGACACCCCCCGGGAGAGCCCCAGGGCCGCGGCAAAAGCTTCCACCGTCCACCCTTCCGCCAGACCTTTGGCCAGCAGCAGGTTCCACTGCACCCACTCCGGATCGTCGCCCAGTGCAGCCAGATGCCCGGGGAAATCTTCCCGCCGCTGCCCCCGAACCAGCCAGGCCGCTGCTTCGGCTACCGCCCGGGCGGCCCGCTCCGCCCGGGGATCGGTGTGCGTCAGCTTCGTAGAGACGCGGACCAGCTCGCTGCGCAGCTCCTCCTCCCCGGCCAGAGCCGCCCCGAGAACGGCGCTGCGCAT
>CAINFC010000312.1 GCA_903847975.1 uncultured Acidobacteriota bacterium | reverse complement strand
CGCACGAACCGTTTTACGCTGTTGTACCGATGAGGGAAACCGTATTGCTCTACCCAATCCTGATAGATGGACATCGCGTTGCGTCCCAGCCTTACCTGCTCCTCGATCCACTCCCGGTGCGGTTCACAGGCCGAGAGAACTTGCTGGGGCTTCTGGACGGGAAAAGCCGGTGGCCGGGGTGGGGAATTTTGAATCGCCAAAGCCTTCGAGCCGGTGGCCACCCCCGGTAGGGTGGGGGATTTTGAATCCTTTGCTGCTTTGATCAGGCCCGATAACCGCCCGTAGCGGCGAATGGTTTTCCGATCGATTCCTATTTTGCGCTCGATCTCACGCTGACTTATCTCCTTGTTCAGTAACGTCTTAATCGTAGTCTGGAGTGACGATTTCAAAACATTCATCCTTTCTCTCCCTTGGATTAATAAAACCAAGGAAAGATGGTATGTTTTGTCGCCGTCTGCTGCTCTCTTTTATCGTAAATTCCGCGCAGCTAGGTGGGGGATTTTGACCCGGCCACAAGTGGGGGATTTTGGGTGGCCATCGGGGAATCCTATCGAGCGTGTTTGGAAATTGACGCGTAGGCTTTGCCTTCATGATCAGTATTTCCCGACACTACAAAGCATATCCGCAGCTGTGGAAAAGCAATTTGAGCAATGGAAAACGGGTACGGAAACCCTTAGAAAACTCTGTGCCTTGTAATTATTATTCGCAATTACTTATGATCGCACGTATAATAATGAGCAAATCGGCAGGGCCAGGATATTCGATTTCAAGAGAAACTTCCATAGCGAGTACTACGAACAGTTGAATGCTTTTTCCTTTTGCCCCCCGTCCCCGTACCCCGAATCAAGAATTTCGCTTAACTTTGTTGTAACCGCACTATTTACAGGCGAAGTAAATATGAAGAGGAAAAACCATCTACCTGTTCTAGCCCGGAGGTTATGGTATACTCGCATCGTTTTCTAAGGATCGCAGGCACCTCGCTTTTCATTCATATTTGTCCTGGAGGAGGGTAATCATGGCACTGTTGATAGCCAATCCGATTGCGGTATTGCGTGAGGAATTCGACGATTACGCTATACTTTTCAATCCGGATACCGGCTCGGCAATGGGTGTAAATCCCACGGGTGTAGCTGTCTGGAAACGGCTGGACGGAAAGCACACTCTAGCTCAGATCGCATCCGAAATTACCCCGCTTTTCCTCAACACTCCGGACAACATCCAGGGGGATGTGGAACGATTTGCCCAGGAATTGCTGCAAGGAGGCTTTGCCGGGAATCTTGAATCTCCGCAAGAAGACGGAGGTCCTTTGGGTCTATGATCCCAGTGGGTACGGTTTACGGGTTGCATCTTACGGGTGGCACAAGCATTCGCCTGGCCGCTGGGGATAGCAAAAGCGCGGATCTGTTGAACCGATTGGCTCTCATTATGCAGCTGGAACCGGATGGTTATTCCGTCTGTTCATCATGCCTTTGGCTGACCGTAGACCCTCTTTTTTCTGCGCCTGAAGGCCAACGAATGTGCCAATTATCCCAATGGCCTCCTGGAAAGGCCGAGGTTTTTTTCTACCAGTTGATGAAGATATCCAGCGATCTGCAGCGGATGCTGCTTTCCAGAGGAGCCTTGTTGCTCCATTCCGCTTTGGCGGTGTATCCGGACCCTGTAGCCGGGGAGAGAGGAGTACTTCTCGCGGCGGCAGGTGGAACCGGGAAGAGCACTGCCGTCAGCCGGCTACAGTCGCCATGGCGAGCGCTATGCGACGATGCGGTCCTGGTTGCCATGGAGAGCGACTTCCCGGAGCCCCGTTGGCGGGCTCATCCATGGCCTACATGGAGCCGGCTCCTGGATGGCGGGCCGGGTGGAAGCTGGCCGGTAGAAACATCCGTTTCTCTCGGCGCTGTTTACTTCCTGAATCGGGATAATCTCGAATGGATCCAGCCTCTTGGCCGGGGGCAAGCCGCCGTAAGGCTGCAGGAATCGGCACGCCAGATTGGCAATTTGTTGCTTCGCGGGCGGCTGCCGGCGGAAAAGCGGTCCATCCTTGCCGCGCAATTTGAACAGGCGGTAAAACTGGCGAAATCTATACCCTGCGCCGACTTGCACTTAACCCTCCATGGCGCTTTTTGGCAAGATTTGGAACAGGAATTGACACAGAGACTTCGCAAAGCCGGGTCTGCCGTCCAGTCGGATTGGGCGGGAGTTCCTGTCTTAGGATAAAATACAAAATATAAAAGGTTCGGCATGGGACATTTCGGAGAAAGAAGATGAATCACGAGAAGGAAAAATCAACGAAACCGATCGAATACGAACCGCCACGGCTGATACACCTCACCGCTGCCAAAACAGGGCACGGAAACGGGGGTTCTGCTGGACCATGCGTGGGTGGTGCGAGTGCTTCTATTTCATGCGATGCGGGAACAAGTGGAGGGGCCTGATGTGTTCCTGACGTGAAAATGAAGCAAACAGATTAAACTTTATGTTGTAAAACCATCAGCTTTTCCAACCTCTTTTGATCAGGCTGTGCGAGTGAATCGACGACCATCGTGGCGGGATTTTGTCGAGGAATTTGGAATCGGCGATGCTGGGGAAACGCATTCATGATTTACGCCGGCGGCAGGAGTTAAGCCGGAAGGAACTGGCTGAAGGGTCAGGTCTGACGGAGGCCGAGCTAAGGGACCTGGAGGACGAAAACGGATCGTGGCTGCCGATGGAAAAGCTGATGGCGTTGGCACAGGCGTTGAAGCTGCGCCAGGCGGCCAATTTCGCCGCATTGCTGGAGCTCAACGGCTTGAAGCGTCGGGTACACCTATACGTGCTCGGTCTGGTTAAAACCGGCAGCGTTTCCCTCTGCGGGATATTCGGCACCTACCGGGTGACCCACGAGTATCTGCAATGGGAGACTCACCAGCAGGTGATCCGTTGGCACCGAGGACAGCTCAGCCGTGAGGAGATGCGCGCCTTCCTGCTGGACCGCGACGCCAGAGCGGCACTGGAACTGGATGCCGCCCACTTCAACCGTCATTACTGTGATATCTTGGCCGAAGAGTTTGACGGAGAAAGATCTTCTCCACCCGCTCGCTTCATTTATCTTCTGCGCGACCCCTATTCCTGGGTTGAGTCCCATATCAACTATTTCACACAGATTGACTGCGAAGCCTTGCATGGCGACCTGCTGCCAAACGGGTTGCCTTTCGATTTACCCCGCGGAGCGATGGCACCTCGCCAGGAGCTGATCGAGAATTTCTGCCGCTATGCGGAAGTGCCTATCGCTTTCTGGGCCAGCGAAAACCGGGTTGCGCTACAAAGGCTGCAAAGCGCAGCTCCGAACCGCAGCCTGCTCCTGTACACCCATGAGGTGAGCCGCAGTTTGCCGCGCCTGGCGGAATTCGCCGGCGTCCCTTCGGAAAGCCTGCTTGCCGAACGGTGCCACAGCAACCGGACAGAGTACCATGTGCGGGTCTTGCACGACGGCCAAACTGCGGTCTTGCAGGCACTCTTCGACCACCACTGTGGCGATCTTCTGGAACAGTACTTTCCCGGCTACCGTTTGGAAGATTACCTGGAAGGCAAAAAGCCTCCTGCCGCCGAGACTTTAAACGACCGACCGCTCCACGAAGGTCCAAAACATAAAATTAGGCTTGAAATCCAAAGGGGAAATTTTAAACCCGGTTTTAAATAATCGGAACTCTGGCGCCCTCATAAATAAAGAGGCTAAAAAACAATCGATCGGAATTGTTCGCAAGGGACTCGCATCTAAAACTTGTAATACCATCCGGTTGCTATGCAAACCCTCCGGGGTCTCGACGAAGGTCTCGATGGTTTCGGGTGCTGAAACGGGCAGCTTGGCTACGACTACGCGCTCGGTGGATCCCATCAGCGCAGAAGAGCCTGCTTCACCTGGCCAGGCGTCTTTCAATTCGGCACCCACCAGGCGCCCCAGCTTGGGATCCTACCCATCGAAGCCACGGACCGTATGCCAGCAAGTGTTTGAGTCTCGGCAGCTATGCCCGAAGAATAATCGGTTCTGCCTTATCTGCCGACCGGATGGTTCTTTAACTCTATTTATCTCTTGACTGCTATCTTGCTACAGTTTACACTTCATAGTGTAAACTATAAGGGAGGTAAGCCAATGAATGCCACTGCCAAGGATTTACGGTTCCATTCACGGGAGTTGCTGGATACCGTCAGCCGGGGGGAGGAAGTCGTCATTACCTATCGAGGCAAACCGTGCGCGAAGCTGGTTCCCATTGCCGGCAGGGAGAAAAGCACCACTGCGAATCCGTTATTCGGTATCTGGAAAGACGATGATGAATCCCGTAACGTCGATGACTATGTGAGAAATCTGCGGAAAGGCAGGTTCTGATCATGCTGGTGGATACCGATGTCCTGATCTGGTATATGCGCGGCAACGATCGGGCACACGACCTAATGGAAGGGCTGACCGGTTTTTCCATTTCTGTCGTTACCTATATGGAACTCGTTCAGGGGATGAAAAACAAAGCGGAGCTCAATAGTCTGCGCCAGGCCCTTCGGGTCTGGAATGCCACTATCCTCTACCTGTCGGAGGAAATCTCGGCAAAGGCGATGATTTACATGGAGCAGCATTTCCTCAGCCATTCTTTGGAATTGGCTGATGCATTGATCGGCGCCACCGCCCTCTCCCATGGCCTCCCGCTACTGACTGGTAATGATAAGCATTACCGGGTTCTGGCAAATATTAAAATCTCCAAATTCTCGCCCAGGTAGACAAAGAGAATAAGGAGAGAACAAGGACACCCGTTTTTCGAGCCGCTGATTTTCGAGGGTTACGCGGAAACAACGGACCGGTCCGATGACAGCCAATCCGATCCGCCGCTTCCGCGCAATCGAAAAAACGGATGTCCTTAATCCGCTTCCAGCGCTCCGCGAGGAGCCTCGGTAGTACCCCACCCCTCGGCGCTGACCGGCCAGGAGGCCGGGTCCCAACGATATTTATTGTGAATCGTCAAATTCCCGGCTTTTATATTGGCATCCACCTGGCCCAGCCAGCCGTTCACCTGTTCGGCAATCAATAGGGTCTCTATTCCGCGGGCGACCATTCGTCCGAGAGTAAAGGGTAAATAAGGAAACCCCCCATTTTCTTTGAAAAAAGCGAGTGTCACTGGCTTTCGGAGAAGAAGAGCAGCTGACATGTCAAAAGGTGATGCGGGTAAAAGAGGCGGGGGCTCAAGGCCCGAACCGAAGGCGCCGGTTCGGAAAGTGGCAGCGGGCGGGGACCGCGTGGAAGACCTGCTGCTCCATCCGTGAGTTGATTCTTTGGGGTGACCTGCCGCTGGGCGCCTCGATTCCCAGGCGGGAGCAGGCGGCCCGGCTGTTCGCTCGGAAGGCCGGCCCCGCCCGGGAAGAGCGAACTCCTGGAGAAGGCCCTGGTGCTGTGGATCAACTGCTTCCAGGTCCAGCGGAGCAGCCTCTTCTGGGAGCACATGTTCACGCGGGTGCGCTGGCCTAAAAACCACCACATGGAATTGACGGAGGCGCTTGAGCACCGGCGACGAAGAGAAGGCCGATCGCGCCATGCGCAAGGCCGCCGGTCATAAAGTTCAGGAAACCATGGAGTGCCTGGAGCCGTTGTATCGGCTCGATTCGGACCGCATCCCCCGTCGCGGATCCGCTTTGGCGGCGACGGATAAGTGGCAAACGGATTCCCGGTTTCCGAGCTGCTGATTTCAGAAAGTTACACGGAAACAGCGGATGGGTTTATCCTTCATTCGTTTTCTCCATCGCCCCTAAGTAGCTGAGACGGGCTTGATCGGTGGGAAATTGGCGTATAATTTCCCTGGAGGATACTCTCGTGCCGGAAATCAGCCGCTTCTTCGGAATCATCATCCGCATGTACTACAATGAGCATGTTCCGCCACATTTCCACGCCCAATATGGCGAGAATCAGGCGGAAATCAGCATTGAAACGCTTGAAGTCATCGAAGGCAAACTGCCCAACCGTGTTTTAGGACTGGTGCTGGAATGGGCTGCAATTCATCGTGCCGAATTACGCGCGGATTGGGAGCGGGCACGCAAGGAAGAACCTCTCGAACCCATCCAGCCATTGGAGTAACAAAATGAATAAGGTCGTTTCGGTCAAACCTCTGGAAAACTATGCCCTGGAGATTGAATTTGCAGATGGATTCCGCAAAGTGATTGATATCAAGCCCTTCATCGGCAAAGGAATTTCAGCCGCGCTGAAAGATGAAGCCTATTTCCGCCAGGTGACGCAGGAAGACGGCGGCGGGATTACCTGGCCCAACGGTTATGATTTTTGTCCCACTTTCCTGCGCAATGAAGTACCGGATTATCAATGGAACGGAGGACAACAAAGAGTGTAAATAGGAAGCGGTGCGACTTCCCCAAGCGTTAGGGATTTACCAGGGACAATAAACATGAGACATTTTTCGTTACTCCTCATCGCCCTGTGGACGGCACTGCCACTCCAAATTCAGGCAGCCACGGTGCGGCACCCCAACATGATCGTCATCCTGGCCGATGACCTGGGATACTCCGATATCGGTTGCTACGGCAGCGAAATCCACACCCCGAACCTCGACCGTCTCGCGGCAAAGGGCATACGGTTCACACAGTTTTACAACACCGCCCGCTGCTGTCCGACTCGAGCGTCCTTATTGACGGGGTTATATCCGCACCAGGCCGGCATGGGGTACATGAGCGACCCGGCGCCGTACAGCGCCAAGAACTGGATCAATGACTGGTATCAAGGAGACCTGCGCGCCGACACCGTGACGCTGGGCGAGGTATTGCAGATCGCCGGGTATCGCACCTACATGACCGGGAAATGGCACGTGACCAAGGATTTGGAAGGAGCCGGAAAGAATAACTGGCCGCGGCAACGCGGGTTCGACCGGTTCTTCGGCACCATCACCGGCGGCGGCAGCTATTTCGATCCGTCCACATTGACGGCGGACAACAAAGCCATCCCGCCCGGCAAAAACTTTTACTACACCGATGCCATCGGGGAACACGGAGCGCAGTTCATCCGGGAACACCAGGGGGATCGACCATTCTTCCTCTATGTGGCGTTCACGGCACCGCACTGGCCCTTGCACGCCAAGCCGCAGGACATCGCCAAGT
Organism: uncultured Acidobacteriota bacterium; assembly: GCA_903847975.1. GTDB lineage: Bacteria > Acidobacteriota > UBA6911 > CAINFC01 > CAINFC01 > CAINFC01. Next base: position 14,541 of record CAINFC010000312.1, on the reverse strand, counting down.
ACAAGGGCCGCTACGGCAAAGGCTGGGATGCATTGCGCCAGGAACGATACCGCCGCCAGGTGCAGATGGGCCTGGTGAAGGACATCTGGCCATTGTCGCCACGCGACAGCGCGGCGGCGGCTTGGCAGGACACCGAACAACAAGCGTGGTTCGAGCGGCGCATGGAGGTCTACGCGGCGCAGGTGGATTGCCTCGACCAAAACGTCGGCCGTATCGTCACCGCTTTACAGGACACCGGGCAGTTCGAAAATACGCTGATCCTTTTCCTGTCCGACAATGGCGGTTGCGCCGAGGCCATCGGCAGCGAAGGCCCACCGCGCAACGTGGCCGGCAAGGCGGAATCGCTCAAGCCCATGGGCCCAGAGGAACTCCAATTCGCCCTGAAGCCGCCGGTGACTCGCGATGGCCGCCCGGTGCGCGAAGGCATCGGCGTCATGCCCGGCGCGGACGATACGTATTTGTCGTACGGCCTGCCCTGGGCGAACGTTTCCGACACGCCGTTCCGGTACTTCAAGCATTTCGTCCACGAAGGCGGCATCAGCACTCCTTTGATCGTGCACTGGCCGGCGGCCATCCAGAGGCACGGGGCATTCGAAAACCAAGCCGGTCACATCATCGATATTATGGCCACTTGTGTCGATGTGGCTGCCGCGACCTATCCCGCTGAATTCAAGGGACACAGGATTCAGGCCATGGAGGGGCGCAGTCTTGTGCCGGCATTCAGCGGCCGGAAGATCCAGCGGGATGCTCCGCTGTTTTGGGAGCACGAAGGCAATCGGGCCCTGCGGTCCGGGAAATGGAAGCTTGTGGCCAAGGGGCCCGAAGGCGCATGGGAATTGTATGACATGGACTCCGACCGCACCGAGCTGCACAATATCGCCGACCGGCAGCCGGCCCGGGTCAGGGAGATGCTCGCTCTCTGGGAAGCGCACGCCTGCCGCACCCATGCCGTCCCGTGGCCATGGAAGCCGCCGTACGCATTGGAGACTAGGACCGGCTGCGGCGCGGCCGGCGCGCCGGAAAGGTAAAAGGACACCTCTTTTCGAACCGCTGACTTCAGAAAGTTACACGGAAACGGCGGATGGGACGGATCAAAGCCGATCCGATCCGCCGCTTCCGTGGTTAACAGAAAAGTGGGTGTCCTTAATTCTTTGAACGGAATGCAGAGGCGGGAATCTCCTGTCGCTCCACGCCCGGTCCCTGGTAAAAAACCGCGAGATCCTGTCCGCCTCCATTCTGAAAATACCTCACTTCGAGAAGGTGCTCTCCCGCCGTGAGGTGGATGGAGCCGGACTCTTCCAGGTATCCGTGGGGCTGATCGTTGTGGACCACTTCCACCTGGTCCACAAATAAGCGGCTTCCGTCATTGGACCCGGTGGTGAAGGTATACAGACCTTCCCTGGGAATGTTAAGCAGGGCCAGGAACTGGATGGCATAATGATCCCGGTTGGTTTCGATCTCCTGAAAACCGATCCGGGAAACGCTTCCCGTCTTCTCCGGGGTCAGCGAAAAGAAATCCGGGATGGCGCGCCACTCTCCGACAAAATACCGATAGGAGACCCCTTTTTCCGGTTGAAAGCGCCTATAGGCAGCGGAGGCCGTGCCGCTCCTGTTCCATCCCTCTTTCACCGCCAGAGCCCGGATGGTGATCCCGGAGCGAACGGTGATCGGCCCCTGGTAGACCGGGGATCCGTCTCCCGGTTCACTGCCGTCCAGGGTGTAATGAATCCGGGCTCCTTCCGTTCGGGAGGTGAGGGTCACTGCGGCCGACTCATGGAAATACACATTGGCGGGAGTGATCAGCGGCGTCTCCGCCACCAGCGGATCCAGAGCTTTGGCAACGATCCGACTGGCACCGAAGGGTTCCTCGGCGGCAATCGCCCTGATCGTCCCCCGGCCCGGAAATGAGAAAGGCCGCCGATAGGGCAGGGAAGAAGGGGAGGGATCGGAACCGTCCAGGCTGTAAAAGATCTTCGCTTCCGGAGAGTTGGAACGTATAAAGACCTCCCCTCGGGCGTCCCGCCGGATAAACGGTTCGGAAACGACGGGAATCGGCTCGCGGGCGATTTCTTCCGGGCGCCGGGATTCGGGCCCGATCGGCTGCAGGGAATAGCTGAAAGCGTAGGGCTGAGGAGCTACCGCGTAGGGTGCCAGCAGAAAATCCTTATCCTCCCGGGGGACGGCATCGACTCCGTTGCCGACTCCCCGGTGCCGGTAGTCCAGGCAGAGGGTGATGAAATCCCGGGCCTGCAGCTCATTCAGATGTTTGGCCTTTTCCAGATCGGAGATGGTATAAGGTAGAGCGGACATCGACCAGGTTTCACTTCGGGGAACGAAGAGCAGACCGCTCCCGCTCTGGTTCTTCAGGACGATCCAGCGAACATCCTGCCTGGCTCCGTTTTCCTGCGGCTGGCCATAGGGGACATATTGCCCTGCCGCCGTGTCGGCATATCTCCCGATGGCGGCGCCCGATTTGCGGTCACTGTAGTTTTCGTGCGGACCGCGGCCGAAATATTCCAGGTTTTCCCATTCTCTCCGCAGCGCGATCCGCACTCCCATTCGGGCCAGGCTGGGGAGGGGACCCTGCGGGAACACCTGGTTGTCCACCAGTATTCGGCCATCCGGCAAAACGGAATAGGTGGCATCATGATCCAGGCCGCACCCATGGTTCCCTTCAAAAAAAGTACGGGTATGAACCTGGACGTACCTGTCCCGGGTCGCCACCTCGAAAGCACGCAGCCGGGGCGTGAGGCGGTCCAGGCCGGCATCCCGCCACTCCCGGGCAATTCCGGCGTCGTTGCCGATCGGCGCCCGGTACACGTTCAGGACAGGACCGCCGGGGCTTGCAGGTTCCGAATGAATGTACTCCTCGCCTTTCACCTGGTAGGAGCGGATCCATCCGGTTTTACGATCGAAGGTCACGGAAAAACCGTCTCCGATGATCCTCTGCTGATCCCCCTGCTGTCCGGTTGCCGGGGCCGGGGTTGCCGCAATAGGTTTCGCCGGCTGACGGGAAGGCCCGCGGACCGGCAGCTGCTCCCAGGCCACCTCATGCCCCGGTTCGGCCCAGAGCTTTCTGGTCCGGGTCCGGAAGCTGAGTTTGAGCCAGTATTCCGCGCCGGGAAGAAAGCCGGCGGTGTCGAAAGGAATCTGCAATTCGGTCGCCCCTTTCGGAGGGACCGGGATCGGATTCAATTTTCCCTGCTGCACCGCCACTCCATCCTGCTCCAGAACCCATACCGGGTCAAACTCGCTCAAATCCGTGAAATCGTATTTGTTGCGTACCCGGACCCGGCCTGTTCCGGACCCGGCCGGCTCGACGGCGATATACTGGTATACCTTCCTGACCTCCCATAGCTTCGGCGAGGGGGTGTGGTCGGAGAAGAGCAGTCCGCAAAAGGTGAAATTGGCATCGGTGGGCAAATCGGCCGGCTCATGGTCTCCGGCGTAGGAATAGTACATGCGGCCTTCGGGATCCTTCTCCAGAATCCCCTGATCGGCCCAGTCCCAGATGCAGCCGCCGATGAGGGAGGGATATTTTTCGATCGCCTCCCAGTATTCCACCAGGTTGCCGCAGGAATTGCCGTTGCCCAGTGCATATTCGCAAAGGAAGAGCGGCTTTTCGTTCTTTTCGCGGCCGTACTGGATGATCCGCTCCACAGTGGCATACATCCGGCTGTGGACGTCCCCGGCCTGATTATATCCTTCGTAGTGTACCGGCCGGGTCGGATCGACGGCATGGGCATAATCCCGCATCTGCAGAAAAGTGTCTCCGGATCCGGACTCGTTGCCCAGCGACCAGAAAATGACGCTGGGGTGGTTTTTATCCCTCTGGATCAGGGCGTCCAGGCGGTCGATTGCCGCGTCCTTCCACAGCGGATTGGACTTGGGCAGGATCCCGTTGACCCCGTGCGATTCCAGGTTGGCTTCGTCCATGACATACAAACCGTATTCGTCGCACAGATCGTACCAGTAGGGATCGTTCGGGTAGTGCGAGGTGCGCACCACGTTCAGATTGAACTGCTTCATCAGCCGGATATCCTGCCGCATGCTTTCCCGGCTGACCACATGCCCGCTGTCGGGCAGATGCTCGTGCCGGTTGGCGCCTTTAAGCTTGACGGACCGGCCGTTGATCCACAGCTGCGAATCCCGGATCTCCACCTCCCGAAAGCCGAACCGGCACTCCTGGATTTCCGCCGGGCGCGGGCCTTTCTCTTTCAGATGAAAAAACAGCTGATAAAGGTTCGGCTGTTCGGCCGACCATAGCCGCGGACGGTCCACGCTGCTCTCCAGCTCGAGCGTGGCCTCGGCTCCCGGCGCCAGATCCGGAACCGGGGCGGAAAGCGGCCGGGAGGTGTCGACCGGAAGACCCCGGCCATCGGTGAGCTGAACCTCGAGACGCGAGGCGGCGGCCGGAGTCCGGGAATAGTTCTTTACTTGGGCGGTAATCCGCAGCCGGGCCTTTTCATAGCGATCGTCCAGCTCGCAACGCAAATAATAGTCCCGCAGGTGAAGGTCCGGCGTGGAGTAGAGATAGACATCCCGGACGATTCCGCCGTAGTGCCACATTCCCTGGCATTCCATGTAGCTGCCATCGCAGAACTTGAATACCTGGACCGCCAGGGAGTTTTCTCCTTTTTTCAGGAAGCGGGTAATGTTGAATTCCGCCGGCGAAAAGCTGTTCTCGGAATAACCGGCGGCTTCCCCGTTCACCCAGAGGTGATAGGCGGACTTGACTCCGCCAAAATGGATAAAGACCTGGCGCCCGTCCCAGTCCGTGGGCAGGGTGAACGCCGTCCGATAGGAGCCGACCGGATTTTTTTCCGCCGGGATGAAGGGCGGATTCGGTTTGCCGAAGGGATACCTGGTATCGTAGTAAACCGGAATGCCAAAGCCGTTCAGCTCCCAGATGCCCGGTACCGGGAAATCGGTCCAGGAACCGGCCTGGAAGGAAGGTTTGAAAAAATCGGTCGGGCGCCGGTCCGCCCTCTCCACGTAGGAAAACTTCCAGGTGCCGCTGAGCAGCCGGTAATAGGGAGAGGATTCCATCCGGTGTGTTCCGGCCTGCTCCCGGGTGGCGTAAGGGATGCCGGTGGAGCGGGCCGGCTCGCGGTTGATCTGGAATACCTGCGGATTCTCCAGCTCCGCGGGCTGCAAGCCGGCGTTCTCCGGACCGGCAGCTGCCGTGGAAAGAAATAAAAGCAGCAGGATCCCGGGAACGGCTGTCCCAGGCATGGCGCCGGGGGACGACGATCGAAGGTGCCAACGAAAGGATGGACCGGGAGCCGCCGTTCGAGTTAAGCCGCGCAGACGGCATTGGGCTCCCAAAACTTGAAAGAAGTGCAGGAAAACAGGAGTGACTCCCATACGATAGAAACTCATCCGCTTGTTTATTGGTTCCGGGTTTCGAGAAGTAAAAGACTCCGGATAGTATAATAACTGATTTCCGAATTGAAAATGAGGCAACTTCTTTTAGGCATGCTGCTGTTCGGGATGCCGCCGGCCGCTCCGCAGCAACCCGATATCATCTACGGCTACAAGTACGGAACGGCGCTGGTCATGGACGTGCTGTCCCCGGCCGAACCGAACGGAGCAGGGGTGATCCTGGTGATGAGCGGAGGGATGAATTCCGATCCCGTGCGCTACCGGCCGTGGTTGACCCGGCCGCATACGCGGGCTCTTCTGGAGCGCGGGTACGTGGTTTTTGCTGTCTGCCACAGCAGCCAGCCGAAGTACACTATCCCGGAAATCGAGGAGGACCTGCAGCGTGCCGTCCGCTTTATCCGCCACCATGCCGCGCGGTTTGGCGTCCACCCGGAGCGGCTTGGCATCCTTGGGTTTTCGTCCGGCGGGCACCTGGCGCTGTTCACCGGAATGGCCGGAAAGGCGGCCCGACCGGAGGCCGCCGACCCGGTGGATCGCCAGCCCAGCAGGGTGCGGGCCGTGGTGGCCTATTACGGCGGCGGCGATTTCTCGAATTTCGGCGGCGAGGGGGTGAGCGTGGAGCAGGCGCCGCTGGGCCGCGGGCGACGCGGGCCTTTCGACTTCCAGGAATGGAATGCGGAACGCGGGCGCTTCGAGCGGATCACCGACGCCGCGGACTACCGCAGGCTGCTCAGGGAAAACTCGCCGGCGTCGCACGTCACCCCGGACGACCCGCCCACCCTGCTCTTCCATGGCGACACGGACACCCTCGTGCCGATCCAGCAGTCGCAGCGGATGCTCTCGCTGCTCGAAAAAGCAGGCGTGCCCGCCCGGCTCGAGGTAAAGCCCGGGCGGGAGCACGGCTGGGAGCCGGACGCCGCGGAAACGGCGCTGGTTGCCGGCTGGTTCGACCGATACCTGCTTCCGCTTTCGGTCGAATAGCGGTCCGTCCTGCGGGTCATGGGCCATCCTGCGGGGACCGCGGCCGGATGGGCGCACGCACTCCCGTTAAAACGGATGGATGCATTCTCCGCGCCGAAAAGCCGGCGCCTGTTCCAACCGGAGGCCCTCTTTCACGCTTGATTTGGCCGGGGCGGCCACGTATACTTTCAAGGCAGCCGGAGAATGGGGTAAGCCGTTGATAAATCGCTTTTCAAATATCATTGGAAACGATCGGACCATGCCATGAATACAAATCATTATCCTGGACCAACCCCGGGCGGGAGGCCCGTTTCGAACCTGAACCGGCGCGAGTTTCTGGCCGGCGCGGCCGGCGCGGCCGGGAAGTCCGCCGCTCCGGCACGCCCGAACATCCTGTTCGTGATGGTGGACGAAATGCGCTTCGACGCCCTGCGCTGCGCCGGACACCCTTTCATCGAGACGCCCAACCTGGACCGCCTCGCCCGCCAGGGCACGCGCTTTGAAAATGCCTATACCGTGTCGCCGGTCTGCTGCCCGGCGCGGGCCAGCGCCTTCACCGGCCGGTACGCGCACGTCCACGGAGTGACCATCAACGATGTGCCCGCGAACGAAGGCGAAGTTTTTCTCCCTTCCATCCTGAAGCACTATGGATATCACACGGCCATTTCCGGAAAGCTGCACTTCTCGCCGCAGCGATTCGATTATGGCTTCGACAAATTCTGGACCTTCACCAGCGAGGGGCCCACTCCGGAACTGGGGCTGATCGCCCACTGCCAGCGCAAGTACGGCTCGCGCAACAAATGGACGCGGGTGGAGGGTTCCTGCCCCTGGCCCGACGACCCCCTCGGAAAGGACGTCGGGCTCTTCCGATGGGATCGCGAGGACTTCGAGACGGAGTGGATTACGGACCGCTCCATCGAGTACCTGCGCAGCCGCCAGGGCTCGGGCCAGCCCTGGTTCCTGTTCACGAGCTACCTGAAGCCGCATTCGCCCTCGGTCGAGATGGAGCCCTGGTTCAGCAAGTATTCGCCGGGCCGGATGCCGATGCCGAAGCTTCCGCCGAACGCCCGCCATATCCGCATGTCCGTCCCGGAAAACCGGCGGCGGCAGTTTGTCGATGACGAGAAGATGATCCGGGTGATGAGTGCCATCTACTACGGCATGACCTCGCATGTGGACGAAAACCTGGGCCGGCTGTTCGGGGAGTTGGATAAGCTGGGCATGGCCGATCAGACACTGATCCTGTTTACGGCCGATCATGGCAACATGCTGGGCGACCGCGGCCGCTGGTTCAAGGGCCTGCAATACGAAGGCTCCGCGCACGTGCCGCTGATCTGGCGCGGACCGAAGGGGTCGGCCGAAAACACGGGGAAGACCATCCGCCCGGTGGTCGAAGGTACGGATGTGATGCCCGCCATCCTGGAGACTGCCGGCATTCCCATCCCCGAAGGCGTCCAGGGCCGGAGTTTTCTATCCTTGGCGCGCGGCAGGGACAAAAACTGGAAGGACCGCAGCTTTTCGCAGCTGCGCGGCGCTTCCTATGTCGAGGGCGGTTTCAAAACCATCGACGACAGCCTGGATGGGACGGGCGCGCGCGAGTTGTACGATCTGCGCAACGATCCCAGGGAGGAGCGCAACCTGGCCGACGAACCGAAGCACCGCGACCGCGTGCAGCATGCCTTGGCGGAGCTGCGGAAGTGGCGGGCCGATCGTCCGCTGCCGATTCGGGTTCCAGGGATGTCGGCCCCGGAGTACGCGCACCTCTCCGCAAGGGAGCGCGCCCAATACCAGCCCAGCCGGCCCTAGGTTTTTGCCGGGTAAATGTCGATCGAAGGCGTCCCCTTCCCACGTAAATCTTTGCTCTATCGGGCCGCTTCTTTCTCCAGTGCGGCTTTCAGCTCCGACAGTTTTTGCGGCTGTTTGGCCGCCAGGTCGTTCTTTTCGTAAGGATCTTCGGAAAGGTGGAACAGCTCGGCGGCTCCGCTTCGGCTCTGAACCAGTTTCCAATCGCCGATGCGCACCGCGGACTGCTCGCCGGTCTTCCAGTACAGGGTGCGCGCGCCGACCGGATGTCCCTGGGAAAGCAAAGGCCAGAGGTTGGCCCCCTCCAGGCGCATCTCCTCCTTGATTTCGAAACCGGTCAAGGCGGCCAGGGTCGGCAGCCAGTCGAGCACGCTGATGACCGCATTCTCGGTGCGCGGCTTCAGCCGGGACGGCCAGTTCACGCAGGCCGGAACCAGCACCCCCCCCTCGTAGGTCTGTCCCTTCCAGCCGCGCAGCGGTCCGTTGTCGGAGAGCGGCCCGACCTGGCTTTTGTACCGCCCCTCATATTCGTCACTGGCTCCGGACTGGCGCGGGCCGCCGTTATCGCTGGTAAAAAGGATCAGCGTATTTTCCCGCAGTCCGGCGGAATCCACGGCCGCTACGATTTTGCCGACGGCGTCATCCAGGTGAGTGAGGGAAGCGGCCACCAGGCGCCGGGTCTCTTCCGGAAACCGGGCGGCGTAAGGATCCCTCCAGCGGGATTCCTCCGCCAGCGGGGTGTGCGGCACGCTGAAGGCCACATAAAGGAATAACGGTTGGGAGCGCTTCTCCTGGATGAGGCGAATGGCTTCGGCAGCGATCCGATCCGTGGCATGCCCTTTGTCGTCCGTAAAAACGTCGTTGCGATGCCAGGTTCGGTCGCCGGCCTTGTACTCGTGAGTCCAGGGATCGATTTGCCCGTGCAGGTACCCGTAGGTCGAGTCGAAGCCGTAATTGCGCGGTCCGTTCTCGATCTGCAGGCTCAGGTGCCACTTCCCGGAAATGGCGGTGAAGTAGCCGCGGGACTTGAGCATTCGAGCCAGATTGACCATATCGGCGGGCATCCGCTGGGTGCTTTTTCCGGCAATGGGTCCCAGGATGCCGAAGCGCGCCGGATTGCGGCCGCTCATCAGCGCGCAGCGCGTCGGAGAGCAGGTCGGGAAAACGTACTGGTGCTCCAGCCGGATCCCTCCGGAGGCCAGGCGGTCCAGATTCGGAGTAGCGATCGCCGGATGGCGGTAGCCGATATCGCGCCATCCCTGGTCGTCGCTTACCAGGATGAGGATATTGGGCAGCGCAGCAGCCTGTCCCGCGGAGATCAGGGCAAGCCACAGAGCGAGGAGGCCGGAAGCTGCGCAAAAACAAAATCGAAAAATAGAAGTTTGTTTTAGCATATCGATGGTCGGTTTCATTGAAAAAGGACATTGAAAAAGGACACCCGGGATTTCAGGGAAAGCCGATCCGATCCGCCCTGATCCGTTCCATCCGCTGTTTCCGCGTAACCCCAAAGTGGATGTCACTTGCTTTCCTCTTGCTTTCCTCACTTGCTTTCCTTTCGTTTCCCCTTCGATGGGCTACGGGAGCAGCCTCGTGCCGGTTTCCCCCCGGACCGCGCGGCCCAGGTTGGGGGGATTGGTGATGATCGCTTCTTTCCCGCCCGCTTCCAGGTAGCGGATGATGGCCCGGATCTTGGGGGCCATGGAGCCTTCCGCGAAATGAGTGCCCTCCGCCAGGTACCTCCTGGCTTCGGGCAGGGTGATGCGGTCCAGCCAGACCTGGTCCGGCCGGCCGAAGCGCAGGGCCACTTTCTCCACGGCAGTGGCGATCAGGAAGAGGTCTGCCTGGAGCTCGACAGCCAGCACCGCGGCGGCGTAGTCCTTGTCGATGACCGCGGCCACGCCGCGGTATTCTCCTTCCCCGACATCAATCACCGGGATTCCGCCTCCGCCGCAGGCAATCACCACGATCCCCGTGCCCAGGACTGTGCGGATGGTCTGCAACTCGACGATTTCCCGGGGCATAGGCGAGGGTACGATCCGCCGCCAGCCCCGGCCGGCATCTTCGGTTACCGACCAGCCCATCTCCTCCCGGCGCCGCCGGGCCTCCGCTTCCTCCATGTAGCCGCCGATCGGCTTGGTCGGGTGGCGAAAGGCCGGATCGGCCGCGTCCACCAGGGTCTGGGTGACGATGGTGACCACGTTCTTGCGGATGCCGCGGTGATACAGCTCGTTCTGCAGGGCCTGCTGCAGCTCATAGCCGATGGCTCCCTGGGTGTCCGCTCCGCAGACGTCCAGGGGAACTTCGTGCATACCTTCGACGCGGTGGGCGATTTCCGAGCGCCGCAGGATGAATCCGACCTGCGGGCCGTTGCCGTGGGCGATGGCCATTTCCCAGCCTTCGGAAACCATGTCCGCCAGGTACCGGGCGGTTTCGCGCAGGGCCTCCTCCTGGTCCTCCACGCTGATGTGCCGCGGGTCGCGGATCAGGGAGTTGCCGCCGATGGCCACTACCGCTGTCCGTGGCTTCATGCGAGCTTTTCCCGGATGCGCGCCGCGGTAAAGGGGAAGCGGGTCAACCGCACCCCGGCGGCATCGAACAGGGCGTTGCCGATCAGGCCGCCCATGCCCACGTTGGGCGGCTCTCCGCCGCCGGAAGGCGGAATCTCCGGGTTGTCCACCAGGACCGTCTCAATTTTCGGGGTCCAGGAAAAGCGCGGAATTTCATAGCGGCTGAAGCTCAGGTCGTCGATTCTTCCCCCCTGGAAGCGGATTTCCTCCGTCAGGCAGTAGCCCAGCCCCATGATGATGCCTCCTTCGATCTGCATCCGGGCTCCTTCCGGGTTGATCACCGGTCCCATGTCCTGGGCATGAACCACGCGCCGCACGCGGATCGGCCCTCCGCCGGAGGGCATCTCGATTTCCGCCATGGCGGCCACATAGGTGCCCAGGTAGTCCAGGCAGACCACGCCGTGGCCCCGGCGGCTGGGCGTCCGGGCCGGCTTCCATCCGAAGCGGTCCGCGGCGGCCCGCAGCACGCGTATCATCCGTGGATCGGTCAGGTTGCGCAGCCGGAACTCGAGGGGGTCCATCCCCGCCCGGGCGGCCATGGTGTCGATGTGCGACTCGCGGGCGAAGATGTTGGTGTTGCTCCCCGGACCGCGCCAGGCGCCGGTTCCGAAGGGATGGGGTCCCGAACCGCCCCCCGACCATCCGCCGCGGGCCGCGGTGCGCAGGTGGGGCACATTGTAGAAGTTCTGCGAGCTGCGGTCCCCGGCATAAAACACTTCGTAGTTCCAGTAGACGATGCGCCGGTCGCGATCCAATCCGGAGCGGATGCGGACCACGGCGGCGGGCATGAAGGTGTCGTAATAAAATTCCTCCTCCCGGGTCCAGGCCACCTGCACCGGCTTGCCGACCGCCCGCGAAAGGCGGGCGGCCTGGATGGCCTGCCCGATGGAGCTTTTCCCGCCGAACCCCCCACCGACGTAAGGGGTGATGACGTGCACCTTGTCGGCGGGCAGGTTCAGCAGCCGGGCGATCTCCTCCTGGGCGCCGAACGGGCGCTGCGTGCCGATCCAGAGGGTCGCCTCCTCCGGGCCTACCTGCGCCAGGGCGGTGTGGGTTTCCATGGGCGCGTGGGCCACATAGGGCGTGCGGTAAATCTCGTCAAAGTGCTCCACGGCCAGCGCCTGCCCCCGGGCCAGGTCGCCGCGCGATTCCAGCACGTTCTCCCGCGGACCGGCCGCCAGCAGGTGTTCGTGGATCGACTGTGCGTCCCATCGCAGTTCGGGCAGGTCGAACTCCGCCCGGATCCGCTCCATGGCTTTGTCCGCCAGGTCGGGTTTGGGGTGAACCACCCCGACAAAATCGCCTTCCCGGACGAGGAGAGCCCCGGGAACCTCGCTGACCCGCGAAGTGTCCAGGTTTTTCAGCCGCGCCCCGTGAGCCGGGGGCCGCAACACCCGCCCGTAAAGCATTCCCGGCAACCGCACGTCGCCGGCAAAGCGCGCCGCGCCGGTGGCCTTCTCCTCCAGGTCCCGGCGGGGCAGAGACCGGCCGCAGACCTGAAAAGCCCCGGCCGGCTTCAGCGGCGGCTTTTTGGGTAGATGCCTTTCGATGGTTTTCCCCCGGGTCAGCAGGCCGAATCCGATTTTTTTCTGCGGATCTCCCGAAACGCTGGCCGTGCCTTTTTCCAGCTGCACCTTCTCCGGCGCCGCTTTCAGCGTCTCGGCGGCCAGTTGCCGCAGCACCTCCCGGGCTTCGGCCCCGGCGGCGCGCAGCGCCGGACCGAAGTACTTGATGCTGCGCGAGCCGTTGGTTCCGCCGTCCCACGGGCAGAGCCGGGTGTCTCCGAAAACCATGCGGATGGCCTCGAAGGGTACCGGCAGCTCCTCGGCCAGCATCTGGGCCAGGGAGGCGATGATGCCCTGTCCCAGTTCGACCTTGCCGGTATAGCAGGTCACCTGCCCGTCCTCGGCGATGCGCAGGTAGGCGTTGAAATCCTCCGGGTAGCCGCGCCCGCCTCCCCGGGCCTCCTGCCCGAGCAGCAGCCCTTCCTCCGTCGAGAAAAACACATACAGACCAGGTCCCAGCCACTTCAGGAAATCCCTGCGGCCCAAAGCTTCCGCCGGAGCGGAGAAAAGGTTGACTTCCGCGTCCTGCCTCGTTTCGCTCATCGCGTCCTCCCGGTTTTCATTTCTTCCGCGGCGCTTGCGATGGCCTCCAGGATGCGCCCGTAGCAGCCGCAGCGGCAGAGGTTTCCTTCCATGCCCTCCCGGATTTCGGCGGGCCCCGGCACCGGCTTGCGGTTCAGCAGGCTGTAGGCATTGAGAATCATGCCCGGTGTGCAGAACCCGCACTGGATGGCGCCGTGGCGGATCAGGGCCTTCTGCAGGGGATGCAGCGCCTTGCCGCGAGCCAGGCCCTCGATGGTCAGCACCTCCTTGCCGGCGACGCTTTTCAGCGGGACCCGGCAGGAGCGGACCGCCTCGCCGTTGATCACCACGGTGCAGGCCCCGCACTGGCTTTCCCCGCAGCCGTACTTGGTGCCGGTCAGGCCGAGGTCATCGCGTAAAACCCATAGCAGCATCCGTTCTCCGTCGGCCTTGATTTTCACCGAACGGCGATTCAGCTTGAAGGCAATGGTCATTTCTCCGGACATTGGTTCTTCCCCCTTTCCGCTTTCCAATTGTAGGGAGCGGGAAAGTGTGCTGTCAAGCGCGATGCGGTAAACTTTCAGAGACCGGAATTCGACGAAAGGGGGAATCATGGTCCATTCTTTTTTTCAGAAAATCGCATCGGCCGAGGAAAAGAAAGAGCCGGCCTGGCTGGCGGTGGTCATCGGAGCGGAGGGCAGCACCCCGGCCAGGATCGGAATGAAGATGCTGGTCTGCTCCGACGGCTCCAGCCACGGGACCATCGGCGGCGGGGAAATCGAGCGCCGGGCCACCGAGCGCATCCGGAAGGAAAAGCCATCCCAGGCGGCCCGCTGGCGCTTCGACCTGGGCTTTCCGCTCGGCGGCGCCGAAAAGACCGGGATGATCTGCGGCGGGTATCTGGAGGTGCTGGTCGACCCCCTATTTACCGGTAATCCCCTGTATATCTTCGGCGGCGGGCACTGCGGCATGGCTCTTTCGGGGATGGCCGCGCTCTGCGGATTCCAGGTGACGGTGGTAGACGACCGCGCCGAATGGGCTTCCCCCGAGAAGCATCCCCAGGCGCGGGAGTGCGTCTGTGTTCCGTTTACGGAAATCGCTGCGCGGGTTCCCTTTTCCCCGGAGCTCTTCCTGGTCCTCATGACCCACGGGCATGCCCATGACGAGATCGTTCTGCGGCAGTGCTTCGGCCGGGAATACCGTTATCTGGGCATGCTCGGCAGCGTCCGCAAGGTGCGCACCCTGCTGGACGGCCTGCTGCGGGAAAACGCGGATCCGGAGCGGCTTCGGGGCTTGTACTCTCCGGTCGGCTTCGACATCGGGTCCTGCACCCCGGCGGAAATTGCGGTGAGCATCCTGGCGCAGATGATCGCCGTGCGGAACGGGCGCCAGGCGATCCCCTTTTCCTCCAACCCGCTGCTGTAGCAAGCGGCGCCTTCCCGGCAGGGCCTCATCCCCCTGCCCGCGTGCCAGGAGCCCGAAGAAAGATAGGTTGGAGTCTCAGAACCCCTTTTGGGTTCCTGCCATTTTTTGCGAAGCCATTATGGATGATGAAGGTGCAAAAAGTTGCGAAAACCCTGGAAGTGCTTCGTAACACAGCCCGGGGTTGGCGCGCATCGCGCCTACCCCGGGTATAGATGCACGGAGACGACAACCCTGAAAGGGTTGCGCAAAACCCGACAAAACCAGGCGTTAGCGCAGCCCATACAGGGCTGGTTTTGAAAAAACCGGCTACCCGG
>CAINFC010000311.1 GCA_903847975.1 uncultured Acidobacteriota bacterium | reverse complement strand
TCGATGAGTTTCATTGCAATTCGACTTGACATTTTCCAATAATAGCATATATATAGATTGCTATACATTGAAACACAAAAAAAATCCCTTTCTGGGAAAATCCGAAGAAATCCAGTCAGAAAGGGTGAGGAATGTGGGCTTCATCAGCAGATAAGAGGATGAATGTGCAATAAGCAGCAGGAACCCCACACGCACCACCCCGGGCAGGCGGATTTCCGGGGAGCGCATGGGATCACCCGACACGCGATGTTTCGATAGCTATAGCAAGTGGGAGCGAGATCAATGCCGGTCAGGATTTCAGCCAGCGGTCGAACCAGTCGAAGGCTTCCTTCTGCATCTCCGCGTCGAACTTGTGCGGCCCGGGATAGAAGGAGCAGCGGTAGCGGTCCGCGGCGCCGGCCTTCCGGTAGACCTCCTTCAGGATGCGATCCGCTTCGGTCATCTCCGGCATGGTGTAGAGCGCGTCCTCGCGGTCATTGAGCACCAGGGTGGCGCGGGGCACGTGGAGGCCCAGTATTTCCGGGAAATCGAGTTCGTTCGGCAGAAGGGGCACATAGGTCATCCAGGTGTGGGTGAAGCTTTTGTGCAGCAGGAAATCCTTCCAGGTGGACATGAAGCCCACCGGGATTGCGCACCGGATCCGCGGGTCGGTTCCCGCCAGGAAAACGGTGCGCATCCCGCCGCCGGAAAGGCCGGCGCAGCCCAGCCGGCCGGGAATCACATCCTGGCGCGCCGCCAGAATATCCAGCGCCTTGCGGTCCTCGGCCACAAATACGCCCGGCCAGGTGGTCCCGGCGCAGAACAGCGACTTGGCCATCACGGTTTCATGCTCGGCGGCCCATTTGTTATAGGAGGCGATGGCTTTCGGATCCTCCGGATTCGGATCGCTCAAGCCGGTCCGGATTCTCTCCGGAACATCCTGGAGCATTACTCTCCGGCTGGCGAAGGGGAAGGCGTCGGAAACCAGCACCACGTAGCCCCGCCGGGCGATTTCATTGGCCCAGGCCCGTCCGCCGTAATACTGATCCTGGTGACTGACCATCATCGGATGCCGGGCCTGGTCGGTGCGGGTAATTTTCCCGGTCCCGAAGAACTTGTTTCCGCCGTGGTCGTGCAGGGCGAGAATGCCCGGCAGCGGCGCCTTGGCATCGGCCGGTTTCAGCAGCAGGGCGTCAGTCGGCCGGCCGTAAGGCAGCTGCCAGCTGAGCTCCTCCATGTACAGGCCGTCATGGGTAAACTTCCTTTTGACCGTCACCGGGGGCAACCCGCCCAGGTCGGGAATGGCCAGCCGCTCGGCCAGCCGCCGGGAGGCGCTTTTGCGCCAGGCCTCCAGGTCGGACCATTCCGGGCGGCGGAAAGACAGGGTCGGAATTTTCCTGTCGTTGAACGAGGCGGCCCAGGGCCCGTAGAGGCCGATCACGCTGAGCTCCCCGCCGGCGGGAGCGGCCGCGGCCTGCAGGGCTTCGGTTGGTACGGAGGCCCGGCCTTCGGCGGCCGCCGCCCCGGGGAACAGTCCGCAGAGGGAGCTGCCTGTGCCGGCCAGGCCGGCCAGACCGGCCTGCCGAATGAATTTTCTTCGGTCGTTTTTCATGGTTCCTTCCTTGATCGGTTTATTTCTTTTTCATCAGCCAGACTTCGCTGACCAGCGTTCCCCAGCCCCCGCTGTTGCGCCAGATTTCCCGCTCCACACGGGATCCGGCGGCCACATCCGCGGCCTTCCGGAATTGCAGAACCAGCTCTCCATCCGCCGTCGCCTCCCGGGGGATGTCGTAGGTGAAAAAGTCGCTCATCTGCAGGGGCAGCTCCACGTCCCGGGCCAGCACCCGGTCGTCGGCATAAATCGTCTCCTTTTTCTGATTCATCCACCCGGCATAGCGCTCCTGGTACCAGGGGCGGACCAGCGTCAAACGGACGCGGTAGGAAGCCCCCGGATCCAGCCCGGTATAGCGGAAAGCGACACCCTTCGCCTCGTCCTGGGTGAAATGCATGGACCGCTGGCTGGGACGGTTTTCTTCGGAGAGCATCGGCGCCACGTAAGGCTGCCCGTGATCGTAAGGATATCCGGCAATGAGGTGCGGCGCGCGGTTGAAGGTGCCGCAGTTGTCGTAAAACCCGCCTTCTCCGGGGTTCTCGTAATCGGCGGCCATCTGCAGCAGCTCCCTCCTGGCCTCGCCCCGGGCGGCCGAGGCCCGCTGCAGCTGCCGGCGCAGCCAGCCTAGCCCGATATAGTCGTGGCGCAGATTGAAAATTCCTTCACTGCGCACCCCGTTCAGCCGGTTGCTCTCCTCTCCCCAATACTCCGCCTCCTCCCGCAGGGCGCGCATTTCCGCGGTCTCCGCCAGGGAAGAGAGCCGCTCCAGAGCTTTCGGAATGGTCTCCTCCTCGCGGCCTTCGGCCAGCGAAGCCCGGATCATGTCCTCCACCCCTTTCTGCAGATCGGTCTGCTGCCGCGCCTGCAGCCGGATGTAGCTGTCGAGAGCCGCCTTCTGCATGAACTCCTGCCAGAGCCAGTTGGCCTGCCTTTCCCCGGGCGGCATTTTCCCGCCGGCCTCCTTCACCAGGCGATAAAACGTGCCGATGCCCTCCTTCTGCGGGAGAGGAGTGCCGGGCTTTTCCTCGAGATTGGATTCCAGCTGGAAAATGGCCCGGGCCATGTCTTCCGCGGCTTCCGGCCCGAACCAGGTCCGGGCGTATTCCCCGACCACCGACTCCGCGCTGCGCTGCGGGGCCCATAGCAGCCTCTGCCACATCCACTGGTTGAAGTGGTCCTGGGTGCCGCTGGAGTGGGTGCAGTCCCCGATGCCGTAGCGCATGGTTTCCCCGAAAACCCAGTGGTAGTAGCGGGGCCAGGCGAAAAAGGTCAGCCGGTCATAGACCATGGTCAGAAACGAGTCGGGCCGCCGCTCATACAGGAAGTGATTCCAGGGAGGAGGCAGATTCCCCTCCCGGTCGGCCCGCGGGTACATCTGGACATATCCGTTCTGGGAATAGCGCCAGTGGGTCAATTCGTTGTAAAACACGATATCCTGCTCCGGCGGAAGCTGGTGCAGGATCTCCTTCAGGTAGCGGTCGTAGGGCCCGAAACCCGGGTAGCGGAAGAGATCCATGCGGTGCGTCTGCCGGTGACCGGGCTGCCAGCTCATGGCATCCGAGCCGGGGCCGTAGCAGAAGGCGCGGAGCCAGGGCCGGGGCTTTTCCTGCAGGTACTGAAAAATGGCCCGGTCGGATTCGTTTTCAAACTTCTGGTTGGTGATGAAAATCTGGGTCCGGGGGTGGTAGCGGTGAATGATGGCAGCCATCTCTTCGCAGAGCCGGATGAAAGTTCCGCCGTAAGGGCGGCACCGGTCGCATTCGCAGCCGCCCCCGTCGCCTCCCACCAGGCGAACGTAATCCACATGCGCGGTGTGGCGGAAGCTCTCCTCGCACTTCCGGAGCAGAGCGGCACGGGCCTCCGGCACCGACGGACAGAGATAGCCCGGCCGGCCGATCGATTCCGAGGCCTGCCATTCCGGCGGGCCGCTGCCGGTATTCGGGCCATAGTGCATCATGGTTTGGAGGTGAAAGGATTTCAGAAACCGGTACAGGGGATTCTTTTCCGCCAGGGCGTTTTCCCCCACATGCAGGGTGTTGAGGCCGGCCAGGGCGTAGTCCAGGATGGAGCTTTGCAGCTCCGCCTCGCTCCACGGCCGCACTTTGCCCTTCTCCCGGGCTACGCCGCTCTGCCCCACCTGCGTGCCGCGTATCTCGAATGCCGGAGCGGTGCGCACCTCCAGCGGATCCGGCCAGTCGACCGCCCCTCCCCTTCCGCCGGCCTGCCGCAGGATTTCACCCGCGGCGTAGAGCAGGCCGCGCTCGTCGACGGCCGCCGCCACCAGAACGGGCCGGCCGCCCACGGAAAGGCGCTTCAAAAGAAAGCCTTCCGGACCGGGATCATAGGGCCCGAAGGGCCGGATGCGCTGCGCCGCGAGCAGGGCAGCCAGCGCGGGCCAGCGGTCCGGGATACCCAGCCAGATCGCCATCCGGTCCGTCCCCGCCGGGCCTTCCTCCCCCCCCGATTCGATCTCCACCGGCAGCCCTCGCGGACGGCCGAGCCGCTCCGACAGAAGCCGGGCAACGTTGATTTCCATCTCGCCCGGCTTTTCTCCCAGCCGGATCGCCGCAGCGCGGAATCCGGACGGCGGCGGAGCAAGGGGGCGGCCCGGCAGGCTGCCTGCCAATAAAAAAAGGGCCCAGAAGAAAACCATGGTTATTCCGCCCCGCTGCCCGGCTTCCCGCCGATATCCGCCGTATTTTTCTTGGGAAACCACCGGGCCAGCTCCGCCTTTTTGGATGCATGCTCCGGAAGAGAGGCCAGGTTTTTCCACTCGTAGGGATCCTTGACTTCGTCGTAAAGCTCCTCGTCGCCATTGGCGTAGCGGATGTATCGCCAGTTTTCGTCGCGCACGGCGTGATTCATGTACTGGAAGGTGGTCAGAGCCGGCGTGGCCCAGGGCAAAGAGGGATTCCCCAGGAGCCTGCGGATACTGGCGCCCTCCACATGAGCGGGCAGAGGGAGCCCGCAAAGATCCATCAGCGTCGGGTAAATGCACATGTAATCGACCACCCGGTCGCAGCGCACGTTGGGCTTGGTCAGGCCCGGAACCACCCAGATGAATGGCGCCCGCGTCGATTCCTCCCAAAGGCAGAATTTTCGCCAGTGCTGCTTCTCCCCGAGATTCCAGCCGTGATCGCTCCAGAAGCAGATGATGGTGTTTTCCTTGTCGGCATACTGATCGAAGGCATCCAGCAGACGCCCCACCATGGCGTCGCAAAAGGAGATGGCGGCCAGGTACCCGCGGACCGCCTCCTTCCATCTTCCGGAAGCCAGGATCTGGGCATGATCCCCTTTCGGCTTGGCCATCCGGATGCCCGCCGGCGGGATATCGTCCAGGTCATTTTCCAGGTGCGGCGGCAGCTCGATCCCCTCGAGAGGGTGCATGTCGTAGTACTTCCGGGGCACGAACCAGGGCAGGTGAGGCTTGTGCAGCCCGACCGCCAGAAAGAACGGCCGGTCGTGCTTCTTTTTCAGCTGCTCGATGCCGTAGTTGACGATCTTGTATTCCCGCAACTCCTCGTCGCCGCAGTCCAGCGGCGCGAACCGGATGCCGCCCACGCCCGTGTCGCCCTGGGGCAGAGGATCCGTTCCGACATCCTCCAGGTAATCGTCCCATTCGCTGCGGCGCCGGAAGGCTTCGTGATAAATCTTGCCCGATCCGCAGACCCGATAGCCCGCCTTTCGGAACTGGGCGGTCAGCGGCAGGTTTTCCGGTATGACCGTGCGCCAGTCGTTATCGTTTCCGTACACCCCGGAGGTAGACGGACGCAGGCCCGACATCAGGGCCGCCCGGGAAGGGTTGCAGACCGGCGCCGCGCAGTAGTCGTGGTTGAACCAGACGCCCCGTGCCGCCAGCCGGTCGATATTCGGCGTCCGCGTCTGCCGGTTGCGCCCCAGGTAGCCCACCCAGTGGTTCAAATCGTCAATGGCGATAAAAAGCACATTCGGCTTCTTTCCGGCGGCCGCGGCATCTCCCGGCAGGAGTGCCGGGAGCGACCCCGCCGCCAGCCCGAGGCCGGTCGTCCGAAGAAAATCACGTCGGGATGATTCTGTCATTTTCCTGCTCCTTTAAAAATGCGGTTTATAGAATATAGAATAAGGAGGAGGCAGCTCGATCCGAACCGAAAGCCCCACGGGATTCTGCCTCCCTTTCCCGGCAGGGGTTCTAGTCCGGAAGCACCATGCCGTCCCTGTGGAGCGCCTGCCAGGATTCGATTTCCTTCCTCAGCTGACGCTGCACTTTGGCGTATTCCGGGCGTCCGTAAACGTTGTTCCGCTCCTCGGGGTCCTTGCGGCGGTCGAAGAGCAGAGAGCGGTCCTTGTCATACAGCACCAGCTTGTGGCCGTCGGGCGAAATCACGGTCCGTCCGTCGGGCCCTTCCCCGCTGTCGTTCCGGTCGGCGGTCCACTCCAGAAACACGTTGGGATTCTCGCGGCGCCCCCCCCGGCACAGCGGAAGCAGGCTGCGGCCCGGCAATCCGGGGTTGGGCTTGCCCAGAAGTTCGAGCAGCGTGGGAACCAGATCGATATGGCCGACAGGCGGAGCCACGCGCCCCGGTGACCGGAGGACCCAGGGTGCGCGCAGCAGCAGCGGGACGTGGATGGCCTCCTCGTACATCAGCTGCTTGGCCATCATCCGGTGGGCCCCCATCATTTCGCCGTGGTCCGAAGTATAAACAAGGATAGTGTTGTCCGCCTGACCGGATGCTTCCAGAGCCCAGAGAATCCGCGCCAGGGCCTGATCCACCAGCGAGCATAGCCCGGCATAGTTCCGGGCCATGCGCTGAACCCAGGCGGGAAAATCGGCGGGGCTCCCCGCTTTCTTCCCTTCGCCGGTGACCGCTTCGCGCCTTCGGCGGTACCACTCCGGCTCCGGCCCCAGCGGGGTGCCCGGAAAGTTTTTCAGCGGCGCCTCCTGCTCGCTGTGCAGGTCATTCAGGGCGCTGCCGAACGGCGTGTGCGGCTCCAGGAAGTTGACATAGAGCATCCAGGGCTCGGAGCGGTTCTTCAGAAGGAACCGGGAGGCCTCCGCTGCCAGAAAGGAGGGCTTGGAGTGCTCCACCGGCAGCCGGGTGGCGAAGTCGCGGTCGAAGCTGTTTTCCTTGCCCGGCTGGTATCCCAGGGAGGTCAGAAAGTGGTGATAGGCGCTGCGCGCCGACCGGTCGCGCCCGGCGGAGTAATAGTTGCGGTAAATCCCGTCTTCGATGGCCTTCCACTCCTCGAACCCGTGCTGGGCGAAGATTTCGTCCCCCAGGTGCCATTTCCCCATGTAGGCGGTCCGGTAATCCGAATCGCCGAGCAGCTCCGGCAGGGTTTTGGTTTCGGCCGGCAGAGGTATGTTGTTGCGCACGCAGCCGGACTGGTGGGGCCATAGCCCGGTGAGCGCCGTGGAGCGGCTGGGAGTGCAGACCGGCTGGGAGACGTAGGCCCGCTCGAAAACCACCGACTGGGAAGCCAGGCGGTTCATGGCCGGGACGCGGAAGAGGGTGTTGCCGTAGGCGGCCATGGTATCGGCCCGCTGCTGGTCGGTCCATAGGAACAAAAGATTGGGCTTGTCGCCCGCCCGCCGCGCCCCGCGCGCAATCGCCGGGAAAGCGGTCAGAGCGGAGGTCATGGTCTGCAGCGCTGTTCTCCGAGTCATCATAGTGCTTTTCCTTTTTTTCTCAAGTCATGGAATGGTTGCCTTAAGGAAGGAAGAAACTTCCATGGAGTCCGGGGACAGAACCGCGTGAACCGCCCCATGCTCCCAGGTGGTGAAACACTGTATACCCCGTTCCTTTATCCTGTCGATTACCTTGCGGGAAGGCCGATGGGCGGACGGCCCGTCGCTCCCCGAGATCACCGCATACCGCGGGCTGGCGCAATCCAGGAAACCCGCGGTGGTGGAGGTGTCGCTGCCGTGGTGCGCCACCTTCAGCAAATCGGTCTGCAGGAGGTGGCATTCGCGAAGCAGGTCAAACTCCGTGGCTTTTTCCACATCTCCGGTAAGCAGAATCTTCTGTTTCCCGTAGCGAGAGTATAATACAACAGATCGGTTGTTCACACGCGAATGGGGGCCCAGCAGGGATGCGGGGGGATTGAGGATCCGGATTTCGGCGGCTCCGACCTGGAATGCCTGGCCGCGCAGCACCCCTTTCCAGGAGATTTCCTTTTCCTTCGCCAGCGCGGATAGCACCGGCAGCAGGCCTTGCCACTTCTGCACCGGAGAAGGGCCCAGCAGCTCGCCCACCGGAAAATGTCGCAGCACCGCCTCCAATCCGCCGGCATGATCGCGCTCCGGGTGGGTCAGCAGGACGTAGTCCAGCTTGCGAACCCGCAAAGTCCACAGGGCGGGGCAGACGACATCCTGGCCGATATCGAAGCGGGTCAGAGGAGCCTCTTTTTCCAACCCGTCCCCGGCCGGCGGCCGCCATTGCCCTCCTCCGTCGACCAGCATGGTCCGCCCGTCGGGGAATATCAGCAGGATGGAATCGCCGTGGCCCACGTCCAGGAACCAGGCTTCCAGGCGTCCGGCCTGGTGCTGCAGCGGAAAAGGGGACCAGAAAAAGGTCGGCAGGAGCAGCAGCGCGGCCGCCAGCGAAGCCAGGCGAATCGTGCGCGGCAGGGGGAGCAGCACCGGAATCCACAACCCGAAATAGAGCCAGATCCAGGCCGTCGGCGGAGCGGTGACCCACCAGTGCCAATAGGGCCAGCGGGAAAACCACTCGAGGGAATCCAGCACCCAGCGGCAAACCTGCATGGTCAGCGGCACCCAGGCGCTCCAGGTCCACCCCAGAACGGTTCCGGCCAGGCCGATGACCAGGGAGGAGATCAGCAGAACGGTCATCACCGGCACCACCACCAGGTTGGCCAGTGCCGAGGCCAGGGTGACCCGGTGAAAAAGAACCGCCATCACCGGCGCCATGAACAGCTGGACGGAGATGGAAACCAGCAGGATTCCGGCCAGATAGTAGCCGGCCGAACCCAGCGCGGCAATCCCCACCGCCGCCAGGCGCCGCCCGCGCTCCGGGTCGCCCCGCAGATGTTGGATGCACCCGTCCACCGCCAGCTCGATCTCATAGCGCAGCCTCCGGGCCATACGGGGCACGGGCCCCGGCTCCACCAGGGAAACATTGGGCTGGAAAATTCCGCGAACCGCCAGGCGGAAAGGATCGAGCAGCCGCCGGGTCAGCGGGACAGCAATGCAGGCAATGGCCAGGCAGGCCAGATAGGTGAGCTGAAAACTGGCGTCGCGGGCGCTTTCCGGCCAGAGGACCAGGATCAGAATCGCGGTGATGGCCAGGCTGTTTAAAAGATGAATCCGCCGCCAGAGGCAGCGGGCCGCCAGGACGAACAGGCAGAGAAGCGTGGCGCGGATGACCGGCACGTTCATGTCCGCCATGACGGCATACCCGCCAAGGGCCAGAACCGATACGGGAAAAGCCGCCAGGCGCGAAGGGGTGAAAAGCCGGATCAGTCCCGCCAGGAAAACGGCAATCAGCGCGGTATTGAACCCGGAAACCACAAAAATGTGGTAGGTTCCCGTTTTCTGGAACAGCTCTTCCACCGCGGGTTCCATTTTTTCCCGGCCTCCGAATAAAAGTCCTTCCAGGATCGCGGAAGTCCTCTGCCCTTCCGGTCCGTAGGGCGAGAAGGAGGAGCGCAGAAAGCCGGTGAAGGCACGCCTCATGGATGCGGCATATCTTTCGAAAGCGCTGCCCGATCTCCCGGGAAGCCGCTCCAGCTGTGCGGGGGTTTTCAGGGTTCCGATCAGCAGGATGTCCTGCCGTTCCAGAAAGGCGCGGTAATCGAACATTCCCGGATTGGAGAAATTCCGCGGAAAGCGGAGAGCCGCGCGGAAGCGGATGCGGTCTCCGGCCCGCCAGCGGCCTCCGGCCTCCGGGCCGTCGCCGTGGTAGACCACCAGCCGGCAGCGGCTGTGCAGCGCCCGGACCGATTCCTTCCGCTGCACCGATTCCAGCTGAAGAAGCAGGGTAAGGTGGTCGGCGGCCTCCTCCGGATCCTTGCACAGCCCTGCCGTCCATTCCGGGACCGCTTCCTCCTCGAGATAGGGACGAAGCCCGTTCTTTTCCAGCTCGCGGCGCTCTTCGGCAGCGCGGACAAAATAGAGCCCTGCCAGGCAAAAACCCGAACAAAGAAAAGCGGAAAAAAAGAGCGGCCGCTTTTTCGCGTAGGCGCCGACGGCCAGAACGAGACCAGCGGTCGCCGCCAGGAGGACCGCCCCGGGGGCCACCGGAACCGCCCCGATCGACAGAAGCGTGCCCAGCAGGAAGAAAACCGCCGGAAGCAGCACCGGCAGCCGTTCCCAGGCCATCTGTAGGTTCCGATCCTGTCCCTGTTCCGGCATATGGGCAAATTGTAGCACAGGCCAACAAACGGAAAATCGGGCTTGCGGCGAAAAGTCGCTGGCAGGTCAGGTTCTACCGTCCCTCAAGGGACTCAGGTGTATGCCGCCCGCGGCGAAATATCGGATATCGTACCGTTTCGCTCCGCCATCGCCTGGGAATGCCCCGCTCAAATCCTGGCAGGAATGTTATTCCGAGGCAAAAGTCCCGCAAGGGACGAAAAGATTGTACCCGGCAATTTTTTGCCGGGTTGGCCCCAGACCAGGAGCAAGTCCCTATCGGGTCGGCAGAACAAAATAAAAATGCCGTATCGATGCGCTAATCGATGGCCGTGACCTGAATTCGTGGAGGATGGGAGCCCTCATACGCTTTCAGGTGGGCTTCATGCTTGAGAATGTAGCCCATTTCATCCACGCCGTCGAGCAGACACCGTTTGGAAAAGCCGTCGATCGGGAAAATCACCGGCTCCAGGCCAGCCGCGCGAACCGTCTGCTCCTCCAGGTCAACGACCAGCTCAAGGTCCGGCTGGAGAGTTATTTTCCGGGCATATTCCGAATGGGCTTCGGCGGGCATGACGATCGGCAGCAGGCCGTTCTTCAGGGAATTGTTGCGGAATATGTCGGCAAAGGACGTGCTGATGACTGCAGCGAATCCGTAGCCGACCAGGGCCCAGGGGGCGTGCTCGCGCGAGCTGCCGCAGCCGAAATTGTCCCCCACGATCAGGATTCTGGCCTGCCTGGCCTGCGGCTGGTTCAGCAGGAAATCTTCCCGGGGAGCTCCCTGGGCGTCGTACCGCCAGTCATAAAACAGGCAGTCGCCCAGGCCCTTTTTGTCGGTCACCTTCAGGAAGCGGGCGGGGATGATCTGATCGGTATCGATGTTGTCTTTCGGTAAAAGAACGGCTTTCCCGGTAATGATTTTGATTGGTTCCATGCGTGCCCTCTGGTCTCTGCAAATCCGATTTTCCCGATACTATAGGCGGACGACCCGCCGGCAGTCCGCGACGACCCCGGCGATCGCCGAGGCGGCCGCCGTAGCCGGGCTGGCCAGCAGTGTCCGTCCGCCCTTGCCCTGTCGCCCCTCAAAATTCCGGTTGCTGGTGCTGACGCAATACTGCCCGGCGCGGATTTCATCGCCGTTCATGGCAATGCACATGCTGCACCCCGGCTCGCGCCATTCGGCTCCGGCCTCGAGAAAGATGCGGTCCAGCCCCAGCTCCTCGGCCTGACGCTTGACCTGGCCGGAACCCGGAACCACCAGCATTCGGACCCGGCCGTCAATCCGACGGCCCTTCAGGACCTCCGCGGCCTGCTGCAGGTCCAGGAGCCGGCCGTTGGTGCAGCTGCCGATGAAAACCACATCGATGGGCTGCCCGAGAATAGGCTGACCCGGACGCAGGCCCATATACTGCAGCGCGTGAGACATGGAATTCTTTTCTTCCTGACTGTGAATGTGGTCCGGATCGGGGACCCTGCCGGTTACGGGAATGGCCATGCCGGGATTGGTGCCATAGGTGATCATCGGCTCCAGATGGTCCAGGTCCAGCTCAACCGAGCGGTCATAAAGGGCGCCTTCATCGCTGGCCAGCTGGCGCCATTTGGCCAGGGCCCGCGTCCACTCCTCTTCCCGGGGCGCAAACGGCTTGCCCTGCAGATATTGGAAGGTAACCTCATCGGGGGCCATTAGCCCGGCCCGGGCTCCTCCCTCGATCGACATATTGCAGACCGTCATCCGCTCCTCCATCGACAGGCGCTGGATGGCTTTTCCTTTATATTCGAAAACGTGCCCGGTTCCGCCGCCGATTCCGATGCGGGCAATCAGCGCCAGAATGATGTCCTTGGCGGTTACCCCGGCGGCCAGCGAACCCTCCAGTCGAACTTCATAATTCTTAGGCTTGGCCTGAAGCAGGCACTGGGTGGCCAGCACGTTCTCCACTTCGCTGGTTCCGATCCCGAACGCCAGAGCCCCGAAGGCGCCATGGGTGGCCGTATGGCTGTCGCCGCAAACGATGGTCATCCCGGGCTGCACGGCTCCCGATTCCGGTCCGATCACGTGAATTACGCCCTGCCGCCGGCTGTGCAATCCGAAAAGAGGAATGCCGTACTCCCGGCAGTTCTCCTCCAGGCGAAGAATCTGCCTGGCGGCCAGGGGATCGGCCACCGGCTGGCGGCGGTCCGTTGTGGGAATGCTGTGATCCACCGTAGCCAGGCACCGCGACGGGTGTCTTACCCGCAGGCCGCGCTGCCACAGCCCGTCGAAAGCCTGCGGAGAGGTCACCTCATGAAGCAGGTGCAAGTCGATATAGAGAATGGCGGGACAGCCCGTTTCCTGGTGGACGACATGATCCTCCCAGATTTTATCCAACAGAGTTTTTAAAACCATATGCTCGTTCCGTGAGAGGGAGGAAGTTTAAACGGACTTTTTCAGCCCCAGGTGACTGTCGAACTCCGTTTCAATCCGTATCGGGTCGCTGGCATTATAAAGGATCAGGTTCCGGAGATAATCGAAATCCTCGCAGTCCACGCTGGTGAACTGGATCCCCATCTTGCCCTTCTGAGACTGCACGATGATCCCTTTGGCGTTGATGCGCAAGGGCTCCGGTTCGGCGGGCAGAGAGAGTGTGACCGAACAGCTTTTTCCGACCAGAGTGGGCAGGCTGACCTCCAGGAGCAGCCCGTTAAGGCTCAGATTGGCGCTGGAACCGGAAATTTTCCAGTTCTCCTCGGTAAGCACCTCCACTTCGGCTCGAGCCGAAACCCTCGTAAACTCGCGGCGATCCTCAAAACCGGAATTCCGCTCCGGAGAAGACCTTTCCGTTTCCACACTGCTGTTTTCCAATTGTGACCATATATCCATGGTAATTTCCCGAAATTTTGTCCTAGGCTGCGGTTTCAGCACTTTCGACCCGCCCGCTCGAGCAGCCGCTGCCGCCAGCGGGACCTCCCTGCCAGGCCTGACCAAGTGATTTTATCAAAGCATTTCTCCTGTTGCCAATTGTCGGCAAAGGCTTTTTCTAAAAAAATAAAGAATTTCTCTTGATTTATTCCCTCACAAAGCATAAAATCCCAAGTTATAAAGATGATTTATGCAGCAAGGCTTAATAAACTGCATTAAGGAGAAAACCATATGGTGCGCCAATTATCCCTGTTGATCGCCCTGGCAGCGGTGATTTCCTGCTTTCCCTTGGAACAAGCTGCTTCTGCACAGAGCATCGAGCCCAGGAATGAATTCAACGTCGGGTTCAGCTACCTGACCGACTTCGAGTTCGGCGGCTCGGGGTTCACGGTGGGCTATGCGCAAAAGGCCAAATCCTGGTTTGAGGTAGAAGTCCAGTTCGATGCCAATTTCAACCTCGGAGGAACCACCTTCGACCAATACACCATCGGCTCCGGCCCCAAGTTCATGCTGCCGGGCAAACGCCTGACCCCTTTTGTTCACATGCTTCTGGGCGCATCCAATTTCAGGGCATTCAATAGCACCGGATCCGAATTTGCCATCAAATACGGTGCCGGCGTGGATGTTTCCCTGAACCACCAATGGTCCGCACGCTTCGAACTGAACGACCTGGTTGTCTGGAATCCCGCCACCCACAATCTGCAGGTCAATACCGGACTGGTGGTACGTTTTTAAATCGACCGAGACAGGAAGATCCAGAAAAAAAGGGAGGGAAGAATATGAAAAAACAGGTATTAATCCTTTTCATCCTGGTTGTCTGCGCCGGGACGGCCTTCGCCGGAAGCATGGTTCGGCCGATCAACCTGGAACAGATGACAACCGGCGCCCGGACGATCTTTTACGGCAAATGCGTCGCCGCGGAAGCCCGCATGGATGAAAACGGCCTGCCGGCCACCCGCTATACCTTTGAAATTCAAAGAACGCTCAAAGGCCAGGCCGGATCGACCTTTTCCATCAAGCAGTTCGGCTTTGCCCCGACTTACCGCCCGGCCTCGGACCGCAGTCTGTCGGTGGCCACCGTGGAGGGGATGCCGGAATACCGGCTGGGAGAATCATACCTCATCTTTCTTGCCGCGGTCAGTCCGATGGGTTATTCCAGTCCGCAGGGTCTCGGCCAGGGCGCTTTTCGGACATTCGCCGACACTTCGACGAAGCAGGTCCTGGCGATCAACGGGCAGGGGAATAACAACCTCTTCCGGGGAATGGAAAGCAAATCGGTCGGGCGGTTCCGGGAGTCCGCAACCGGTTCGACCGAGTCGCACGCACTTCCGCTCCAGGACCTGATGTCCCTCGTACAACAGATTCTTTCGAACCGATAGGAGGAGCCATGTTGAAACGATATTTCTCTTTTCTGCTGCTCTGCTTTCTTTTCCTGCTCTCGAGCGCACTTCTGTTTGCCGGAAATCCTATCGGTTATGTTTCTCATCAGCAGGTCCGTGAGGGACAGCCCCTCATCTGGAAAAGCGGGGTAATACCTTACTGGACCGACCGAGGTTCGCTCGGCTATCTGCCCAACCGGTCGGCCAAGAATCTTGTCTCCCAGGCCATACGCCGCTGGTCGGATGCCTGCTCCAAAATATCTTTCCAGGAGCGCGACGGCATCTTCGAGGACATTGACGGGGCCAACTTCAGGGACTACCTGGGCAAGCGGGACGGAATCAGCCCGGTCATCTTTGATAACGACGGACAGATTCTCCGGGCTCTCGGGTTTTCCCAGGAGGTGCTCGGCTTTTCCACCCCGGAATTCGTAGACCCGGCCACCGGCTACGTGACCGAGGCCTATTCCATTATTAATACCGATCCCTTCGATTTCGATAAAAATGATGCCTGCGGCGAACTGGATGAAAAGTATCTGGAGGCCCTTCTGGTTCACGAGTTCGGTCATTTTATCGGCCTGGGGCACAGCCAGGTGAACGGGGATGCCTACTTTTCCAAAAGAGCGATTTCCGGCTACGGCATCCCCCCGGAAAACATGGTGGAAACCATGTATCCGTACCTCCTGGTTACCCATGCCACGCTAAAGTATGACGACATTGTCACGGTCAACTGGCTTTACGGCAACACTACCTTTTTCAGCACCAAGGCTTCCTTTCATGGCAGCGTGTATCAATCCAACGGGGTCCGGGAAGTCCAGGGCGTCAATGTCATTGCCCGCAATGTCAATACGATAAGCGATCCTCTGGCTGTATACCGGGATGCGGTTTCCCAGATCTCCGGCGTCGGCTTTCATCCGGATCTGCTCTTTCCCTCGGTCACCAGAGGAGAATTTCTTCTTCCGGGAATTCCAGCCATGACGGCCATGCGGGTGGAAATAGAATACCTGGGTCCCGGCGAATGGCCGGTTTATATGAAACCGGAAGTCAACGATTTCCTGCCCGAGTTTTACAACGGCATCGATGAAGCGGGCACCAGCCCTCCCGACGATCCGGAAGCAGCCACTTCGATCCTTTTGCCTGCCGGGGAAAAGCGTGAGATCCGCTTTCTTCTCAATCCGCCGCTGATTCTGACGGAGGTTATCCCCTCTTCGGTTCCCAGCCACTCCGACTCCCTGATTGTCCTTCGCGGCAACGGTTTCCTGCCGGGCAGCTGGGCCTTTATCCGTAATGAGGATAATGTAGGCTCGGCCAGCGCCTATCCTCTGCTTTACGACGACCCGACACAGGTTCATTTCATTCTTCCCTACAATCTTTATGCCGGAAGAAATACCATCATCGTCGGCAGACCTCCCGGCGGAAACGGCAACGAGTCGCTCAATTCCGTAACCCTGACGGTGACGGCAAATCCTATGACCGTTTCCTCCATCTCTCCCGCTCAGGTGCTTTACAATTCGAACGAACAGATTCAGGTCCGGGGCATCAATTTTTACCGCGACTTGCGCCTGCAGCTGCGCCATAAGCAGCACGGATATGAGGTTTCCCTGGTGCCCGAGGTGCTCACCCCCGGGCTCCTGGTCTTTTACAATCCCTCGGAGGCCGTACCGGGAGACTACAATCTCAGCCTGCTACGTCCGCCCGGCGGTGCGGAAAATGAAACCGCTCCCGTTACCTGGAGGGTGGTTGCCAACCCGCTGGCCATCCAGGCCCTTTCTCCGTCAACCGTTACCGAGAGTACGGGAATCAACGTCACGGTGCTGGGCAGCGGCTTCACGAACGGCACCTACCTTCAGCTGGCCGCGGACGCCGGCGGCGGGGCCTGGAAGATTGATCCGGCCATCAAGAATTCCGGAGAGCTCTCTTTCGCTCTGCCTTCCTCCCTGATTGCCAAAGGGACTTATTCGATTGTCGCCATCCGTCCCCCGGGAGATACCTTGAACTACTCCAACAAGGCATCGCTCAACGTTCAGTGGGTGCCGCCCAGTACGACTACGACACTGACGCCGCCGACCACCACCACGCTTCCCCCGACGACCACAAGCACGACCACCTCCACCACGCTTCCCCCGACAAGTACCACCACAACCACCAGGCTGCTGACCTCGACCACCACCAGCACCAGCTCCACCACCAGCACCATTTTCAACCTGCAGCCCTTCGGTCAGCTGGAAACGCCTTCGAACGCCGCTACGGTAAGCAACATTATCCCGATATCCGGCTGGGCGGTCGATGACCATGGACAGACCAAGCTTACCCTGCTGATCGACGGGGTTCCGGACAACGCCGCGGTTACCCGCTATTACCGACCGGATATCGCCGCCATGTTCCCGCAGTTTCCCAACAGCGACACGGCCGGCTTCCGTATCGATCTGGACACCACCCGGCTGACCGATGGCTTCCACCAGATTTCCGTGCTGATCATGGACCGTTTCGGAGTGACCGCCACAACCAGCGCGGTCCTTGTTTTTGTTTTCAATCACCCTTAACGCCATGACCACCCCCTTTCACCTCCTTTTGCGACGCCTTGGCAACAGGCCCTTCCTTCGGGTTGGGCCTGTTTTTGTCTGCCTCCGCTTTTTCCTCATTCCCCTTCTGTGCGGTCTGTTTTCCGGCCCCGCGCTCTTTTCCCAGAGCCCCGAGGAGATCAGCCGTATTGTTAGCTCCTTCGTCTCCAAGGAAACGGAATTCCGCGCGGCCTGGCTGAATTACACCTATACCCAGGCCATGGAAATGAAAATCCTTCGGGTGCGCGGCCGCGGAGTCAGTGGCCAGTACTTTCAGATGAATTCCGAAATCTACTTCGACGACAAGGGGAAAAGGAACATCCGCGTGACCCGGCGCATGGACCGGCTGCGGGATATCGGCTTTACGCGCGAGGACGAAGAAGTCATCCATAACCTTCAGCCCTTTGTTCTGACCACCGAGGACCTCCCCGACTATGACGTTCAGTTCGTAAAAAAAATCCGGGAAGACGAACTGGACTGCTACCTCTTTGCGGTGACCCCGAAGCGCATGCGCAAAGGACACTTTTATTTCAAAGGGCAGATCTGGGTCGACCAGCAGGATCTCCAGATCGTCATGACCCGCGGCAAGCCGCTGCCGGAGCCTAAAAACCAGCGCTTTCCGGAATTCGAGACGCGGCGGGAACTGATCGACGGCAAATTCTGGTTTCCCACCTGGACCGAAGCGAACGATACCCTGCAGTTCCCGAACGGGGACATCGAGATCCAGGAAACAGTGACCTACGGCAATTACAAGCGTTTTAACGTAGACGCCACCATACGGTTCGGCACCGATCCCGCTCCGCCCAAAAAATAGCTGCGGAAGCGCCGAGAAAGGCAGTTGCATCGACATGCTCATGAAAACAGCCGAGGCCGCTTCCCGTACGCCCATGCCCCCGCTCGACTTTACGGAGCATCGCCTGGCGAACGGCATTCGGCTGCTGCTGCTCGAGGATCACCATCGCCCCATGGCCCACCTGGAGCTCTGGTACCACGTCGGATCCAAGGATGAAAAACCCGGCACCACCGGATTTGCGCATCTCTTCGAACATCTGATGTTTCGAGGCTCCCGCCATGTCGGACCGGAGCAGCACATGCTTTATGTGCGCCAGGCAGGTGGAGTGGTCAACGCTTATACCACCTTCGACCAGACGGTTTACTGGGAGACATTCCCGTCCCACTACCTGGAAAGAATGCTCTGGCTGGAGGCGGACCGGCTGGCCGCCCTGGATGTCAGCGAAAGCAATTTCCTCCGGGAGCGCGAAGTGGTCAAGGAGGAACGGCGGATGCACTATGAAAACCAGCCGTACGGCCTTCTGGCCGAAGATATCCTCGACTCCACCTTCACCGTGTATCCCTACAAGCACATGCCCATCGGCAGCATGGAGGACCTGGACCGGGCTTCCATCGACATGGTCCGGGATTTTCATGGGCGGTATTACGTCCCCGGAAATCTGACCCTGATCCTGGCGGGGGACTTTGACACCCACGAAGGAATCCGTCTGGTCGACAGGCACTTCGGCAGCCTCCCCCCTCGGGCCGATCCCATTCCCCGGGTGAGCGCAATCGAACCGCCGCAGGAAAACCTGAGAGAGCTCCGGAAAACATATCCCATGGCTCCCCTTCCCGCCGTAGCCGGCTCCTTCCACCTGCCGCCGATGGGCCATCCGGATTCCTATGCCCTGGAGATCGCCTCCGTCATTCTCTCCTCCGGACAAAGCTCGCGCCTGTACCGGCGCCTGGTCTATGAAACCCAATCGGCTCTTTCCGCCTCCGGACAGGCCTATCTCCTGGAGGGCCCTTCCATCTTTTTTTCTTTTGCCATCTGCAACTACGGCCGCGACGCGGCCGATCTGAACCGGCTGATGCAGGAGGTTTTCCTGGAGATGAAGGAAAACCCGGTTTCCGAGGAGGAGCTCCTGAAAGCCAAAAACAACGTGGTGCGCGATTTTATCATCGGCCGCCAGACCCTGGAGCAGCGGGCCGGTTTTCTCGGGAAGATGGCCGTGCTGCGCAACGACCCCTCGCTCTGCCAGGCGGAGCTGGCGCGGTACCAGGAGGTGACCCCGGCAGACGTGCAAAGAGTCTGCCGGCATTATCTTATCGAAACCAATGAAACCCGGCTCTGGGTGGAACCCGGCCCCCCGCCGCCCGGAGAAGAGGGCATCCCTCAATGATTCGGACCCGCCTATGAATGCTCTTCCACCGCCTCCGGCCGCCAAACGGGAATTCTCCTTCCCCGAACACCGTTCCTGCCGATTGCCCAACGGGCTCACGCTACTGGTTGTGGAGGATTTCCGGCAGCCCATGGTGGTGCTGGATCTGATGCTGGATGCCGGATCGATTCGCCACAGCCCGGCATCCGCCGGCCTCTCCTCGATCGCCGCTCGCCTTTTGAGCCAGGGAACCGAACACTACTCCGCGCAGGAGATGGCCCGGTCGCTCGACCTGATCGCCGCCGGGCTGGCGGCCCACGCCGCCCGCGATGCCTTCTACGTTTCGATGCAGACCCTGCAGCCGGCACTGCCCCTCGCCGTCCGTCTCCTGGCGGAAACCCTGCTCCGGCCGCTTTTTGAGCCCGAGGAAATGCAGCGGGTGATCCTGAATCAAACTTCCTCCCTGCAGATTCATTATGCGGATGCCGAATTCCTGGCTGCGGCTGCCGCCACGCGCCTGCTGTTCGGCGCTCACTCCTACGGCACCCCGGCGGACGGGCACCCGGCGTCCCTGGCAAGGATGAGCGCCGAAGAGGTGAGACGTTTTTATTCTGCCCACTCCCGACCGGAGAACGCCTGCCTTATCTTTTCCGGTGCCATCGGCTTCGCCGAGGCGCTTCGCCTGGCGGAGGACAACCTGGGCGCCTGGACCGGCGGCCGATCTCCGGGAGCGCCTACTCCTCCTTCCCCGGATGGCCCGGGGCAGCGCGTTCTGCTGATCGACGTCCCGCATGCCGTGCAGACCCAGATCGTAATCGGGCAGAGGTGCATTGCGCGCCGGGATCCCGACCACCTCCCTCTGGTTCTGGCCAACCAGGTGTTCGGAGCCGGCTTCAACAGCCGCTTGAACCTGCGTCTGCGGGCCAGGGAAGGATTGACCTACGGGGCGCGAAGCGTCCTGCAGATGGACCGCCTGGGCGGTTCCTTTCAGATCAGCACCTTTACGCAGACCGGCAAATCCGCCCAGGCCGTGGGGATTATTCTCGAGCTGCTGCAGGAGTTCGTGCACGGGCCCATCACTGCCCGGGAGCTGGAGGATGCCAAGGCCTATGTCATCGGCTCCTTCCCGATTCACAATGAAACTCCGGGCCAGGTGGCGGACCGCCTGCTCAGCTCCGCCCTGCATGAACTGCCCGAAGACTACTGGCACACCTACCGGCAGAAGCTGGAGGAGATCACCCTGGAAGAAATTTCCTCCGTCATCCGAAAACATATCCGGCCCGAACATTGCTCCATCGTGGCGGCCGGCGAGGCTTCCGCCATCCGCTCCTCCATGCGGGATTTCGGCGAGGGGGTTCTGCTTGCGGCCTCCCGGTTTGACCCCACCCGCGAGGACCTTTTTCTTTCCGCGGATCCCCATCCGGAACCGGGCATGAGTTATCATTAATTTCGTGGCAGGCCGCCCTTATGGCATAACCGAAGCGATTTTTTACGTTTTATGTCCGAAGCCCAAAACAACGGCAACTCCCGCGGAGAGCCTGCCCTCCTTGTCCACGGCGGTTTTTGTCAAGGCAAGGTCTTTCTTTTGTGCCATCCGGTGGAGACCATCGGACGCAACGCCCGCAACAGCATTGTAATTCCCGATTCTTCGGTTTCCCGGTTTCATGCCCAGATCGCACGTAAAAAGAACCTCTTTTACCTGCAGGATCTGCACAGCAAATATGGCTCCTATGTGGACCTGGAGCGCTGCGACACGGAGCTGCCGCTCCGGGAGGGGAGCCGGATCCGCATCGGCCGGATCGAAATGAGTTTTTCCCATGCCATGCCGGAGGACGACTCGGCCCTGCGTGCCGTGCGCGAACTGGACTGGTCTTCGCCGCTCGAAGAGCTGGTGGAGGACAGCGGCAGCCGGGATACGATCTCCTGGCATATCCCCGCCAAAAAAGTCCCTTCCCTGCAGGGGCTGTCGGAAAGGGATGCCGGAACTCTGGCCCGGCTGGCGGAATCGATGCAGTCGGTCTTCGACCTGGATGAACGCCTTGCCGTATTGATGGATATCCTCTTCGAAGTGTTTCAGCCGGATCGGGGCGCGGTCCTCCTTTTCAACCAGGAGGACGGAATTTTCGAGGCGCGCCTGCAGCGCCCGGTCGCCGAAGACCTGCTGATCAGCCGGACGATCCTGGACTACGCCAACGGGCAAAAGAAGGCGGTTCTGGTTCTGGACGCCGCCAAGGACGAGCGCTTTTCCCAGGCGCAGAGCATCATTACCATGGCCATCCGGTCTGCCATCTGCGCCCCGCTGATTCACCGCAATAACGTGCTGGGCACGATCTATCTGGACTCCCGGGCGCACACCTTCACCTATCAAAAGGAAGATCTGACCCTGCTCAACATGCTGGCGGCTTACGCCGCCATTTCCATCGAGAATGCCCTGCTGGTCAAGCAGAAGCTGGAATCCGAGCGGCTGGCGGCTTTCGGCATCGCCGTGGC
Source organism: uncultured Acidobacteriota bacterium (assembly GCA_903847975.1). Classification (GTDB taxonomy): domain Bacteria; phylum Acidobacteriota; class UBA6911; order CAINFC01; family CAINFC01; genus CAINFC01. The sequence goes on along the minus strand of CAINFC010000311.1, from coordinate 109,419 downwards.
CGGGATTTCCCACTACACCAAAAACGTCCTGACCGGCATGACCGGCTCAGCGGGTCTGATAGACCTCGCCCTGCTGAAAGGTGACCTGACCATGCTTTCCCGGGTGTGGCCGATGATGCGGCAGTCGACGCAGACCATCAGCGCTCTGGTGCAGGATATGCTCTCCTATGCCAAGCAGCGCGAGCCGGACTGGCAGGAGTGGAATCTGAACAGAATTGTGAGCGACATTTTTCAGAATCAGGCCTCACGGGCCGAGGAGCTGCAAATCGAAATGGTCCTCCAGCTGGACGACGCCATGCCGGATTGCCTGCTGGATCCCAAGTCGGTGTACGATGCCCTGCTCAATATTCTGACCAACGCCATCGACGCCTGCCGCGGCGCGGTGCGGCCACACATCACCTTGAGCACCCAGTTCCTGGCTTCCTTTGACCAGGTGCAGGCCGTGATCAGCGACTCAGGGCCCGGGGTGCCCCACAAGCTGCAGGAAAAAATTTTTGAGCCTTTTTTCAGCACCAAGGGCTCCCAGGGAACCGGACTGGGCCTGGCCCTGGCAAGAAAAAGCATTCAGGAGCACGGAGGCCAGCTCACCCTGGAAAGCGATGCCGGCTGCGGCGCCTCCTTTTGCGCGACCCTGCCGCGGCGGCGAATCAAGCCCCTGGGCCAATAGCGGAGACCCACCGGTCCTACTCATCCCCCATCCAACTCCCATGCCATCCAGGAGGATATCGTGAACGAGGAAAAGAAATTCGGCGACCTGCCGGAAACCGCCTACTCCAGCGTGGAAAACATCAAAGAAGACATTCGCCGCCACCTCATCGGAGGGATCGGTGCGGACCCGGACAAAATCGATTCCTTCCGCTGCCTGAAGGGCGTGGCCTACGCTGCCCGGAACCAGCTGATCCGCTCCTGGATCGAAACGCAGCGAAGCTACTACACGGAAGACGTCAAGCGCGTCTATTACCTCTCCATGGAATTCCTCCTGGGGCGCATGCTGCAGAACAGCCTGATCAACCTGGGGATTCAGGGCCGCATGCGCCTGGCCCTGAACGACCTGGGAATGCAGCTGGAGGAACTGGAAGAACTGGAGTGGGATGCCGGACTGGGGAACGGCGGGCTGGGCCGCCTGGCGGCCTGCTTCCTCGACTCCATGGCTTCGCAGAATATCCCCGGCTACGGATATGGAATCCGCTACGACTACGGAATGTTTTTCCAGAAGATCGAAAACGGCTGGCAGGTGGAGCAGCCCGACAACTGGCTTCGCTGGGGCAATCTGTGGGAAATCGAGCGGCCCGAATATCTCTTCACCATCCACTTCGGGGGACGGGTGGAAACCTGCGCCGATGAAGCCGGGAAGAAGCGCTGCCGCTGGGTGGACACCGACAAGGTGATGGCCATGCCCTGCGATACCATGATCCCGGGATTTAAAAACGGGCACGTCAGCAACCTGCGCCTCTGGGCCGCCAAATCCACCCGGGAATTCGATCTGAATTTCTTCCAGCACGGAAATTACGTGCGGGCCATTGAGGAAAAAGCCAAAAGCGAAAACATCTCCAAGGTGCTTTACCCCAGCGATTCGATTCATGAAGGGCGGGAGCTGCGCCTGAAGCAGGAGTACTTTTTTGTCTCGGCCACCTTCCAGGATATTCTGCGCCGCTTCAAGAAGCGCTATCAGGATTTCCTACGCCTCCCCGAACGCGTGGCCATCCAGCTCAACGACACCCACCCGGCCATTGCCATCCCGGAGCTGATGCGCATTCTGCTGGATGAAGAAGGAATGGAGTGGGAAGCCGCCTGGGACGTCTGCATCCGCACCTTCGGCTATACCAACCACACCATCATGCCGGAAGCCCTGGAAACCTGGCCGGTGGAGCTGATGGAAAGGGTTCTGCCGCGCCACATGCAGATTATTTACGATATCAACCAGCGGTTGCTGGATGAGGTGCGAAGGCGCTACCCCGTCGATATGGACCGGGTGCGCCGGATGTCGCTGATCGAGGAGTGGCCGGAGCGAAGGGTGCGCATGGCCCATCTGGCGGTAGCCGGATCGCACTCCGTCAATGGCGTTTCCCAGGTCCACACCCGCATTATCCGCGAGCGTCTGTTCCGCGATTTCGCCGAGCTCTACCCGGAGCGCTTCCACAACAAGACCAACGGGATCACCCCGCGGCGCTGGCTTCTGGAGGCCAACCCGGCCTTGTCCAAGCTGATCACCGAAAAGATCGGGCCCAGCTGGATCACGGACCTGGACCGGCTGCGCGATCTGGAAGGGCTGGAGGACGATGCGGAATTCCGGGAGCGCTGGCGGGAGGCCAAGAGGACCAAGAAGAACAAGCTGGCCGCCTATATCCTGCGCAAAAACAACCTGGTGGTCAATCCGGAAAGCCTGTTCGACGTGCACGTCAAGCGGATTCACGAGTACAAGCGGCAGCTGCTGAATCTCCTGCGGGTTGTGGCGCATTACAACCGCATCAAGGGCGGCCGGACAGACACCGCCCCGCGGACCGTGATCTTTGCCGGCAAGGCCGCCCACGATTACCAGCTGGCCAAGCAGATTATCAAGCTGATCAATTCCGTCGGAGAGCGGATCAACAGCGACCCGCAGACCAAAGACCTCCTGCAGGTGGTCTTCTTGGCCAATTACTGCGTCTCCTCGGCCGAAAAGATCATCCCGGGCGCCGAGCTGTCCGAGCAGATTTCCACGGCCGGAACGGAAGCTTCCGGCACGGGTAACATGAAATTCGCCCTGAATGGAGCTCTGACCATCGGCACGCTCGACGGCGCCAACATTGAAATCATGGAGGAGGTCGGGCGGGACAACCTGTTCATTTTCGGACTGGACGCCGACGAAGTGGCCCGGCTGAAAGCCGACGATTACAACCCCTGGGATATCTACCACCGCCATGAGGAGCTGCGCCAGGTTCTGGACATGATCTATGACGGCACCTTTTCTCCGGAGCAGCCGGACCTGTTCCAGCCGATTGTCAATTCCCTGCTGGGCGGTGGCGATCCCTATCTGGTGCTGGCCGATTTCGAAAGCTACATGCGCTGCCAGGAGCTGGTATCCAAGGCCTATCTGGATAGAGAGCAGTGGACCCGCATGTCGATACGAACCGTGTCGCGCATGGGATTCTTTTCCTCGGATCGGACCATCACCGAATACGCCCGGGACGTCTGGAACGTCAAACCGCTGCTCTGAGCCGCGCTTCTTTCTTCCTTCCGTTTCGTCCCGTCTGCCCGTGAAGAGAAAGGGTTCACAGGAAGACCGGAAGCACGGGAAGAAAAGCGGAAGAGCCTGTCGCCAAGGGGTTGTGCGACTTTTTGCCGGTTCCTCCCGGATAACGGTGGGGCAATAAGTCGAGAACCCTAAAGGGGTCCGGATCCCAGCCCATGCTGTGATCCAACGATCCGGGCCGCCACGGGAACTCTCGATTTTTTGCGCCGTCATCCCGGAACCAGAAGAGGAAGCGGCCTATTCCCTTCCCGGCGGCTTTACAAAATCTTTACAGGGTTTTCCTTTTCTCTTTTGAACTCCCCATCCGGTGCGGAAATCATAACAGGTGAATTCGGCAACATGGGTTGCCGAAAACAAATGACCGGTCAGCGAAGAGCAACAAACAAATCTCAAAGAAAAGGAAGCTGCTATGAAAACAAACGGTAGATTACGAAACCATTACCGGCTGGCCCTGGTTGCCCTGTGCGCCCTGCTCACTCTTTCCGGAATGGCCCTGGCCCAGCATCAGGGCGGCCCGCCGGACGGAGCGGTCCAGGCGCCCGACCCCCTGCATCGCCTGACCCAGGCGATCGCCGACGCCGGCGCCGCTGCTCTTTCCACGGACCAGCAGACCGCTCTGACCGCTCTGATCACCAAATTTCAAGCCGATAACGCCCCAACCCCAACCGCCAACAAGACCAGCTACGATACCTTCATCCTGGCCGGCAACGACACCAGTGCCATCGCTCTGCTGCCCACGCTGGCCAACGAGAGAACGGCCCAGGAACTGGCCCGGGCAAAGGCTCTGACGACCTTCGCGGTGGCCGTAGTGAAACTCATTCAACCGCAGCTGAGCTTTCTCCAGAAGAGCCTCGGAGTGGATGGTCTCGTGGGGCTGATCCAATCGCTGGCCGGCGGACCCGGCAGACCCGGCGGTCACGGCATGTGATCCTCTTCCCATGGTTCCCGAGTCTCTCGCCTGACCTCCTGATCTGAGACGACTCGCGAAATCCGCGGCCGGCGCCGACCGGTCGCGGAGGAGGGATGCCCGGCCGGGCATCCCTTTTTTTCGGGACGTCCCTCCCTTAAATCGATCCGCCGTCTTTTTCCCCTTGACAACGGTCACCGCGTGGTAGTAATGTAAGGGTTTTTAAACATACAATCCATTATTTCTTATAATTTACCCAAGGGGCAGTTCCATGGATAAAGAGACTTTCGCCAAGATCCGACATCAGCTGGGCAAGACCCAGAACCAGCTGGCGCAGCTGCTGGCCATTTCGCCCAAAGCCATTCAGAGCTTTGAGCAGGGGTGGAGAAACGTACCGGTGCATGCCGAGAGGCAGATTTTGTTTCTCCTGGCCCAGAAAAGCCTGGGGAAGAAAAAGGCCAAACCCTGCCACTCGATAAAAAAGTGCCCGCCGGAGATCAAGAAAAACTGTCCGGCTACCGAATTTAACGCCAATCACTTCTGCTGGCTGATCAACGGCACGCTCTGTACCGGAAAGCCCCAGAAAAGCTGGCACAGCAAGATGAAGCTATGCCGCGAGTGCGAAGTGTTCCGCAGCGCCGTACCTCCCATAAAATAGCGCCGGGAAGGTTGGCCGGAGCGGCTTTCTCAGGATAGAACCTCCAGGGCGATCTCCACCCGTCCGAAGGGGGCCGACACCTGGAAGCCGCAGACGTGCGGGGAAATTTGCGCGCAGGTTTCCCTGGCGATGGCGATCCCGGTGCGCACCCCTTCTTCCTTGGTGCGGGCCAGGGACATCCTTTCAATGATCGCGTCAGGAACCTTGACGCCGGGTACTTCATGCTTGAGGAACTCGGCGTTTTTCAGGCTGGTCAGGGGCCATACGCCGGCGACAATGGGAATCTGGCGCCCGTGCCCGGCCAGCCGGTCCAGAAAACGAAGCAGCTCCTCGGCATCGAACACCGGCTGGGTGATGGCAAACTGGGCCCCGGCATCGATTTTGGCAAAAAAGCGGCTGAGTTCCCGCTCCCGGTCCACGGCGCAGGGATTGGCCCCCACGCCGATGAAGATTCCCGTCGCCGGGGCAATTGCCGCACCGCCGATATCCCGGCCGCGATTCAGGTTGGCCACCACTTTCGTCAGCCCGATGGCATCCACGTCGAACACCCCTGTGGCGTCCGGATAATCTCCCAGCTTGGGCGGGTCGCCGGTGATGATCAGAAAATTGGTCAGTCCCGCCGCATATCCGCCCAGCAGGTCGGACTGCATGCCGATCAGATTCCGATCCCGGCAACAGTAGTGCAGGATCGGCTCGATTCCGACCCGCTCGCGAATGGCTATGGCGGAAATCATCGGCGATATCCGCGCGCTGGCCCGGGGTCCGTCCGGAATGTTTATGGCATCGACGCCGGCCAGATGGCACTCCCGGGCGCGCTCCAGCAGCTGGCTCATGTCGGAGGATTTCGGAGGAAGCAGCTCCACCGTGGTAACCCTTTTGCCCCCCAGCAGCCGGGCGGCGAACCGGGAGCGCTTGTTCGGCGGAATGACCTCCTGGCTCGCTGCGGCTTCCGCAGGATAGGCCCGGATTTCAATATGTTTTTTAACCCCGCTCAGCGCCTTGACCGCTTTGGCGGCCATGCGGATGTGCTCCGGCGTGGTCCCGCAGCAGCCTCCGACGGCGCGAACCCCCATCTCAATGAATTTCTTGCAGTACTCGGTGAAATACTCCGGGTTGTTCAAATAGAGCATCCGTCCCTCGACCTGCCGGGGAAGCCCCGCATTGGGCATCACGAAGAAGGGCTTCTTGACGATCGGCATGGCTCTTTCCAGCATGTCGAAGGTGGGCGCCAGGCCCACGCCGCAGTTGATCCCCACGGCGTGCACTCCGGGCTCGGCATCCAGTGCCGAGACCATCTGCTCGATGGATGTGCCGTGGGCGGTCTCCCCTTTTTCGTTCACCATGAAGGAGGCGAACAGCGGCACGTCAAACCGGCCGGCCACGCCGACCGCCAGCAGCAGCTCCTGCAGGTCATGGAAGGTTTCCAGGATTAAAAAGTCGGCGCCTTCGGAAGTCAGGACGCCGACCTGCTCTTCGAACGCCGCCCGCAATTCCTTCTCGTTTTCCGCGGACAGAATCTGGCCGGGCTTCAGGCAGGGCCCCACGGAGCCCGCCACGTAAAGCTCCTCTCCTGCAGCGCTGCGGGCCAGCCGCACGGCGGCACGGTTGATATCGGCCACCTTGTCCGCCAGTCCGTAGGCCCGCAGCTTGATGCGGTTGGCTCCGAAGCTGTTGGTCTCCAGGATGTCGGCAAAGGCGCCGGCATACTCCCGATGAATCCCCAGGATCAAGTCCGGATTGGAGAGACAAAGCTCATCATAGCAGGCATTCAGAAAAACGCCCCGGGAATAAATCATGGTTCCCATGGCCCCGTCGAAAACCTGCGGCTTTTGCGCCATTCGTTCCAGAACAGGCGTTCTCATTGGCATGCTCCTTGTTGTGGTTTTTTACAGATCAGCGGGCCGCGGCGGCAAAGTCCACCAGGACGGTGGCCACCGCATCCACCGGTTCCGAGTACTGGGTGGCCGGCAAAAAAGTCCAGCTGTTGCGAACGGTGGTCAGGGCCCGCTCATCCAGCCCGTATCCCATTCCCTTGACTACTTTCGCTTCCCGGATCAACCCGTTTTTGTCCAGCGATACGCTGACCTTGACCTGCGCCTGGGTCAATCCCGCCTGGCGGGCTTCCCTGGTGAGCTGGGGAGCGGGACGGGAGAGGATGCGGGGCGGATTGGTATCATCCGGTCCCATCATCTTGCGAATCAGCTGATCCAGCTCATCCTCCTCGCCGGTCGGATAGCTCATGCTGCCCCGCGAAGACAGGTTGGCCTTTTCCAGGATCTCGAGGCCGTTCTGCAGCGACAGATCCACTTCCTGAATCCGGGCCGCCAGCTCCTCCATGGCGGCAGAACGCATCGGCTGCATCACCAGGCGCTTTCCGCCAAGAACCAGGATCACCTGGCGAAGGGTTTGGGACGGAGGAAACGCACCGCAGATTTCCACGGCCTTGTAGTTCCAGGCTTCCACCATGTAGGAGCCCGAATAATTGCCTTCCTCCGGGTCCGGGTTTTCCCTCCGGAATACCTGACCGATGCGTACCGCCCCGACATCGTCGACCAGCCACAGATTCTGGGCTTTCAGCACCACCAGGTACTTGGTCATGTTGAAGAAATTCAGGGTGGCCTCCGAGGAGCCGCTGAACTCCAGGGTGACAATGGTCTTGCTGTCGATAAAGGCAAAGGAGGAGGACTGGGCGAGCGCTCCCTGACCGCAGAACAGCAGCCCCGGGAGCGCCAGGAGAAGTCTTCGGAAAAGCGATGCGGGAGCCATGTTCTACCTGCTCACCGAGAAAATGGCCACCGCCAGCAGGGCGCCCGCCAGGGGGCCGAGCACCGGCACCCAGGCATAGGACCATTCGCTTTTTCCCTTGGCGGGAATCGGCAGGAGGGCGTGGACCAGCCGCGGACTGAAGTCCCGCGCGGGATTGATGGCGTAACCGGTCGGGCCGCCCAGCGACAGCCCGATTCCCAGCACCACCAGCGCCACCGGCAGGGCATCCAGGGAACCCAGCCCCACCTTGGGAGCGGCCAGGTGCAGCACGGCGGTCATGAAAACCAGCGTGGCGATCAGTTCGGTGAGAAAGTTGTTCAGCGGGTTGGGAAACTGGGGCCCGGTTCCAAATATCGAAAGAATCTGACCGGAATCCTTTTCCACCTGGAAGTGGTCCCGGTAGCTGAGCCAGACCAGCACCGACCCGAGGGCCGCTCCGAGCAGCTGGGCGGCGATGTAACCGGGAGCCAGATCCCAGGCAAAACGACCGGCCGCTGCCAGAGCCACGGTCACCGCAGGGTTGAGATGAGCTCCGCTGTAGGGCCCTGCCACCAGCACCCCGATATACACCCCCATCGCCCACCCCATGGTGATGACAATCCATCCGCCCCCCTGGCCTTTGCTGCGCCCCAGAAGCACGTTGGCCACCACCCCGTTGCCCATGGTGATCAGCAAAGCCGTACCGATCAATTCCGCCGTGAACGCCGTCATAGCTCTCCTTTCCGCTTCATCGTTTCAATATTCCTGCAGGATCCTCATTATCAGCGCCGCCTTGGGCGCGATATCCGAAACGCAAACATGCTCATGCTCGGCATGGAGGCCGTCGCCTTCCACTCCCATGCCATCCAGCGTGGGAATCCCCAAAGCGGCGGTGAAGGCTCCGTCGCTGCTGCCTCCGCTGGAACCTTCTCCCAGCTCAAATCCGAGCTCCCGGGCCCGGCAGGCTGCCGACCGGTAGAGAGCGGCCACCCCGTCGGTCCGCTCCAGCGGCGGACGCCGGATTCCGTCGGTGACCTTCAGCCGCGCCCCGTCCAGGACCGGCGCCAGCGCATGAATCTGCCCGATCACCCGGTCCGCCTCGGCCCGGCTCGCGGCCCGGACATCGATTTCCGCCACCGCATAATCGGGAATCACGTTGGCCGCATTGCGGGTGTGGACCGTGCCCACGCTGACCGTGGTACCCCGCGCATAATCGGTCATGGCCTGCAGCCGCAGCACCTGGTGGGCGAGCTCCTCGACGGCGCTGACTCCGTCGGCATGGTTCACGCCGGCGTGCGCCGCCCGCCCGAGGATTTCCAGAAGAAAGCGACAGGATCCCTTGCGGGCCGTCTTGGCGCGGTTGCCGGAAAGAGGCGGCTCCAGGCAAAGCACGTAACGGCAGTCCCGGGCCTGCTCCTCGATGACGTTTCTGGACTCCGGAGCGCTGGCTTCCTCATCGGCCATGATTAATATTTTCCACGGGCTTCGAGGAAGAAAAACCCTTTCCCGTACCGCCCGGGCGACGAACAGCATGAGCAGCAGGCCGGCCTTCATATCGAAAATTCCCGGCCCGTAGAGGCGGTCCCCTTCGCGGCGGAGGGGCATGCTCTGCAGCGTTCCAACCGGCCAGACCGTATCCATGTGCCCCAGCAGAAGGACCGGCTGCCTGTCCGCGCAGGAAACACTTCCCGTACCCCATCCGAACAGATGAGCGCCGCGCTCCGCCGGATGGACCGCCTCCAGGAGGCAGTCCTGCTGCCGGAACAGGCCGGTCAGAAATTCCCCCAGCCGGTTGACGGCGTCCGGATCCCGGGTGGGCGATTCCCTGCGGACCATTTCCGCGAGACAATCCACGGCCCATTCCCGGGAGCTCCGGCAGAAGGATAGAATCTGCTCAGCGGTCATCGTCGCCCTCCGCCCCAAGGCACCTGCCCTCAAAAACAAGCTCCGCCTCGCCGGTCAGGAATATCTTTTTCCGGTCGCGCCACTCGACGGCCAGATCGCCCCCTTCACTGCTTACCGTTACCCTTTCTGTGGTCATCCCGGCCAGAATGCCGGCAATTGCCGCGGCACAGCTGCCGCTTCCCGAGGAAAGCGTGGGCCCGACCCCGCGCTCCCAGAAGGAGACGCGAATCCGATCCGGGCCCAGGATCTCCACCCATTCCACATTGGTCCGGTTCGGAAAAGCCTCGTGCCCGGAAATCAGCGAGGACCAGCGCGGCCAGTCGGCTTCTTCCGCCACCCGGCCGAAGATCACGCAATGGGGATTGCCGATGGAAAGCGCGGTCACCGGAAAAATACGCCCTTCGACTGCCAGCGGGTATCCCAGGGCCTTTTCCAGGCGCTCCGCCGTACGCATGGGAATCCGGTCCGGCTCGAAGGCCGGGCAGCCCATGTCGGCTTCAAATCGGAAACGGTTTCCTCTTCTCTCCAGGCGGCGGAATGTTTTTTCCCCGGAGGAGGTCCGGATGCGGATTTCCTCCGAGCGATGCGGCTCGAGAAAGCCGATCCCCGCGGCGGCGCAGCGCAGGCCGTTTCCGGACACTTCCGCCTCTCCGCCGTCCGGGTTGAAAATACGGGCCTCCCAGCCGGAAGGGCTGCTTCCTTCGCCCCGGGACAGGAAAACGATGCCGTCCGAGCCGACGCCGAAGTGCCTGTCGCACATCCGCGCAGCACGGGCTCCCAGCCCGGCGGCGGACATGCCGGACGCGCCGGTCATCGCCACCAGGTAATCGTTGCCGTTGGCCTGCGCTTTAAGGAACCGCATGGGCTTTCCCCTGGACACCCCTTCTCAAACGGCGAACCCGGACAAGGCGGCCACATGCTCCCTTCCTCCGTCATTGGCCCAGGCATCCAGCTGACCGGGGTCTTTGAGCTGTCGCCCGCGCATCCTCGGAACAGCCAGAAAGCCGCACCGGATCTCCGGCAGAGCGCTCATGTCGCTCCAGAGCTTCTCAAACTGGGCCACCGGATACACGTCCTCCTGGCCGTGGCCCCATCGCCACTTCACATCTTTAATGGTAACGTATGTCGGCATGCGGTGGGCCAGCTTGCGGACCGCAGAGGCGATGCGGTCCTCGGGCCCGTTGAGATCCTTCCGGGTCAGTCCGAACAGCTGAAGCAACGGATCGATCTGGATCCAGGTGGTCATGGTGTTGTAGTAGCGCAGATCCAGTTCGTCCTCTTCGCGCGGCTGGGCCAGGCCCTCCAGCAATCGCAGGTGGCCGTTTACCCGGGCCAGCCCGCCCCCCCGATCTTCGATTCTCCGCGGTACGACTTCAAAGGTCAGGACGTTTCCCGAGGCCAGGTGGGCGCCCAGAATTTCCGGATCCAGATTGGCGCCCAGCGTATCGATATTGTGCAGCAGGAGGGTTTCCAGCTGAGGCCGTTCTTCGAGCAGCCGGGCCAGAACTCCGTTGCGCAGCAGATTAGCCACTTCGTACCAGTGTCCCGGAGGATTAAAGCGTTGAACGGGCAGATTGTCGGTGTAGTCGCTGCTCTCTCCCTTGGACCGGGCCCAGTCCATCAGCGCTTTGCGTACCGCCTCCCGAACTTTCTGCTTCTGCTCATCCAGCGTCTCCTGGGGCATCTCCTCCCACAGGAACATCAGGTCGCGGACCATGGGCACCAGTCTCTGGCTGATGGATCTTCCCGGTGAGAGGTAAAGCGGCCCGGCATAGCCGCACTGGCCGGTTCGGTCCAGATAGCGGGCAATCGGCTGGTGGGTCAGAAAGCTGGTGGAAATGAGATGAGGGACCGGGCATGCATAACGCCGCTCGGTCCAGGTGGACTTGCCCAGGTGTATTTCCATAAAGCTGCGGTGGATTCCTCCCAGGCGGACAAAGGGATTCAACGCCTTGATTACTCCCGCCCCGGTCGTCCAGCGGGTCCCGACTCCGCCAGCCAGGGTAAAGGACGCCACGCTTCCCTGGCGCAGAGCCTCTTCTCCGCGCTCGACGAGAGAAGGCTTCCCGGTGAGATGCATCAGGTCTTCTTCGGCCACATCCTCGATCAGCGTGTCGATCGGCAGGCGGTTATGAGCCAGCCCGATTTTTCCGGCGTGCAGGTCCTCGCGGAAGCGCTCATGCTGGATCGGATCGAAGCCGTTTTCCTGCCGTATCCGCACCACCTCCTCCTCCCAGCGGCGGCGCACTGCGCTTTCCGTGACTGCGGAGCCGCTGAGCAGCCCGCCCAGCACCGAGCCCAGGAGGCGGTAGGCATCTTCGGGCCGGGAGAGTCCGCGGGCAAACCGGTCCACCTCCGCCAGCCGAAGCGTCAGGGCAGGTTCGGCGGAGCGGCGCAAAAGGCCGGGAACATGCAGGGAATAATAAGACGCGGGAAGAAAGGTGTCCTCCCCGTGCAGCATCCGGGCGGCGGTGCCGTTTTCGTTCACCTGGAAGTTATAGACCACCGGCTCCATGGCAAACGGCAAGGCGTCTTCCAGCTCTTTTTTAGCCTGGTGCATGATTTCGAGAATCGCATCCCGGAAGGAATCCCGTTTTCCGGGATGTACGAACATGGCCATGCCGCCTCCGGACATGCCACCCAGCATGAGAAAGCCCCAGTAGTCCTGGCCCAGTTTCTGCCGGGCGCGCCGCATGATGGTTTCGGTAAACAGGTTGGTAACCCAGGGAATCACCGTAGCCAGAGGATTTGTGAAATGCAAGGTGGTTTCCGCGGCCAGCCGGCGCACGTCCCCGGCCTTCAGCGAATCCAGGATCCGGTCAAAGATGCCCCGCATGGCCTGTCGGGCCTCCCACTCCTTCCGGCCCCGCAGCAGGTATTTTTCGGTCACCATCTCCAGGATGGGGCCCACATTCTGGGCGATTCCACCGTGCACCAGGACCAGGGAATCAGCCAGCCTCTCCTTCATTTCCGGATGCAGATCCTCCGGCCCCAGAAGCCGGTGGCGGGGCAGCAGGCATCCGCGGCTGATCCCGAATTCCGGATCGCCCTCGGAAGCCGGTACACCGTAGATGACTTTGAATCCGGGCCAAACCCCGCCGGAATCCTGCCAGCCTCCGCCGGATCCCCCGATCCATTCTCCCAGAATCGCCCGGGAGGCCACCAGACGGCGCTCCTCCTCCCGGTGAATTCCTTCCAGGGCCATGGTCTGCCCGGTGGCCCTCATCAGCAGGCTGATGATCGAAGCCAGCAGGTTGGTGGAGACCGCCAGGCGCGATCCTTTGGGAATATCGTTGACCCGGGTGATCAGCTCCAGGCCCCGATCGGCCCCGCAGACGCGGGACAGGATCTGCGGCAGCCGGCTGTGGCTGCCCTCGAAAGAGGGCGGAATAACGCCGGAGGCGATGACGCCGGCTTTCAGCAGCCCAAGGTAGTCGTTTCCGAAATTGAACAGATCCCGAAGTTCCGTGATGTCCTTGGTCTGGTGAAGATCCAGACTGGTCAGCCTCAGGCAGCTCTCGGGAATCACCCGGACAAAGGTCTCGATGGGCGGCTGCACCCCGGCATCCCGCCCGTACACTCCCAGATCCACGCTGATGTTCAGAACCCGGGCCCCTTCCGGATAGTCCATTCCCAGAAAGAAAATATCCGACCAGCCGCTATGACTCAGGTCCAGCCGGACCGGCGTGGTTTCCTTCAGGATGGGGAAAAACCGGCTGCCGGCTTCGCGGCGCAGCAGTTCCGGCCGCAGCCGCACCGGGTGCTCGCTCTCGTCCCCGACGCGAAACATCCACTGGTTCCCGCGGCTGGAACGGACGCTGCGTCGTACCTGGTCCAGGAGATCCTGGAAGGCCAGCCGGTGGTAGCTTTCCGCCAGGGCGCTGAGCAGGGCGGCATCGGGCCCCTTCTGCTGCAGCACCCGGCGGAAGGATTGAATGGCTTCTTCGAAGCGCCGCTCCAGAATATCGGTAAACCCGCGGTAGGGGATGGTTCCGGTGGCCGCCATGGAAGGGGACTCCATCAGCAGGAACCGGTAGGCGGCATAAAGAAAGAGGGAGGCGCGGACGCGATGATATAGGCTTCCGGCCGCATGCCGGAACTGCTCCAGCTCTTCCAGCGATGTCCACAGCCGGGCGGCAGGCATGGAAAGGCACACCTCCAGAAACGGCTGATCCCGGACCTCCGGATCGGCACAGACAATCATCTTTACGAACGGGTTGTCAGTCGTCATGTCCATCTCCGCCGGCACTGCGCAGGTGAGCTTCGGCCAGGGTTTCGGTGAGCAGCTCCAGGACCTCGCTCTTCCCTTCTCCGGCCAGACCCATGGCAATCTGAGCCTGCAGCAGTCCGTACCGTGTGCCGATATCGTGCCGCGTCCCCTGAATTTCCATCGCCAGGAACTTGCCCTGGTCGGCCAGGCGCTGCAGGGCCGGGGTGAGCAGCAGCGTTCTCCCTTCCCCGACTCCTTTAGCCACTTCCTCCTCCAGCAGGGAGAAAATCTGGGGAGAGAGGACATAGGTGCCGAACAGGCATAAATAAAAGCCGGCCCGGAGGCCGGGGGTCTGCAGCTCCAGCTCCGCCAGGCTGAGCGAAGGCTTTTCCAGGATCTTTTCGATCTGGTACACCCCGGAGCGGTCCGCCACTCTCTTGCCGGAAAGGGTTCCATACAACCCTACCAGATGCTCGCGGGTGGGCTGAACCGCAGCCACCGAACAGCTCTCCGCCCTGGCCAGGTCCAGCAGCTGCCGTGCGCAGCGCTTGTCTTTCCGGTGGGAAATATGGAGGTGATCGCCGAGCAGCAGCAGAAAGGGTTCCTGGCCCACTGCCTGGTGCGCGCAATAGACGGCGTGGCCGTACCCCCACGGCTCCTGTTGTACCGTGAAATGCAGCCGCCCGATCAGAAAGTCGAGGCGCTCGGCCTGCTCGCGGGCCCAGGGCTCCACCCCGGCATCCTTCCACAGCTGATCCCGGCGCTGGGAAAAAAGGCGCAGGTATTCCGCCTGGTCGCCGGGAGCGCAGACAATGCACACTTCCTCGATCCCGCTTTCCAGGGCTTCTTCGGCGATGATCTGCATCACCGGCTTGACCCGCCCGTCCAGATCCACAACCGGCAGCATGCTTTTTTGCACCGGATCCGAAGCCGGATACAGCAGGGCGCCGCGCCCTGCGGCCGTGATTACCGCTTTTTTAATTTGCACCCTTTCCTCCTGTTTTCTGATATTATCCTTCGCACACTCCGGGGCCTCGGCTCTCCGCCTCCCGATCCTGGCACCGGGCCACGATGAGGGTCATGTCGTCCTCGAGCTCTTTTCCGCCTGACCAGTTCTGCACCGATTCCATGATTTTTCGATGAATACTTTCTACGGGCAATACGGAATAATCGAGCAGGACGGTGCGAAGCCGCTCTTCTCCAAACTCCTCCCCGTACTCGTTGGATGCCTCCACCAGGCCGTCGGTGTAGCCGACGAACAGATCCCCCGGCTGGAGCGGAATGGTCTCCTGGGCGAAGGTAGCCTCCGCAAACATGCCCGCCACGGTACCGCCGGTTTTCAGCGACAGAAGCCTGTCCCCCTGCAGAATCAGCGGAGGATTGTGTCCGGCGTTGCAATAGGTCAGACACCGGTTTTCCTGGTCGATGACCGCGATGAAGAGGGTGGCAAATTTACTGGAGGCGGTGTATTCCAGAACATGCCGATTGATTTTCTCCACCATGGCCGAAAGCAGCTTCTCTTCCCAGATCCGCCGGCTTTCCCCTCCGGACCCCGGAATAAACCAGGGTGCCTGGCTGCGAATCGCCGCCTGCAGGTTCGCCATAAGCAGAGCGGCGGAAATCCCTTTCCCGCAAATGTCTCCGATGGTGATTCCCAGGACCTGGGGCGAAACGGTCAGATAATCGAAAAAATCCCCGCTGACCGATCGGGCCGGAAGGCAGGAGCCGCAGATATCCAGGTGACTCAAATCCGGGGCGCACTTGGGAAACAGCCGGCCCTGCACTTCCTTGGCGATTTCCAGCTCGCGGTCCAGCCGCTCCTTTTCCACCCTTTCTTTCATCAGCTCCTGGAGGGAACGGCTCATGGTATTGAAGGAGTCGGCCAGATCTCCCAGCTGGTCGTTCGACTTGACGACAATGCGGTGGCTGAAGTCCCCCTTCTTGAGGAGTCGAACACCGCGATCCAGGCTGTGCACCGCGGCGGTGATGGTCTTGGTGAGCACCGCCCCGATCAGCAGGGATAAAATTTCGGCGGCCAGAAAGAAGAGCAGCAGGAACTGCAGGATATCGGCAATATTCTGGCGCAGCTTGTTTTCGGAGAGAAAGAGCTGCCGGTACAAGCCGGACAGAGAAAGCTCCGCCACAAGATTGTCTATGCGGGGATTTTCCGCTTCCTGCCCGTTTTCCCAGAGAACCGGGTACAGGGTCATCGGCACGAAATACTGCGCTTTGTTTTCCAGTTCCTGGTCCGAAGTGGATTCCTGCGTGGAGGACAGCAGGCGCGGGAGAGCCTGCCTGCCTGCGCGGCCCGGCTCCCCCGGAGTCCCCGGAGTCCCCTCCCCGCCGGGTTCGGACTCTCCCCGCAATAAAAACAGCTCCAGCCCCAGGGCCGACTTGAGACGGCGGAGAAGGTTGCGGTCTACCGGAGCGATCACCTCGACGCTGATCTCCGACTCCCGTGCACCTCTCGAAAAAGCCACGGAGCGCAGGGACAGGTTGCTGTGGGCCGCCGCCTTGGCCGCCCGGCGGGAAGGCGTAGGCGAGAGGGCCTGCGGGGCGGGGGGCTCAAAGACGATGCCGCTGAAATCGCGTTCCGACAGCCACGACGGCAGGCGGTAGTCCATTTCCATCATGGGATCCGGCGTACCGGAAAAGAGCAGGTGGGGCGGCTGCCCGCCGCCGGCCTTCAGCCGAACGTAGATGGCCGCCGTCGCAAAGCTGGTCTGAACGAAGCGGGCCTCCTGGTCCAGCAGCTGCTGCAGCCCCTCCCGGTCCGCCGCGGCCCGGTGGCCCATTTCCTCCATGCTGTTGCGGATGGCGGCAGCGAAAGACTCCAGCTGGGCGGTCTGCAGCCCGACCTGGTTGAGCAGCAGAAAGTGCATCAGCTGATAGTAGAGCAGAAAGGCGCTCAGGGCGACGATCGAAAAAAAGAGGATCAGGGGAATCACCGAAGAAAAAATGTAGGCCAGGATCAGCCGGCGCCGGATTTTCCAGAGGAAGCGGCTCATCAGCGAGCTCCACATCCGGGAGAGGAAGAGGAACAAGGCCAGAAGCAGAAACAGCTTGCCGACAATGACCAGGGTCTCTCCCCAGATCCGCGTGGGGACAAACATCCCGACCAGCCGGGTCGCCATCCACAGAATCGCCCCGCCGATCGCCAGGCGAGCGGCGGCCGATTGCGGGATCAAGCGGCGTGCCTGGGCAGGCATAGCAGGAGCCGAACCGCGCATGGACTTCAAGCCGGTATCAGAGGCTTCTCTCTTCCAGGCAGTTCAGAAGATATCTGCCGTATCCGCTCTTGAGCAGCTCTCCGGCCAGCGCTTCCAGCTGTCGGGCATCGATATACCCCATCCGGTAGGCAATCTCCTCGATACAGCCGATTTTCTGACCCTGGCGCTGCTCGATGATCTGCACGAAATTTCCCGCCTGCATCAGCGCATCGTGGGTGCCGGTGTCGAGCCAGGCAACCCCGCGGCTCATCACCGCCACGCGCAGCCGACCCATTTCCAGGTACCGCTGGTTGACGCTGGTAATTTCCAGCTCGCCGCGGGCTGAAGGCCGCAGGTTTTTGGCAATGGCCACCACCTCCTGGTCGTAAAAATAGATCCCCGGGACGGCGAAACTCGATTTCGGCCGGGCCGGCTTTTCCTCGATCGAAATCACTTTTCCCTGGGGATCGAACTCAACGACTCCATAGCGCTCCGGATCCGCAACGTGGTAGGCGAAAACAATGGCACCCTCCGGCTCCGTGCATTTTTGAAGGGTCCGCGGCAATCCTTCCCCGTAGAAAATATTGTCGCCGAGAATCAGGCAGACTTTCTCCGAGCCGATGAAAGATTCTCCGATCAGAAACGCCTGGGCCAGGCCGCCCGGGTGGGGCTGCTCCGCGAACTGCAGCCGGATCCCCAGCTGATGGCCATCTCCCAGCAGATTCCGGAAGTGGGGCAGGTCCTGCGGGGTGGAGATGACCAGAATATCGCGTATTCCCGCCAGCATCAGCGAAGAGAGCGGATAATAGACCATCGGCTTGTCGTAGATCGGCATGAGCTGCTTGCTCATGACTATGGTGAGAGGGTGCAGCCGGGTGCCGGACCCGCCTGCCAGAATAATTCCTTTCATGCGGCTACCTCCGTGTCGTACCTCTAAAGAGAAAAAGGAGAATCGAAATCTTTCAGAAAAGGAAGGTCCTGATCCTTGGCGGAAACCAGAGGCGCGGACACCCTCCAGTCGATGGCCAGATCCGGATCGTTCCAGCGGATTCCGCCTTCCGCCGGCTTATGAAAAACGGCGGTGCACTTGTAGTAAAAAAGACAGGAGGCGGACAGAACGGAAAACCCGTGCGCAAAGCCGGGGGGCACATAAAGCATGGTGTGCCGGTTCTGAGCCAGCACGATCGAAAACGACTGCCCGTAGGTCGGGGAGCCCTTTCGCAAATCGACCACCACGTCCAGAACCTCCCCTTCCAGAACCGTAACCAGCTTGCCCTGGGAGAAGGGAGGCGCCTGAAAGTGCAGGCCGCGGACCGTACCCAGGCTGGAGCGTGAAAGATTGTCCTGAACGAAGGCCTCCGTCAGCCCGATCTGTTCGAAGGCCGGTCGGTTATACATCTCCTTGAAAAAGCCGCGGGTATCTTCAAAAACCGACGGCTGGAGGATGCCGACTCCCGCCAGTTCAACTCTTTGCATAACAAAGCCCATACCTGGAACCTCACCTGGAAATGCGCGTGCGAAAATTAAAAGTCATTTGGAAAATCGGATTTGTCCTCCGATGATGGTCATTCTCACTTCCGCTTGCGGAATTTCTTCCTCCGGAACCGTCATGATATCCCGGGACAGCACCACCAGGTCCGCCAGCTTGCCCGGCTCGATGGAACCTTTGATGTTCTCCTCGAATCCGGCATAGGCCCCCTGGATCGTATAGCTTTCCAGGGCTTCCGAACGGGTCATGCGCTGCTCCGGATAAAAATACTCTCCGTTCCCCTGGCGCCTGGTAACGGAAGAATAAAAGCAGGCCAGCGGGTTCAGCTCTTCCACCGGAGCATCGGTCCCGTTGCTGATCCTCGCCCTGGCATCCAGCAGCGACCGCCAGACGTAGGCGCCGGAGCGAGCCCGCTTTTCTCCCAGACGGGAAACAATGAACGGCCCGTCGGAGGTGCAGTGTACCCCCTGCATCACGGCGATCACTCCCAGCCGGGCGAAGCGGGGGATGTCCTGGGGGTCCAGGTGCTGGGCGTGTTCGATGCGCCAGCGACTTTCCGAAGCGGAGGGGGACGGCAGGATCGATTCGTAAAGGTCCAGGAGCTCCTGGTTGGCCCGATCGCCGATGGCGTGAACGCAAAGCTGCCAGCCGTTCTGCAGGGCGATCTGGGCCGTCTGCTTGAGATCGGAAAGCGGAATAGTATTCAACCCTGTATTCCCGGGCCGATCGGCGTATCCCTCCTTCATCCAGGCGCTGCGCGATCCCAGAGCGCCGTCCAGCAACCGTTTGATTCCCCGGACCGTCAGCTGGTTTTCCCCATAGCCGATCTGCTTATAGCTCCCCAGGCGGCGGCGCAGCTGCTCGTTGCTCTCGTTGACCATGGCCCAGAGGCGCACGCGGATCCGACCGGCATCCACCATTTTCCTGTAAAGGTCCAAGGTGGAAAACCCGACCCCGGCGTCATGAAAGGTGGTGATCCCGTTGGCCAGGCACTCGCGATCCGCCGCTTCGATTTCCTTTATCGTTTCCGCTTCCCGCTCGGCAGGAGAGAGACGGCTCTGGTCCCGTCCGTAGGCTTCCCAGACCAGGTCCTCCGCATTTTCCGTGAAAACCCCAATCGCCTGACCTCTGGTATTCCGGAGGACCTCCCCGCCCGGCGGATTGGGAGTGGCATCCGAAATTCCGGCCAGCTCCATGGCCCGTGCGTTGACCAACAGGGCGTGTCCGCTGCCGTGGGTCAACAGAACCGGGTGGTCCGGTACCGCGCGGCTTAAAAGATCGTGAACCGGAAAGCCGGCCACCAGAACAGCGGGCTTGGGATTCCATTTTTCCTGGTGCCACCCGCGACCCAGCACCCAGGTTCCCTTTGGAACACGGGCGGCGGCGGCAGCCACCCGTTCGACGACATTTTCCCAGCTGCCGGCATAGCGCAGGTTGACCTGGCGTTTTTCTTTTCCCAGGCCCAGAAAATGAGCATGGCTGTCGATGAACCCCGGAAAGACAGCCTGCCCCTGCAGGTCGATCCGGCGGGTTTGCGGCCCGGCAAGATCCAGGATCTCCTGATTCGAACCGACGGCCAGGATGCGGCTTCCCTGGATGGCCACCGCCTCCGCTTTCGGCCGGGCAGGATTCACAGTCCAGACTTTTCCGGAAATCAGAATCAGGTCGGCCTTCGGGCGGGATTGAGCCGCGAGCACGCCGATCAGACCCCAGAGAGCGGCCAGAGGAACGAAAAGAAGTATTTTGGGCATGAAGGTAGGTTCCGGGGAAAAATCAGTACCGGATCAGCGAAAAAATGTCTACGCCCGGGAGTTTGCTGCGCCCCGACAGGAATTCCAGCTCCACCAGAAACGCCATGCCTGCCAGGCTGCCTCCCATGTCCTTCACCAGTTTGCCGACAGCGGCGGCGGTCCCCCCGGTGGCCAGAAGGTCATCGGCGACCAGCACCTGCTGTCCGGGCTGGATGGCATCCTTGTGGATTTCCAGGGAATCGGTTCCGTACTCCAGGTCATAGGAGATCCGATGGGACTCCGCAGGCAGCTTTCCCGGCTTGCGGACCGGGATGAAGCCGGCATGGAGCTCATAGGCCAGGCAGGAGGCGACGATGAAGCCTCTCGCTTCCACTCCCAGCACCAGGTCGATCTTTTTATCGCGGTAGGGGGCGGAAAGCTCATCCATGGCGGACCGGAAAGCGGATGCGTCCTTGAGCAGCGTGGTCAGATCGTAAAAAAGGATTCCCGGCTTCGGAAAATCGGGTATTTCACGGATAATTTTCTTGTAGTCCATTGTTCCTACCTTAATATGGAAAAACGATTCCATTCGGGGGAGGGAGCGCTGTCCCTCGCCTCAATGTGTGTTACGTGGGACCAGGGGGGGCCTTCCTGGAGCGTTGCTGTTATTTCATTGACCGCCTTCTCGTCACCCTGCACCCAGACTTCCACTTCCCCTTCCGGAAGGTTGCGGACATAGCCGCAGAGGTTTTTTTCCTGAGCAACCCGGCATGCAAAGTAGCGGTATCCCACCCCCTGGACCCGGCCGAAAATGATCATGTGTCTTGCTTTTTCTGCCATTTTCACTTCCCACCAGAACAGAAAAACGGAAGGAAAAGCATGGGCTACCAGGCGCAGGGCCCTTCGTCAGAACTTGAATTCCTACTTGCCATGAAAGGAGACATAGGAGCAGGTTTGAGATGGTCGGGGCGAGAGGATTTGAACCTCCGACCTTACGGTCCCGAACCGTACGCGCTTCCAAACTGCGCCACGCCCCGTCCTTTCAAACAACCAGGTTTTCCAAGGGGGATTCCCAGGGAAACCGACGAAGTTAAAGCGGAACTATACTCCTTTTTTCAGGAGGAATCAAGAGACGGATTTCACCTTTATCCGGAGGCGGGTCAAATTCCGTCGAGAGAGGCCGCCAGTTCCCTGGCCAGAGGACTCCTCAGACTTTTGTAACTGGTCTGGTCCCGCTGTAATGGAGTAATGGAAATATAGCCGTTTTCGATGGCATCATAATCCGAGTCTTCCTCCTGGCCGACGTCCTTCCCCCTGAATTCCTCCCCGATCCAGTAAAATTTATTACCCCGGGGGTCCGGACATTCCGAAAGGCTGGACCGGGAAATCCGCAGGCCCTGGTGGGTCCAGCGAATGCCCAGGGGGCAGCTGAGATTGGGAACATTGACATTGAGGAAAACGCCGTCCGGAAGACCGGCGGCAATGACTCTCTCTGCCAGGTGAGAGGCGAATCGGGCCGCCAGCTCGAACCGGGGCTCGGGTCCGTCCGTCTGCTGAGATACGGCAAAGGCGGGAAGATCCAGATAACAGGCTTCGCGCGCTCCGGCGATCGTCCCGGAATACATGATGTCGTCTCCCAGGTTTCTGCCATGATTAATCCCTGAAACGACCAGGGCCGGCCTTCGAGGCAGAACGGCGCGTATCGCCAGGATCACGCAATCGGCAGGGGTGCCGTGCACCGCGAAAATTTTTTCCGATATTTTCTTGAGGCGGACCGGATCGCGCACCGTCAAAGCGTGACTCACCGCGCTCCGCTCTTCTTCCGGGGCGACAATAAACACTTCGCCGAACGTTGCCAGCCGTGCCGCAAGATGCTGGATGCCTTCCGATCGATACCCGTCGTCGTTGGTAACAAGGATCAGCGGTTTCAAGGTTCTCCCAAAAGAAAATCAGCCACGCGAAAAACGTGGCTGATATAAAAAACTGGTCGGGACGAGAGGATTTGAACCTCCGACCCCATGCACCCCAAGCATGTGCGCTACCAGGCTGCGCTACGTCCCGACGGCGTTGGTAACGCCCGCGGAGAGTTCTCTTTTACGTTTTGCCATGGGGTATCCCAAGCAGTGAAAAAGAAAATCTCTATATCCCTTCTGAATGTATCACTTTTTGTCCAAAAGTGTCAATATGCTTTTTAGCTCTGCCCGAAGACCGGCTACTTCATCGTCTGACTTCCCTTTCAGCTGGTCCAGCATGGGCTTCAATTCCGCAATGGAGCGGGAAGCGAAATCTCCGGCACTGAGTGTTTCCGGCCTGCTGATTTTTGCCGAGGATGCGGCCGGAGCTTTTTCTTCTTTCTTGCGCAGGATTTCCGTTTGAATTTTCTTGTTGGCTCCGGCGATGGTGTACCCTTCATCGTACAGCAGCTTTTTAATTTCCAGGATGAGATCCACATCCTTGAAACGATAGATTCGCTGGCCGGCTGCGTTTTTGGAGGGCTTCAAGGAAGAAAACTCGGTTTCCCAATAACGGATCACATGTGGGGCAACCTGCGTTATATCGCAGACTTCACCGATTTTGTAAAAAAGCTTTTTAGGAAACTGTTTCATGGCTAAAAGTTCAAAATCTTGGAGGGCTTGAAGGACACGTACTTTCGCGACTTAATCATGATTGAATCGCCGGACTGGGGATTAATCCCGCGCCGCTGCTTGCGGTTGACGACATGAAAGACTCCGAATCCCGTAAGCATGATTTTGTCTCCTTTTTGGAGCTGCGTACGGATGATATCGAGCATGTTGTCAATGATCTTCTGGGCTTCCTTGTACGAAATCCCCCCGTGCAAATCATAGACAACTTTAGCTAAGGAGTCCTTGGTCATAATCTCACCGAATGTGAAAATCCCCCGCCTGGGTCTTCCCGATACGGATATTTTGCCAATGTAATTACTCTTTCATAATAAAGAGAAAGTCAATTCTTGTCAAGGGTTCCGTGCGATTATATCCAGAATGTTTGAATCGGTCTGAATCTAACTATCTGCACCAATTCAGTTTCTCCGAATGTAAAATAAAAAAGGCAATTCGGTCATGATTTTCGGACCACCAGTCGGATCGGGGCGGCATAAAAACCGAATTGTTTTCGGAGCTGGTTCTGCACGAAACGCTCCAGGGAAAAATGCATGGATTTTCCTTTAATAAAAAGGACGAAAGTCGGCGGAGAAACCGAAGCCTGGGTGATAAAGTTGGCGGGCAGCAGGTTCAGGTGGCCCGACTGGGTGAGGTGTTCCTTGACGTGCGGCAGGAAGCGGTTGTTCAGGCGCGAGGTGCTGATGCGCGTCTTCCTTGCTTTGGAGGCCCGCTCTATGAATGAAAAAAGCTGATCGGCCCGAAGGTTTTCGCGGGCGGACAAAAACAGCCGCGGTGCGAATTCGGCAAACTTCATGCGCCGATCCAGTTCCTCCCCCAATTCCTCCTTGCGCTGCGGCGGAAAGAGGTCCGCCTTGTTCCCGAGGATAAAGAGCGAGAATCCCGATTCCAGAGCCATCCCGCCGATTTCCGCATCCAGCTTGGTGACTCCTTCCAAACCGTCCAGCAACAGCAGCGCCACATCGGCCCGACGAAGGCTTTTCTGGGCCATGATCACACTCAGGCTCTCGATCTGCCCGGAGGTTTTCCCTTTCCGGCGTATGCCGGCCGTATCGATGAGCCGGTAGACCCCGCTGCCTTTGCGGATCACGGAGTCGACGGCATCGCGCGTCGTTCCGGCAATCGGGCTGACAATCACCCGGTTTTTTCCGAGGAGGCTGTTGACCAGCGTCGACTTGCCCACATTCGGCCGACCGACAATGGCCACCCGGATTTCATTGCTCTCCTCCTCCTCCTCTTCCGTGGAGTCCGCTTCGCGCTCCTGGCCAAAAAGCCTTTGACAGACCAAGTCCAGCAGCTCTCCCAGGCCGGCGTTGTGTTCTGCGGAAAGGGCAACCAGCGATTCGGCCCCCAGCTGAAAAAAGGGCGCAGTCAGCTCAAGTCGAACCGGGGGATCGAGCTGGTTGACCACCAGGATCGTCCTGGCCGAATAGGGCCGGATAAAATCGGCGACCTCTTCGTCCTGTACGGTGAGCCCCTCCCGTCCGTTGACCAGGAAAAGGATGAGATCCGATTCCTCCAGGGCCTCTCTCGCCTGGCTCAGGATGTGCTGCAGGATGAGCTCCTTTTCCCGAGGCACCAGCCCCCCGGTGTCGACCACCTCGAACCGGTGCCCGTTCCATTCGGCACGGCTGTATATCCGGTCCCGGGTTATGCCGGGCAAGTCCGCGACAATGGCCCGCCTCTGCCGGCAAATCTTGTTAAAAAGGGTCGATTTTCCGACATTGGGCCTTCCGACAATGGCAATAGTTTTGGTCATGATGGCTGCAGTGAACCTCCGTGCTAAAAATACCACACAAGCCAAACGAAAATAAATTTGACATTCAGCGGGATCTGCCTTAATTTAAATGCCTTCAATGTAGAACTTGCGAGGTGAACCGTGTCGGGTGGAAGACTAACTAGAAAAGAAATGGTACAGGAAGACCAGATTCATTCCACGATGAATCGGATCCTCAAGTACGTGGTTGACAACAGTAAGCTTTTGCTGGGTATCCTGGCGGCCTTCGTGGTCGTTTCCCTGGCCATTTTCTTCTGGAGCGATTACCGGACAGGCCAAGGCCAGGAGCTGCAGTCGGCTTACGGCAAAGCCCTGGAGAAATTCCACGCCACCGCGGGAGAGACGCCTGCCGCAGATCCTAACAATCCCGCTCCGGAACCTTCCCGCTACAAGACCGACCTGGAAAAGTTCACGGATGCCGAAAAGGCCTTTACCGAACTTTCCGCCAAGGCCAAGGGCACGGCTCTTTACCCGTATTCCCGATACTATGAAGGATTGTGCCGGCTGGAACTCGGAAAGAAAAGCGATTTCACTTCCATTATGGAGCAGCTGGCTCAGTCGGAAAGCGGCTCGGAGGTCGCCTCCCTGGCCCTGTTGTCGATGGCAGAGAGCTACCTGGCGGAAGGCAATACGGAAAAGGCCACGGAGAATTACGAAAAAATCCTGAAAGACGCCAAGACCAGTCTTCCAAAAGATGAAATCCTCTATTCCCTGGCGGAGCATCATCTCAACAAGAAAGACAAGGCCAAGGCGATCGAGCTCTGGAAACGCCTGGTCAAGGAATTTCCAGATTCCAAAGTCAAGCCGCGCGCGGAAAGCCAGCTGACCGAACTCGGCGAAAAAGCCGGCTAACTTCCGGAGTGCCAGACCGGGCCCGCCGCCCGGGGCGAGACACCTCTCCTTTCCGGACTCCGTGCCCGGGAAAAGAGTCGGATAAAACTATGGCCGGTTTTTGCCCTTCCTTACGCGAGCGCTTTCAGGAAAACGAGGCCCTGAACCTCAGCCCGCGCGCCGCGCAGAGCAGCCGGAGCCGGGGGAGAATGGCCCCGGAAGAGGAATGCCCCATCCGTACTCCTTTCCAACGGGACAGGGACCGGATCGTCCACAGCAAGGCCTTTCGCCGCTTGAAGCGGAAAACGCAGGTGTTCTTCGCTCCGCTGGGAGATCACTTCCGAACCCGCATGACCCATACCCTTGAAGTCTCGCAGATCGGCAGAACGATTGCCCGGGCCCTGCGCCTGAACGAGGACCTGGTGGAGGCCATTTCGCTGGCTCACGACCTGGGGCACACTCCGTTCGGCCACGCCGGAGAGTCGGTTCTCAACCGCCTCCTGCCGGAGGGATTTCGGCACTACATACAGAGCCTGCGGGTCGTCGATCACCTGGAGCGGGATGGCCAGGGACTAAATTTGACTTGGGAGGTCCGGGACGGCATTATCAAGCATTCCAAAGGGATGAGCGAAATACTGTCGCCAAGGCCGGAGAAGTCCCCGGCCACCCTGGAGGGGGAAATTGTGCGGCTATCGGACATCATCGCCTACGTCAACCACGACCTGGATGATGCCCTTCGAGCCGGCTTAATCGCCGACCGGGATGTGCCCGGGCCAATCATCGACGCACTCGGACAAACGCACTCCCAGCGGATCAACACATTGGTTTGCGATGTGATCCATGAAACGGAGCAGGTTGAACTGGAGCGCATTTCCATTTCCCCTGCGGCCCTGGAGGTCATAACCCGGCTGCGCACTTTTCTCAACGAAAGAGTCTACCGGCACGCCATACCGCAAACCGAATTCGTCAAGGCGGAAAAGATCCTGATGGACCTCTTCGGCTATCTGACACGGCACCCGGAGGGATATCTATCCGAGCGGGTGCGCCGGGAGGAATCCATGGAACGGGCCGCCACCGACTTCCTCGCGGGGATGACGGATAATTACGCCCTTCACCTTTATCGGACCTTTTTTCTCCCGCAGGAGTGGACCGCCGGGCTGAACATCCCTGGCATCTAGAAGGAAGCCCTTTATTTTCATAGCAGACCCTTGATTTCTTGGGGCTTTTGCGTTAGCTTTACCCCTCCCACGGTTTAGGAGCGGATGAGCCTGAAGCCGGTTGAATTCCGAATCATATGCTGATTGAAATTGAAACATTAGGAGACAAACCTCTAACCTTGTCGGAGGTGGTGCCCAGGCAGGAGCTTGATTTCCGGCACGAAGACGCCCGTTTGACGGAGGATGTCCGCGTGCAGGCGGTGATTTCCCTGCTGGAGGGCAAAACGCTCCGGATCCAGGGAACCTGTCGCGCCGAGCTGGAATTTCAATGCTGCCGGTGTCTGGAGCATTTTTCCCAGGGGAAAAACCTGGATTTCGATCTGCTGTATATCCCGCAACCCGGATCGCAGGAAAGCACCCGGGAAATCGAGCTTCGCTACGAAGACATGGAAGTAGGCTTTTACGACGGAGTCGCATTCGAAACCAACCTGGCCATTTCCGAACAGATTCTTCTGGCCCTTCCCATGAAATCCCTGTGCCGGGAAGACTGCCACGGGCTTTGCCCGCAGTGCGGCAAGAATCAAAACCGGGAGGAATGCCAGTGCCAGCCGGCCGCATCCAACCCGTTCCGGGAAAAGCTTCAGGGCCTGCGGGAAACCCTGGAACGCAAGTCTTAAGGCGCCAACGGGCCTCCGGGCCATTACGATAAAGATAGCAAAACGGATCATTCGAATATTTTTTTGAAAGGAATCAAGGGAGAAAAGCTATGCCGAATCCGAAACGAAGACATTCCGCATCCCGACGCGGGAAGCGCCGGTCCCACGACCATCTGAAAGCGCCGGGCACCAGCGTGTGCACCCACTGCCTGGAGCCCAAGCTCCCCCACCGGGCCTGCCCGCACTGCGGCTTCTACAAAGGCCGCCAGGTCATTGAAGTACCGGAAACCTAGCGACACGTTTCCCCGGCAATGATTACCATCGCTGTCGACGCCATGGGAGGGGATCACGCTCCCCATCCGGAGGTTGCCGGTTCCCTGGAAGCCCTGCGGGAGCAGGATGTCCGAATCCTGCTGGTCGGAAAGACCGCACGGATCAAGGAGCTGCTGACCGCCAGGGAAGCCGGCGGCTTCCAGAACCGGCTGGAAATCGTCCATGCCGAAGAAGTGGTTACCATGGAGGACGCCGCCAGCTCCGCCCTGAGGAAAAAGAAAAACTCTTCCTTGCGGGTTGCGGCCGACCTGGTACGTCATGGCCGGGCCGACGGGATGGTGAGCGCCGGAAACACCGGTGCCGTCATGGCCACCGCCAAGCTCGTTCTGGGTCCGCTGAAAGGGGTCGACCGCCCGGCGATCGCCGCCATCCTGCCGACCACCAAGGGCCCCTGCCTGCTGATCGACGTCGGAGCGAACGTCGACTGCCGACCGGAACATCTGGAGCAGTTTGCGGTTATGGGGCATTTTTATTCCCAGCAGATTCTGGGCATTCCCTCCCCGCGGGTAGCCCTGATGTCAATTGGAGAGGAAAGCAGCAAGGGCAACGATCTGACCCGCCAGGTCTTTCAGGCGCTGCAGGCCCAGAAGCTCAACTTTATCGGCAATGTGGAAGGCCGGGACATTTACCATGGTAAAGCGGATGTGGTGGCCTGCGACGGCTTTGTCGGCAACGTCATCTTGAAGGTGAGCGAGAGCCTGGCCGAACTGTTCGTTTCCATGCTCAAGGAAGAGCTGTCCCGATCCCTGACCACCAAAGTGGGAGCGCTGCTCTCCAAGCGCGCATTTCGCGGCTTGAAAAAGCGCATCGACTACTCCGAGTATGGCGGCGCCCCTCTGCTCGGTGTGAAGGGTGCCTGCATCATCTGCCATGGCCGGTCCAATCCCAATGCGATTAAAAACGCCATTCGGGTCGCCCGGGAGTTCTGTGAAAACCAGATCAACCACCGCATCGAATCCAACCTGACCGCCATGCTTTCTCGTCCGGCCCGCGCCGAGGCCAGGGAAGAAACCACCGAAAAGTGTACCCGGTCCTGAACCGCTGCCGGGTAAACCTGCCTCCAGGATAGAATCCAGACTCGAATGAGAAAAACAGCTTTATTATTTCCCGGTCAGGGTTCGCAATACGCCGGCATGGGTCGGGACCTGTTCGAACACTTCCCCGAATCCCAGGAAGTGTTCCAGGCTGCGGACCGGGTGCTCGGTTTTTCCCTGAGCTCGCTCTGCTTTGACGGCCCGGAGGAACAGCTCAAGCTGACGGAAAACACCCAGCCGGCGATTCTTGCCGCGAGCATGGCCGCCTGGAAAGCTTTGTCGGCCCGCGGAGTGCGTCCCGATTTTGTCGCCGGCCACAGCCTCGGTGAGTACTCCGCCCTGGTGGCGGCAGGGGTTCTGAGCCTGGAAGAGGCGATTCTGCTGGTGCGCCACCGCGGCCGCTACATGCAGGAAGCCGTACCCGTCGGCCAGGGATCCATGGCGGCCATCCTCGGGCTGGATGCCTCTTCGCTGGAAGCGGTATGCCGGGATGCGGAGCAGGGTCAGATCGTATCGCCTGCCAACTACAATTCCGCCCAGCAGATCGTCATCGCCGGGCACAAGGAGGCCGTGGATCGCGCTGTGGTGCTGGCCAGGGAAAGAGGAGCCAAGCGGGGGATCCTCCTGCCGGTCAGCGCGCCTTTCCATTGCCCGCTCATGCAGCCCGCCCAGGAGAGGCTGGCCGCAGATTTGCAGAACGCGGCCTTCGCCCCACCCTGCTGCCCGGTGGTCTGTAATGTGAGCGCCTTGCCGGTTCTCGAACCGGACGTCCTGCGGGAAGGTCTGATCCGGCAGGTAAGCCAGGCGGTCCGGTGGCAGCAAAGTATGGAATTCCTCCTGCGGGAGGGCGTCACGGTGTTTATGGAAGTCGGCCCCGGAAAAGTTTTAAGCGGATTGCTGAAGAAGTTGCCCGAGGGGATCCGAGTCCTCGGCGTAGAAGACGCCTCCACTCTTGCCGCTGCGCTGCAAGAGCTGGAAATCGCTCAGGTGTAAGCAAAATATCCGGTTGCGATCCCGGGGATGCGGCCCTGCCGCCCCACCCCGGATCGAGCGGCAGGAAGCAAAGAGGCATGCAGATATGGTAAGGAAACAACAAGGGGATACCGTTTTGGACTGGAACAATCAGGTCGCCATCATTACCGGCGCCGCCCAGGGAATCGGCAAGGCGATTGCGCAGGAGCTGGCCGCATCCGGAGTGATCGTGGTGGTGGCCGATATCGCGGAAGGCAAGATCGGAGCGGCGGTATCGGAAATCATGGAATCCGGCGGACGGGCGATTCCCCTGCGGCTTGACGTCTCCGATCCGGCCCATGTGGAAAACGGCATCCGGAAGGTAATCGACGAGCAGGGGCGGCTGGACATCCTGGTCAACAACGCCGGGATCACCCGGGACGGGCTGCTGATGCGCATGAAGGACGAGGACTGGAAGGCGGTTCTGGACGTCAACCTGGCGGGCACTTTCTACTGTTGCCGGGAGGCGATTCCAGCCATGATCAAGGCGCGGCGCGGCAGGATTATCAACCTGGCCAGCGTGGTGGCCCAGCTGGGGAATGCCGGACAGGCCAACTACGTCGCCTCCAAGGCGGGCATTATCGGACTGACTAAAGCCCTGGCCCGGGAGCTCGCCGGCCGGCAAATCACCGTCAATGCCGTGGCTCCCGGATTCATCGACACCGAAATGACTCGGATTCTTCCGGACTCCGCCCGGGAAAAACTGCTTTCTGCCATTCCCCTGGGCCGAATGGGTCTTGACAAAGATATCGCCCATGCCGTTAAATTTCTTGCATCCCCGCAGGCAGGTTACATCACCGGACAAGTGATTAACGTGAATGGCGGAATGTATATGTAGGCAGTGAAACGTGCGGAAAAAGGCGGATATAAAATCCCTTACTTTTTCCTGATGAGTATTCTATAATAGCAACCTTTACGCAGAGCCCAAAACGAAAGAAAAATGTTTTTCCGCAAGGAAAAGCATAATTGTTTAACAAGAATCATAAGGAAAGGAAACGGAGAACAACTATGCCATCCATCCAAGACGATGTGAAATCGATCATCGTGGAACAACTGGGCGTCGACGAAGCGGAAGTAACCCCAAGCGCCTCCTTTGTGGATGATCTGGGGGCGGATTCTTTGGATACTGTGGAATTGGTGATGGCCTTTGAGGAAAAATTCGGCATCGAGATTCCGGACGAAGAAGCTGAAAAAATCCGTTCCGTTCAGGACGCCATCAACTATATCGAAAAGCACGTCAACTAAAAGCCTGCGGGAATCAGGCTCGGCAAGTTCAGGAACCTCCCCCAAGAAAACCTCCGTCTTCAGCAGTAGGTCAGGGCCAAGCCGCTGATAGACGGGGGTTTGCTGTATATTGGGGCAGAAAGTTTACGTTCAACCCCTCTCTCCAAAGCGCACGGGATCAATTCCATTATGTCAGGAAACAGAAGAGTTGTCGTTACCGGTCTGGGCATGGTGACCGCCTTGGGAAATACAAGCCGGGAAACCTGGGCCGGACTTCTGTCCGGAGCGAGCGGCGTGGCACCGATCACCCGCTTTGACACCACCGGGTTTTCCACCACGTTTGCCGCTGAGGTCAAAGGATTCGATCCTCAGCAGTTCATCGATAAAAAAGAGATCAAAAAAATGGATCTCTTTATTCATTATGCCATCGCTGCCGCAGAGGAAGCGATGACCATGGCCAATCTCCGGATTGCCCCGGAAATCGCCGATCTGGCCGGCGTCTTTATCGGTTCCGGAATCGGCGGATTCGGAGTCATCGAGCGGGAGCATGAAACCCTATTAAAGCAGGGCCCGCGCCGCGTGAGCCCTTTTTTCATTCCGGCTGCCATCGTCAACCTGGCCGCCGGACAGGTGAGCATACGGTACGGGCTGAAGGGCCCGAATTCGGCTCCCTGCACAGCCTGCTCCTCGGGTTCCCACGCGCTCGGCGATGCCTTCCGGGTCATACAGCGCGGCGATGCGGAAGTAATGGTGGCCGGAGGCGCGGAGTCGGCGATCACCCCGATGGGGGTAAGCGGCTTCGGGTCGATGCGCGCTCTTTCCACCCGAAACGACAATCCGACCAAAGCCAGTCGCCCGTTTGATCTCGAGCGGGACGGTTTCGTCATTGGAGAAGGAGCCGGAATTCTGGTGCTGGAATCCCTGGAGCATGCCCAAAAAAGGGATGCCCGGATTCTGGCCGAGTTTGTGGGCTTCGGTATGACCTCCGACGCCTACCACATTACCGCTCCTTCCGGAGACGGCGCTGTGCGAGTCATGGCCAAAACCATCCGGGATGCCGGAATTGCCCCGCAGGATGTCCAGTACATCAACGCCCACGGGACTTCCACCCCCTTCAACGACAAATTCGAAACCCAGGGGATCAAGGAGGTTTTCGGCGAGCACGCTTACCGGCTGGCCATCAGCTCGACCAAGTCGATGCTCGGCCACCCCCTGGGAGCAGCCGGGGGCATCGAGGGCGCAATCAGCACCCTGGCCATCCGGGACCAGATCCTTCCTCCGACCATCAACCAGGAGGCCAGAGATCCGGATTGCGACCTGGATTATGTACCGAACCAGGCCCGCAAGGCGGAAGTGGTCTATGCCATGTCGAATTCGTTCGGCTTCGGCGGGACCAACGCCTGCATCATGTTGAAGAAATTTAATTAGGAACTTCTTATGAAAATAGTTGTTTGCGTCAAACAGGTTCCGGATACGACCACCCGGGTCCAGGTCGCTTCCGACGGCTGCAGTGTTGAGGAAAGCGGCATCACCTGGATTCTCAACCCCTATGACGAATTTGCCGTGGAGGAGGCGCTCCGGAGGAAAGAGGCCTGCGGGGGCGAAGTCATCGTCGTCTGCCTGGGCCCGGACAGGGCTTCTGCGGCTATTCGCACCTGCCTGGCCATGGGAGCGGACCGGGGCATCCACATCAGCGATCCGGCCGCACAGAAGACCGATCCCCTGGGGACGGCCAAGATCCTGGCCGCAGTCATCGCCCCCCTGCAGCCGGATGTGGTCCTCATGGGCAAATACAGTATCGGGGAAGACAACGCGCAGACTCCGTCGATTCTGGCAGAAAAGCTGAACCTGCCGCAGGTCAGCGGTGCCGTGGCTATCGAATGGAAGGACGGCCAGGTCGTGGCTAAAAGAGATATCGAGGGGGGGGTGGAAGTCATTGCCTGCTCCCTGCCGGCGGTAATTAGCACCCATAAAGGGATCAACGAGCCCCGCTACCCCTCCCTGAAGGGAATCATGGCGGCCAAGAAGAAGGAAATCCAGGAGGTTAAGCTATCCGGGCTGGGGCTGACGGAAGAGCAGGTCGGGGCCAAGGCCCGAAAGCTCGTCTGGACCAAGGTCTCCCTGCCTCCTGCCCGTGGCGGAGGACAGATCCTCAGCGGCGAGCCGGAAGTTGTGGTTCCGCAGCTGGTACGGCTCCTGCGGGAAGAGGCGAAAGTCCTGTAGTTTTTATCCCAATCCTATTCTTCCATCGGAAACATACCCATGGCCAAAATTCTTGTTTTTGTCGAACAGCGAGAAGGAACCTTAAAGAAATTTTCCAAGGAGTGCCTCAGCGAAGCCCGACGCCTCGCCGATGCCAAGGGCGGAAGAGTGGCCGCAGTCCTTGCGGGAACGGAGGAGACCGCCGCCCAGTGCACCTCCTATGGCGCCGACTGCATTTACTTCAGCGATCATTCCGGGCTGACCGCCTACAGCACCGAAGGCTATGCCGAGATGGTCTGTGCGGCCGTCCGGGCCTTTCAGCCCGATGTCCTCCTGGCGCCGGCCTCTTCGCAGGGCAAGGACCTGATGCCACGGGTGACCGCGCGGCTGGATGTCGCCCTGGCGCAGGACTGCACCCAGGTCGTCTGGCAGGAGGAAATGCAACTGGAGTGGACTCGCCCCATTTTCGCGGGCAAGGCATTTGCCCAGGTCCGACTTTCCGGCTCTCCGCAGGCGGGAACCCTGCGACCCAACGTATTCCCCCTGCAGGAGTCCGGCGACCGAACCGCGGAACGGATTTCGCTGAACGAAAGCCTCTCCCTGAGCGGCATCCGCGCCAGGGTCACGGAGACCCAGAAATTCGCCGGCCAGACCGTGGAGCTGACCGAGGCGGACATCATTGTGTCCGGCGGGCGGGGGATGAAGGGTCCGGAAAATTTCCACCTGGTGCAAAGCCTGGCCGAAACCATTGGCGGAGCTATGGGGGCATCCCGGGCCGCCGTGGATGCCGGCTGGATGGAACACCGCTATCAGGTAGGACAGACCGGCAAGACCGTGGCTCCCACACTTTACCTGGCGTGCGGCATTTCCGGTGCCATTCAACACCTGGCGGGGATGAGCTCCTCCAAGTACATCGTCGCCATCAACAAGGATCCCGAGGCTCCGATTTTCAAGCTGGCCGACTACGGAATCGTAGGCGACACGCTGCAAATCCTGCCGCTGCTGAACCAGGAAATCAAGAAAATCCGCTGAACAACGCTTTTTTACGCATTTGCCTCTCCTCCTGGCTCTTCCCGCAGCCGTTCTTTCGGGCAGGAATACCGCTGTCATGCAGCCGTTTGGTTTTTCTGCGGGGCTTTGCTAGAATTATACGGTGAGGATTACTACCAGCATGAGGGGCGCAAGGAGCGGCGGTCGCGGCCATGGATTTTCCGTATCGCCCCCGCGAATGAGCCGTTCGGGATCAGCCTAGTCGCTCTCTGCCCATCACACCTATGCCAACATCTCGGAACGGCACGCGTCAGTCGGCAAGCCACACCAGCTATTTTCGGGGACTGAAGTATGACTTGGCCTGCTCCCTGACCCGGCGCGACATTCTCATCGGAATCCTTATCGCCGCGGCCATGGCGGCAGTTATTGTCTCCGAGCCATTTCAGGTCATCCGGGATTACAAGGTCGGCGATATCGCCGACAGCAATATCCGCACAACGCGGGAGATCGTCATTCCCGATCCGGAAGCCACCGAAGCCCGCAAAGTTCAGGCCATGAACGCCACGCCCGCCCTCTTCAGCCTGGATCCCTCGATCATTGAGAGAACCACCAAGGACCTGCAGGAGACGTTCGACAGCGGCCGGCGCCGCATCGAGCTTTATGAGAAGCAGAATCGCGCTACCCTGCCCCTTTTTCTGGATCCCCAGCGGCACCAGCGGGTCTGGG
Source organism: uncultured Acidobacteriota bacterium (assembly GCA_903847975.1). Lineage (GTDB taxonomy): Bacteria > Acidobacteriota > UBA6911 > CAINFC01 > CAINFC01 > CAINFC01. The sequence continues at coordinate 74,754 of CAINFC010000311.1, read as the reverse complement.
CTTTTGTCATCCCGGAACTTTCCATGCACCCCTTCCCGGACACAATCCTGGGCTTCTTCCTGCAAAAGCGCTTTCCCTCGAGCCTGGAAGTCAAGCTGATCAGCGCCTTTTTCGAGGCCGCGCGAAAGGGAATCGTGGAGCGCAAGGATATGCTCCTGGCGCATCAGCAGAACGGGATTTTCATTCACAATGAGTCCACGGGCGAGGAAACCTGGCTGGGATCCCCGCTCAGCCTGCCTGACACGCCGCAGGCCCGCGAGGAGCTCCACCGCCGCCTGGAGGAAATTTCCGAGCTCTCCTCCCGGGAGCAGGAGGAGATTTACCTCTTCCTGGAGAGGCGCATACAGCCCACTCTGGTTTTCAATCCCCTGGAAACCGAGAAGCGCCGGCGGGAAAATGCCCGAAAAGTCGAGCCGGCCCTGCTACGCATCAAGGAGGGCAGGGTCATTGCGCGGCAGGGCGACGAAATCACTCCCAGTATGCTGGTGGCCATTCAATACACCGCCGCCTTTGCCCGGCAGCAGGAAATCGTCCTGCACTTTCTCGGCTACTGGCTCCTCCTGGCCATGTACCTTTACGGATCCTGGCGCTACTTTAACAGGCAGCGCAAGCGATTGCGGTTCATTCACAAATACTTCATCCTTTTTTCCCTTCTCCTGCTGCTGTCGCTGCTGGTGGGCCGGTTGCTTTTCGGACTCTGCGGAATTCTCAGCGAGCGAATCGACTTCTCCGCCTTCCGCAATCCGGAAAACCTGTATTTCGCCATTCCCTTCAGCTTCGGCTCGGTTCTGCTGAGTCTTCTCATCCACACCTACATTGCCCTTTTCTTTGTGCTGGCCTATGCCCTGCTTATGGGAAACCTGGTAGGCAGCGTTCCCTTGGCGATCTACATTGTTCTGGGAAGCCTGGCCGCCATCTACGGAATCAACCAGTACCGGGAAAGAGCCGTCATTATCCGGCTTGGCATGACGATCGGTGTGGTGAACGCCGCGGCCGCCGCGGCTCTTTTTCTGCTGGCTCCCCAGCCGGATCCCCTGGCCGTAATCAGCCTGCGGATCCTGGGAGGGCTGGCTGGCGGAATCTTTGCCTGCATGTTCGCCTCCATCCTGCTTCCTCCATTGGAAAGCCTGTTCAATATCACCACCGACATCCGCCTTCTGGAGCTGTCCAACCTGGAGCATCCGCTGCTGAGGCGGCTGGCCCTGGAAGCACCCGGAACCTATCACCACAGCATCGCCACCGGGACCCTGGGCGAAGCCGCCGCCGAAGCCATCGGAGCCAACTCGCTGCTGGTACGGGTAGGCGCCTATTACCACGACATCGGCAAGGCATTCAAACCGGAATACTTCGTCGAAAACCAGGCCTACACCTCCAACAAACATGAGAACCTGTCGCCCCACCTCAGCAGCCTGGTCATCGCCAGCCACGTGAAAGAAGGCCTGGAAATGGCCTCGCAGTACGGAATTCCCCAAGCCATCCTGGACATGATCCCGCAGCATCATGGCACGCGCATCATGACTTACTTTTACCAGAAGGCCAAAAACGATCCCCGCAATCAAGGCCAGGAAATCAACGATGCCGATTACCGCTACCCGGGGCCCAAGCCGCAGACCAAGGAGGCGGCCATCCTGATGATTGTAGATGCGGTGGAAGCCGCCTCCCGAACCCTGGAAGACCCAACTATCGCACAGATTCAGGGAATGATCCAGAGAATCATCCGCGCGGTGGTGGACGACGAGCAGCTGGACGAATGCAACCTCTCCATGAAGGAATTGAAGCTGATCGAATATGGTCTGCTGAAGGTGCTGTGCGGCATGTTCCACCACCGGATCGAATACCCGGGCTACAACTTCCAGAATGCCCCGGAAGGGAACAAAAGTGGCTCCTGAAGAATCCGTCGAAAGGGGGATGCCGCGGATCGCCGTCCTCAACGGGCAGACAAAATACCCCCTGCATTCCGCCCGACTGAAGAAGGTTGCCCGGGACGCTCTCGAACGGCTTGGCCTGCGCCCCGACACTCTGTCGCTGGTCTTCGTCGGCCGCCGCCGGATCGAGTCTCTGAACCGCCGTTTCCGCGGTAAGCCGTACCCTACGGATGTTCTGTCCTTTGGCGATTCCGGAATCCCCGGGCATCTCGGCGACGTGGTCATCTCCCTGCCGGATGCCGCCCGCAACGCCGCCCGGGAGGGTCATCCCCTGGCTTGGGAGCTCTCCTGCCTGGTCATTCACGGAATCCTGCACCTGGCCGGGTATGACCACGAACAGGACCGGGGAGAAATGGACAAAATCGAACTCCGTTTGCGGAAGCATCTTCTGGGATCCTGACCCGTGGAATACCTGTCCTTCATTCTCCTGTCCCTGGCCGGGCTGCTGATCCTTCTGCTCCTCTTATCCCTGCTGGATGCCGCCATTTCCCACCTGACCCAGGTGCAGTTGAAGGTTCTGGCCGAGCAGGAGCGTTTCCGGAAGGAATCGATGCTGAAAAAACTGGCGGAGGATCGCCTCCAGGTCCAACTGCACCTGCGCGTGGGCTCCCAGCTGATCATCGTCATCGTGGCCGTCCTGACCACCTACCTGTCCCTGCAGCATTTCAGCCGGTTTCCGCTGCTGTGGGCGTTCATCAGCACCGGGGGCACGCTGCTCCTGGTGCGCCAGGTTCTGCCCCACTGGATCGTCATACGGCACTCCCAGCGCTTTCTTCTGGCCCTGCTTCCGGTCCTGAAAACCTTCTACCTGCTGCTGGGCCCTTTTCTCTGGCCGGTGTTTTCCTCCTGGAGGCGGGCCGCATCCAAGGAAAAAGAGGAGGAAGCAGCCGCCGGGACAGAAGAAGAAGCCACCGAAGAAGAAATCCAGGCGTTTCTGGATGTCGGCGAAGAGGAGGGTATTCTGGAAGAGCATGATTCGGAGATGATCCAGTCGGTGGTCGAATTCGGCAATACCCTGGTGCGCGAGGTGATGACCCCTCGCCTGGAAATCGTCGCTCTGGCCGAATCCGGAACCTTCCGCCAGGCCCGGGATCTCATGCTGGAAAACAAGCACTCGCGCATCCCCCTTTACCGGGAAAGCATCGACAATATCGTAGGGATGGTCAACATCCGCCAGGCGCTGGCTTTCTCCCAGGGAGAGGACAACCAGCGCTGCGTCAAGGACTACGCCAAGCCCCTCCCTTTTGTGCCGGAGACCAAGAAAGTCCGCGAGCTGCTCAAAGAGCTGCAGGCCTGGAAAATACCAATGGCCATTGTCATCGATGAGTTCGGCGGAGTAGCCGGCCTGGTTACCGTTGCCGATTTGCTCAAGGAAATTGTCGGTGAAATCCGGGATGAGGATGACACCCACCCGGAGGACATCCAGCCCCTGGAGGATGGTTCTTTTCGCGTCTCCGGGGAGACTCCCCTGGACCGGTTCGAGGAAACACTGCAGATGGAGTCCGGGAAAGAAAACTGTATTACGGTATCCGGCCTCATGATCCTGCATCTGGGGCGATTGCCGAAAACGGGCGACCGGTTTCCCTACCAGGGGTACCAGGTGGAAATCCTGGAATCGGACGGCCGGCGGATCCTGAGCATGGTTTTTCGCAAGCCGGGGCCTGGCCCCGCACCGATCCCGTGATTTTTTAACGACCACACCTTGCAATCCCCGCAAGCCGGGGGTATACTAATGCGCTCCGAGCGTCCCCATCGTCTAGCCCGGCCCAGGACACCGCCCTTTCACGGCGGCGACAGGGGTTCAAATCCCCTTGGGGACGCCAAAAAATACCGCGCTACCCACGGCAGCTCTGGATCTGGATTCCTTCCCCGTACGATTCGATTTCCGTGTATAATTGTAGGCTTTCGGGAAACGGGTACCATGGGGCCGAACGATCGAGGAATTCTTCCTACAGTCCGGAATCCGGTAGCCCTTTACGTTTTATTGCACGTTTTGTCAGGAGCGATACATCGATGAAAGTAAGCAAGAGACAGTCGCCGGCAGGAAGGCACCGGGATTCCAATCCTTTCCGGGAAGCGGCCCGGCAGATGGATGAGGCGGTGACGCTTTTTTACGGAAAGAATAAGAAAAAAGCCACAGAAGCCTTTCAGGCGATCATGGAACGGTTTCCGGAAGAAAAAATGATTGCCGACCGTTGCCGTACTTACATACGGATTTGTGAGCGCCTGGCAGCCGGGGGCCCGCAGCAGGCCGCGACCGCCGAAGAGTTATACGTACGAGGCAGCTGGCACATGAACAACGGGGAGCTGGACCAGGCCATTACCGACCTGCAGGCCTCAATGAAGCTCGACCCGAAATCCGAACACGTGCACTACACCATGGCAGCCGCCTACGCCCGCAAAGGGGATGCCGAGGCCGCCGCCCGGCACCTGGGGCAGGCGATTCAGATCAATCCCGACAACCGGGAATTTGTCCTGAACGATGCCGACTTCATCGATGTTTTCAATTATCCGGCGATCGAAGCCATGCTGGAAAGCTCCTCCTAGAAGTGTCGCACACGCCGGAAATGGTGACCGGTCCTTCTTCCCTTCCGTCTGGCGAAAAAGAAAGGCACCCGATGGAATGTCGGCGCTGCATCCATTGGCAGGACGAATCTCTGGTCCGGGCGGAAGCGCAGCGCCAGGCGAACGAATCCCCCGAGTTTTATGGCTGCCGGATTCACGATTCGGTGGAAACGACCCGAAAGGACTGCCCGGACTACCAGGCTTCCCAGGATCTATTTGCCATTTGCAGCGCCTGCGGAATCCCGGTTCCCAAGGTTTGCCTGTCCCTGGGAGAATGCACGAACTGCACCGACACCGACCTGTACTGCGTGGAGCACTGCCGCGGAGAGGAGGAAAAAACGTTCTGCACCCATTTCCAGAGGCTGCGTTCCACAGGTTATACCCTGGTGGAGGAAGGCCAGGTTTTCGAACTCTATCCGCCCGCGTCTGCCGGCACCGGCACCGGCAGCGAGCCGCCCCTGCCGGTGGTGGACCTTTTTGACGAGTCGGGCCCGGAGGATCCGGAGCCCTAGATTTTCACCAAAAAAACTTTTCTCCGCCCCTTGGCTTTTGCCCTGAAAACCCCTAAAATATTGCTTTCTAATTTGAAAGGAGTCTTATGCCAGCCATTGTAGATGCCGATAAGTGCGAAGGTTGTGAAGATTGCGTTCCCGTGTGCCCGACGGAAGCCATTTCCATGGTGGACGGCAAGGCGGTGGTCAATGAGGACGAATGCGCAGACTGCAACGCCTGCGTGGATGTCTGCCCCTCGCAAGCCATCAGCATGAAATAGCCGAATCGGCCCAGACCTGCATTCCATCCCAAAAAGCTTCATTCCCTCCCGTAAAGCGCCTGCCCTGGATTTACGGGAGGACTTTTTTCACCGCCGGCTTGTCTTCCGCGGGGATTGCGCGCCGGCCGTGCCGGACCTCCGATGAACTCTCCATCCGACCCATTCACCGATTTCCTGACGCGGGCCAGGTACGCCGAAACCGACCAGATGGGCGTGGTGCACCATTCGAATCATTTTGTCTGGTTCGAGTGCGGCCGCTCGGAATACTGCCGGGCCAGGGGCTTCAGCTACCGGCAGCTGGAAGAGGAGACCGGATGCCTGCTGATGGTCGCCGAGGCCCGGTGCCGTTACAAGGCCCCTCTTTTTTATGACGACACCGTTCGCATCCGGACGCGGCTGCAGAAATCCCGACGCCGACTGGTCATTTTTTCCTACCAGGTATTCCGGGATCCGGATATTCTGGTAGCGGAAGGAGAGACCATCCATCTGGTTGCAGACCGGAGTGGAAAGCCTGCTCTGCTGCCGGACGAATATTTCCGCCTGCTGAACTCCAGCCCGCCGTTTCATGCCTGAGACCCTTCTCGCCGTCTTTCACAGGGCGTGCGCCGAACTTTTTCCCGCTCCCACTCCGGCGCTGGAAGTGGAACTCTATCCGTACGCGGATATCAGGCACACTATCCGGCGGCGCCGGGGACGGCTGCTGGTGCGAATCAGCGACGCCATGGAGGATGCCCCGGCCGACATCCTTTATGCCCTGGCCCACATTCTCTTGGGAAAAATTCTCCGACGACGCATCGAAGCAAAGCATTATGCGTCCTATCTTGCCTTTATCCGCTCCCCGCAGTTTGCGGCCGAGGCCGCCCACTTGCGGGCCAGCCGCGCCAGGCAGACTCCCGATTTCGGACCGGGACGACACTTCGACCTGGAGGAGATACGGGCCGAGATCAACCGCGCCTACTTCGGAGACCGGCTGAGCGGAATACGCATCCTGTGGTCCCGCAACCGCTCCCGCCGCCGGCTGGGCTATTACCGGGAGTGCGTGCACACCGTGGTGATCAGCCGGGCACTCGATCACCCGGATATCCCCCGCTACGTCGTAGCCTATGTGGTCTACCATGAAATGCTGCACGCCGACATGCCCGCCCGGCGCAACGGCAGCCGGCGCCAGGTTCACACCGCGGAATTTTACCGACGGGAGCAGCTCTTCGAAAAGGCGCCGCAGGCCGAGGCCTTCCTGAGGAAAGGGCTTCCCGGCAGGAAGCCCTGGCCCCGCGCCTTCCGTTTGGATTAAAGCCAAGACCTCTCAGGGTTTGGGAGCTGTCAGCATCGGCAGCTTGTCGGTTCGGAAGGGAACCGCCGGCAATCCGTCCTTATTCCAGAGATTGACGACCGGATAATCCGCCCATCCAAAGCGGACCGATACCGGCGCCGCCACCTGGGGGCTGTGGACTATCACCTGGGCCCCTTGAATCTCGGCCTCCGCCCAGACAAATTTGTTATCCGCGCCCGCCACGGCAAATCCGGAAAGCTTTCCTCCGCGCGCTTCCAGGCCCCGGCCGACGTGATCAAAGCGGATCACCGCCTTGGCCCCCTGCACCTGCATCGACTTGAAAACCGGGCCGCTGTATTCCACTTTCCGACCGTACACCATGGCCTGTGCCGCCACCGCCAGGCGCCCTCCGACCGGCTCCTTCTTCTGCGGATGGATGTCGTCCTTGTCCCCAACATCGGTAATCACGGCCATGCCGACCCTGGGCAACATACGGGTGGACAGGAACTGGGCCTCGCGCAGCTCGGCCCAATCGCTCTCCACCGGCGCCGAGGTAATTTCCTCCATGGATCGCTTCTTTCCCTTGTCCCACGGCGCCAGCTGGACCAGCAGGAACGGGAAATCCCCCTGCCGCCAGTCCCTTCTCCAGTTGCGGATCATTTCCGTAAAAAGGGTCCGGTACTGGAAGGCGCGGCCGGCGTTGGATTCCCCCTGGTACCAGATCGCGCCCTGAATGGCGAAGGGGGTCAAGGGAGCGATCATCCCGTTGTAGAGCTCGGTCGGCTTCCAGGGAATCCCGGGGCGGGGGCTTTTCTGCTCGCGGCCTTCTTTTTTCAGCCTTTCGCTCTCCGCTTCCCACTTGGCCAGATTTTCCCGGTAGCGCTGGTAAGCGGCCGGATAGGCATCCAGGATGCTCTTCCTGAAATCGGCGTTCCCTTCCAGGATATCCTTGCTCATCCACACTTCCGCGGGAGAGCCGCCCCAGGCGGTTTCGATCAGTCCGACCGGCACGTTCAGGGCTTTATGCAGGTCGCGGCCGAAATAATAGGCGACCGCGGAAAAGTCCTTGACCGCAGCCGGGGCGCATTCCTTCCAGGCCCCCTGCACGTCGCTGATCGGTTCATTGGCCTTCATCCTTTCCACGCGGAACAGGCGAAGCTTGGGATAATTCGCGGCGGCCATGGCCGCTTCCGCTTCGTAGGTCCGGCTCAGCGGCCATTCCATGTTGGACTGGCCGCTGCAGATCCACACCTCCCCGACCAGGACGTTCCGAAGAGTGATGGTATTTTTCCCGGCCACCACAAGTTCGTAAGGCCCGCCCGCAGGGGCCTTGCCGAGCTGGACCATCCAGCCTCCGCCCTGGGCCACCACAGTCACAGTCCTGCCCCGGAATGTCACCGAGACCTTCTCTCCGTTGTCCGCCCATCCCCAGACCGGGATCGCCCGCCCCTGCTGGACTACCATATGGTCGGCGAACAGCCGCGGCAGCCTGACTTCGGCCCGTAAAGACCCGGACCAGAGAAGCCCGATCAACCCTACCCAAATCGCTTTTCTCATTTCCTTCTCCCTTATCGATGGATCCATAAATGCACGTGTGCCGAATGGCACAACCTTGCTTCGACTGCTATAATTTACCCCACGCCGATTCCGGCCGCAATTTTACAAGGAAAGGAATGAGCAGAAGTGAAAATGCATTTCAGGTTTCTGTTGTCGATGGTGGGGCTACTCCTCTTGTTCTGTCTGACAGGCACCCCGCTGCTGGGCTGTACCAGCATCCTGGTCAGCAGCGGAGCCACCAGGGACGGCTCCGTCATGATCACCTATTCGGCGGACGCTCCCTTCATCCCGCGCTTTCTCATCCAGCCGGCCAGGGACTTTGCTCCCGGGCAGATGGCCAATGTCATCGGCTGGGAAGATGACCGGATTCGCGGGCAGGTGGCTGCCGTACCCCACGAATTCGCCGTCGTCGGGCTGATCAACGAGCGCCAGGTTTCGATCGGAGAAACCACCACCGGAGGGCGCAAGGAACTACAGAATCCCAAGGGGCTGCTGAGCTACGACGCTCTGATTCTCCTGGCCCTGAAGCGCGCCGGATCGGCCCGTGAGGCCATCCGCATCATGGACCAGCTCTGTTCGGAATACGGGTATCAGAGCAGCGGGGAGACCTTCTCCATTGCCGACAAGAAGGAAGTCTGGATCATGGAGCTGATCGGCAAGGGACCGGATCGCAAGGGGATCGTCTGGGTAGCGGGAAGGGTTCCGGACGGCTACATTTCGGCGCATGCCAACATGAGCCGGATCACCACCTTCCCGCTGGATGCTCCCGACCTCTGGATGTACTCTACGGATGTCATCGACTTTGCAGCGGAAAAAGGATACTACCGGAAGGATTCGGGCCAGCCGTTTTCCTTCCGGGATGCCTACCATCCGGATCTCTCGGTGACCAGCAAGCGGGTATGCGCCACGCGGGTCTGGAGCGTATACCGCCGTGCGGCCCCCGGCCAGAATTTTTCCAGCGACTTCCATCGCGGGGTGCCGGGTGCCGGGGATTACCCCCTCTTCATCAAGCCGGACGCCAAGCTGTCCACCGCGGAGGTGATGTCCTTGATGAGAGACCATTACGAAGGAACTCCCTACGACATGACAGTCGGCGTGGATGCCGGCCCGTTCGGAAGCCCCTACCGCTTTCGGGACCTGACCTGGAAAGTGGACGGCAAAAGCTATATCTGGGAGCGGCCCATCTCCTCCCAGCAGGCCGGATTTGTCATGCTGGCCCAGAGCCGCAGCTGGCTCCCCGATCCGATCGGAGGCCTGTACTGGTTTACTCCCGACGACGCCTTTACTTCCTGCTTCGCGCCCTTTTATTGCGGAATGGAGTCGCTCCCCAAGCCCTATGAGCAGGGAGAATTGAACCGCTTCTCCCCGGATTCCGCCTGGTGGGTTTTCAACCTGGTCTCCAATCTGACCTACGACCGCTATTCCCGGATTCTCCCGGATGTCCAGGCGGCGCAGAAAGAATGGGAAAAAAACTTCCTGGAGTGGGTTTCCATGGAAGATGAGATGGCCGGCCGCCTCTATGCCGTATCCCGCGAGCAGGCCCGGCGCCACCTGACCCGGTTCTCGATCTCTGCCGGAAACGACCTGGTGGCCCGGTGGAAAGAGCTGGCCGCCATGGTTCTGACCAGACACAACGACGGCTACCTGAATGATTTGACCGGCGAGCCCAAGGGCATAGGATATTCGCAGGAATGGCTGCGGCGCGTGGCCGCCGAAAAAGGAGCGCAACTCCGATATGAATAATACTTTGGAACCGGTCATCCGCCCGGCCCGGGAGAGCGATGCGGAAACCATCGCCCGATTCAACAGCGCCATGGCACTGGAAACCGAACATCTGCACCTGGACCCCTCGAGACTGCTCGAGGGAGTCCGGGGCCTTTTTATCCGACCGGAATTCGGGCGGTACCTGATCGCCGAATGGGACGGCCGCGTGGCTGGGCAGACCATGATTACCTATGAGTGGAGCGACTGGAGAAACGGGGTTTTCTGGTGGATCCAGAGCGTCTACGTCCTGCCGGAGTTTCGCAACCGGGGTATTTTCCGCGCCTTGATGGAGCAGGTGGAAAAGGAGGCCGGCGCCGCCGGCGGGGTCTGCGGCGTCCGCCTTTATGTGGAAAGCAACAACCAGAGGGCGCAGGAAGTCTACTGCCGCCTGGGCTTCCAGAATACCGCCTACCGAATGCTGGAAAAGGACTACGTGCTGCGCCGGGAATAATGCGGAGGGCGGCCGCCTACTCCCATTCGATGGTGCTGGGAGGCTTGGAGCTGATATCGAAAACCACCCGGTTCACACCGGCCACTTCGTTGACGATGCGGGTGGAAATGCGCTCCAGGACCCTCGCCGGAAGGGGAAACCAGTCGGCCGTCATGCCGTCCAGGCTGGTTACCGCCCGAATGGCTATTACCTGCTGGTAGGTTCTTTCGTCCCCCATGACGCCGACGCTGCGCACCGGCAGGAGCACGGCAAAGGCCTGCCACAAACGGGGGTAGAGCCCGGCCGACCGGATTTCCTCAATCACGATGGCATCCGCTTCCTGAAGCGTGCGTACCGCCCGGGCCGTCACCGGCCCCAGGATCCGCACCGCCAGGCCGGGCCCGGGGAAAGGATGGCGCTGCAGGAAGCAGGGATCGATTCCCAACTCCGCTCCGAGCAAACGCACCTCATCCTTGAAGAGCTCCCGCAGGGGCTCGACCAGCTGGAAGCGCATATCGGCCGGCAGCCCGCCGACGTTATGATGGGATTTGATGGTCGCCGAAGGACCCTTTTGCGAAACCGATTCGATGACGTCCGGATAGAGCGTACCCTGCACCAGGAAATCCATGCCTCCCGCCTTGTGGGCCTCTTCCTCAAAAACCCGGATAAATTCGGCGCCGATGATCTTTCGCTTCCGCTCCGGATCGGAAATTCGCGCCAGCTTGCCCAGAAAGCGCCGTGCGGCATCCACCCCGATTACCTTGAGATGCAGCTTTTCCCGAAACAGGGAAAGGACCTGAGAAAACTCATCCTTGCGCAGCACCCCGTTATCGACAAAGACACAGAGCAGCCGGTCTCCCACAGCCCGGTGGACCAGAACGGCGGCCACCGCGGAATCCACTCCCCCGCTGAGAGCACACAGAACCTTTCCCCGCCCCACCTTCCTGCGGATGGTGCGCACCGTTTCCCGGATGAAACTGCTCATGGTCCAATCCCCATGGCACTGGCATACGCGGAACAGAAAATTTTCCAGGATCTTCTTCCCGGCCAGTGTGTGGCTGACCTCGGGGTGAAACTGCAGGCCGTATAATCCCTGGGAGGCGGCTTCCATGGCAGCCACCCCTTTGTTCCCGGTGGTTCCGGTGACCGAAAATCCGGGGGGAGGCTGCTGTATTTCATCCCCGTGGCTCATCCAGACCTGGGACTTCCCGGCTACGCCTTCAAACAGCTCCGAGCCTCCGGCATGATGAAACCTCTTTTTGCCGTACTCCCGGTGCTCCGCGGAAGCGACTTTACCTCCATTCTGCGCCGCCATCAGCTGCATGCCGTAGCAGATCCCCAGAACCGGAATTCCCTGCCGGTATATGGCATCTTCCACGCGCGGCGACCCGGGCTGCAAAACCGAGTCGGGCCCGCCGGAAAGAACGATTCCCCGCGGCTTTCGGGACACGATTTCCTCGAGCGGCCGGTTAAACGGCCATATTTCACAATAGACGGACATTTCCCGAATGCGCCGGGCAATGAGCTGCGTATACTGGGAGCCGAAATCCAAAATGAGAACACACTCGTGTGCGATGATGCCACCTCCTTGAATACTGTCCGGAAGAGATTTTAACCGTGGTCGGCCGATGGGGGAAGAGAAAAGTCGTGCCTGAGGCTCGCTCCGGCGAATGCCCGACCTTGATTCTTCTTGACTCGCCCGGTCACTTTATTAAAGAATCCTTTCGCACCCGTTCATCCGGTGCAGGAAAACCGGGAATGAAGAAGAAACTACCTTGGTCGGAAGCTCAGTTCAACGGCGCATGCCGGATTGTGGAAGATCTGCGCCGGCGCGGCTACGAAGCCCTCTTTGCCGGAGGCTGCGTGCGGGACCTTCTCCTGGAACGGCTGTCGCCGGATATCGATATCGCCACTTCTGCCACCCCGGAAACCGTCCTGCATCTCTTTCCGCGGGTCATTCCCGTGGGGTTGAAATACGGCGTGGTATGCGTGCTGGTGGATGAATTTTCCTACGAGGTCACCACGTTTCGCACCGACTTCGACTACCAGGATCACCGGCATCCCAGCCGGGTCGAATTTACCGACGCCCGAACAGACGCCCAGCGCAGGGATTTCACCATCAACGGCCTTTTTTACGACCCGATCCTCGATCGGATCCTGGATTACGTCGCCGGTCAGGAGGATATCCGGTTGCGCTGCATCCGGGCCATCGGCCACCCTGCGGACCGGTTCGCCGAAGACTATCTGCGGATGCTTCGCGCCCTGCGGTTTGCCTGCACCCTCGGATTCCGGATCGAATCGGACACCATGAAGGCCATCCGGGCCGGAGCCCGGGAAATCCTGCACGTCAGCTGGGAGCGCATCCGGGACGAGGTCAAAAAGATGCTCACCGGCCCGCAGCCGGCGCAGGCCCTGGACCTTCTTGCCGAAAGCGGCCTTCTGGACTGGATCCTCCCGGAAGTGGCGGCCATGCGCGGGGTCGAGCAGCCCGCGGAATTTCACCCGGAAGGGGACGTATATACCCACACCCGTAACATGCTGGGCCACCTGCACCATCCTTCTTTCACCCTGGCCATGGGAGTGCTGCTGCACGATGTGGGCAAGCCGCCCACCTTTCATGTGGCTGACCGGATCCGGTTCGACCAGCATGTCGAAGTCGGTGCAACGCTGGCCGAAGCCATCTGCCAGCGCCTGCGGCTGTCGAACGAGGAGACGGGCAGAATCCTGGACCTGGTCCGGCAGCACATGCGTTTTATGCCCGTCCAGGAAATGCGCCCCAGCACGCTCAAGCGGTTTCTGCGCCAGGAACACTTCGAGGAGCACCTGGAGCTTCATCGGATCGACTGCCTCGGGAGCCACGGGGATCTTTCCAACTGGGACTTTTGCCGCGCCCGCCTGGATGAGATGAAAACAGAGGAAATACGCCCGAAGCGACTGCTGGGCGGGGACGATCTGATCCAGCTCGGCTATCGGCCGGGTCCTCTGTTCCAGCGCATTCTCCTGGCCCTGGAGGACGCCCAGCTGGAGGGCCAGGTGTCCGACCGTTCTCAGGCGCTGTCCTGGGTGGCGGGTCATTTCCCCCTTGACAAGGAACCATCATGAGCGAAGCCACGGTTACCATTCACGTCTCGGCCCTGGACCGCCTCGGTGCCGGACACAGCTGGGTTTTTCGGGGTGAAATTGCCGACAGCGGCGATGCCGCCGGCGGAGAAGTCGTGCGAGTGCGGGATGTGCGCGGAAAATTCAGGGGGCGGGCTTTTTTCAGCAGCCGGTCCACCATTGCCCTGCGCATGCTGACCCGCGAGGATATCGCCATTGACCGCCGGTTCTGGCAGCAGCGAATCGCGCAGGCGGAAGACTGGCGGTGCCGGATCTTCCCCGGGGAAACCACTTACCGGCTGCTGTTCTCCGACGGCGACTTCTGCTCCTCGATTATCGCCGACCGGTACGGAAGCTGCCTGGTTCTCCAGACCCTGAGCCAGGGGGCGGAGCGCATTCAGCCCCTCCTGGTAGAACTGCTTCAGGAGCGTTTCGAACCTCAGGCCATCGTTCTGCGCAACGACGCCAAGGTGCGTCAGCTGGAAGGACTCCCTCTGGAAAAGAAAGTGATCTGCGGCAGCCTGCCGGAGCATGTGCCCGCCGCCATGGGAAAGATCCGGTTTGATCTGGACCTCCTGCAGGCTCAAAAAACCGGCCTTTTCCTCGACCAGAGGGAAAACTATGCCGCTGCCGGGCAATATGCATCCGGCCGGACGCTGGATGTGTTCAGCTATGCCGGCGGGTTTGCCCTGCATTGCGCCCCTCGTGCGGCCGAGGTGGAATGCCTGGACATCTCGCCTCCGGCCCTGCAGGAAGTCCTGCGCAATGCCGGGCTCAACGGATTTACCAACATCCGAACCATAGCCGACAACGCTTTTGACCGGCTGAGAACCCTGGACCGGGAAGGCGAGCGCTTCGACACCATCATTCTGGATCCGCCGGCCTTCGCCAAGAACCGCCAGGCCGTTCCCCAGGCTCAGAAAGGATACAAGGAAATCAACCTGCGCGCTTTCCGCCTTCTTCGTCCGGGCGGCTTTCTGATCACCTGCTCCTGCTCCAATCACCTGACCACCGCACAATTCGAGAAAATCGTGCAGGCGGCAGCCGCCGATTCCCAGCGCTCCGTTCAATGGGTGGAAACCCGGGGACAATCGCGCGACCACCCCTGGCTGGCGGCCATGCCGGAGACATGCTATCTGAAATGCCTGATCCTGCGGGTCTGGTAAAAAGACCGCAATCGCACCAACGGTTGCCCCGCAGAAAGAATGTCCGGACGGCTTTCTTCTTCCTTCCTGATCTTACCGTCTTCCTGTGAAAAGCCTCGCAACCCCTTCGGGGGTTGCGTATACACCTCCGTCTTTTCCGCCAGGGGGAAAAGACGGGGCTTTTTCGAAAAACCTACTTGGCGCCTGCTGCCGGCGCGTCCTTGGCGCAGCGGAAGCTGAAGTTGAAATGGGCATCCGGCAGATAATAGGCCCGGTAGGCAAGATGAAACTGAGCGCCCTGGCGAGGGCCGCCGTAGTGCACATAGTCGCATCCCCGCAGGACGCGGAAGTTGTCCCCGAACTCTTTCGCCTTGGCCTTTGTTCCCTTATATCCCTGGTAATTGGAGGCGGTCCACTCAATCGCATTGCCCAGCATATCCATGGCACCGTAAGGGCTGACGTCGCCCTGGTAGGATCCCACCGCAGCCAGATCGCGCAGGCCGGCTTCATAGGTATTGGCCCGGCCTGCTTCCCACTCGTTGCCCCACGGATAGCGGAAGCCCTTTTCGCCGCGGGCGGCCTTTTCCCATTCAAATTCAGTGGGCAGCCTCTTGCCGGCCCACTTGGCATATTCCACGGCGTCTTTCCAGGTAATCAGCGTAACCGGAAAATCGGCTTTCTCGGGGGCCCAGAGCTCCCGCCACTTTCCCTGAGCCATATAACCGCTCTCCACCACGAATTTCATGTATTGAGCCATGGTAACTTCATACTTGTCGATGTAATAGGCCGGCAGGAACATCTTTTGCTCCGGTGCCGAAGCCGCTTCTTTGTCGTAGCCAAGGATGAATTCGCCGGCAGGAACCAGGACCATTTCACCCGGATCTGTTTTGGAGGGGGCTTTCGCTGCGGGAGCGGCCGGGGTTTCCTCCGCGGGGGCAGTCGGGGCAGGGGTTTCCGATTTCTGACATCCGGCCTGCAGCAGAACAAAGAATCCAATCAGTGCAATTAAAGTACAGCGCAACCAGTTCAAACGTTTCATCGCCCCTCTCCTTATGGGTTCGGAACCTGTTCTCGGTCCATCCAAGGCATTAAAAAAAAATCAAAACACTAAATTTAAATAGGGTAAAATTATACCTTTTGGGCTTGGTTCCGTCAAATGCATACCCAGCGAATACACCTGTTGAACACCCAGGATGACCTGGCAAAATGGCTTAAGCGCGCGGAATCGCATATCAAAGTGGCCATTGACCTGGAAGCCAACAGCCTCCACGTATACCCGGAGCAGCTTTGCCTGATCCAGATAGGAACAAGCCATCGGGCGGCTGTCATCGATCCGCTGCTGCCCCTGGACCTGTCTCCGCTGAAGGCCTTTCTGGGCTCCTGCACCCTGGTGATCCACGATGCCGCCTATGACTTGCGTCTGTTTCAGCGCCATCTCCAGTTTTCCCCGGAAGATCTTTTCGACACCATGATCGCTGCCCGGCTCTGCGGGTTCACCTCATTCGGGCTGGCAGACCTGGTCTCGCAGCTGCTGGGAGTTCAGATCGATAAAAGCCTTCAGAAAATGGACTGGGCTCAGCGGCCGCTCTCTCCCCGGATGCTGGCCTATGCGGAACAGGATACCCGTTACCTGCTGGAAATTGCCGAAATTCTGGAAAACCGGCTCCGGGAACTGGGACGGCTGGATTGGCACGAGGAAAGCTGCCGGAGCCTGATTTTGAAAAGCAGACTCCCTGAGGATCCGGATCATGACGGATGCTGGCGTTTGCGAGGTAGCGGATCCCTGTCGCGCTACCAGCTGGCTATGCTTCGGGAACTTTGGCACTGGAGAGAGAAAATCGCCCGTGAGCGCCGCCGTCCTCCCTATTTTGTCGTGGCCCACGAAAAGCTGATTTATCTGGCCAGCTGCCTTGGCGCGGGATCCCCGGGAAGGGAGTCTGCCTTCGTCTCCCTTCCCGACGGGCTGCCCGCCGGCTGGCGCCAGGAGATGATCTCCATTCGAGAACGCGTCTGGGGTCTGACCCCGGAAGAATGGCCTGAAATTCGAAGCGGAACCCCTCAAGCCAAAGACAGAGCCACAGAGCGGCGACTGGACCGGCTGATGCGCAAGCGAAACTTCAAGGCCCAGCAGCTTAACATTGAGCCTACGCTCATTGCCAGCCGGGCCACTCTGATGCGTCTGGCCCGTGACTGGGAGAGCGGCTTGCCCTTCCTGATGAAATGGCAGCAGCAGCTATTGTCGGAGGAACCCTCTTCCGCCTGAAACCTTGCCTACCGGAGGGCAAAACGGATGGTGATGCTGCTCAGGACCTCGACCGCTTCGCCCTCCCGATTCCGGGCCGGACTGAAAAGCCATTTCAGGACCGCATCGCGGGCGGCCTCGCCCAGCCGCGGGTCCGGGCTCTGGAGAACAGATACGGCATTGACCTTGCCATCCTTCTGAATCATCACCTTCAGGACAACTTCTCCCTGAATTCTTTCCTTTCTGCAGTCTTCCGGGTAAACGGGGTTTGCCTTTTCCAGAACACGGGGCTCGGTCAGTCCGGCTCTGGCGGAGGGATCTGCCGCTTTTTCCGCTGTGCTTCCTGACTTTTCCGGCTCCACCAGAAGGAAAACATAAGGGGCTTCCCTGCCGTCCATTCCGCCGACAACCGCTCGTCCCCCGCGCACCACCTGAATGGTGGAGTCGGCCAGGATTTTTCCGTCCTGCCGGAAAAGGATACGGTAGGAAGCCGAGGAATCGGTCGCCTTCAGCAGCAAGGCGGCAATCCGGATGCGCACATCCTTCAGAACGGGCAGTTCGTACTCCTTGCCGGGCAGCAGCAGCTCCTGGACTCCTTCCTGAAGCTTTCGGGCCGGGTCAAGCCGGAATGTGGCCCAAAGCTTTTCTGCCGCCTTGGCCAGGGAAAGGCTTTTTTCGATCAGCTGCCTCGATTCTTCCGGATTGGCTCCGGTCCCGGAGCCCAAAATGGGGATGACCACTCCCGGTCCCAGCTGCACATAGTTCTGCGGAGCGGTCTCTTCCGCCGGAAACCCGATCAGAACGGTAAAACCGGTTTTTATCGCTTCGTCCGGCCCTGAAAAACCCGAGCCGGCGGCAGTCATCAGCAAAACAGGCACACATAGAAACAGCAGCCGGGGCATGACGGTCATTGGATCCCTCCTTTGTTTCCACCCGGTTCGGTGACCGGATAGTTCATTAAAAGAGGCGTTTTTTCGTCGAGCCATATCAGCATCTCCTCCGTATGCAGCTGTACCGCCTGCATCTCACCTGCCCGGAAGTCGGCTTCGGGCCTGAAATCCTTTTCACGTATTTGCAAATAGGAAAGAGAAACGATGATCAGCAGCCCGGCCACCGCTCCTGCCGGTACCCAGTACGGGATGGAGAATCTGCGTTCTTCCATCCTTTCCATGACACGAAGAGCCGCCTCTCTTCCCGAAAGGCGGGATTTTTTCCCAAGCCAGTCCCTCCAGAGGGGCTCCAATGGCTCGACCTCTTCTTTTAATTTATTCCGGTTCATATAATTCCCCTTTGGGCGTCAGGACAGGTACGGCAATCCATTTTTGCAGGGCTTCTTTTGCCCGGCGACGGTGCGAGCGGACCGAAGCCGCTGTGATGTGCAAGGCAACGGCGATTTCGCTGTCCGACATTCCTTCGATCACGGTCAGGTGCATGACTGCCCTTTGCCTCGGCGCCAATTTCATCAGCATCCATTCTACATCGATGACGGCGGACGGATCCTGCTCCGGAAATTCCGGATGAAATCGCAGGGCGGAGAGCGGCCGGAGCAATCGGCAATAGCGGGAACGCCGGATGCACAACCTGACTGTGATTCGGATCAGCCAGGCAACCATGGCTTCCGGTGCCCTTAAGCCGGGTAGCTTCCGCCAGGCAATCACAAATGCCTCCTGGGCGCAATCTTCCGCATCCAGGTCTCCGACCATGGAGAGGGCCAGACGGTTCAGCATGGGCCAGTATCGTTCTACCAGCCGGGCAAAAGCCGGCCTGTCCCCGCATTGGGCAAGCCTTATGATTGCAAGATCTTCCGCGTCCACCTATACAAGAGTACCGTAAGTCCGCCGACCGTGCACAAGGATAAAAAAATAGTCGGATCTCGCGGAAGACAAACCGGTAAAAAGCCCCTCTCCCCATCCGCTTTGAAATGATTGGGCCTACAGGAAGACAGGAAAAGCGGGCGGGCTTGTCACAAGGAGGTGCAGTCTTTTTTCCGGGTCATCCCTGGAAAAGAAAAAGCCAAAAAAATTGTGACACAGCAAGCTTGCGGATAAAAAGCCGAATCCTGCTGGAAGGAAAGAGATTACAGGAGGGGATGTGAGCAAAGGGAAAGCCGGGAGCGGCTGGAAATAATCCGAAAAAGCTATACGCTCCCTTCCAGGCACAGCAGAATCAATAAAATGATAAGGAATGCGGCAATGGCATATTGATCTACAAGTTCGAGCATTTTCCCCTCCTTTATTTTCTGGATCCTTTTTCTGTTTTATTTCAATATCAGATACCATTTCCTGCCATCGGAATAAAGCAATTTGTGACCAAAACGCCTTTTTCCGTGACCAGAGGGACCGGTACTTAATTCCTGAGATTTTGGAAACTTTTTTTAGACAAATTACGTCTAATAGTCTAACGCGAGGGGGTGATGAGTGTATTTCTTCAACCCCCGGATTGAGGTCCTCAACGAGGCGTTGGGATGAGACACCGGAATTAAAGCAACCGAGGAGTTATTTAACCCTATGTACAGGGTATTGATCGTGGACGACGAACCCCTAGCGAGGGACCGTATCCGGAGCCTGCTGGGTGAACAGGAAGACATGATGGTCGCCGGAGAATGCGGCGACGGAATTTGCGCTATTACCGCCATCAAGGAGCTGGAACCGGACCTGGTTTTTCTTGACATGCAAATGCCGGAAATGGATGGACTGGAAGTCATCCGCGCCATAGGTCCCAAGGATTTTCCAACGGTTATTTTCGTCACTGCTTACGACCGTTATGCCTTGCAGGCCTTCGAGGTTCATGCCGTAGACTATCTCCTCAAGCCGTTCGACCGGCAGAGATTCCATGAAGCCCTGCAAAGAGTTCGAAGAAGGCTGTCGGAAGAAAAACAGGAGGCGATCAAGGAACAATTGAAAAACCTGACCCTGTCGCTGACCCGACCGAATCATTACCAGAATCGGCTGGCGGTTAAAACGGATGGCCGCGTATATCTTCTGAACGTGCACGATGTCGACTGGCTGGAGTCCGCGGGCAACTACATCTGCCTGCACGTGGGCAAACAGACCCATATTATCCGGGAAACACTCAGCCAGCTGGAGGAGCAGCTCAATCC
The DNA here is from genome assembly GCA_903847975.1 of uncultured Acidobacteriota bacterium. Taxonomy (GTDB): domain Bacteria; phylum Acidobacteriota; class UBA6911; order CAINFC01; family CAINFC01; genus CAINFC01. The sequence goes on along the minus strand of CAINFC010000311.1, from coordinate 54,885 downwards.
CCAGAAATTTGCCCGTATTCACCGCTCCTCGATCGTCAATCTGGAGCGAATTCAGGAGCTGCGTCCTTATTTTCATGGAGACTATAAAGTGATTCTTCAGAACGGAGCGGAGCTCTCTTTGAGCCGCAAGTACCGGGAGGAGCTCTGCCGCCGGATGGGGATCGACCTGTAGGCCCGGTAAACTTCGTTCCGAAGCGGTTCAGCACATCTTTCTGCCATCTTATCCTTCCCGACAGTGCGCTGGTCCCAAACTTCTTCGCAGGGCAAGGGACAGGAATTTATACTATAGCCAAATCCGACAAGAAAAAACGGTGAAATCGGGCATCGGCCGCTTCCCACCGGTTTTACTTTCGGAGCCCTTATGTCGTCTACCTCCTGGGATGGCATTCAACGGAAATGCCACCAAACCGGGAAGCAGGGAGATGGACCCTGCTTCCCGATTTTTTTTTTGGAGGCACCCCATTCCTGTGAGCCTGACCTCGGCACAAGGGAAACCATGGGAGTTTCTCCCTGCTTTCTTGACATGCTTTCCTTTTCCTCTATACACTTTCCATCCATGGAACACAGGATAACATGGCCGGCCTCCCGCATCGGCCGGACTGCGGACAGCAGAGCCACAAAAGACGGGGATTCCAGCCACCCCCTGCGGGCCTTTTTCGTTTTTTTACTCTGTTTTCTGGCAACCGCACAGGTGGTTCTCCCCGTTCCCGGCGCTTCCGGATCGATCCTGATCGATGATTTCGAGGACATTTCCGACTGGTCCGGTTTGAAAAAAGAGTCCCTCCTGGTTCAGGCGGGGAAGGGTTCCGGCCGCTGGGAAAACCACCCGGTCAGCAAAAGCATACGCAAAACTTTCTCCCCTTCCCTTGACGCGTCTGCCCTGGATTATGTCCGGTTCTGGCTTTACTCAGGAACAGCCAACAACGCGATGATCGAGCTGATTTTCGATTCGGAAAACAGCGCCGACGCCGCCGGCTGGGACTATTTCCGCTATCCGATTCAGGTCAACTGGTCAGGCTGGAAGCTCCTGCGAATTCCACTGGGCAGCTTCCTGGTCGCCCGCAATCCGGTCGGGTGGAAAAAAATCAACTACGTGCAGTTCAGCTCCGACGGGTGGGACCATGCGCCTCTCCCGGACACTCTTCTCATTCTCGATGACATGTCCTTCGGAGCCGGGATCATTACGGAAATTGACTATCAGCCCTATTTTTGCCGAACCGATTTCTGTTACGACTTCACACTCTTACTCACCGAACGCTTCGGAATTGCCCGCTCGCTCTCCTTCCAGGTCAACCCTCCGGCACAGGACGGCGTTTTTGTCACTTTTCCCAGCTCGACCCTGCTCCTGCCCGCTGGCGGCCGGGAACCGATCCAGGTGACGGTCGTTATCCCCGAAAGCCGTATCCTTTCGGCCAGCCCGCTTTCCTCCTACGCGTTCCGTCTTTCGCTGCGAGAAGGTGATTCGGAAGTGGACGAGGCTAGGCTCCTGGCCGTTTCTCCGGCAAAGTTGCCGGCGCGCAGCAACCCGCGCACCCTGCTCGAGGCAGAGGATTTTTCCCGGATGAAGCGCTGGAGACAGGAACAGCCATGGGCGGAAAAAGCCATGGCGGCAATCATTCAGTCAGCCGACGACTGGCCCCAGAAATACAACCGCACCTATTTTCTTTCCCAATGGGCTCTGCCGCCCGAAGGCGGCCAGTGGGGGATGTGGTACCTCTGCCCCAATTCCTCCACCTACCTGAGATACGAAGGCCCCGGCCGCCACGTCTGCCCCACCGACGGGAAAGCCTACCGCGGATGGCCCTACGATCAGGTCATTTACGCCCGCATGCACGACGACCTGGCCGGCGCCGCCCGGGATCTGGGCCTGGCCTACCGGCTGACCGGCGAATCGCGCTATGCCCAATCGTGTGCCGAGATCCTTCGGGCTTATGCCGACCGCTATCTTTCCTATGCCTTGCACGACAACAACAATAAGAATTCCCGCAGCGGAGGACGGGTGCACTCCCAGACTCTGGATGAGGCCATCTGGCTCATTTCCATGGCCTGGGCCTACGACCTGATCGCCGACAGCACGGCCCTCCGCCAGGAAGATCTTGTACCCATCACCCGGAGCCTGCTTCGCGCCGCAGCGTCCACTTTGTCGCGCAACCCGGCGGGGGCCAGCAACTGGCAGTCCTGGCACAATGCCGCTCTGGGAGCTGTGGGATTGGCCCTCCAGGACCCGCCGATTCTGCAGCAGGCTCTTCTGGATCCGCTGAACGGTTTTCTTTTTCAGATGAAAAACAGCGTGACCCGGGACGGATTCTGGTATGAGGGCTCCTGGGGATACCACTTTTATGCCCTGTCGGCCCACAGCTACCTGGCGGAAATGTCTGCCCGAGCCGGATTGGATCTTTTCGCCGAGCCCTCCCTGCGGGCCATGTTCGAGTCCCCTCTTTCCTTCGCCATGCCGGACGGAAATCTGCCGCTCTTCAATGATTCCGGCCCGGTCACCCTGCTGTCCAGGGATACCCTTTACGAATCCGCCTTCCTCCGCTACGGGGATCCCGCCTTTCTGGCCCCCCTCGGCCAGCGGGATCGCGGAAGGGAAGCCCTGTTCTGGGGCGCGGAATCCCTGCCCTCCGGCGGGAAACCCGGCATGTCCAGCCAGCTTTTTCCCGCAGCAGGATACGGGGTTCTGCGGGTCGATTCATCCTCCAATCCGATGTATCTCGCTCTGGACTTCGGGCCCCATGGCGGCGGTCACGGCCATTACGACAAACTGGGGCTCATCTTCTTTGCCCGGGGAATGGTCATGGGGGTCGACCCCGGAACCCAATCCTACGCCGCTCCCACCCATGAGACCTGGGACAAGCAAACCATCGCTCATAACACCGTGGTGGTGGACGGGAAATCGCAGTCTGCGGCCGAGGGAACCCTGCATCACTTCCGCGCCCTGCCCGGGCTGGGATGGATGGCCGCCGATGCGGGATCCGCCTATTCTTCCGCCCGACTGCTGCGCACCCTGTGGATGACTCCGGAATATGTGCTGGACCTGTTCCGGATTCAATCCCTGGACGGCAGGGAACATGACGTGGACTGGGTGTATCACAACAGCGGAGTATTCTCCTGTTCTCTTCCGCTGGCCGCCTACAGCGGCCTGCCTTCCCAGAATGGGTACCAGCACTTAAGCAAACCGGCGGCGATTCAGACCGACGCGCGATTCCTGGGCACTTTCGACGCGTCGACCCCGCCGGGAACGGCGATCGGCACGATTTACACCAGTTCGACGGGAATCGGCGCAACCTTTACTCTCCAGCGGGACCCTGTTTTCCGAGGGCAGGGCTCGGGGCGCATGACGTACGATTTCTCCTCCGCAACCGGCTATGTCCTTTTCAGCTACGCCCCGGCGCAGACCTTTCCGGAAGCTCCGGCCACCTTCCGGCTCGCGCTTTACGGAGACGGCTCAGGCCACCCGCTCACCTTGCGCGCCAACGACAGCTCGGATGAGAGGTTTTCCTGCAGCCTGGGCAGCATCGATTGGACCGGATGGAAGGTGGTATCCACGCCGCCGATCGCTTCCTGCTCTCATTTTCTGGGAAATGAAAACGGGATTTTCGATGCTCCCCTGAAGCTGGTGTCCGTCCAGGTCGGCTACCAGTCCGGGCGGCCGCCCGCCGGCACGCTTTATGCGGACGACCTGACCCTCGCCTACCCTCTGGCCGGAGAGCAGATTCTGGCCGATTTTGAAACCGACATCCGGGGTGTTCGCCTGCAGATGCTCGGAGAGAAGGGGACCACCATTGTGGCCGGGGAGGGATTGGGTCCGGACGCGAAAGTCCCGGTGCCTTTTCTCCTGGCCCGGCGCCGCGCCGAATCAACTGCCTTCGCAACCCTCCTGGAGCCCTTTGGAAGCCGTCCGGCGGACGCGGTCCTGGAAAAACTGTTCGTCACGACGGATCCTGCCGAAAAGCAGGAGGCATTCCTGGTCACCTCCGCCACCTTCCGCGATCGCTTTTTTTCTGCAACCCAGGGGCAATCCGGGGAGAAACACGTTTTCGGATCCGCTTCCTGCGACGGCCGGCTGTGCTTCATCCGCCGTTCGCCGGAGGGCGGCCTGCGCCGCCTGGTCCTGGGCGACGGCTCCCTCCTGGAGGAGGAAGGTTTGATCCTGCTCCAATCCGCCGAGCGGCTGGAATCCCTGCAGGCAGATTACGAGGGAACGTCTGTTTACCTGTTCGCCAGCGGATCGCTGCCGAAGAGCCTGCGGCTCTGGTGCCCCGCGGCGCGGGACATCTTTCTCAACCGCAGCCGGCTTCCTTTTCAAAGAGACGGCAGTTATGCCATTCTGGCGATCTCCAATCCCCATGACCGGCGACGAAAGTAGTTCCTTCCCGTTCAAGCCATTTCCTGTTATAAAGGAATCAGGAGCACTCCTATGAAAACAGTCCCCGTTCTATTTTGTTCGCTGATGCTGATGCTGGCCGCTGGCGCCCAGACGCGCTTTGAGAGCCGAACGATCTGCCAGGACCTCCAATACGGCTACCAGCTGACTTCCGTTGACCTGAACGGAGACGGCCGGAAGGATCTGATCGCCGTGGATGAGCGCGCCAAGGACCTGGCCTGGTTCCAGAGCCCGGGCTGGGAGCGGCATATCCTGGCCAGAGACGTTCCCCGCGCCATCAATATCGACTGCTGGGATTACGACGGCGACGGCATTCCGGAGTGCGCGCTGGGGTACCACTTTGAAACCAATCCGGAAAAAAGCGAAGGCAACCTGGTCCTGCTCAAGTCCGGAGGCCGGGTGGTGGACCCTTGGACTCCCCGTGAGATCGACCGGGTTCCGACCGTTCATCGCCTCCGCTGGCTCGATCCGACGGGCAGCGGAAAGAAGCTGCTGGTGGTGTCTCCGCTCGTCGGCCTCCAGGCCAGAGCCCCTCTGTATGAGGACTTTGCCCCGGTTTATGCCTACATTCCAGGCGAGTGGAAGAGGGAGACGGCATTCCAGGATCGTCGCGGAATCCTTCATGCCGTGATTCCGGTTGCCTGGAAGGGCAAAGGACAGGGCCTTTTAACGGCCGGCTTTGACGGCCTGCATCTTTACTCCCCATCCGCAGGCTTTCCGTGGAAAGGCATACGGCTGCATCCCGGAGATCCGCGCCCATGCCCGGAGTGCGGCAGCAGTGAGGCCCGGATGGGGACGCTGGGCAAAAAACGATTCCTGGCGGCCATCGAGCCCTGGCACGGAAGCCAGGTGGTTGTCTACCAGGAGGAGGGCCCGGACTGGAAGCGGACCATACTCGACACCTCGATGGTCAACGGGCATGCTCTGGCCACCGGCGACGTGGACGGTGACGGCAGAGATGAAATTGTGGCCGGATTCCGCGGCAAGGGATACCAGCTTTACCTTTTCAAAGCGAAAGATTCGCGCGGAGCCGAATGGGTCCGCACCCTTCTGGATGACGGCGGCATTGCGGCGGCCGACTGCAAGGTGGAGGACTTCACCGGGGACCGGAAGCCGGATATCGTCTGCATCGGGGCTTCCACCGCCAACCTGAAAATGTACGTCAACCTCGGGCCTGCTAGCCGTTAACTTTGACGGTCAGAGGCTTGAACCATCCTCTTTGCACCCAGCGGTCAAAGTATCTCGGTTCAGGCCACAGGTACTGGGGCAGGAAATCGACGCTCTCCACCGGCCAGATCAATTCTCCGCGGCCCGGCTCCGACCACCCGAACTCGATTTCCCGTCCGCAGCCGGCACAGCGCACAAAGAAGTTGACCTCCTCCTCTTCGTTTTCCAGGGTGTGGACCTCGACCTTCAACTCCTCCTCTTCCGCCTGGTTGTAACAATCCTGGCAGAAGATATCGAACTCCCGGCTCTCCTTGGGCAAATCGGTGATTTTGGCGGTTTCGTCCAGGGTGAAGGAGTGATCCTCGCGCAGCGGCCCGGCGCTCTGGTAAAAAGCCTTGTCTATGTACTCGCGAACCGCTGCGCGGCTTGCCCGGCCGCACTGGCATTCATAATAATCAGTATAGGCGAAGCCGCTCACATATTCCTTGATGATATCGAAGCGGTCACAGCCGCACTGGCGGCATTCAAAGGGAGTGATTCTTTTTTTCATAAGCCGTGCCTGGGTGAGGGGATCAGGAATCCGGGTAATAATCCTTCCATTTCAGGCGCACTTCTCCGACAACTCCTGCCAGCTGGTCCGGTGTCATCTGAAGCCGCACTTTGAATGGGTCTTCCGGGGCCAGAACAAACTCCGCCTCTTTCGTTTCCGCCAGATGAGCCAGGACGTTTCCCAATCCGACGCTGTCGGCCAGAGTATCCCCTGTCGGGATCGGCTTGTGGTGAAGGGCCACGGAGGCCGTTACCTCGTCGGGAAAGTGCCAGGACTGGCAGGCATTCTCCCCGATGGAGAGGTGGAAGGCCCGAAAGGCGGAGTCGATCAGCCCATCGGGGACAGCATGCTTGCGCCGCTTCTGCACATCGGCAATCAGGCCCAGGAGAACCAGCTTGCCGCAATCATGAAACAATCCGGCCAGAAAAGCGTCCTTGGGATCGACCTGACAGTAACGGGCCATCTGCTCGGCGCCGATGGCCGTGGCGACCGAATGGCGGGTCAGATCGCGTACCAGCGGCTCATACTGGCGCACCTGGAACATGCGGTTGCCCAGGGCCTGGGCCATGGCGATTTTTTCCACCTCCTTCACCCCGACGTGCGCCACGGCCTGAGGCAGGGTGTGCATTTCGGAAGCGGTTGCGAACGCCGCGGAATTGGCCAGACGAAAGACCCCTTTAGCCAGACCCGGATCCGACTCCACCACTTTGGTGTAATCGCTCAAAGTGGCATGGAACCGGCGTGACAGTACCAGGATTTTGTGAACGCTGGCCGGGAGCGCGGGCAGCGTGTACTCCTTGTACAAAACGGCCCGCGAAAGGTAGTAGCGGAACAGCGCTTCCTCGGGCTCCGCTCCGGGAAAGAGGGTGGATATTTTTTCCAGAATAATCTTTTCGTCGGTATGTTCCCGGAGCTCGGACACCGTTTCGAAATCCAGCCAGAACCCGCTTTCGTCGTCTATTTTCAAAAGAAACGCGCTTCCCGCCGTCACCACCGCCAAATCCGCATGCGCAACCGGCTCGGCCGTTTCGGAAACAGGGTATTCGCTTTCCGCCCTTTTCTGGCCGGCTGTCGTTGCCGAAAGCGCCGTGCGCGGACTGGCACCGGAGGTCGGGTCATCCGCCGATCCGACCGTCAGGCGTAACCGGGTCAGCTCCTGCACAGGATCTCTCTGAAATCGAATCCACCGACGCAACCTTTTCCACCAGTTCATAACCCAACCCTGTAAAAAGCGACACCGTTTGCTGATATCCGCTGCAATTTTAGTCTTCCTGCTAATCATTTACAAACTTAAATAATCAATTGTGAATCGCAGCGTCTGATCCCGCTTTTCGGGCGTTTTATCCCAGAACCGTTTCTTTTCGGGGGCTGTTTCATTTAAAAAGTGAGGGAGACTGGAAAAAGCATATCGACGAACAAAGCCGAGACGGGCGGAACGCAGGCTTGTTCGTGCTTGCTTGGAAGCGGCCGGCATGTCCGCCGCAAAATTGAAAACCTCACTGCAATCCATAGGAAAAGGCAGAAAGGAAAAAATTATGGCTCTCAGGTTCAGAAAAGTATTCCTCCTCGGGCTGGTGGCAGCCGCTCTTTGGGCAACGGTCAGCGCGGCCCTTGCCCAGCGGCAGGACGGGACTATCAGCGGAACGGTGAAGGATCCCTCCGGTGCGGTGGTGGGCAATGCGGCCGTCACCATCACCAGCGAACAGACCGGACAGACCCGCAGCGTTATGACTTCCAATATCGGCTTTTACACAGCCCCCAACCTGCTGGTCGGTATTTACACGGTGAAAGTGGAAGCCACGGGTTTCGCACCCTACACGCGAACCAGCGTCGGGGTACAGGCGGCTCAGACCACGGAAGTCAATGCCGACCTGTCGGTGGGCGCCACCTCGGAAACCGTGCAGGTGGATGCCGGCGCCGACCTGGTGCAGATCCAGACTTCGCAGCTCACCAAGTCATTTGACGAAAAGATGGTGGCCGAGCTGCCGACGGTCGCCGGCACCAACACTTCGGTCCTCAACCTGGCAATTTTCCTGCCGAATACCACCACGGCCATCGGCGGCACCTCGGGGTCCGGCGGATCCATCGGCGGCACGCGTGGCAGGCAGAACAGCTTTACCGTGGACGGAGTCAACAACACCAATCCCTCCACCACGACTGTGCAGCAGCAGGTCATCCCGGATGCGGTCCAGGAGTTCAGCCTGGGAACCACGCAGTTCAGCGCGGAATTCGGCTCCGCGGCCGGCGGGCAGTTCAACGTGGTCACCAAGCGGGGCACCAACCAGCTTCACGGGGGCGCCTGGTGGTACAACAACAACCGGAACTATATATCCCGAAGCAATCTGTCGGATTCCACCCTTCCCAAGCCCCGCTATGATTTCAACCGGGCCGGCGGAAACCTGGGAGGCCGCATTATCCCCAACCGGCTATTTATTTATGGCGCGTACGAATACCAGACCCTGGGCCGCGCCGTCCTCGGGACGGAAGCCATATTGCCGACAGCCGCCGGACTGCAGACTCTGAAATCGCTGGCGGTCAACGACTCCGTCCGAACGATTCTTAATTCTTTCCCCACGGCCCCCACCCAGTCCCTGACTACCCCGGTGACGGTAGGGAGCACGACGACGCAGATCCCGCTGGGAAGACTCTCCCTGAGCGCGCCGGATTACCGGGCGCAGCACGATTATCTGGTCAACACCGACATGAACGCCGGGGCACATTCGCTGCGCGGAGGGTATATTTCGACCCGCCGCCGGAGCACCCAGAATCCGCCCCTGCCGCAGCCGGAGTTTACCGCCCTGACCGGGCTGGATTATAAGAAAATAACCTTCAGCGACATCTGGGTGGTCAACAACCAGCTGGTCAACGAGCTGCGCTCCTCCTACAACCGGATGAATAACAACAATCCCTTGAGCGGCGGAGCCGCCGCGTATCCCAACGTGCTGATTGCCGGAACCTTGGGAGTGGAAGTGGGGCCAAACAGCAATTTCCCCCAGGGCAGCATCCTGAATCAATATCAGATTCTGGAACAGCTGAATTATCTGAAGGGACGGCATTCCCTCAAGGTAGGCTTTGAGTACCGCTGGTATAACGGCTACAGCAACTTTCTGCAGAATTCCCGCGGCTACTACCAGTATTCCAGTCTTTCCAACCTGCTGAACGACCAGGTCCCGGCCAACCAGCAGCTGCAGGGGATCGGATCCGCCTACTTCCCGTTCAATGCCCCGAACGTAGCCGCCTTCTTCCAGGACGACTTCAAGCTGACGCCAAGACTGACCGTGAATGCCGGCTTGCGCTACGAATGGTTCGGAAATCCGGCCGGGGCCCGACGCAACGTTTTCAACAGCATGTCCAATCTGCCGGGAACCGAGCTGATCTGGGCAGTGCCCAAGGAGGACAAGAATAATTTCTCTCCGCGTCTGGGATTCGCCTGGGACATGTTCGGCGACAGCAAATGGGCCCTGCGCGGCGGCTTCGGAGTAGCCTACGATGTGATGCCCTTCAATTTTCACATGAACGGCCAGCCGCCCCAGCAGCAGACCATCCTGCAGGCTTCCGGCGCCTGCGCCGGCCTGCTGGCGGCACCCCCCTCCTGGTGCGCCAGCTATCTGGCCAACGGAATCGGCTCCAATTTCCTGGCTGGCGGCGCCATGAAACTGGTCTACCGCCCCCCCTCCGATCAGGCCACGGCCCGCTCCATGACCAACCAGCTGCTGGCCGACACCAGGAACCCGAAAACCCTGAACTGGGCTCTGGGTATCCAGCATGAGCTGTTCAAGGATACCACCGTCGAAATTCGCTACCTGGGGACGCGCGGGCTCTTTCTGCCCGTCCAGATTCAACTGAACACCCAGACGGCGTTCGAGCGGGGCGGCCGCGCCCTGCCCACCTATTTTTCGACCAGCGACGTCCCCAAAACCGTTGCCGCGGATGCCCCCACGCAGGCTCAGTTTCTGGCAGCCCGCGGGAGGCCTTATTCCGCCCAGGGATTCACGCAGGCCATCACCCGGATGGAACCCAGGGGGGTCAGCGAATATCACGGAGGAGCCGTGGATTTCAACCGCCGCTTCAGCCGGGGGTTGCTGTTCCGGGCCAATTACACCTTCGCCAAAACCATGGACAACAGCACCAACGACCTGGCCACCTCGGTGGTCAATCCGCGGCGCCCTCAGAATGTCAACAACCTTCGGGACGAATGGGGCCGCTCCACGCTGGATATCCGCCACAAGCTGGCTTTGATGTGGGTCTACGAAGTACCCAACCTGAATGTGGATTACCCCGTTATTAAAAATATCCTGCACGGCTGGCAGTGGAACGGCACGTACCTCTTCCAGTCCGGACAGCCGATGACCCTGCAGTCCGCGGCGGATGCCAACGGGAATTCCGACACCGCCGGAGACCGGGTGATCCTGAACCCGAGCGGAACGGAGGGTATCGGGACTGCGGTGCAGTTCGTCTGCCGGAATGCGGATTCCAGCACCCGGATTTCAACCACTTCCGGCGGCTGCGGCAGCACCGCCAGCATCGTCGGTTACGTGGCCGCCAATCCTTCGGCGCGCTATGTGCAGGCACAGGTCGGAGCCCAGGCCAACGTGGGCCGCAACACAGTGGACGCCAAGCCCTTCAACGTCTGGAATCTTTCCCTGGTCAAGAACAACCGGATGGGAGAAGGGAGAAACCTACAGTTCCGGATGGAGATATTCAATGTTTTCAATACTGCCAATTACGCTCTTGGCTATGCCGATGTGGGAGCTGTAGTGGTCAGCACCAATGCGTCGAGCCAATCATACGCCAACGTCACCTCCGCCAATTTTCTGAACGAAAAACAGTTTGACCGGCAGGGACGCAGCATGCAGCTGGTTCTGAAACTTTCCTTCTAACCCGCCGTCTTTTCCGGTCCCCTCCGGAAAAGCGACCCCAGAGAATAGCCGCCCCCGGGCGGCTATTCTTTTTTTTGCTTTCGCCATAGGGAAGATTCTTGTATTATGAATAGGTTAGACCCTTCCAAAGGGTTTCGGAATTAACCGATACAGGAACGGATCAAGGAACATATATGATTGCAGGTCCATCCGAAAAGCCGGCTGTCGCATATCAGGGCAAGGAGATCTCCTATCGCCAGCTCCACGAAAACATTCTTCGTTACCGCGAAGCCTACTCTCTTCCGCCGGCATCACGGGCCGTTATTTTTTCCGAGAACCGCCCGGAATGGATTTTTGCCTTCTACTCCGTCTGGGCAAACCAAGGCATACCAGTCACGGTGGACATCTTTTCCAACGCCGACGATGTCGCCCACATCCTCCGGGACTGCCGCCCCGCGCTGGTCTTCCACTCCGATAAAAGCAAGGCAGTACTGGACGAAGCCGAGCAGAAATCGGGCCACACCCCGGAGACCATCTGCCTCGACCGGTTCGAGCCCCCGGCGGCCCGCCAATCCCGCCTGGAATTTCAGGCCCGCCCGGACGATACGGCCGTGATCATCTACACTTCGGGAACCACGGGTTCTCCCAAGGGGGTCATGCTTTCGCACACCAACCTGCAGGCGGTCCAGAAAGGGTATATCGAGGAAAAATATTTCCTGGAATCGGACCGGATCATCGCCATTCTGCCCTTTCATCATATTCTTCCTCTGCAGGGCTCGGTTCTGATCCCTCTGCGCGTCGGGGCCATGTCGGTTCTGGTGGATCGGCTCGACTCGGAAGCCATCGTCTCGGCGCTGCAGAAATACCATATCACCCTGTTTATTGGCGTGCCGCGGCTTTATCGCATGCTGCTCGACGGCATTCTGGGCAAAATCCGCAAAAACCGGGTGGCCCTGGTCCTTTATCATCTGTCCCGGTCCATCGGCAGCTACGCCCTGGGGAAAAAGCTTTTCAAGAAAGTGCAGGACGGCTTCGGCGGCCAGATCCGCTACATGGTCAGCGGCGGATCCTTTCTGGATCCGGAAATCCTGAAAGGATTCCGGGCCCTGGGGTTCAAGGTCCTCAATGGCTACGGTCTTACGGAAACCTCTCCTTCCCTGTCCAATAACGCGCCCGATGACATTCGCATCGGCTCGGTGGGCCGATTGTTTCCCGGAGTGGAAATTCGCATCGTCGACGACGAAATCACCGCCCGCGGGCCCAACATCATGCAGGGCTACTACAACAATCCGGAAGCCACCCGTGCCGTGCTGCGCGACGGATGGTTCCACACCGGAGACAAGGGGCAACTCGATAAAAAAGGGTATCTGTACGTCACCGGCCGGATCAAGGAGATCATCGTTCTGTCCAACGGGAAAAAAATCAACCCCGAGGAGGTGGAGCGGCAGATCCTTACGGCGCATCCCCTGCTCAAGGAGATCGGCGTTTATCAGCAGGGCGATTCCCTGGGGGCCATCCTGGTGCCGGACCTGGCGCATGCCATGAAAAGCCAGATCGTCAACCTGCAGGAAACCCTGCGCTGGACGGTGATCGACACCTACAACCGCGGCGTCCCTTCCTACCGGAAAATCCGCAGCATGACCGTGGTGCGCAACGAGCTTCCCAAGACCAAGCTCGGAAAGATCCGGCGGTTTCTCCTGCCCGGGCTGGCCGAGCAGGCAGCCGCCGGGCATGCCGCCCCCCAGGAACCGGACATGGAAGAATTCCGTCTGATCCGCACCTTCCTGGAGGAAACGGGCAAAACCGGCATCCAGGCACATCAACACCTGGAACTGGATCTCGGGCTGGATTCCCTGGACAAGGTGGAATTTCTGGTCTTCATTGAAAGAACTTTCGGAATTCAGCTGGCCGAGAGCAAGCTGGCGGAATTCCCCAGCCTGCTTTCCCTCTGCCAGTACCTGCAGAAAACCAAAGTCCAGGTCGGGACGGAAAGCATCAACTGGAAGGAGATCCTCAAGGAGGAGATCAACCTGACCCTGCCGAAGCGGATCGTCATTTTGACCCTGTTCAAATGGGTGTTCAAGCCGCTTTCCAAGCTCTACTTCCGTTTTGAAGTCAAGGGACTGGAAAACATACCGGCTCATGCGCCCTGCATCATCGCTCCCAACCACCAGAGCTACATGGATACCCTGATCCTGGCCAGCTCCCTGAAGGGGAGCATCATGAGAAAGACCTATTTCTTTGCCAAGGAAAAGCACTTCCGCTCGGCGTTTCGCCGTTTCGTGGCCCAGAACAGCCACGTCATCGTCATGAATATCAACAGCGGGCTGAAGAACGCCATCCAGCAGACCGCGGCGGTTCTGAAAAACGGGAAAAACATGGTGATTTTTCCGGAAGGCGCCCGAAGCCGGGACGGCGGTCTCATGCCCTTCAAGAAAACCTTCGCCATTCTGAGCAAGGAGCTCAACGTTCCGATCATCCCGGTGGCCATCAAAGGTGCCTATCAGTCGCTTTCCGTGGGCAGCCGCTTCCCGCGTCCGGGAAAGATCACCCTGGAATTCCTGGCACCCCTCTACCCGGGGGACCACGACTACGATTCCCTGGCGCGCCACACCCAGGACACCATACAGAACAGCCTCTGCCCTTCCGCTTCCTAGCAGGCCTTTATGGATACCGCCTTAACCTTCGACGATGTGCTGCTGGTTCCCAACTACAACCACTGGGACTCGCGGCGGCTGGTCGATATCACCAGCACCGACAAAACCGGCCGGTTTTCGCTGTCCCTTCCGGTGATGAGCGCCAACATGGACACCATCACCGGGGCGGATATGGCGCGCTTCATGCACTCCAAGGGCGGAATCGGCGTGCTGCACCGCTTCATGGATATCGCCGCCAACGTCAAGGTGTTCAAGGCCTGCCACGTTCCGGTGTTTGTCTCCGTAGGCTGTTCGGAGCATGAGCAGGAACGCATCGAAGCCCTGCGGGACGCGGGGGCCGTCTATTTCTGCGTCGACGTGGCTCACGCCCACTCCAAGATCCTGGGCAAAGCCCTGAAGCGCTTCCGGCAGATGCTGCCCGACAGCCTGATCATGGCGGGAAACGTGGCCACCTACGCCGGAGCGGATTACCTGGTCTCGCTGGGAGCGGATATCGTGAAAGTGGGGATCGGCAGCGGTTCGGTCTGTACCACCCGCCTCAAGACCGGCTTCGGAATTCCCTCCCTGAAAGCCATCAAGGACTGCTCGCGCATCAACCGCTCCATTGTGGCCGACGGCGGCATCCGCCATAGCGGGGATATCGTCAAGGCTCTGGCGTTCGGTGCGGATTTCATCATGATCGGCGGCATGCTGGCCGGCACCCGGCCGACTCCGGGCAAGGTCATTACCAACACCCATGGCAGGAAAGTGAAGCAGTACCGGGGCATGGCCTCCAAGGAAGCCCAGGAGGATTTCCTGGGACCGCTGACCGGGTGGAAAACGGCCGAAGGGGTGGCCCTGGAGGTCGCCTACCGCGAGGACGAGGAGAACATCATTCACGATATCGTCGGAGGCCTGCGCTCCGGCTTGACTTACGGGGGAGCCAACAGCATCAAGGAACTGCAGCGCAAGCTGGACTACGTGGTCATCTCCTACGCCAGCCGCCTGGAAAGCCTTCCCCATAAAGCTTTGGATCCGGGCCACGAAATTTTTTAAAACCTGAGCGAGGCACCGAAAGGCCTATGCCGTCCACGATTTCCTTCCTCCTGGGCAGAAAGCCGGTCACCATCGATTTCTGCGGCTCCGCTGCGTGGTCTCCGGCATGGACCCTGCTCCAGTACCTCCGCTCTCTCCCGGATCGCAAAGGCACCAAGGAGGGATGCGGCCAGGGGGATTGCGGGGCCTGTACCGTAGTCCTGGCAGAACCGGACAGGGAAGGCCGACTGAAATATAGCGCCGTTAACTCCTGCCTCCTGTTCCTGCCCATGGTCCACGGCAGGCAGGTGCTGACGGTCGAAGACCTGAAATTCCCGGATGGTTCGCTTCACCCGGTCCAGCAGGCCATGATCGATCATTACGGCAGCCAGTGCGGATTCTGCACCCCGGGGGTCGTCATGACCCTCTTTGCTCTTTTCAAGCAAAAGCCGCACGCTTCCGCCGCAGAAATCCGCTCCGCCCTGGCCGGCAACCTGTGCCGCTGCACGGGCTACCAGCCCATCTTCCGCGCGGCGCAACAGTGCCTCGCCCTCTCGGGACCGGAACGTGAATCGTCGGAAGAGGGCTCGACCCTGGCTGAGCTGAACTCCATTCCGCCTGCGGAATGGGAATGGACCGGAAAGTCAGAAATCTACTGCCGGCCGAAATCCCTGGAGCAGGCGCTGGAGATGATTGGCAGGAACCCGACCCTCTCGCCGGTCCATGGCGCCACCGACCTTTCGCTGCAGGTGCACCTGAAACACAATCCCCCGCCGGGCATCCTGGACCTCAGCGCGATTCCGGAGCTACGGGCTTCCCGGCAGGAAAAAGAAGAGTTGATCCTGGGCTCCGGGATGAGCCTGTCCGACGTCGCCGGACATGTCCGCCGCACCCATCCGGCGCTCGAAGAAATGCTGCAGCGCTTCGGTTCGGCTCAGATCCGCAATGTGGCCACGCTCGGCGGAAATGTAGGAACCGCATCGCCCATCGGGGATGCGCTGCCGGCCCTGATGGCCTATGGCGCCGCCGTGGAACTGAAAAGCCTCGCCGGGAGCCGCACCGTCCCCCTTTCCGATTTCATTCTCGGTTACCGCCGGACCGGAATAGCCCCCGGGGAAATCATCGCCGCCGTGCGACTTCCCTTCCCTCCTCCCGGCGCGCGGATTCGTGCCTATAAGGTTTCGCGGCGCCATGACGTCGATATTTCCACCGTCAATGGCGCTTTTCGGCTGCAGCTGGATTCCGACGGCCGCATCCGCGAGGCACGGCTGGTCTTTGGCGGGATGTCCCCCTTTACGCGGCGGGCCGCCGGCGCGGAACAGGCGCTGCTCGGGAAAGAGTGGTCGCGCGCTGCGGCGGAGGAAGCTGCGGCCCGGCTGCAGGAGGATTTCCAGCCGATCTCCGACGTGCGCGGCAGCGCCGGATTCCGGCGGCAGGTAGCCGCGAACCTGCTGCTCAAATTCTGGTCCGATACCCGAAGCGGGCAGGCGCCATGAATCTCTCCGCGGAAAACGCATTGTATTACGTCACCGGCGAAGCCGCATTCGTGGACGACATGCCGGAGCCGTCCCGCCTTTTGCACGGCCTGGTCGTAACCAGCGCCGAGGCTCATGCCCGCATTAGGTCCTTCGACCTGGAGGCCGCCCGCCGTCTGCCCGGCGTTGCCGCAGTCCTTTCTTCCCGGGATATCCCGGGCCATAACCAGATGGGCCCGGTCATCCGCGACGAGCTGTGCCTGGCGGAACAGGAAGTCACCTTTGCCGGGCAGGCAGTTTTTCTGATTGCCGCGGAAACCATGGAGCTTTGCCGGCAGGCGGCTGCGGAAATCCGGGTGGAATACGAGCCGCTGCCGGCGATCCTCAGCCTGGAGCAGGCCATGGAAGCGCAATCCCTGCTGGGGCCGCCGCGGACCATGTGCCGGGGAGACGCGGAGGCCGGGCTGCGGGCTGCGGCCCACCGGATCTCCGGCACACTGCGCACCGGAGCTCAGGAGCACTGGTACCTGGAAACCCAGGTCTGCCTTTGCGTCCCGGGAGAAGGCCGGGAAATGACCGTTTACAGCTCCACGCAGCACCCTTCGGAAACCCAGGCGCTGGCGGCCGGGGTGCTGGGCATCTCCCGCAACGAGGTGGCCGTGGAGGTCAAGCGTCTGGGGGGCGGGTTCGGAGGCAAGGAAACCCAGGCCAACCACACCGCCTGCTGGACCGCCCTGCTCAGCCGTGCCACCGGGCGGCCGGTGAAAATCCGATTGAACCGCGACCAGGATATGATCATGACCGGCAAGCGGCACCGCTTTCGGATCGGCTATTCCGCCGGCTTCGATTCCGACGGACTGTTGCAGGCGGTACGGTTCGATTTCCACAGCGACGGCGGGGCGGCCTCCGACCTTTCCTTCGCCATCATGGAGCGGGCCATGCTCCATGCGGACAATGCCTATTTCGTGCCGAACATGGAAATCCGGGCCTCGGTATGGAAGACCAACCTGCCCTCCAATACGGCCATGCGCGGATTCGGCGGACCCCAGGCCATGGCGGCCATCGAAACCATCCTGGACCGCATCGCCCGGCACCTGGGGAAAGACCCCCTGGAAGTCAGAAAAAGAAATTTCTACCGGCATGCGCCCGGCAACGTCACCCATTACGGACAGACCGTCGTTGAACCCCCTCTGTCGGAAATGGCCGACCGGCTGGCGGCTTCCTCCGATTACCACACCCGCCGCCGGGCGGCAGCGGATTTCAACGCCTGCCATGAATTTTTCCGGAAAGGAATCGCCCTCACCCCGGTCAAATTCGGAATCAGCTTCACCACTACCTTTCTCAACCAGGCCGGCGCTCTGGTTCTGATCTACGCGGATGGCACGGTAGCTGTCAACCATGGCGGCACGGAAATGGGCCAGGGGCTGAACGCCAAGATCCAAGCAATCGCCGCCGCCGGGTTTGGGCTGCCCGCCGGACAGATCAAGGTCAACGCCACCAGCACTTCCCGCGTTCCCAACACATCCCCGACGGCAGCCTCTTCGGGATCGGACCTGAACGGAATGGCGGTGCGGAATGCCATCGAAACCCTGAAGCAGCGGATTGCCGAAGCCATGCCCGCCGTTTTTGCCGACCGGTTCGGAGGAGAGAAAAGCTCCGCGGAAGATATTGTCTTTGAGGGCGGCTGCATCCAGGATCGGAGACGCCCGGGGTGCTCGGTTCCCTTTTCCGAAGCAATGCGGGAAATGAACCTGCGCCAGGTGAGCCTGGCCGCCAGCGGCTTTTACCGCACCCCGGACATCGGCTGGGACAAGGCGAGAGGATGGGGAAAGCCCTTTCACTATTACGTTTACACCATGGCCGTTTCCGAAGTCCTGCTCGATCTGCTGACCGGGGAAGCCCGCTTGCTCCGCGTGGATATCCTTCACGAGGGCGGCCGGTCCATAGAGCCGGGGATTGACCGGGGGCAGATCGAGGGGGGCTTTCTGCAGGGAGTCGGGTGGTGCACCACGGAAGAGATCAAGTGGGACGAGGGCGGTCGGCTGCTGACCCACTCTCCGGATACCTACAAAATTCCCACTTCCGGCGACGTCCCTCCGGTTTTTCATGTGGAGCTGCTGGAAGGACGGCCCAATCCGGGGACGGTTCACGGAAGCAAGGCGATCGGCGAGCCGCCTTTCATGCTCGGGCTTTCCGCCTGGCTGGCCATCAAGGACGCCATTTCCGCCACGGCCGGCCACCGTGAAGAGCCGGATTTCGATCTGCCGGCCACCGGCGAAGCGATCCTCCTTTCCCTGCAGCGCCTCAAACCCGGCCGCTAGGGTTGACCAGAACCATCTTCCGCGCGCAATAATGAAACAGGTGGTAGCCTGTGCCTCCCTCGGCAGCCACGGCAAGCATCATCGCCGGATCGGTGATCAACAGGCTGCCGGCAATCGATACCCCGTAGCGGAAGAGAATGTCGGGGACCGCACCGCAGGAAGGTCCGGTAACCACCACCACGGCTCCCGGCGACACCGCGCCGAGGAGAGCGTCGATGGTCCGGTTGACCAGGGTCTGGCCGGTAAGGATCACAATTTCCGCACCGGGCAGAACCCTTCCGTAGTGTTCTGCCGGGACAAAATGCTCCTGGTGTTCGGGCTTCAGGGCACTCGGGTTCCTCTCCAGGACCGAGAAATCGCAGCCCTCTTCCCGGAACCGGCGGATATAGGAGGGGAAGGCTCCCACGAGGTATATCCTTTTTCCGCGAAGATCGCCCAGGAGGTCGACCGGGTCACGGTCTTCCTCAACCGGGTACGGTCCGCCGCGGATCATGGAGCAAGAAAGGGCATTCAGGGCGGCGATCTGGAGCGCCTTCACCTCCTGGCTGTCCTTTTCGGAATAGAGCAGGTCCCTCACCCTTCGTCCCCGGATCCGGAGAGGCGTGAATTCGCCGAAATCGCGGCTCCCCTTTCCGTGGAAACCGCCGTGTTCCGTCAGGGTGGCCGCCACGCCCGCGCTGCCATCGGAAAGCCTTACGGCACAAAGGCAGCTGCCGATGACCACCTCGGACAGGGTTAGCGCGTCCAGGTCATCCCCCCCTGCTTCGGCCAGAAAAGCAAGAGTCTCCTCGTAAATCACCTTAGGACACCCACTTTTTGTGAATGATCACCTTAGTGATCACCTTAGGACACCCACTTTCGCCGAAACTGTTTTCTTTTCCAACGTCATGCGCTCCGAATCTCAGGGGCGGATGTGAAATACGGAGCCGGAAAGAAAATCCGCAATCCAGACGGCCTTATTTTCATCCCGGATCATGCGGCTCAGGGAGAAAATGGCATCCCCGAACTGACCCCGGTTGAAAAAGGAACAGTGGCCGCTGTCCAGAGCCGTATCGCCGTAAGGATATCGGAGCGTCTCTACCACCGAGAACTCCCTGCTTTTCAAATCGAATTTCAGGATCCCCAGGCGGTCGACCCCGTAAACCGACAGCCAGAGAGTTTCCCCGCTTTTCAGGAACTGGTCCGGCAAGCCGTCCCATGGGACAGGATAACGAACCACGGTGCCGCTGGATGGATCCACACATTCCAGGGTTCTGCCGCGGTGGGTCAGAACCCATATCTGCCCTCCGTGAAAAACCACCCGCAGAGGCTGCCGGCCGGTTTTCCAGGTCATTACCGAAAAGTCCGGACCGTTCCTTTCTGTAACCGTCAAGGTATCGCTGTCGAAATTGGCCACCGCGGCGCGCACCCCCTTCCCTTCCGGCGCCTGGCTCTCGATCGCCAGTCCGGTCGGTGTTCTTCCAGTCTCAACCCGGTGAAGAGTCTTCATGCTTTTCCCGTCCATAACATGGAGCACGCCATTTTGGACGTCCTGCTCGCCGTTGCGGACCAGGTAAACCAAGCCGTGGGGCTCATCGAGCGCCAGGATCCGCTGCGTCGTCTCCCTCTCCACCTCATCGCCGGTCTCAAAGCGGCTGATTCCCGGATCCCACTCCCGCACCGCATCGCCGAAACAGGAAATAAACTGCTTTTCTCGGCCCCAGTTGTTCTGCAGCAGGAAGAGCCGGCCGGACGCATCGGAAGCGATATCCTGGGCCTGACGCGGCAGCCGCCGGTCGATAGGCGTGCCGTCGCCACCGGGGTCCATCAGGAGCAGCCCGTTGCGCGCTCCGCGGATATAAACCACCGGCCACCAGGACTGGTGGGCGCCGTAGGCCAGCGCAATCTTTCCGTCCGGCGTGGCGGTACAGCGGATGGGATAGGGCACCGGAAGCCGGAATCGCGAAACCCGGCCGTCCGGGTAAACCCGGGCGGCTTCATCCTCGCTGCCGAACACTGTCACAAAGCCGGCACCCCTGGCGCGGGCAAGATCCATCGGCGCCCACCCGGTCCGAATCTTTGCCATGCGCCCTGTTTCCGGCTCCCAGGTAGTCACGGCGGCTCCGAAAGAGCCGTTGACTGCCGTGGCTCCGAGAGGGATATAAAGCTTCCCGGAAGCGGGATGCCAGGCCATCGAAAACTGGTGCGGGAGGATGCCCAGGTCCATTTTCCGCGCTACCATCGAACGGCGGTCGAGGCGGATGGTTGCCAGGTCGGACCAGGCCCAGGAGGCCACGAAAAGCCTGCCGCCCTCCTCGTCGAGAGCCACCGCATCGTTGCCGTAGCCGGGGACGGCAATTTCTTCCGTCTGGCCGCCTTCCCGGAACTCCACCACATGCACCGTCGGATGGTTATCGTAAGCGATATAGACCTCGTTCCTGCGGGTACTGAAGGCGATCCCGACGGGTTCCGTCAGGCCGGGCAGAGCGATCACCCGGTCTTTTTCGTCCTCCGCCCCGATGCAGGCCGCCTGCAGTGCCTTACGGTCCTCCGTTTCCGTAACCAGGAAGATCTGGTGCCCTTCCTGGCGATAGCCCGCCAGGTGCCACCTTCCGCCGGCATTGAGCGCCAGCTTCCGGCTGCGCAGCAGGGTGGCGTCGGAAGGGCGGAAGCAATACAGCGTGGATGTCCAGGCATCGAGGGCTATCATGCCCACCGTCGAATCGGCAATGATCTTGCGCAGCGGCGGCTTCGGGGTCATATTCTGGTTAACGATTTCCTCCTCCCGGTCGAGCCAGGGGATCTGCTTCACCTCGGAAGATCCAGCCGGCAGGAAGCCGAGGCTTCGGCTTGCCCTTCCTACCAGAAAAGCGTTCCCGGAGGTCTCGTCGGCAGCCACCGCCTCGAATTGCCCGGGCGTGGGAACCGTCCGGGATGTGCCTTTCGAAGGATCCACGATCATCAGACAGCGGCTGCCGATCAGGTAGATATCTCCGGTCGATTTTCGCAGCGTCAGGGCCTCCGCCTTCAGGTACGGAGGAACACGGGAGCCGACCGGGATATTCTGAATCCGTCCATCGGCGACCTGAATCACGGTAAGAGAGGAAGTCAGGGTGTTGGCCAGGATCACCCGGCCCCGCGCCTCGTCCGAGCGCACCAGCAGCGGCCCGGCGGCATTGATCGAAAAGCCGGCGTCGGAACGGATGTCGATCCGCCGCACTTCCGCCGGGGCAGTCCTGGCCAGAATAAAAATCAAAATCCAGAAACGGAAAGTACGCTTTTTCACCGTCCGACTCCTTCCCTGATGGCTGCAATGAGACTGGAATCATATCCGAAACGGCGGAATAAGCGTAGAGGACCTGCCGCAGCGGAAGTCCGCTCCGCAGACCGGGGCTTTCCAGAGGCTGGAATTTCTGGAGGACCTGCGGAATCCGATGGTCAGCCGGCCTAGGGGATGGATCCGGACTTGCGTGTGAAGACAAGAAGATTCCTGAGGAACCTGCTTCTCAAGCGATCCGGGGGATAATCTCCTGCATTTTGCGGAACTCCAAAGCGGCTGTTGTAACGGTTGATCTTCGAAATTCCGGAAACCAGGGAGCGCGGTTCGATCCCCAGGTCAAGAAGCGTAAGGACGGCGACTCCGTCACACCAGAGTTCCAGCTCCCGCATGCTCCGTGAGTCGCGGCGTTCGAGGGCGGATTCATACGCCCCCCAAACGTATTCGTGCCCCAGTTCGTGGGCGGTCAGGGCCTGCAACTCATGGACCGAAAGAAGCCGGATTGTCTGTTCGGAAATGAGAAGCACGCAGCGGGCATACATGGCAACGGCAGCCGGTGCCGCCTGAATCAGCTTGATTTCAACAAAGGATTCTCTCTCGTGGAGGGCGAGAATCGGGAGCAGTTCATCCAGTACCGCGACCGATCGGGCATCCGGCATCACTTCGCCATCCGGAGGCAGATAAGTCAATGCCAAGGCTTTCATGGCCGAGCTTAGCCTTGGCGGACGGATCGACTGGAAAAATTGCCGGCAATTACCGTCCCGGGCCGGGCGGAACCGCTCCATGACTGCCGACACGATATCTTCCTTGCCTTGCTGAGGGTTCGCCGCTCTGTTTTCCCGGGTGATTGACAAAGACAGGAACAGTACAGCTATAATGCTGATTATGGATTTTCCCGACATCAGGCCTCCCTTTCTGCTGTCCGGCAGGACCGCTTGAAAGACCCAATGCGGGAATCGGCAGCGAAAACCGCCAAAAAAATCTAAAATTTCAAAATGGAAACCGAACGGTGGCAGCGGACTGTACAGATTTTCCATTCCGCAAGGGAGCTGGCCGCGGAACAAAGAAAAGCCTTTCTCCGGCAGGCGTGTGCCGGAGACGAGACTCTGCTTCGGGAGGTGCAGCGGATGCTGGCCGAGGAGACCGGCTCGCGGAATCCGCTGGAAACGCCGGCGCTGGAGCACGCCGCCCGGGCGCTGGCCGATGAGGAGCGGCAGGACCCGCAGCCGGACCTAAGCGGAAGGACCCTTTCTCACTACCGCATACTGGAAAAGATCGGCGAAGGAGGTATGGGCATTGTCTTTCGGGCTCACGACACCCTCCTGGATCGCGACGTGGCCATCAAGTTGCTCCCTGCGGAGTGGGCGGCCGATCCCGACCATCGAAAGCGTTTTGTACGGGAGGCGCAGGCTGCTTCGGCGCTCAACCATCCCCACATCGTCACCATCCACGAAATCTCTAGCGACAGCGGCATGGACTTCATCGTGATGGAATACATTGCCGGCCATTCCCTGGACCGGAAGATAGGCGACAGGGAGATTCCTCTCTCGCTGGCCATGAAATATGCCATCCAGATTGCCGATGCCTTCGCGGCGGCGCACACGGCAGGCATCGTGCACCGCGATCTGAAGCCGGCCAACATCATGATAACCGAAACCGGCCAGGTAAAAGTGCTGGATTTCGGGCTGGTCAAGCGGGCCATCCCCATGACGGACAGGGAGTCCGGTTCCGCTCCGGTGATGAAGTCCCTGACCGGCGATGGCCGGATCGTGGGAACGGTAGCCTACATGTCCCCGGAACAGGCGGAAGGCAACCCGGTGGATGCCCGCTCGGACATTTTTTCCTTCGGCTCGGTGCTTTACGAAATCGTTTCCGGGCGCCGGGCTTTTCCGGGAAACAGCAGCCTTTCGACCCTGTCGGCCATTCTCCGCAGCGAGCCCGCTCCCTTCGATCGGGGGACTGCCCGCCCGCTGCAGGCAGCTATCCGACGTTGCCTGCAAAAGGATCCGGCGCGGCGCTTTCAGAGTATGGCGGAAGTCAAGGCTGCCCTGGAAGGAATGATCGGTGAAACGGGTGCGGACCGGGCAGCCGCAAGACGCAGAGGGCGGATGCTGTCATGGACAGCAGGTGCATTCCTGCTTGCCCTGGCATCGGGGATTTCGGCATGGCGGATCCTTCTTGACCCTCCGGCCAGCCAGCCGCCGAGGGTGGGTGCCTTTGCCTCGCTCCAGGGCCTGGAAACAAATCCGGCGCTGTCACCGGACGGAAAGCAGGTAGCCTTTGTCTGGAACAGCGAGAAGCAGGATAACTCCGATATCTACCTGCAGTTGGTGGGTGAGGCAACAGCACGCCGGCTGACCAGCGATCCCGGTTATGATTTCAGCCCGGTCTGGTCCCCGGATGCCCTTTATGTCGCCTTCCTTCGTGCAACTGACACGGGGAATGAAGTCCGGATCGTGCCGGCAGCCGGAGGGGCGGAACAGCGGCTGCACATTACGACGGTACGGTGCCGCTTCCTCATGCGGATTATGTCCCGCCAGTTTTGCGGGATTGCCTGGTCGCCGGACGGGAAGGCTCTGTCGATTGTCGACCGGGATTCCCCGGAATCGCCCCCCAGCATTTTCCTGCTCGATATAGCCACGCGCGAAAAGAAAAAGCTGACCTCGCCGCCGGCAGCCATGCGGGACGGAATATCCGCATTCTCCCCCGATGGCCAAACCCTGGCGTTTGCCCGAGGATTTTCGGCAGGTTTTCCGAGCGATATTTACACACTGGCGCTAACGGAAGGAGGGGCAGCACAAGGCGCGCCGAACCGGATTACAAGGGACAACATGATAATCTGCGGCCTGGATTGGACGGCGGACGGCCGCAGTATCGTGTATTCGTCCAACCGCGGCGGCCTGTGGGGACTGTGGCGGGCGCCGATATCCGGAAGGGAATCCGTTCGGCTGGCGGTGGGGAGCGAGAATGCCGCCTGGCCTTCCGTATCGCGCCGTGGCAACAAACTGGCTTTCGCCCGCGGGGAGCATAATATCAGCATCTGGCAGGTAGCACCTCCGGGAACCCCGATTTCTGCCAATCCGGCCGGACCCTCGAGGGTGATTTATGCCGACATGTTCAACGTGTGCCCCGCTTATTCTCCGGACGGCCGGCAGATCGCCTTTTCCTCCAATCGAACCGGCACCCATCAAATCTGGATCAGCAACTCGGACGGCACCAATCAACGCCAGCTTACCCATTTCGATATCGGGGGGGCGCTCCAGCCGCGATGGTCACCTGACGGGCGCACCATTGCTTTCTGGGCGGAACAGAAGGGCCACCACCGCATTTCCCTCATGGACGCAGAAGGCGGAAAAGAGCGGCCTCTGACCACCGACGACTACGATAAGGGTTATCCCGGCTGGTCGCGCGACGGGAAGTGGGTCTATTTCTTTGCGAACCGAGGGAATGGCGGCCGGCTGTGGAAAAAATCCGTGGAGGAAGACATTCTGCTTCCGGTAACGAGTCAGGGCGGTTTTCCGGCATTTGAGTCCACCGACGGAAGAACCGTCTATTACGGGAATGAGGATGGCCGCATCTTCAAAGTTCCTGTTTCCGGCGGGGAAGAGACGCCGGCTTTGACCGTCGGGCGCGGTGCGACCTGGACCCTGGGAGAGTCGCGAATTTACGTGTTGGATCCTTTCGCAAAAGGAGGACCGGCTATCGAAACCTACAGCCTCTCCGGCGGGAAACTTCCGGGGAGAGTCGCCCTGCCGGGCGATCCCGACCATTATTTCTGGAATAGTGCCGGAACCATGTCCATTTCCCCGGACGGACGCTGGATCCTTTACGAGCACAGTGACCGGATCGATTCGGACATCCTGCTGGCGGAGAACTTCCGCTGACAGCTTCTGAGGAGAAGTTCCGGCCCTCCTCAGAAAAGGAACCGCATGCCGAATCGGAAGGTACACGAATCGTTCCTGGCACTCGTAATGCACAGAAAATTGCTATCGGAAGCAATGGCCGACGGATTGTTGAAGTGCGACGTGTTGCTCCGGTTGAAGCTTTCGGCCTGGACCTCCAGCTCCCCGGAATCAGAGATCCGGAATCTGCGGATCACCCTGATATCGATACCCGAGTGCGGTTGACATGAGGGATCAGCCTTCCCAGGAAATCACACGGCTGCTCCGGGACTGGCGGCATGGCGATTCATCTGCCATGGATCGGCTTATCCCCCTGGTCCATGAGGAATTGCGTCGGCTGGCGCATCACTCCATGAGGCGCGAGCGGCTGGGTCACACCCTGCAGACCACCGCCCTGGTCAATGAAGCCTATCTTAGGCTGGTCGACGCCAGGCAGGTCGAGTGGCAGGACCGCGCCCACTTCCTGGCCATTTCCGCCGGTCTGATGCGTAGGATCCTGGTAGATCATGCGCGTTCCCGAGCGTATAAGAAACGGGGCGGGAATTGGACAAAGCTGTCCCTGGATGAAGCCAGGACTGCCGCCCCCACGCACCCTGCAGACCTGGAAGCAATCGACGAGGCCCTGTGCAGGCTTGCCACCTTTGGACCCCGGGAAGCCCAGGTGGCGGAGCTTCGATTTTTCGGGGGGCTGAGCACGAAGGAGACCGCAGAGGTTATGGGAATTTCCTGCCGTTCGGTTGAAAGAGATTGGACTTCAGCCAAAGCCTGGCTGGCAAGCGAGATAAAACGGTCCAGGTGATTACAACCCGAACCATTCGGTATCGCTTTCCGGACTTCTGAGGGCACCCCTCAGAAGTCCGCGTAAATCCAGGCGGAATTGAGGATAAGGGGGAAAAAGGAGGGGAAAAAGGACATCCTTTTTCTGCACTATCAAACAGGGTGTTCTTTGTTACTTTGCTTAGTTATTTCCGAGTCGGTACGAACCGTCGTCGATGGTCATAAAACATAAATGGAACCATACAGGATTTTTATCTTAAAAGGCGGATATCCTTCCCCAACCTCCTTTTCCACCCTCTTTTCCCGCCCTTCGCACCTTTCGTGCTTCCCCTCAAAAAGTGGATTATTGACACCTTTATGCGATGCCCCTACAATTGGTTAATGCTCACGAGAAAGAACGGGAAGAGGGGCACCGGCTGACCCATGAAAGCGAAAGAAACCTGTAACCTGACCGACGCGCAGCTTTCCTCCGAGCTGTGGCGCTGTGAATATTGCGAGGACAAACCTTGCCAGAAGGCCTGCCCGGCAGACTGCTCCCCGGCCGACTTCATCATGGCCGCCCGGATGGGCTCAAGCGCCGATTTTCGACGTTCCGCCGCGCAGATCCTGGCGGCCAACCCCTTGGGCGGCGTTTGCGGGGCGGTTTGTCCGGATACCCTCTGCATGCAGGCCTGTGCCCGCCGGCTTTTTGACCACCCGATCCGAATCCCCGCCGTGCAAGCCGCCATCATTGCCCGGGCCAAAAAAGCCGGACTGCAGCCGTTCACTCCGCCGCGGCCCAACGGCAGAAAAATTGCCGTTCTGGGTGCCGGACCCGCCGGCCTGGGCGCCGCGGCCCTGCTGGCCCAAAAGGGATACCAGGTCGTTGTTTTCGAAAAACGACGGCGGGCGGGCGGCATGTGCCGGCTTATTCCGAATTTGAGGCTGGACAAGAATGTCCTGGAAACCGACCTGCGGTTTCTGCGCCGGCTGGGGGATATCCGCTATCGCTTCGGCCAGGCGGTCGCATCCCCGGATGTTCTGCGAAAGCATTTTGATGCCGTGATCCTGGCTTCCGGCCTTGACATCCCCATTTCTCTTTCCGCACCGGGCCAGGAAAAAGCAGTCCGCTGGGAAGACTACCTCCTCCGTCCCGATCGCTACTGCACCCAAAACCGGCAGGTGGCCATTGTGGGCGGTGGCGCCATCGCCGTGGACTGCGCGGTCACCGCCCGCGAGAGGGGAGCCGCCGGCGTAGAACTGATCTACAGGCGCCGGCAGGAAAACATGCCGCTGACCTCATACGAGCGCGACCTGATGCTGCGATACGGGGTTGATGTTTTTCCCTGCGTCCGCGTTCGGCGGGTACGCGTCCGGGAAAATAAAGTCTTTGGCCTGGAGCTCGAATCTCTGCAGCTTCCCGCAGGCAAGGAGCCGCTGCCCGCCAATTTCCTTCCAGCCCCCGGGTCCCGGCCTTTTTTCAAGCCCTACGACCTGGTGATTGCCGCCATCGGCAGCCGGGCCGGCCTTCCCGATTCCCCGGCGGAGGGCCTTTTTTCGGCAGGCGACCGGGTTCACGGCGCCGCAACCGTGGTGGAAGCGGTGGCCTCCGGCAAAAATGCCGCGGTCCGCGCCGATGCCTGGCTGCAGGGACAGGCGCCCCCCAACCACCTGGCCTCCAACAAAAGCTTTGCCCTTCTGCCCGGTCGGATTCTCCAGCCGGTGCCCCTCGATGCCGACTTCTTCGGCCGCCCGATTTCCGCCCCGTTCCTGCTCTCCGCCGCTCCGCATACCGACGGATACGAGCAGGTTGCCCGGGCGTACGAAGCCGGATGGCCCGGGGCTATCATGAAAACCGCCTTCGACGGCACCCCTATCCATATCCCGGGAAGCTACATGTTCGTGCTGGCCGAACGCACCTACGGCAACTGCGACAACGTCTCCGCCCACCCGCTGGACCGCGTCTGCCGGGAAGTCGAACGGCTTGTCCGGACTTACCCGGACCGGCTGACCATGGCTTCCACCGGCGGCCCGGTGACCGGCCATGCCGAGGCCGATTGCCGCGGGTGGCAGTCCAACACCCGCAAGCTGGAATCGGCGGGAGCCATGGGAATCGAATACAGTCTCTCCTGCCCGCAGGGGGGCGACGGCACCAAGGGGGACATTCTCTCCCAGGACGCCGAAGCAACCGCACAGGTTATCGACTGGGTTTTGCAGTGCGGGCAGGACGAAATTCCCAAGCTGTTCAAGCTTTCCGGGGCGGTCACTTCCATCCGGGCTATCCTGCAGTCGGTCGGGAAAGTGTTTGCACGCCACCCGGGGAAAAGGGCGGGAATCACCCTGGCCAACAGCTTCCCCTCCCTGGCTTTTCGGCCCCACCCGAACGGCATGGGAGAGGAAGGCGTGGTCATCGGCCTTTCCGGGGAAGGGATCCTGCCGATCAGCTACCTGACTCTGGCCAAAGCGGCATCCGAAGGGCTTTCCATATCCGGCAACGGAGGTCCGATGGACTATCGGGCCGCAGCCCGTTTCCTGGCTCTCGGGGCCAGGACCGTTCAGTTCTGCACTATCGTTATGAAATACGGGCTGCCAGTGATCCAGGAGCTCCAGTCGGGGCTGAGCTTCCTGCTGCAGGAGCGCGGCATGCGCTCCGTACGGGAGCTGATCGGCTCGGCCCTCCCGCAGCCCGTCACCCCCTTCGAGGAGTTATCCGCCGATAAGCAGATCCCGGCCTGTCGTACCGCCCTGTGCCGGAACTGCGGCAACTGCACCCGCTGCCCCTACCAGGCGGTAAGGCTCGACCGGCGCAGGGTTCCGCGATTCGATGCGCGACGGTGCATCGGCTGTTCCCTCTGCGTCAGGAAATGTTTTTCCGGAGCCCTGGCCATGCGCGATCGTACCGCGGGCGAGCGCTCCCTCACACCGGAAGATTGAACTATGCTTTCTCCCTCACTTCTGATCCGAAACGGAACGTTAATTACCCTCGGTCCGGACCCCAAGGTCCGGACCGGCTGCTCCCTGTGGATACAGAACGGCATTATCCAGCGCATTGCCGACGAGTCCGGCTTTCACGAGCCGTTCGAATATGAACTGGATGCCCGGGGGATGGTGCTCCTGCCCGGTTTCATCAACCTGCATACCCATCTTTACAGCGCCATGGCCTGCGGAATGGAGGGAGTGCCGCCCTCCCGGGATTTTGTCGAAAAGCTGCAGCACTTATGGTGGAGGCTGGATAAGGCCCTGACCCCCGAGGACTGCTATTACAGCGCCCTGCTCCTGCTGATCAACGGAATCCGTCATGGGGTGACCACCGTTTTCGACCACCATGCCAGCCCCGGCGCCATCGGGGAGTCCCTGGAGCACATCTCCTCGGCGGTCAAGCGGACCCGGATCCGCGCCTGCCTGTGCTACGAGGTTTCCGACCGGGACGGCGCCGAAAAAGCCAGGCAGGGGCTGGAGGAGAATGCGCAGTTCATCCGCTACTGCCGCGAGGCAAACAATCCGCGGCTTCGCGCTCTTTTCGGCCTGCACGCTTCCTTCACGCTGGGGGATGAAACGCTGGAAGCCGCCTCCGTTCTGGGCAGGGAGCTGGATTGCGGCTTTCATATCCACGCGGCGGAAAGCCCGGCGGACCAGCAACGGACCCGCGACCGGCACGGCGTCGGAGTGATCGAGCGGCTGCACCGGTTCGGACTGCTCGGGCCGCGGACCATCGCTGCGCACTGCGTCCATATCGACCGGCGGGAGATGGAAATCCTGGGGGAAACCGGAACCGGCGTGGCTCACAATCCGCAATCCAACCTGAACAACGCCGTCGGCATCGGCGACTTGCCCGGCTGGCAGCAGGCGGGCATTCCGGTCGGGCTGGGAACCGACGGCATGACCATGAATATGACCGAGGAACTGCGTACCGCACTCTGGGCGCAGCATCTGCGAGCCGGGAACCCTTCGGCGGCCTTCCTGGAAGTATGCCGTACCCTGCTTCTCAACAACGCCCTGATCGCCCAGCGGCATTGGGATCTGCCGATGGGCGAGCTGAAAGAAGGTGCCCTGGCGGACATCGTGGGCATCCCCTACCAGCCACGCACCCCCCTGCACGACCGGAATGCCTACGCCCACATCCTCTACGGCATTTCGCAGGAGCCGGTGGACACCACCATTGTGGGCGGCTGGGTGCTCATGCACAACCGGAAACTGACCATCGACGTGGACGAAGCCGAGGCCGCCGCGCGCTGCCGGGAGCTGGCCGCACGCCTTTACGAAAGAATGGGAGCCTAGCACCATGAATTCCTCCGAAATCCTCACCGCCGAGCTGTCGAAACGCATTCTGCTGCTGGATGGCGCCATGGGCACCATGATCCAGCAGCACCGGCTGGGGGAGGAGGACTTTCGCGGCGAGCGCTTCCGCCTGCACCCCTCCGACCTGAAGGGATGCAACGATCTTCTCTGCCTTACGCAGCCGGAGCTGATCCGGGAAATTCATCGGGCCTACCTGGAGGCGGGCGCCGACATTCTGGAAACCAACACCTTCAATGCCACCTCCGTGTCGCTTGAGGATTACGGGCTTGTCCAGCTGGTCTACGAGTTGAACCGCACCGCCGCGGAACTGGCCCGCCGGAGCGTCGACGACTTCCGCCGGCAGAATCCGGGCGCCGCGCGGTTCGTTGCCGGCGCCATCGGGCCCACCAGCAAAACCGCCTCCCTTTCCCCGCAGGTCCAGGACCCCGGCTTCCGCGCCGTGCGATTCGACGACCTCGCCGCCGCTTACCGCGAACAGGTCCGCGGGCTGCTGGACGGCGGAGCGGACCTGCTCCTGGTCGAAACCGTATTCGATACGCTGAACGCCAAGGCGGCTCTCTTCGCCATCCAGGAAGAGCTCGATGCCCGGAAGATCACGATGCCCATCGCCGTCTCCGGAGCCATCACCGATGCCAGCGGCCGGACGCTTTCCGGGCAGACCGTGGAAGCGTTCCTGTATTCCCTTTCCCACGTCGATCTGCTTTTCATAGGGTTCAACTGCTCGCTGGGGGCCGAACAGCTCCTGCCTTTTATCGAGGAGCTGTCCGCCAAGGCGCCCTTTCACGTCAGCGCCTATCCCAACGCCGGTTTTCCCAACCAGTTCGGCGAATACGACCAGACTCCCGAGCGCATGGCCGGCCAGATCCTGCCCTACGTGGAGCGCGGCCTGGTCAATCTTCTCGGCGGCTGCTGCGGAACCACCCCGGAGCACATCCGCGCTCTTCGCCGGCTGGTAGAGGGAGCCGCTCCGAGGCGGCTGCCGGAGCGCCGCCGCCGGCTGCAGCTGAGCGGACTCGAACCGCTGCTGGTTTTTCCAGGAAGCAATTTCATCAACATCGGCGAACGCACCAACGTGGCCGGCTCGAAAAAATTCGCCCGCCTGATCCGGGAGGAAAAATTTGAGGAAGCCCTCTCCGTCGCCCGTCAGCAGGTGGATGCCGGCGCCCAGGCGCTGGACGTCAACATGGACGACGCCATGCTCGATGCCCCGCGCTGCATGGCCCGGTTCCTCGACCTGCTGATGTCCGAGCCGGAAATCGCCCGCGTGCCGATCATGGTCGATTCCTCCAAATGGGAGGTGATCGAAGCCGGCCTGAAGTGTTTGCAGGGTAAAGCGATCGTCAACTCCATCAGCCTGAAGGAAGGCGAGGCGGTATTCCTGGATCAGGCCCGGCGGATCCGGAGGTACGGCGCAGCGGTGGTGGTCATGGCCTTTGACGAGCGGGGGCAGGCCGATACCCTGGCGCGCCGGATTGAGGTCTGCTCCCGGGCCTACGCCCTGCTGACCCGCGAAGCCGGCTTTCCCGCGGAGGACATTCTGTTCGACCCCAACGTCCTGGCGATCGGAACCGGCATCGAAGAGCACAACCGGTACGCCATCGATTTCCTGCAGGCCGTCGAATGGATCAAGGCCCACCTCCCTTATTCCTCCGTCAGCGGCGGGATCAGCAACCTGTCTTTCTCGTTCCGGGGCAACGACGTACTGCGCGAGGCCATGCACTCCGCCTTTCTCTTTCATGCCATCCGCGCCGGCCTCGACGTGGGCATCGTCCATGCCGGCAATCTGCCCGGGTACAACGATATCGACCGCGACCTCCTGGAACGGATCGAAGACGTGCTCTTCCACCGCAAGGACGATGCCGTCGAGCAGCTGATCGCCTTTGCCGCCCTGCAGAAGACCGGCGAAAAACAGGCAGCGCGCGAGGATGCCTGGCGCCGGCTGCCGGTGGAGGAGCGCCTGGAGCATGCCCTGGTCCACGGCCTCGACGAGTTCATCGCCGCAGACGTCGAGGAAGCCCGGCCGCTGTATTCCCGTGCCCTGGACCTGATCGAAGGCCCGCTGATGAGGGGCATGAACACCGTCGGAGACCGCTTCGGCGCAGGCATGATGTTCCTTCCCCAGGTGGTCAAAAGCGCGCGGGTCATGAAGAAAGCCGTCGCGGTCCTGCTGCCCTACCTGGAAGCGGAAAAGCGCAACAGCGAAAGCCGCTCCGCGGGAAAGATCCTGCTGGCCACGGTGAAGGGCGACGTGCACGACATCGGCAAGAACATCGTCGGCGTGGTGCTGGGGTGCAACAACTACGAAATTATAGACCTGGGGGTGATGGTACCCACGGCGCGGATCCTTTCGGAAGCCGTCAGCCGGAACGTGGACATCGTCGGCCTCAGCGGGCTGATCACCCCTTCACTCGAAGAAATGGTCCATGTCGCCTCGGAAATGAAGCGGCACGACTTCGCCCTGCCGTTGCTGATCGGCGGGGCCACCACCAGCGAGGAACACACCGCGGTCAAGATCGCCCCGGCCTACGACCATCCCGTGGTTCATGTCCGCGACGCTTCGCGGGCCGCCGGGGTAGCCGCCGCACTGCTCAGCGCGGAGCAGCGCCCGGGCTTTACCGCCGGCGTGGCGGATCGATATGCCCGGCTGAGGGAAAGGCAGGCCAACACCCGCGCGGGAATCGTCTATGTCTCCCTGGGCGAGGCCCGGGAGAACCGCTGCAAAAACGTTCCGGGGGCCTATGCCCCGCGACAGCCCGCCGTTTCCGGAGTTCACGCTCTTGCCGATTTCCCGCTGGAGGAGCTCCGGCCCTTCATTGACTGGAGCTTCTTCTTCCACTCCTGGAAGATCCCCGGCCGGTATCCGAAAATCTTCGAAGACCCGCAAAAAGGGGCCGAAGCCCGCAAGCTCTTCGAGGATGCCCATCGCATGCTGGAGCGCATGCAGGCGCAGCGAATGGTCCGGGCCGCCGGCGTGTACGGCCTGTTCCCGGCCACGGCCGTCGGAGACAGCGTCGAGCTGGATGTCGACGGGAATACCCGCTGCTTCCACTTCCTCCGCAACCAGGAATCCAAGCCGCCCGGCACCCCCAATCTTTGCCTCTCCGACTTTGTGCTGCCGAGAGACGCGGGCGGCCCCGATTTTCTCGGCCTGTTTGCGGTCACCGCCGGGCTGGGCCTGGATCCCTGGGCCGAGGAGTTTGTCCGACAGGGGGACGACTACAGCGCCATTCAGCTCAAGATCCTGGCGGACCGCCTGGCGGAAGCCTTTGCCGAAAAGCTGCACCAGAAAATCCGCCGGGAGATGTGGGGATACGCACCGGACGAAAACCTGACGGTGGAGGAAATTCTCGCAGGGCGCTACCAGGGAATCCGCCCGGCTCCCGGCTATCCGGCCTGCCCGGAGCACAGCGACAAGCAGCTGCTCTTCGAGATCCTGGGCGCCGAAACGGTTGGAATCCATCTTACGGAAACCTTTGCCATGAATCCTCCGGCATCGGTATGCGGGTTCTATTTTTCCCACCCCGAATCGCGCTACTTCAACCTGGGGCGCATCGGCGCCGACCAGCTCGAGGACTACGCTTTTCGCCGCGGCCTTTCCGTGGCGGAGGCGGAAAGGCGGCTCGCCCAGAACCTGAATTACAAATGACGCCCACCCAAAAAAGACCCTCGTCCCATCCGAAATTCCCCGATTGCTTCTTTCTTTCTTCCTTCCTGATCTTCCTGTAAAAAGATTGAGTTCACAGGAAGATCAGGAAGACCGCAAAGAAAAGCGAACAGCCAAAGCAGGAAAATTCATGTCGGCCGGCCTGACCGTCTTTTTGGACCCGGCGGAAGGCCTGCCGTCCCCGCAGCGGAGGCCTCACTCTTCTTCCGGAATATCCGCCAGGCCCAGAAGCCTTCCGGATTCGTCCTCCGTCGCGGCTTCCACCCCCTTCAGGCGCCGCTCGATGGCCCGCCGCCGGACATGAACCGCCTCCAGGGCATCGCCGGCCTCGTGCAGCTTCCGGTGAACCCGGTTCAGGGCTTCCCCGTATTTGGCAAATTCCGTTTTGACCGCCGCCAGGACCCGCCACACTTCGCTCGATCGCCGCTCGATGGCCAGAATGCGAAAACCCATTTGCAGGCTGTTCAGCAGGGCCGTCAGAGTGGTCGGCCCGGCCGGCACCACGCGAAATTCGCGCTGCATGGCCTCCGCCAGGCCGGGCCGGCGGATCACTTCGGCGAAAAGTCCCTCGGTCGGCAGGAACAGAATGCCGAAATCGGTGCTGTACGGCGGCTGGATATACTTTTCGGAGATCTCCCGGGCCGACGCCCGGATTCGGGCCTCCAGCGCTTTGGAAAAAAGCTCCACCGACTCCTTGTCACCGCGCTCGGAGGCGTCCACCAGGCGGTCGTAATCCTCCTGGGGAAACTTGGAATCGATGGGCAGCAGAACCCCCGCTTCCCGGTCTCCCGTGCCGGGGAGACGGACGGCAAATTCCACCCGCTGTCCGCTGCCGGGCCGGACTTCGACGTTGGCCTGAAGCTGATCGGCAGTCAGAACCTGTTCCAGCAGATTTCCCAGCTGGATTTCCCCCCAGGTGCCGCGCGCTTTCACATTGGTGAGCACTCTCTTGAGATCGCCTACGCCGGCAGCCAGCGACTGCATCTCCCCGACGCTCTTATGGACATTTTCCAGCTGCCGGCCGACCTGGCTCGTCATGGAATCCAGCTGCTCTTTTTGCAAACCCGATATTTCCGCCAGAGTGCGCAGCAGGGTGTCCTGCGTGCCTCGCACGTTGTTGCCCAGTTCCTCCCGCAGGGCCCGCGCCCGACTCTCCGACTCCTCCCGGGCCCGGAACTGCTCCTCGGCCAGCCAGCGCTCCAGACGCTCGCTGCCCTGGCGTATCTCCAACATCTGGCGGCCGACGGAATCCAGAAGCTGCTCGCTCTTCCGCATCCGGAGCCAGAGAAGGATTCCTCCGGCCCAGAACAGCAATACCAACAATAAACCTAGCAGGGTGGAAAGATCCAGGGACAGATTCATAGCGGCTCCGGGCGATATCGGGTCATGGCGGCCTTTCCAGCCGGATCAGCCGGCGGCAACGGGTTTTGCATCATCAAACAGATTACGCAAGGAGCGGCGGTTCGTCAAGCGCCACTTTGCCGGCATTTGCTGCATAAGCCTCGATTGCGTTTGTCCCCCGGATTGGCTTATAGTGAATCCGGACAAAAACATTGCAGCCAGGAGACACAGATGAACACGGTTTACGAGCAAATCAGAGAGTTGGCCCAACAAAAAGAACCGCAGACGGTTCGCTTCTTATGCGACCTGATCCGCATCCCCTCCTTTTCCGCCCGGGAAAAAGAGGTTGTGGAGCGGATCGCCGAAGAAATGCATCGCACGGGCTTCGACACGGTCCGGGTGGACGAGCTGGGGAGCGTCATCGGAACGCTGGGCTGCGGGCCGCGGGCCATCGCCTTTGATGCCCACGTGGACACCGTCCTGGAGGGCGATCGCTCCCAGTGGAACTTCGATCCCTACCGGCCCGTAGTCAGGGAGGGCAAGGTATGGGGCCGCGGCTCGGTAGACCAGAAAGGGGGCATGGCCAGCATGCTCTGCGCGGCCGCC
Source organism: uncultured Acidobacteriota bacterium (assembly GCA_903847975.1). Lineage (GTDB taxonomy): Bacteria > Acidobacteriota > UBA6911 > CAINFC01 > CAINFC01 > CAINFC01. Next base: position 18,631 of record CAINFC010000311.1, on the reverse strand, counting down.
GTTATCCGGGAGCTGGGCCTCAACTCCCTTTTCACCCTGTATTTTACCGGCACGGTGATGGAGGAGGACTGCGACGGCCTATGCTGGCAGCACCTGATCGAAGTCGACGGCTTGCGCCCCGAGCTGGCGGTCATCACCGAGCCCACCGATCTGAACCTGTACCGCGGGCAGCGCGGCCGCATGGAAATCCGCGTGGAGGCAAGGGGACGCAGCTGCCACGGCTCGGCTCCCGAGCGCGGCGACAACGCCATTTACAAAGCCGCGCGCATTGCCCTGGAAGTGGAAAAGCTGAATGCGCGCCTCGCCTCCGATTCCTGTCTCGGCAAGGGATCCATCACGGTGACCGAAATCCGCTCCTCCTCCCCTTCGCTCTGCGCGGTGCCCGACGGGAGCAGCCTGCACCTGGACCGCCGGCTGACCCTCGGAGAGGATGCAGAAAGCGCCGTGGCCGAGGTGAGGGCAGCGGCCGCCCGGGCCGGCTGCCCGGAAGCCGAAGTGAATGTCCTGCGGTACGAAGAGCCGGCCTACACCGGCAAGGTGTACCCCACGGAAAAATACTACCCCACCTGGCTTCTGCCGGAAGACGCGAAGCCGCTGCGGACTGCGGCGGAAGCCTACCGCAGCGTCCTGGGCAGGGATCCGCAGATCGGCCAGTGGACCTTCAGCACCAACGGGGTGGCCATCGCCGGCCGGCACGGAATCCCGTGCATCGGGCTGGGCCCCGGGAATGAAGTTTACGCCCACGCCGCCAACGAGGCCTGCCCGATCGGGCAGCTGACGGAAGCCGCCGCCTTTTACGCCGCCCTGGTGGCCCGGCTGCACGGCAGGTGAGATGAACGCCCCCTTTCTTTACCGCTGCAGCGACTGCGGACGGGAATACGAGCGCAGCCAGGTCACTTATCTTTGCCCTTCCTGCTCCGCCGGCTACCGTCCGGGAATTCCGCTCCCCGGGGTTCTGTCCGCGCGCTTCGATTACGATTTCATCCGACGGCGCTTCCGGCCGTCCGAGCCGGACTGGGAGCTTTTCTCCGCCGTGGAAGCCGAGTTCTATCCGCCTTTCCCGGTGGGCCGCACCCCGTTCTTCCCCATCGATGCGCTGGGCCGGCACTTCGGGCTGGCCAGCCTCTGGGTGAAAAATGACGGATTGAATCCCAGCGGCTCGCTCAAAGACCGTGCCTCCTTCCTGGTGGTGGCCGAAGCCATCCGGCGGCGCGAGGACCTCATCGTGACCGCCTCCACCGGCAATGCCGCCGCGGCTCTGGCCGCGGTCTGCGCCGCCGCCGGCAAAAAAGCGGTCATCTATGTTCCTGCCGCGGCGCCGCCGGCCAAGCGGCTGCAGATGAAGGTCTTCGGCGCCGAGGTCCTCCCCGTCGACGGGACCTACGACGACGCCTTCGCCCTCTCCCTGGAGCACACCCGGGTGCGGGGAGGTCTGAATCGCAACACGGCCTATCATCCGCTGACCATCGAGGGAAAGAAAACCGCCGGACTGGAAATTTTCGAGCAGAACGGCTGGCGGGTTCCGGACGTCATCCTGGTTCCGGTGGGCGACGGCGTAATCCTGGCGGGAATCGCCAAGGCTTTCGCCGACTTGCGCGAGGCGGGCCTGACGGACCGGGTACCGCGCCTGGTGGCCGTGCAGGCGGCAAGCTCCGATGCCATTCACCGCTACGTCCATACGGGCGTCTACCGGGATGCCCGGAATCCGGTCACCTGCGCCGATTCCATCTCCGTGCGCACCCCCAGCAACGCCCACGGCGCCCGCCGGGCCGTTCTGGAAAGCGGGGGCACCTCGGTTACGGTTTCGGAGGAAGAGATCCGGTCCGCCATTTTTCTGCTGGGCCGCCTGACCGGCCTGTTCGCCGAGCCGGCGGCGGCCGCAGCGGCGGCCGCGCTCCCGGCCCTGCGGGATTCCGGCGGGATCGATCCGCAGGAGCAGATCGTTCTGCTGCTCACCGGCAACGGACTCAAGGACACGGAAACCCCTCTTCGCTGCCTGCAGCCATGAAATTCGCGATCGTCAACGGTCTGCTGTGGCGGCAGGGTCGCCTCGAGCCGCTGGGTCTGGCCCTATTCCAGGGGCGTATCCTGGCCATCGGTTCGATGCCGGTGGGGTTTGCGCCGGATGCCGTTCTGGACGCCCGCGGGGCCATCGTTCTTCCCGGCTTTATGGACCTGCACACCCACCTGGAGGACCGCATCGGATCCTTCGATCTGGCCGACAGCTGCCGGAGCGGAACGGAGATTGCCGTTCGCAACGGCATCACCACGCTGTTCAATTTCGTCACCCAGCAACCCCCGGAATCGCTGGACGAGGCCCATGCACGGGCGAGGCGCAAAGCCGCAGGAAACCTCTGGTGCGACTACGGGCTGCACCTCACACCTACCCGGTTTCTGCCGGCGGACTGGGAAATCATCCTGGAGAAAGCCCGCTGCGGATTCCGGACCTTCAAGTTCTATACCACCTACCGCCAGGCCGGTCTCTTCTGCAGCTACGAAGAGCTGGAAACGATTTTTCAGCGTCTGGCCGCCGCCGGGGCCGGCTGTCTGGTCCACGCCGAAGATGAAGAAACGCTCTGCACGGCCGGTTCCGCAGAACTCGATTTTTTCCGTCCCCCGACCCACGCGCGGATGCGGCCGCCGGAAGCGGAAATCGAGGCCATCGGCCGCATTCTCCCTATCGCCCGGCGCATCGGCATCCGCCTCCATTTCGTCCACGTCAGCACACGGGAGGGAGCGCAAAGGATCCGGGCCGCACGCCAGGACGCCCCCGTCACCTGCGAGACCGGCCCCCAGTACCTCTTCCTGGACGAATCCTGGCTGCATCGTGCGGACGGGCATCGCTGGCTATGCTCCCCGCCGCTGCGCTCCGCAGAAAACCGGGCCAGCCTGGCCGAGGCCGCCCGTCAGGAGTGCTTCGATCTGCTGGCCACCGACCACTGCGCCTTTCGGCGGCAAGACAAGGACGGCGCATCCGCCGATATCCGCACGGTTCCCAACGGCATTGCCGGAATCGGAGCCCTTCCCCACCTGGCCGCTCAGCTCCTGGGCTGGCCGAATCCCGGGGCGATTCCTTCCCTGGTGCGGATGCTTTCCGAAAATCCGGCCCGGGTTTCCGGGCTGTGGCCACGGAAAGGTACGATTGCCGTGGGGAGCGATGCCGACCTGGTCCTGGTGGGTACCAGGAAACCCGAAGCATCGATCCGCTCCAGCCTCTCCGATTGCCACGAGACCTATCCCGGCTTTCCGGCGGTGCTGGACATTCGCGCGGTCATTCTCCGGGGAACCCCGGTGATGCTGGAAGGGCAGCTCATAAAAGAAGCCGCTCCCCGCGGAATCCTCTGCCAGCGCCCCTGAAAGGATCACCGCTCCCGTTCTCTCTTCCCGCTCTTCCCGTCTTCCTGTGAAATGAAATAATCCACAGGGGAAAAGGAAGGTCGGCAAGGAGGCTCAGGGAAGATCGAGAGCGGACCGGATGCGGCTGTATTCCTCCGTCCAGCCGGCGCTTTCCCGGGACGGGCGCAAGGCAAGGGTTTCCCGCCTGACTTCCCCCGCGGCCCTCGAAGCCTCGTAAATCCGGTATTTCGCGTCTTTCCCCGGATGAGGAAGCACGTCCAGGATCCGTCGGGGGAAGAGCCCTGCCGTTCGAATGGCCTGCAGGGGGCGGCTTTCCGCCTGCCCGTCCATCAGCAGAACGAGAAGGCCTTCCGCGGAAAGATGCCGCGCGGCGGCCGCGGCATAATCCTCCACCCCTCCCCGCAGCTCGAAACGCCCCGCCGCCCTCCCCGTGTCCTTCGGCTGGACTCCCGAGCCGACCGGCAGGAACGGCGGCGCACCGCAGGCCAGATCGAAAGGGGGCTCGCCGGCCAGCAACCCGCCATCCCGCAAGTCGCCGTGGCGCGGATAAAAACGGAGCTCCATCCCGTTCAGCACCGCATTCCGGCAAGCCAAGGCATAATGAGGCGCATGGGCTTCCACCCCGAGCACCAGGGAGTAGGGCATCCGGCTGAGCAGCAGCAGCCCGACCGTTCCCTTCCCGCACCCCAGCTCCAGAATCCGGCCAGCCTGCGGATGGGCCCTCCAGGCGGCCCAGGCCAACAGCACGTCGTCGGCTGCCGCCCGGTGTCCGTCGCGGTGCTGAATCAGCCGCAGCCGGCGGCTGAGCAGATCGTTGGTTTCCGGATGAGTCCCTGTATTCGTCATGGTTCCCCACGATTATACTTCGCCGGCTCCCTTTTAAAGGTAATATTGACCTTCGGACTCGAACCAACATGCGAATCAAGCGGACCATGGAAAAAATACCGGGCGGGATGATGATCCTGCCGCTGCTGCTCGGTGCGGCGATCCACACCTTTTTCCCGAAGACCGCGGAATTCTTCGGCTCCTTCACCGGCGCGCTGCTGAACGGAGCCCTGCCGATTCTCGCCGTTTTTTATGTCTGCATGGGCGCCGGCATCGAGCTGAAAACCACCCCCTACATCCTGAAGAAGGGCGGAGTTCTGCTCGGAACCAAGATCCTGACCGGAGCGCTGCTCGGATGGAGCGCTTCTCTTTTTCTGGGCCGCGGGCAGGTCGGCGACGGCTGGCTTGCCGGGCTTTCCGTGCTGGCGGTCGTAGCCTGCTTCAACGACACCAACGGGGGCCTGTACATGGCCCTGATCGGGCAATACGGAAAAAAGGAGGACGCCGCCGCCTATAGCCTGATGAGCCTGGAGTCGGGCCCCTTTTTCACCATGGTCACCCTGGGCCTCGCCGGCCTGGCCGCCTTCCCCTGGCAGACTTTTCTGGGAGCCGTTTTCCCCCTGGTTCTCGGAATGATTCTGGGCAACTGCGATTCCGATCTGAAAGATTTCCTGGGACGGGCGGTGCCGGTGCTGATTCCTTTTTTTGCCTTTGGCCTGGGCTACTCTCTGGACCTGACCGGCGTCTGGAGGGCGGGGCTGCTCGGCGTTTGCCTCGGAGTGGCGGTTGTGGCCGTCAGCGGGCTGCTGCTCTTTTTCGCCGACCGGCTGACCGGGGGCAACGGCCTGGCGGGCATCGCCGCCGCTTCCACGGCGGGTAACGCCGCCGCCGTCCCCGCGGCCATTGCCGCCATCGACCCCTCCTATGCTCCGATCGCCCCGGCCGCCACCCTTCTGGTGGCCTCCTGCGTCATCCTGACCGCGCTGCTGGTCCCGATGGCGGTCGCCTGGTGGGCGGGGCGAATCCAGGCATCGTCGGGCTGAAACGGAGAGGAAGAATTCCTGCGGAGGGCATTCCGCAGGAACCTTGACATCCCTTTGGACGGGGAGTTAGAGTAGCTGTGATGAAAAGAATCGGTTTTCACATTATCCGGCAGACGGCCGACGAGCCGCCCAGGACCATCGTGCCCGCAGGGAATTCCCGTGCCTGATCGCGCCTGGCGCAACGATGCCGTTGCCAAGGTTACCGGTGCGGCCCGATACACCGACGACCTCAAGCTCCCCGGCCTGCTGCATGCCGTGCCGGTCTACTCGAACTTCGTGCACGCCCGGATCCGGACCATCCGTACCGGGGCCGCGGAAGCCGCCGAAGGCGTGATCCGGATCCTCACCGCCCGGGACATTCCCGGCGCCAACCGCCACGGGCAGATCCGGAAGGATATGCCGGTTCTGGCGGATGATAAAATCCGGTACCACGGGGACGTGATCGCCATCGTCGTGGCCCGGACCCGGGTTCAGGCCGTTGCCGCCGCCGCCCTGGTAGAGGTCGTCGCCGAGCCTTTGCCCGCGGTCCTGGATCCCGAAGAGGCCCTGCGGCCCGATGCCGTGCCGGTTCACGAGCAGCACGGCTCGAACCTGATCCACACCCACCGGGTGCGCCGTGGGGATATCGAAAGAGGGTTTGGCGAATCGGATTTCATCCTGGAGCACGACTTCCAGACCCAGCACGTCGAGCATGCCTACCTGGAAACGGAAGCGGCGGTCTGTCTGCCGCGGCCCGACGGAGTTATGGAAGTGCGGGGCAGCATGCAGCACCCCTTCAGCACCCGGCGCTTCGTGGCGGGCACCCTTGGGGAGCCTCTGGCGAACGTGGAAGTCGTCGGCACCCCGCTGGGGGGCGGATTCGGCGGCAAGGACGACACCGCCGCCCTGGTCTGCGCCCGTGCCGCGCTTGCCGCGCGGCTGCTCGGCCGCCCGGTGAAAATGACCTACGACCGCGAGTGGTCCATGCGGGAAAGCTACAAGCGCCACCCCTACCGGGTCCGTTACCGGATGGGCGTACGCCGCGACGGAATCATCCGCGCCGTGCATTGCCGCATCGTGGCCGACGGCGGGGCCTACTGCTCGGTCACCCCCTGGGTGACCTGGCGCTCCACGGTGCAGTGCTGCGGCCCGTACACCGTGGAAAACGTGCACTGCGACACGCTGGGGGTTTACACCAATAATGTCTTTACCGGGGCCATGCGCGGTTTCGGCTCGCCGCAGATGAACTTCGTCGTGGAGCAGATGGTGGAGATTGCGGCGGAGAAGCTGGGCATGGACGCCGTGGAATTCCGCCGCCTCAACATGGTCCAGCAGGACAGCCTGACCATAACCGGGCAGAAGCTGAACCAGCATCGCGTCGCCATGGGCGAGGCTCTGGACCGCGTGCGGGAGGCGAGCTCCTTCGAGGAAAAAAGAAAGCGCTGCTCCCACGGCAGCGACGAGGAAGAAGAGCTGTATGGGATTGGACTGGCCATGAGCTACCGCGGCGTCAGCCTGGGTGCCGAAGGAGCCGATTTCACGGCGGCAACCGTCAATGCCCAGGCGGACGGATCCATCCTGCTCGACGTCGGGGTGCATGAGAACGGCCAGGGCGCGGAAAGCGCCATGATCCTGGTCCTGGCGCGCGAGCTGGGCGTGCGGCCGGATCGGATCCGGCTGCAGCGGTCCAGCACCGCGACCATTCCCGACAGCGGCACTACCGTGGCCTCCCGCGGCACGATTATGGGCGGAGGGGCGGTGGTCCAGGCCGCCCGGGAGCTCAAGCGCAAGATCGCCACGACTCTCTCGCAGCGCCTGGGCTGCCCGATGGAAGAGATCCGGTTCGAGGGGGAGGCAGTACACGGCCGCGGCCAGGCGCTCCCCTTCGCCGAGGCCATGGCGGAGATGTACAAAGCCCGCGTATTTCCTTTTGCTTTCGGCATGTTTCGGGCGCCGGAGGTATCCTGGGACGAGGAAACCGGCCAGGGCGACGCCTATTTCACCTGGGTCTACGGCTGCCAGGCGGTCGAGCTGACCGTGAACCGCCGCACCGGAAAAGTGACCCTGCTCGGCATGACCGCCGCGCACGATGTCGGCCGGGCGGTCAACCGGCCTATGGTCCTGGGGCAGTTCTACGGCGGCATGGCCATGGGCGCCGGCTATGCCCTGCAGGAAGAGGTCCGCATGGAGGAGGGGAAAATCCGCAACACCAACTTTCACACCTACCGCATTCTGAAAGCGGATCAGCTGCCCGACATGCAGGCGGTGATCATCGAGAACCCGGATCCGCTGTCCCCCTCGGGCGCCAAGAGCATCGGCGAACCGGTCAACGAGATCATGGCTCCGGCCATCGCCAACGCGATTTACAACGCCACCGGCATCCGCCATTTCCGGATCCCGATCCTGAATCCGCTTTCCTCCGAATCATCGGCAGAAGATCCACCGGCAGACCGGAAGGAGCCGTCGTGAAAGTCCACGTGAACCGCAAGCCGGTGGAGGTTTCCGGGGAAGCCCTGGGCACGAGGCTCATCGATTTCCTGCGCGAAGAGCTGGACCTCACCGGCACCAAGTACTCCTGCGGCATCGGCGTCTGCGGGTCCTGCACCGTGCTCGTGGACCGGAAGGCGGTGCGCAGCTGCCGGCTGGAGGTCCGCGACGTCCTCGACAAAAAAGTGCTGACCATCGAAGGGATGCTTCGGCCGGACGGCTCCCTGCATCCGCTGCAGCAGGCTTTCCTCGATGCCGGCGCCGTCCAGTGCGGCTACTGCACGCCGGGCATGATCCTGACGGCCCACGCCCTGCTGCTGCGCCACCCCGCTCCCACGCGGGAGGAGATCCGCTCCGCCCTGCGCAACAACCTCTGCCGCTGCACCGGCTACCAGCAGATCGTGGAGGCCGTCGAGAGGGCCGCACCTTTTTACCGGAAATAGATCCGCACGCCGCGGCGGGGTGCCGCGGGCATTCCTTTATTCTTCCGACCACTTACTCCCATGGAGGCAAAACAGAAAACACCATGACCGAAACGCTGCGCGCGCTGCAGGAGATGCGCTTCGACACCTGCCACCGGGACTTCCTGCTCACCTGGGAACATGACGACGAAACCATCCGCGGGATTCTGGCCCTGGCCCGGCTGCTCAAGGACTGGCACCGCTCGGGGCGCCGCTTTCCCGTATTCCGTACCGGCCTGGCCATCTCCATTTTCCGGGACAACTCCACGCGGACCCGCTTCAGCTTCGCCTCCGCTGCCAACGCCCTGGGGCTGGGGCTTTCGGAGCTCGACGAGGTCAAGAGCCAGATCGCCCACGGGGAGACGGTGCGGGAGACGGCCAACATGATTTCCTTCCTGGCGGAGGTCATCGGGATTCGCGACGACATGTACCTCGGCGAAGGGAACCGCTACATGCGCCAGGTCGGGGAGGCGGTCCAGGAAGGGTTCGAACAGGGAGTGCTGCACCAGCGGCCGAGCGTCCTCAACCTGCAGTGCGACATCGACCATCCCACGCAAACCCTGGCCGACCTGGCGCACCTGGCCGACCACTTCGGCGGAATCGAAAACCTGCGCGGCAAGAAAATAGCCATGAGCTGGGCCTATTCGCCGAGCTACGGCAAGCCTCTCTCGGTCCCCCAGGGAGTCATCGGCCTGATGAGCCGACTGGGCATGCACGTGGCCCTGGCTCACCCGGAAGGCTACGGCCTGATTCCGGAGACCGTCGAGCGGGCCGTCCGGCAGAGCTCCGCTTCCGGAGGCTCCTTCGTCCAGGTCGAAACCATGGAGGATTCGTTCCGGGACGCCGACATCGTCTACCCCAAATCCTGGGCTCCCTACTTGGTGATGCAGAGCCGCACCGAGCTGCTGAAAGCGGGAGACCGGGAGGGGCTGAAAACGCTGGAGAAGGAATGCCTGGCCACCAACGCCCGCAACCGGCACTGGGAGTGCGACCGGAAAAAGATGAATCTCACCCGGGACGGAAAGGCGCTTTACATGCACTGCCTGCCGGCCGACATCACCGACGTGAGCTGCCCGCTGGGAGAGGTTTCCGCGGAGGTATTCGAGCAGTACCGCATCGCCACCTACCGCCAGGCAGGATACAAGCCGTTCGTCATCGCCGCCCTGATCCTTGCTACCCGCTTCGGCAACCCGGCGGAGGCCCTTCTCCCTTTTGCCGGCGACGGAGGGTCCCGATGAGCGACCGCCCTGCCATCCTTCGCGAGGAAATCATCCGCCGCACGGCCCGCCGGTGCCGCCGGATGGGGGTGACCATTCCAACCTTTGCCCAGATGCGCAACCCGGAGACGGTACCCGGGTCGATCCGCTCCCGCCTCCCGGCCGTGGGGCTTTGGGACGTCAACCCGCTGAACCTTTTCCGCATCACCTGGAAGAACGACCTGGAGAGCGGCACCTTCGCCGGCATCAACCACCTGGAAATTCCGCAAGCCCTCACCGGGGTTCGGGCCCGCGTGGTCGGACTGACCGGAAAGTTTTTTCCGACCGGCGCCCATAAAGTGGGGGCGGCCTTCGGATGCCTGATCCCGAAGCTGGTCAGCGGCGAGTTCGACCCGGAAAGCCACAGGGCGGTCTGGCCCTCCACCGGAAATTTCTGCCGTGGCGGAGCTTTCGACTGCGCCCTGCTGGACTGCACCGCGGTGGCCATTTTGCCCGAGCAGATGTCGGCGGAGCGCTTCGCATGGCTGCGCCGGATCGGCGCCGAGGTGATTGCCACGCCCGGCTGCGAGTCGAACGTCAAGGAGATTTACGACCAGTGCTGGGAGCTGAAGAAGGACCCGCGGAATGTCATCTTCAACCAGTTTGAGGAATTCGGCAATCCGCTCTTTCATTACAGCGTGACCGGCCCGGCCATCGGAGAGCTTTTTTCCGGCATGGGAGGCGGCCGGCCCCGGCTGAGCGCCTTCATATCCGCCACCGGCTCGGCGGGCACCATTGCCGCCGGCGACTACCTGAAAACCCTCCATCCGCGCATGAAGACCGTCGCGGTCGAAGCGCAGCAGTGCCCCACCCTGTTCCGCAACGGCTTCGGGGATCACCGTATCGAGGGAATCGGCGACAAGCATGTCCCCTGGGTACACAACGTGCGGGAAACCGACGCCGTGGCGGCCATCGACGACGAGGATTGCCTGCGGCTGTTCCGGCTGTTCAACGAGCCCGAGGGATGGCGGGTGCTGGAAGCGGGGGGAGTTCCTGCGGAAACCTGCCGGCGGCTTTCCCTGCTGGGAATCTCCGGGATCTGCAACCTGCTGGCGGCGATCAAGACCGCCCGCTACTACGAGCTCGGCGCCGATGACACCGTCATGACCGTTTTCACCGACTCCGCCGAGCTCTATCAGTCCCGGTTGCAGGAACTCTCCGAAAGCCGCGGGGCCTATGGCCGGGATCAGGCGCTGCGCGATTTTGCCGGGCCGCTGCAGCACCAGCGGACCGATTTCTTCCGGGAGCTTTCCTGGCAGGACCGCCAGGCGATTCACAATCTCAAGTATTACACCTGGGTGGAGCAGCAGGGAAAAAGCTGCCGGGAGCTGGAAGCGCAGTGGGATCCGGACTACTGGCAGGAGCGCCTGGAAGGCGGTGAAGCCGGCATCGACGCCCGCATCCGGGATTTCAACGCCCTGGTGGAATCGATGTGAGCGGTGCGGCCATGCGGGTTGCGGCCATTATCGCCGCCGCCGGCAGCGGCACCCGTGCCGGCGGACCCAAGCTGGCGCTGCGCCTCGGGGAGAACTCCTTCCTCGGCCGGATCTGCCGGTCCCTTTGTCTTACTTCGGTGGATGAAATCGTGGTGGTGGTCCAGCCGCCGTTTGCCCTCTGGGCTCAGGCGGAGTGTCCCCAGGCACGGGTGGTGGTGAATGCTTCACCGGAACTGGGGATGCTTTCATCCCTGGTTCTGGGCGCCGGCAAGGCGGCAGAATCCGCGGGCGGCCTGCTGGTAGTTCCGGTGGATCATCCGCTGGTCCAGCCGGAAACATACGAGAGCCTGCTCCGCACGTTCCGCGAAACGCCGGATGCCATGGTTTTCCCGAAGCACGCAGGGCGCTCCGGCCACCCGGTGCTGGTACCTGCGTCTTTGCTCCAGGGAACCATCTCACCCGATCAGGAGGGTGGACTGCAGGCCCTGATCCGTGCGTCGGGAATCCGGCGGATGGCCGTGCCCGTGGACGATGCCGGCATCCTGCGCAACGTCAACTACCCGCAGGACCTGCCGTAAGCATTCCGGAAACCGGCGTACGGCCTTGCTGATCTTCCCGTCTTCCCGCGAAAAGGCTGGGCGAGCAGAAAGAAAGGAAGAACGGGAAGAAAAGCGGAAGGGCTTGTCACCAGAAGACGGGGACTTTGGGCACCGCCATCTCACCGGATGCGCCGATAAATGTTGAAGCCCAAAGCGACATCCCGCTGCAAGGCGTTGACCGCATATTGTGCCGGGGTAAAATCCCTGCTGCTCGATACCAGAACGGTGAAGACGTGGCCCCAGGTACGGATGGCCACTCCCGCGCCCAGCTGATCGTTTCTCTGCTGCAGGCCGCCATAGCCGAAAAGGCGGGGAACATATTCCCCCAGGAGCGATACCTTGCGGTGAACCGCCACGTCCGCCCCGATTCCCAGGGAAAAAGAATGATTGCTGTCCGGATGGATGGCGCTCTCCCGGTTGTATTGGACCAGCTGGTCCGGGCGGGAGTTGAATACCATGGTGGGCACCAGGCTGAGGCGGAATGGGCCCCGATCCATGGCTGCTGCCAGCTGCAGGAATGGCGAGTACTGTTCGTGGAAATTTCGCTGCCCCTCCACGCCGCCCTGCAGGGATAACTTCCAGGCGGAGCCCGGGGAGGTAAGAATTTCATAACCGCCGCGCAGCTCCACGATCTGGTCGTTGCGGCTTCGGGAAATGCCGGCACTGAGCCGGTCGGTAAGACCGAAATTGACTCCCAGCCCGATGTTGGCTCCGGAATCGATGCCCAGGGCGCCCGCCAGGCTGGCGTCCCGGAGAGACTCAAAAAACCGGTGCTGGATCAGGATTTCCACCGACCCCCGCTTGAGGTCCACCGGAGAAGGAAGGCTGATCCCGCGAGGTGTCTCCTGCACGCGCTGCTCCGCTTTGCCGTGGGCCGGGGCAGCCGCCATGGCGGCGGGCCGGGCAGCCGGCCCCGCCGCGCCTGCCGGCTTGCTGAAGCTCCCCGCGGTGTAAATGTAATCGCCCAGCGGCGTGTCGCTGTCATCGGCGGCATTTCCGGCGGCATTGAACAGGATCAGCCCCTCGGCCTGGCTGGGAGCTGTCCACCGGACCCGGTATTCCACCGGGCCGTCCGGGGCGTCCCCCTCGCTTCCCTTGCCGGTCTGTGTGACGTATTGAACTTCGGATTCGAGCTTCTGCTGGGTCTGCTCTCCGGGGAGGACCCACTGACCGGCTTGCCGTCCGGAATCGGCAAAGCGCGCCGAGAGCTCAAATCCCCATCGGGACTGTCCGGGCTGCCCGAGAAGAATCGACAAAGTGTATGTTTTGCCCGGCTCATAAAGCCGCGGCACTCCGTCTATCTGGAAGATACCTCCCTTGGCACGCCCGTCATTCAAGGGGTAGGCATTATGGCAGAAATTACAGCTGTTTTCCTTAAAGCCCCCGGTATATCTAGGCTTGGGTCCGGTGGAATGAGCAAAAAGGCACGAAAACGAAAGGAGGAAGCCGGCAATGAGGACCGCTGGAATCGCGTACATATGCTTCGCAAGGCGGCTGCGGAATGTCAGGGAACGAACGTCAGGTCCGGGGCACCACATGATAAAACTCCTCTGGCAAGGCAATACGGGAATATCACTATAAAAAATCGCCTGTCCGTTCCGGACACACACTTCACCCGCTGCGGAGACTGGCGCTCTTTGGCCAGCCTCCAACCGCCTGCAAAGGAAGTGCCCGGAACGGAAGGATACTCGGCTATTGCGGCGCTTTGGTCGGGATCACCGGAATGGCCGTGTACAGACCTTGGTTAAGCACCAGGGCCACGGCTCCGAATTTTTTGGTGTTTTGTCCGCTCAGGACAATCGAGCCCTTGAAATTCTGGCCGGCTGCCGGCTCCTCGAAAACAAACCTGGCACGCTGCTGACCGGCCGTCAGGGAAATGCTCTGCATGGCCGGCCCGGCGGTTCCATCCTCCTTGAAGGCCACCACGCGGACCACAATGGCATCCGTGCCGGTATTCGCCACTGCAAATCCCGTCATGCGGCCCCCGGCAACATCGTCATCCACCGGAATCATGGCATTTTCATACAAATCGGAAGCCATTACGCCGGCGATGCCGCTCAGCTTGCCTCCGGGCGCATACTGGAAGGTGGCCACGCCGGAAGGAGCGCCGCCGGTGCTCTCCAGCCTGGCCCACCCGGACTTCAACGCATCGGCGGCCTTCACCGGATAAACGGTGATGAATTTGGTCCCTCCCGCAGGTATGGCCACCGCGGTGCTGTTGGCCAGCACGGCCTCATGGGCCGGCTGCAGGGCCAGACCGGAGGGAGTGACCAGCCCTACGTCCATCGCATTCCCATCCTGCCCGGTAAAAATAAGATTCCCGTCGACCGCGGTGGTACCGGTGTTGACCAGAGTAAATGTCGTAGTATAGCCCTGTCCGACGGAAAAATGGGGGAAGAGGGCCGTAGTCGGCTTGGCAACAACGGGCGCGTTGCTGGTGACAGTCGCGGTGTAAATGAAATCTCCCGAGTTGGCATTATTGTTGTTGGCCGCGTTTCCCGCAGCTCCAAATCGAACCGCGCCGACGGCCGGGGACGGGGCGGTCCATTCGAAGGTCCAGGTTCCGGAATTCGTTCCGGCGAAGGTTCCCGCCGTGGTCTGCTGGATATATTGGATGCCGCTGCCGGTAAGGATCTGGGTATTGCCGTCTTTGGCAGCCAGGGTTCCCGCCTGCTGGGAATTCGACACGGCGCGCACCGCCAGCTGAAAGCCCCAGCGGGCCTGGCCCGACTTCTGGATGGATACCGTTATGGTGTACACATTGCCGGGCGTGTAGATGGCGGGCACGCCGCTGATGGTGAAGGTGCCGCCGGCCGCATTGAGCGAATTGCCGGTGTGGCAGGCCGTACAGTTCTGCTCCCCGAAGTCGCCGGTGCGGGCGGCCACCGGGCCGGCAGACCGGGCCGACACGCCGGCTGTAAATGCACCTAGGAATAAAACAACCAGAAGCGCCAGGCATTTTGTTTCCAAACAATTTCTCGCTATCCTCATATTTCCTCCTTAAATAATTATGGTGTTCGGTATCCCTGGGGCACATCAGAAATACCACGATACTATGCAATATACACATTATTCCTCCACTATTACAACTGAATTGGTACGGCAATGGGGGGCAGGTATTGACCATTCGCAGTGAATGGAAAATAATCGGTGGCTATGAAACTTGAAATACCCGAAAAGCTGAAGGAAGATGTCCCTCACAGCATGTGGGGACGGATATTGATGGCCACGCCGGTGGTCCTTACGGTGATCGCCACCATGCTGGCCGGACTGTCCTCAAGCGAGATGACCCGTGCGCAATACGACCGCTCGCTGGCGGCCCAGCTGCAATCCAAAGCAGGAGACCAGTGGAACTTTTTCCAGGCCAAGCGCCTCCGCAGCTCCATGCAGGGGGCCTCGGCCGATACCCTGTTCAGCGAACCGGGTTCCATTGGGTTCGAACCCGCCCTGATGGAAAAAACGATCGCCTCCCTGGCTTCCGCCCCCGATTCCCTCGCCGCGGAAATGGCCGGGCTGAAAGCCGAACTGATCGCCTGGTGGCAATTACCGGCTGCCAGGCAGGCGGCGCAATGGCTGCAGGGGAAAGAACTCCCCTCGCCGGGCAGGACCCCGACCGCCGATCCGCTCGTTGCCGCCGCGGTCTCCGCCGTGGAAGCGATGAAGCCGGAGTCGGAGATCATTCCCCTGGTGGCCGGCATCAGCGACCGTTCCCTGGAGGAAGCGCTGCGGCAGGCCAAGGATCAGGTTCATTCTTTTGACGCCGTCATCAAACCGCTCCAACAGGCCATCGACCAGGGGAATTCCCTTCTGATGCGCCTCAAAGGCAGGCTGACTGCGGCTGCTACTCCGTCAGCCCCGGCGCCCATCGACCTGCTGTTCCGCAGCTTCACCCTGGCCCGCATGCGATGCAATGCGCAGCGCTACGAAATCGAGGCGCGGCTGAACCAGGCGGTGGCCTACGTGTACGAGCTGCAGGTCCGCAGGTGGAACCTCAGCGCCGACCGGCACCATACCCGCAGTCAGCGCTTTTTTCTGGGCATGCTGGCCGCCCAGCTGGGAGTGATCGTTTCGACCTTTGCCATCGCCGCCCGACAGAAAAACTTTCTATGGGGCCTGGCTGCAACAGCCGGACTGATCGCCGTCCTTTTCACGGTTTACGTCTACCTGTTTATCTAGGAACCTCACAGGCCCTTCAAGTGGGCGGGCCCGCCCAGTGCTCTTCCATCATCCGGCCCTTGTTGTGGGGCTGGTTCGACTTGTAACGGTCCCGCAACCCGGTCACTGCCCGGGATGGTATTGCCGCCCGATGTGCCCCTGCAGGTCGGCGGGATAGAAGTAGACCGTGCGAAGATCGCCGCGGGCGTAGCGCTCCGCCTGGTCGTTGAAATGCTTCGAGTCCGGGCGGGAGCTCAGGCCGCCGGCGGTAATGGCCCGTGCCCGGAGCGGGTTGCTGAATTCGACGACCGCCACGAAGCTGTTTCCGCTGGTGCCGTACATCTTCCTGGTCCCGGGATAGGTGCGAGCCGCAAAGGAAGCCAGGGATCCCCACCTCGACGAAGTGAAACCGACAGGAATGCTGAAGGCGTCATCCCGGAAGCGCTGGACGATGTCTCCGGTGAGCCTCTGGAACCGGTTGATTTCGCCCCAGGGGGTCCGCCAGGTGCCGAAATCCGCGGCCAGCCGGTCGCACGCCGCCGCCAGCGCCTGGAGCTTTTCCCTCGCCGTGGTTCCGGCGACAATTGTACCGAATAACGATGCGGCTCCTGCCGCCGAGGATGGCCGGCGGCCGAGGGAGCTGATTTCCTGGCCCCAATAGACCGCCAGCGAAGTCGGCACCGAGGACACCGCCCAGCGGCGATCCCATTCCTCGAGAGCGCGAATCGGCGCGGCCACTCGTAATTTGAGAGGATCGGCATCGGGCATCTGGCGGAAGGCCTCCAGCAGCGCCGGAAGCAGCTCGTCAAAAGCCGTCAGGTGAGGGTCATAAGCCGCGGCGGCCAGCGATTCGAGCGTGAAGCCGGACTGTTTCTCGAGAACCTCGATGGCATGCAGGCCGCGGGCATTCTCCCCCGCCCGGTCGAAATAAGGCGGGTAGTCCTTTTGCCTGGGGCTGTCCGCTCCGGAAACGGAGTAGGGCCAGTTGTTCGTATTCTGGATCCAGCCGCACGGCGGATTCCTGCGGTTCGGGCTTTCCTCCACCGTGTGAATTCCCTGCCATTCGGTGGCCGGATCGCTGCCGTCGACCGGCTGGCTCCAATCGAACTTCGCATCCCGCCGGGGTACATAATTGGCATGAAAGTAGGCGATATTGCCGCGGTCGTCGGCATAGACCGTGTTATTGGAGGAATTGGTGTGATACTCCATGGTCTGCCGGAAGGCTGTATACCCGTCGGCCTTGGTGCGCAGATAGGATTGCAGCAGGGCATTCCGCGGATCGTTCATCAGCCGCACGGCGATCCATTTCCCCTTTTCTTCCCGGACGATCGGGCCATGGTGGCTGGCATACAC
This sequence comes from uncultured Acidobacteriota bacterium, assembly GCA_903847975.1. Lineage (GTDB taxonomy): Bacteria > Acidobacteriota > UBA6911 > CAINFC01 > CAINFC01 > CAINFC01. The sequence continues at coordinate 1,680 of CAINFC010000311.1, read as the reverse complement.
CGTAAACTCCCGGGATTTCATTTCTGCCCCGTCCCGGAAGTCGATGCGGATACGGCGCACAGCCAAAGGGCGGTCCTCCGCACCGTAGCGGTAAAACCAGCCGTCCGGACGGCGGAGAACCGTTTCGGCATACTCGTCCACGGCATCGACCCCGCTGGAAGTATGCATCCAGCCGGCATGCTCGTTGAAACCCTGGTAAACGAAAAACTGACCCCAGGTCACCGCTCCGTAGGCATTGAGTCCTTCCTCGCTCTGTACCTGCAGCTCCTCACGGAAAAAGAAGGAGGTGTGCGGGTTGATCAGCAGCATGGCCTTTCCCGACCGGGTGCGGGAAGGGCCCAGCGCCATGCCGTTGGAACCGCCGGGTTCGCCCTCGCCGGAGGTCCGCGGTTCGCCGGATTGCTCCTGAAGCCTCCGGCCCCCGTAAAAGGCCTCCAGTCGAGTCAGGGAGACCTTTTCCAGGTCCCAGCCGATGCTCCCTTCGCTGAATGCCAGCGGCATCCAGGGTTCGAATCGCCGGATGACCTTCGGCACCACTTCCGGGTGGCGGGCGAGGTAGAAGTTCAGCCCGTTGGCCCAGGCGACCATCAGTTTCTTCAGCCAGCCCGGACAGTCCTGGTAGAGCGCCTCCCAGCTCCTGGGCCCGAGAAACAGCCGCATCCGCAGGTCGCGGAAGATCTCCGACTCCCCTTCAGCTTCCGCCACACGCCCCAGGGCATTCAGATAGTTCATTTCAATGCGGTGGAAATCGTCTTCCGCCTGGGCGTAGATCATTCCGAAAATCGCATCGGCATCCGTCTTGCCGTGGATGTGAGGAATTCCCCAGTCGTCGCGGGTGATGGTGACCCTCCGGGCCTGGCGCTCCCAGGAGGCCGTCTCCTTTTCACCACCGAATGCCAGGCAGCCGAAGGCAAAAAGTATGGCCAGAGCTACGGCAACCGCCCTTTTCCGCGTAAAGAAAACGTCCCATTTCATAAGCATGCACCGCTCCTCCCCCTGTCAAAGGGAAAAAGTGTACGGCAGCTTTGCTTCCGGAATCAAGTCGCACACATTTCTCCCCTAAAGGGCTTTTCCGTACTTCTTGCCGGGCCAAAATCCTGTCGTCCCTTACGGGACTTAGGCCTCGGAATAACAGTCGTGTGCCGTCAAACTCAAGGCCGGAGTACAACGGTACGATCTCCACTATTTCGTCCCTTGCGGTACATAGGCAAGTCCCGTAAGGGATGGCACAACATAATCAAATTTCGACTTTTTGCGAAGCCATCAAAGATGATGCCCCGGCAGAAAGTAGCTGGAACCCCGAAGGGGTTCCGGAACACAGTTCGGGGCTGCGCATAAACCTGGTATGGCTGGATTTTGCGCAACCCTTTCAGGGTTGTCGCTTGCGGGTGTCCCTACCCGGGGTAGGCGCGAAGCGCGCCAACCCCGGGCTGTGTTACGAAGCCCTTTCCGGGCTTTCCACAACGTAAAGCCACCGATGTGGGACTTTCTGCCAGGCCATCAAACATGATGGCCCGGCAGAAAGTAGCTGGAACCCCGAAGGGGTTCCGGATCACAGCCCGGGGTTGCGCCGCATAGGCGCTACCCCGGGTATGCGGATTTTTCGAAAATCAGCCCTGTAAGGGCTGCGCATAAACCTGGTATGGCTGGATTTTGCGCAACCCTTTCAGGGTTGTCGCT
>CAINFC010000310.1 GCA_903847975.1 uncultured Acidobacteriota bacterium | reverse complement strand
GCAAGGACCTGGCAGAGGCCATTTATGCCCCGCCCAACAACACCTGGCGGTTTGCCGAGGTTCCCGAAATGGGGGTGCCGGTATATCGGGGCAGAGCCCATGACGGATTAGGCAAGTACCTCTCCCGGGTGATTGCCCGAGCCCCCGGTGCGGCCGCCGATGTGGCCAAAATTCTCCGGGACACCGGAACCGATGTGGTGGTCAGCTATCTGCCGGTCGGCAGCGAGAAGGCCACTAAGTGGTATGTGGAGCAGATTCTGGAAGCCGGCTGTGGTTTCGTCAACTGCATTCCGGTGTTCATCGCCCGTGAAGAGCGCTGGCAGAAGCGGTTCGAGGAGCGCGGCCTTCCGGTCATCGGCGACGACATCAAATCGCAGGTCGGAGCGACAATCACCCACCGGGTGCTTACCCGTCTGTTCGAGGACCGGGGCGTCCGCGTGGACCGGACCTACCAGCTCAACTTCGGAGGGAATACCGATTTCCTGAACATGCTCGAGCGGGAGCGACTGGAATCGAAAAAGATCAGCAAAACCAATGCAGTCACCAGCCAGCTTCCCTACGAACTCGGCCAGGACGCGGTCCACGTCGGTCCCAGCGATTATGTTCCCTGGCTTACCGACCGCAAGTGGTGTTATATCCGCATGGAGGGGACCACGTTCGGCAATGTCCCTTTAAATATGGAGCTGAAGCTGGAAGTCTGGGACAGCCCCAACAGCGCCGGCGTGGTGATCGATGCGGTGCGCTGCGCCAAGCTGGCCCTGGATCGCGGCCGGAAGGGAGCCCTGCTGGAGCCCTCTTCCTATTTCATGAAGTCTCCTCCGCGGCAATTTACCGATGATGTCGCCCGCCGAAAGGTGGAGGAGTACATCGCAGGTAAGTAAGAGGAAGCCGCAAAAAGCATGCATGGTCGGGTTCTGCCGTCCCGATGGGACTAGGGATACCTCCGACCCAAGCCGGCACCGGCGTGCCGGACCACAATCTGCCGTTCCTGACGGGATTTGCGTCTGAGCGGCACGGGGCGAAATAGCGGATATCGTAGCGCTGTGCTCCGCCATGGCCTTGGAAATCCTCGCGCAAACCGGCACAGGACGGTTATTCCGAGACAATGGTCCCGTCAGGGACGGCAAGATTACAGCCAGGCAATTCCTTGCCGCGTCGGCATTTCCTGCCCGGCCGTCCCGGGTTTCGAGCTGACGTTGATTTACTCGAGGGAGGGATGATATAAAGCCCTGATGGCGACGGGGTTGCCGGTCCGGTAAAAAGGGGATCCGGGCAGTGCGCCAGGCGGCTGCCGTGTCGGGTTGCCGCCCGGGATCACTCCATGAAGCGAGGAGGGAGCCTGGTGACCCCTGGGGAGGCGCTATGAACCATAACGAAACCAAACCCGCAGCGGTCCGAGACAACGCCGATCCGATCCGGTATCGTACCGTGAATGCCGCTCTGATGCGGATCGTTACCGTGATTTGCCTGGTTTGCGCTCTCGGCATCAGCCTGGTCTTCGTGTTCTATTCCAGGAGCATGATCCTGGAAAACGCCGATGACCGCATGCTTTCGGCCGTGGAATTCGCGAGCGAATGGTTGGGGAATGACTTTCATGACCGGATCCTCGGGCAGGACTCCCTCTCCCGGGAGCAGTATGCGCGCATTCTCGATCGCCACGATTCCCTTTGCCGGAGGCTCGGCCTGCAGTATATCTGGAGCGTGCTGGTGCTCGAGGACCGGATCGTATTCACATCGGCCACGCGGGCCGATGTGAACAACCCGGCCTCCGCCCATGCGTCGTTCTTTGAAACGCACCATGACCCGCACGCTTTTGACCCGGCCATGGGCCCTCCGGACATTCCTGTATACTCCTCGTTTCATAACGAATGGGGGGAAGGGCGTATGGTGCTGCTGCCGCGTCTGGATGCTCGCCGGCGGCGCTACATAACCGGCGCCAGCATTCAGATTGGCACGCTGAGCAGCATGGTCATGAATGGGGTATGGCTGGCCCTCCTGTCCGGGGCGGCGCTGTTTGTTCCGGTCTGGCTGATCGTGCGCCGCTTGACCCGGAGGACCACCGGGGTGTTTTCCCTGATCACTGCCGCGGTCGGGCAGATGCGGGAGGGGAACCTGGACGTTCCCCTGCCGGCCTCCGACCTTGCCGAGGCCCGCCAGATCTGCGAGACGCTCGATCGTCTGCGGCGGGAGCTCCAACAGCGCATCGGGGAGCTGCGCCACAGCGAATCCAAGTACCGCAGCCTGGTTGAGAACACCAGCGACATCATTTACTCGCTTACGGCGGAGGGCATTTATTCCTTCGTCTCCCCCGCCTGGACGCGCCTGCTGGGTCATCCCACGGCGGAGATTCCAGGCCGCTCCTTTTCCGAATTCGTTCATCCCGACGACCTCCCGCGGTGCGATGCCTTCTGGCAGAAAGTGCGGGATAAGGGAGAGCGGCAGGAAGGCGTCGAGTACCGGGTGCGGCACCATAACGGCCCGTGGCGCTGGCACACCTCAAGCGCCGGCCCGGTCCGCGATGCCGACGGGGCGGTGACGGGCTTTGACGGCATCGCCCGGGACATTACCGAGGGCGTGCAAAGGGGCGAAGCGCTTCGCATTTCCGAAGAGTGGTATCGGGCCATCTATGACACCTCGCCGCTCGCCATGGTTGTCTGGGATCGGGACTGCGTGGTCCGGAACTGGAACCGGCAGGCCGAGCGGATATTCGGCTGGACGCGTGAAGAGGCCATCGGCAGGAACTTTGTTGAGTTCCTGCTCCCGGAATCCGCTCGTGCGACGGTGTCGGAAGTGGTGGACTCCCTGCTGCAGCGGAGAATTCCAAGCCAGTCGACCAACGAGAATCTTACCAGGAGCGGTGACCGAATCCTGTGCCAATGGAACAATTCCATCCAGCAGGACAGCCAGGGGCGCATCACCGGAGTAGTATCCCTGGCCCTGGATATCACCGAGCGCAAGCGGATGGAAGAAGCGGTTCAGGCCGAGCGCGACCAGCTCCTGCAGGTGTTCCACAGCATCGATGAGGCCATCTACATCGCCGATCCCCGAACCCACGAACTGCTGTATGTGAACCGGTTTGCGGCCGACCTTCTGCCCGGGGACTGCATCGGCCTAAAGTGCTACCAGGCCCTGCAGGGCCTCGACGCGCCCTGCTCTTTCTGCACCAACGAGATGATCCTGCGGCAGAAGCCCGAACCCCACCGCTGGGAATTTTACAACGCCAACCTCGGCCGGCACTATTCCATCACCGACCGCATCATCCGCTGGAGCGACGGCCGGGATGTCCGTTTCGAACTGGCCATCGATATTACCGCCATCCGGCAGAGTCAGAAAAATCTGGCCGCCAAAAATAAGGAGCTGGAGCAGCTCGTCTATGTGGCCTCTCACGACCTGCGCTCGCCCCTGGTCAATGTGGACGGCTTCAGCCGGGAGCTGGAATTTTCCCTCGCGGAGATCGGCGGCCTGCTGGAAGGCGGCAGCGACCGTGCACAGCTGGAAAAAGTTCTGAAGGCGGAGTTCCCGGACATGACCAGGTCCCTGGAGCGCATCCGCGCCAGCACGCGGCAAATGGACAACCTGCTGAAGGGTCTGCTCAAGCTCTCCCGTTCCGGCCGGGCCGCCCTGCGGATCGAGCCACTGGACATGAACGAACTGCTGAGGCAGCTTGCTGCCTCCTTCGCTTTCCGCATTGAGAAGGCGGGGGTTGCGCTGACCGTGGGGGAACTTCCCCCCTGCCGGGGAGACGCCGTGCAGGTGACCCAGATCTTCTCGAACCTGATCGATAACGCCATTAAATATCTGGACCGCGGCAGGCCGGGCCGCATCGGAATCCTAGGAGCAGCCGAAGGGGACCGCGCCCTGTACCGGGTGGAGGACAACGGCATTGGTATCGCCGGGAATCACTGCGAGAACATCTTTGAGCTCTTTCACCGCCTTCACCCGGGAGAGACCGACGGAGAGGGCCTCGGGCTGACCATCGCCCGGCAGATTCTCGGCCGCATGGAAGGGGAGATCGCCGTGGAATCCAAACCAGGCCAAGGGAGTACTTTTATTGTCAGCCTGCCGGGCGTGAAAGGCAAAAAATTATGACCAGCACCGAAAATCATGGAGGAAGAAATATGAACCAGGAAGTCATCATTCTGATTGCCGAGGACGACGAGGGCCATGCGGAACTGATCCGCAAAAACCTCCATCGGGCAGGGATCGCCAACAAGATCCTTCCGTTCCGGGACGGGCAGGAAGTAGTCGATTTTCTTTTCCGCAGGGCCCCCGGTCCGCAACGGACGTCCGGAGAAGCCTATGTGCTGCTCCTCGACATTCGCATGCCCAAGCTCGACGGCACCGAGGTACTGGCGCAGATCAAGGCCGACCCGGAGCTGCGCAAGATACCGGTGGTCATGATCACCACCACCGACGACCCCCGCGAGGTGGAGCGCTGCCACGCCCTGGGGTGCAGCAGCTACCTCACCAAGCCCGTGGAGTACGATGCCTTTGTCAACGCCATCCGGCAGCTGGGGCTTTTTCTGGCCGTGGTCCAGGTGCCGAAGATTAACGGCAACACTTAGGAGAAGGGGAATGACCGGACAAAAAGACGGAGTGCGAAACCGGATCCTGGTCGTGGAGGATGACGGGAACCTGCGGGGTCTGCTCCTCAAGGTCCTTGCCAAAGAGGGATACGAAGCTGCCGGCGCGGCAGACGGCCGCGGAGCGCTGGAGCACATCGGTGCCGGCGAACCCGACGCGATTCTCCTGGACCAGAGCCTCCCCGGAATGACCGGCCGGCAGCTTCTGGACGCCTTGGCGGAGCGCGGCATTAAAGTGCCCTTCCTGGTGATGACCGGCCAGGGAGACGAGCGCCTGGCCGTAGAGATGATGAAGCTCGGAGCCTCCGATTACCTGATCAAAGACATGGATTTCCTGGATATTTTACCGATCGCCGTGGCGCGCATGTTTGATGTGATCAAGACAGAGCGGGCCTTGCGCGAGAGCGAGGAGCGGTTCCGGGGGATTGTCAACCATGCCGCCGCCGGATATTTCTTTATCGACCGGGCGGGGTGTTACCGGCACGTCAATGCGGCATGGCTGTCCATGCACGGCTATGATTCCCCGGACGAAGTGATCGGAAGGCATTTCTCCCTGACCCAGACGGAGCGCGACCTGGAGGCGGCCCGCCAGAAATTCGAGGCGCTTTTTGCCGGCATCAGCATCCTTTCCGGCGAGTTGTCGCGTCGCGGTCGCGACGGCCGGGTCGGATTTCATACCATTTCGGCCCAGCCCGTCATCCGGTCCGGCGAGATCGTCGGAGCGGAAGGCTTCCTGATCGACACCACCGAGCGCAAGCGGGCCGAGGAAGCGATGGAGAAGCGCCTGGTGGCCCTCACGCAGCCGCTGGACAGTTCCGCGGGGATCGAATTTGAGGATCTGTTCAATCCGGCCGAAATTCAGCGTCTGCAGGATGAGTTCGCCCAGGCGGCCGGTGTGGCATCCATCATCACGCGGCCCGACGGCACACCCCTTACTGCGCCTTCCGGCTTCTGCCGCCTGTGCAAAGACCTCATCCGCAGGACGGATAAGGGGTTGGCGAACTGCTTCCGGTCCGATGCCGCTCTGGGGCGGCCCAGCCTGGACGGGCCCGCGATCCAGCCCTGCATGAGCGGCGGGCTCTGGGATGCCGGCGCGGCCATTTCCGTGGGCGGTCGCCACGTGGCCAACTGGCTGATCGGCCAGGTTCGCGACTCGGAGCAGACCGAAGAGAAGATCAGGGTTTATGCCCGGGAGATCGGTGTCGACGAGAACTCCGCAGTGGAAGCCTTTCACGAAGTGCCCGCCATGTCGCGCCTGCAGTTCGAGAAGGTCGCCCGGGCTCTCTTCACTCTGGCCAACCAGCTTTCCAATGCCGCTTATCAGAACGTCCAGCAGGCGCGTTTCATCGCCGACCGGAAGCGGGCCGAGGCGGCTCTGCATTCCAGCGAATTGCAGCTGGCCAATGCCGTCAGCATCGCCCGGCTGGGTCCATGGGAGCTGGATATCGACGCGGCCACGTTCACCTTCAACGACGCATTCTATGCGGTCTTGCGCACCACGGCCGAGCGGGAAGGCGGCTACACGATGCCGATGGAGGAATATGCCAGGCGGTTCCTCCATCCGGATGACGTGTCCCTCGTGGCCGGTGAGACACAGAAAGCGATCGAGACCCACGATCCGCATTTCAGCTGCCGGCTCGACCACCGCATCCGCTATGCGGACGGCGAAATCGGCTATGTATCGGTGCAGTACTTTGTTGTCAAGAACGAAAAAGGCCGGACGGTCAAGACCTTCGGCGTGAACCAGGACATCACCGACCGCAAAAAGGCCGAGGAGGAGCGGGAGAGGATCCGGGCCCAGCTTACCCAATCCCAGAAGATGGAGTCGGTGGGCCGGCTGGCGGGCGGAGTGGCCCACGATTTCAACAACATGCTGGGGGTCATCCTGGGACACGCGGAGATGGCCCTGGCGAAGGTGGGTCCTGCCGAGCCTCTGCGCACTTCCCTGGAAGAGATCCAGAAGGCGGCCGAGCGCTCCGCCGACCTCACCCGGCAGCTGCTGGCCTTTGCCCGCAAGCAGACTATTGCTCCCCGGCTGCTCGACCTCAACGGCACCGTTGAGGGCATGCTCCGGATCCTGAGGCGGCTCATCGGCGAGGATATCGACCTGGCCTGGCTGCCGGGCAGGGATCTCTGGCCGGTCAAGATGGACCCCGTCCAGATCGACCAGATTCTGGCCAACCTCTGCGTCAACGCGCGGGACGCCATCGCTGGTCCGGGCCGGCTCACGATCGAAACCGGCAATGTCACCCTGGACGAGGGCTGCGGATCTCCCCATGCGGACCTGGTTCCCGGCGAGTACGTCCTGCTGACGGTGAGCGACAACGGCTGCGGTATAGACGCCGAGACGCTTCCCCATATCTTCGAGCCGTTCTTTTCCACCAAGGAGCTGGGCAAGGGCACCGGTTTGGGGCTGGCCACGGTTCACGGCATCGTCAAGCAGAACGACGGCTTCATCCACGTGTTCAGCGAACCCGGCCAGGGAACGGCCTTCAAAATTTATCTGCCGTGCTACAGAGCCAAAGAGGTGCCGGAGAGGGAGGAGTCCGGGTTGCAGGCCGCGGTGTACGGCAGCGGGACCATTCTCCTGGTGGAGGACGAGCCGGCGTTCCTGAACATGACCACGAAAATGCTGGTGATTCTGGGGTACACGGTGATCACCGCCCGCACTCCGGGAGAGGCCATCCGTTTGGCCCGTGAGTATCCCGGCCGCATCGACCTTGTTCTGACCGACGTGGTCATGCCCGAAATGAATGGCCGCGACCTGGTGAAAAACATGCTGTCCGTTTACCCGGGAATCCGGCGCCTGTTCATGTCGGGCTACACATCCGACGTCATCGCCCACCAGGGAGTTCTGGACCAGGGTGTGCCCTTTCTTCAGAAACCGTACTCAATGAATGAGTTGGGTATAAAAGTCAGGGAGGTTCTTGCGGAGGGATGAGCAAGAAGCACAATCAACACAATCAAGGACACCCGCTTTTCAAATCAGGAAAGCGAGTGTCCTTCACTCCCCCTGACCTGGAGAGGGATATTTTCGCTTTATCCCCCAGGGGAGCGCCTGGAATGCCCGGCCCCCGGGGCCACCGGCATCATTCTCCTGCCATCTCGAGAACGGTGCTGCCGTCGGCTTCCCAATCCCGGACCCGGCCGTCCGCCGACAGCACCCGGACCCTGGCCCGGGCCAGGCTGTTGTTGCCAACCTCGAAAGAGCTCCGTCCGTCCGTGGCCCGGTAAGACAGAGCGTGATTGGACGGGGGGTGGCCTTCCAGGCGGACCTCGGCCCGGAAGGGACTGCGGGAATCCCGGCACTGCAGCTCCCAGGCGAAGGGCCGGCGGGTGCGGACCACTTCCCGGACGTTGCGAAACAGGGTCCTCGCGCCGTCCTGCCAGAGAACGGCGCGGCGCACGTGCCCTCCCAGGGGAATATCATAGGAAAGGGCTTCGAAGGAGCCGACAGGCTGCTTCCCGTCCAGCAGCAGGCAGTGCGCCCAGCTCCAGCGTCGACGGTGCCGGTACCCGCAGTTGTGCCCCTGAACCCCCCAGCCGAGAATTTCTCCTTCCCACCGCCGTCCGTCCATCTCGATGAAGCCGGAGAAGACGGCATCGCTGTGCGCCGCCCGGCAGAATCCGATCCAGCCCACTTCGCTCAGGCTGTAATGCTGGGTGGAACGCACCTGCAGCTCCCAGTGGATCCGGTGATCGCGGCTTTCCACGCCGCCCCGGCAGCCCTCGTCGTCCAGAAAATGGTTGCCGATCTGCAGGTGGAAGGGACGCCGGTTCCGGCCGCTGGACGAGAAATCCTGCAACGGAAAGCCCTGCAGGAAGCTCTGCGGCGCTCCGTCCCGGGGGAACCAGGTGGCCCAGAGCTGCATCGGGAAATCCTGCGGATCCCGGAGCATTCCGTCTCGTGGCCGTCCGGGGGTGTGCAGCAGATAGCGAAACCACCAGGCACCGCTGCCGTCGGCCATCCGCAGGGTGAGAAACCAGGCTTCGTAGCGTCGGCGCATCCGGAGGCTGCTGTAAATGGCGTTCACAGGAAATCCATCTCTTCGCGGACAAGTAAAATTTCATTATAGCCGATTCCCATGCCGCTTCCTTGTTACTTCCTGCTTCCGGACCTCCCCCGTCATGGCAGCAAAACGGACGATTCTTTGAATATGTGGTTCGGTAGGGGGGTATTTTTCTTTGTTGTCGGTGTGGAAGAGGTAAATTATCAAGGAGGACGCTTATGATGACCCTGACCACCTTCTTCTGGGCTTTTTCAGGTTTTGCCGTGTTGTGGATTCTTCTTTCTTCCCTCTATTCCATCGGACCGACGCAAATCGGTCTGATCCGGAAGCGCTTCGGCCGAAAGCTGCCGGGTGACGACCCGATCGCCTTCCTGCAGGAGGCCGGCTATCAGGCGGAATTGCTGATGCCCGGACTCCGCTTCAAATTCTGGCTGCTCTATGCGGTCACCAAGCATCCATGGGTTCAGGTGCCTCCCGGGCAGATCGGCGTGGTAATTGCCCAGGTCGGTCAGCCCTTGCCGATTGGTGCCAAATCGGCCGTTTACAAGCCGGAATTCGGCAATTTTGCCGACCTGAAGACCTTCGTGGAAAAGGGAGGGCAGAAGGGTGTCCAGCGGCCGGTTCTGCAGCCCGGGACCCTGGCTCCCATCCATCCGATCGGATTTCTGGTCATTACCAAGCCGGAAATTTTCGGCATACCGGTTTCTTCCCAGTGGCAGAAACTGAGCGACGACAGAGGAAAACCGACTTTCGGATCCTTCGGGCTGGTCGAGGAGCAGCTGGAGGTGACGCAAATCGCTCCCTATCCCACGGAAGCGGGCAGGGTGATCGATATGATCGGCATCGTCACCACCCTGGAAGGACAGCCCCTTCCCGCCGGAGATATCGCCAGCCGCCTGGTCGGCTTCCGCGACATCGAGCAGCTGGAGAATCACCCGGAAACGAATAATGCCCAGCTGATCGAGACGATCCTGGGCAGTCAGTGCGACCGGCACAACGCCTATCAGGATTTTCAGAAATTCCTGGACCTGGGCGGACGGATCGGCTTGCAGCATGATCCCCTGCTTTACGGCGCATACAACCTCAACCCTTTTCTGCTCCGGGTGGAAAAGGTCCCCATGCTGGTGGTGGAGCAGGGGCAGGTGGCGGTCGTCAAGGCGTATGTCGGACTTCCGACCAAAGACACTTCCGGCGCAGAGTTCAAGTTCGGCAGCCTGGTGCGCCCCGGGCATCGCGGTATCTGGGAGGAGCCGCTGCGCACCGGCAAGTACCCGATCAATCCGCGATGCTACCAGGCCGTGATTGTGCCGACCTTTATCATCACCCTGAACTGGGCGGATGTGGTCTCGCAGGCCCATAACCTGGACGCCCAGCTCAAGCAGATCGAAGCCAAGAGCAGCGAGGGCTTTGCCTTTGCCATCGACCTGCAGGTCCAGATTCATATTCCGGACACCCAGGCTCCCCTGGTGATTTCCATGGTGGGGAGCGTTTCCAACCTGGTCAATGAAGTCCTGCAGGCGGCGGTGGGAAACCATTTCCGCAACAAGCTTCAGGGCATGCCTGCGGTCACCTTTATCGGCAGCCGCGAGATGGTGCAGCAGGGCGCCTTCGACTATGTCAGGGAAGAGCTGAGTAAATACCGGGTGGAAACCCGCGGCGTTTACATCCAGGCGGTCACCCTGCCGAGCCAGCTGGTCGAGGTCCTGACCCAGAGGGAAATAGCCAACCAGCAGGTGGAGACGTTCCGCATGCAGAAAATGGCCCAGGAAGAGCGCATCCAGACGGAAAAAGCCAAGGGCACGGCCGATCTGCAGGCCGATCTGGCCAAATCCCAGGTCGGGGTGGAGATCCAGAACAACCGCACCCAGGCGCGCAAGAAGGAGGCCGAAGGCGAGGCCACCTTTATCGAGCAGACCGGCGCGGCCCAGGGAGCCCAGGTTCGGGCCATCGGGCTAGCCAAGGCGGAAGCGTATGAAAAGCAGGTCCGGGCGCTGGGGCAGCAGGCTACCATGATGGTCAATATCGTCGACGGTCTGGCCAAGAGCAATGTGCCCTTCATGCCCCAGACCCTGGTGACCGGAGGCAGCGCCGTCGACGGCCTGGCGGCCACTCTGACCCGCATGTTCGCCAGGCCGGAATCCTAAGCGTCGGTTGCCGGCGCCACGGATCCATATATCCGCCTTCCGGATCAATCGGCGGGGGTGCTTCAGGCGGCCGGAGCGCGGCAGCGGCCGATGCCGACCTGGAGCATGTCTTTGCCGAATCGCTGCCGGATCCGGTCGATGGCCGACATCAGGCTGTCGCGCCGGCGGTTTTCCTGCTCGGTTTCTGCAAAGAGCGAACGCTGGGCCGAGGGGAAGGCCAGGCGGTCGCCGCAGAGCTTCAGGCAGCGGATGCGGGTGCGCCGGCTCCAGGCCAGCTTCAGGATCGTCCCGGCCCAGGCGAACAGCTTGAAGTCGTTGGCGGTGCCCGAAGGGTCGGTCTTCTGCCGCTGGGTGCGAATGCCGTCGGAATAGTCGACGGTCAGGGTAAGTCGCCGGGCGACCCGCTGCCGGCAGCGCAGCTCGTAGCCGATTTTTTCCGCCAGCCGGAACAGGGTCGATTCCACCTGCTGCCAGTCGTTGGTGTCGTCTCCGAAGGGAAAATCCGCCTGGATTTTTTCCTCCTTCTGGCCGGCGGGCTGTACCGGCGTGGGGTCTTCTCCCCGGATCAGCCGGTGGAGGCAGTCTCCCCGCCGGCCGAAAACCACTCTCCACTGGTCCGGGGTCCAGGGGCTCAGCTGGCCGGTCAGGGAAATGTGGAAATCCTTCAGGAGCAGGAGATCTTCCGCCTCCAGCCCCGGCAGGAGACCGATCGGCAGGGGCTTCAGAAACTCCTCCTGCTCGCCGTCCTGGACGATATATTCGCCGGTCGGCTTGACGATCCGGCTGGCCACCTTGGCTACCAGCTTGTTGGGGGCCAGGGTCCAGATGGGGTCGAAGCCGAGGTCCTGCCGGGTCTCCCGGCGGATGCGCCAGGCGATGTCGGGCGGCGGGCCGAACAGCCGCCCCGTGCCGCTCAGGTCCAGGAACAGGTGGCCGTTGACCTCCTCGGCCTCGATCAGGGGGGAATACGGCTGGGCGTGGCGGAGGAAGGCGTTCATGGCCCGCTCGTAGCGGTCGAAGCGGGGAGCGACCACCACCGCCTGCGAGCAGAGCCGCAGGGCGCGCTGCACCGCCATCCCTTTGCGGACGCCGCTCTGGTAAGCCTCTTCGCTCATGTCATACACCGCCGAGCGGTTCTGCCCCGGCACGGCCACCACCACCGGGCGGGTTTTGAGCCGGGAGTCGATGACCCGTTCCACGGCCACCGCGAAGTCGGCCACGTTCAGGTGGACGATGGTCCGTTCATGCCAGCTTGCCCAGCTCAAGTCCGTAATCCCCGATAAGGCGCGCCAGGGTGGCGGCATTGCGCGCCGCCTGCCCGCGCACGTGGTTGTTGAAAAACAGGAACGCCTGCCGGGTGCCGTCGGCCATCGGGACCAGCTGCCGTTCGATCCACTCCTGGAGCTCCGCTTCCGTGTAATCGTAATCCAGCCGCTGGAACCCTCCCCGGTTCCACTGCTCGCGGTTCCGGCCGTGAAAGCGGACGTAGAGGAATTTCCGGTGGGTGGCCACCCGCAGCGGCGGGAAGAGGCCGGACAGCCCGGGGGCGTCCGGCAGGACCAGGGCCACCTGCCGCTTCTCCATTTCCGCGAACACCTTGTCGGCGGCCCAGGAGTCGTGCCGGAATTCGACGGCCAGGGGCAGCCCGGAAAGTAGCTCCAGCAGGGAGGTCAGCCGGCGGCGGTGCGCGGGGGAGCGGTCGAAGCATTCCGGGAACTGCAAAAGAACCGCCGCCAGCCGCCGGGATTGGAGTAGTGGGGTCAATCCGCGGCGGAAGGCGGCGGTCTGGGAGGAAGTCCGGGAGGGCTCCGCCTCGTGGCTCAAACTGCGGTGCAGCTTGACCGTAAAAAGAAAGCCGGTGGGGGCCTGGGCCAGAAGCCGCTCCATGACCTCTTCGCGCGGCATCTGGTACCAGGTGGTATTCAGTTCGGTGATCGGAAAGGTCCGGGCGTAAAAGGACAGCATGGCCCCGGCGCGGATATCCGGCGGATAAAAGCCGCTTTCCCGCCAGTCCGGGTAGGCGTAGCCGCAGGTGCCGACGAAAATGCGCCCCGCGGTCCGGGCCGCCGCCGGAGGCCCGTTATGAAATGCACCCCAGTGACTCATTTCCGCCCCGAATCGTTCCGGCCGTCCTGCCCGTGCCGTCTAGCGCGACGGTACGGAAAAGTGTTCCGGACCCCGGACAATGCCGACCACCTTCCCCTGGATCAGGATCTCCTCCGGCGCATAAAACAGGGGCGGGTAGCGGCTGTTGGCCGGACGCAGCTCCAGCCGGTCCTTGTGCTGAAAAAAGGTCTTGACCGTCGCTTCCTCCTGGTGAACCAGGGCGGCGACAATTTCCCCGTTGCGGGCGTACTGCCGCGGCTCGCACAGCGCCAGGTCGCCGTCCAGGATGCCGGCTCCGGTCATGGAGTCGCCCTGCACCCGCAGGGCGAACAGGTTCTGCCCTTTGAAAAAGCCGCTGTCGACCACCAGGGTGCCGCCCCACTCCTGCTGCGCGTAAAAGGGGAGTCCGGCGGCAATCCGCCCGAGAACGGGGACCTCCCGCCAGCGCTGCGGCCCGGCCGTCTGCCGGTTGCGGTTTAAAAGCAGGATCTTCCGGCTGTAGCGCCCCTCGCGCTGCAGGTACCCCTTTTCCTCCAGGGCCTTCAGCAGCTGGACGACCGCGGCGTGGCTGACGCCCAGCTTCCGCGCGGTTTCCCGCAGGCTGGGGGTGACGCCGGTCCGTTCCAGGTAGTGCTCCAGGATGTCCAGGCAGGATTTTTGTTTTTCCGTCAATGGCGGTGGCATGGTTTCTCCGTGGCGATGTTTTCTTTTTCAGTATATTCCGGACGTATGTAAATGTCAATGTAAATATTTAAGTAAATAAAGGACGGGAAGAGAAGGAAGAGAGAAAAGAGGCGGGAAACCGGGGGCACCCCTCCTTGGCGCAGGATTCTTCCGGCGGTTTGGCTTGTCTTCCGGCGGATCATCCGATACACTGATCCCATGGCAAAAAGGAAAGAGCAATCGCTGTTTCGTATTTTGACAGCCTTATAAATTATCCACTTTCATTCACACTTCATTGCGCCGGAGGAATATCCTTCGGCAGGAGGAACTTATGTCGTCCGCTATTTTTCGAACCAGCCGGCGCCACTTCGGCTTTTCCCTCTGCGGCTTTCCCCTGGCCTGGACGGCCATGGCCCGGCAGGCCGTTTCCGGGCCATGGAACGCACCGGCCCGCGTGGCCCGGGTGTATCTGGCCGCGCCCAAGGTCCATTGGCCGAAGCCCACTCTGGATGTGGCGGCCGAAGTCAAAGCCGTCGAGGAACGCATCGCCGAGGTGGGGCTCAAACATGCCGCGCACGTGCAGCTGGTCGGAGGAGAGATTTTATCCTCCGAGCAGGAAGTCCGCCCCTGGCTGGCGGCCATGGGGGAACTGGACGGGGTATTGATAATCCCCGTGGCGCAGCCGACTCCCGCCTTGCGGGCCCTGGTGGACGCCCTGGAGGTACCGGCCCTGTTTTTTTCCCGCCCCTACGCCACGCATGCCTGGTCGTCCATTGCCGGCTGGCGCGCCGCCGAGAAAAAGCTGGAAGTGGTGGCCGGCAGCAGCTACGGCGACCTGGATCCGTACATGCGCATGTTCCATACCGTCCGCCATCTGCGCAAAAGCAAGGTGCTGGTCGGTGCGGCCACGCCCCAGAGCCGCGAAGCCGCTGCCGCCGCCTATCAGAAGCACTTCGGCACGCAGTTCCGGTTTCTGGCCGGGCCGGATTTCCGGCAGGCCTTCGAGGCGGTGGGAGAAAAGGAAGCCCGACAGGAGGCCGAGGCTTTTGTCCGCGGCGCCGTCCGGGTGGTCGAGCCCTCCCCCCGGGAGATCCTGGACGGAGTGCGTTTTTACCTGGCCCTGAAAAACCTGCTGCACAGGGAGGAAGCCAACGCCATCACCATCGACTGCTTCGGCTCGCTGGCGGCCAACACCCTGCCCGGCTACCCCTGCATTGCCTGGTCCAGATTCAACGATGCCGGACTGTACGGAGTTTGTGAAGGCGACCTGGCCTCCACCATGACGCAGATCCTGGTCACCTCTTTTTCCGGAATGCCCGGTTTCGTCTCCGATCCGGTGTTCGATGCCAGCCGGAACGAAGTCATTCATGCCCATTGCGTTTCGGCCACGCGCATGCTGGGAATCAACGGGCCGGCCTCTCCCTATCTGATTCGCAACCATCTGGAAACCAACGAGGGGGCCGTCCTGCAGGTTCTTATGCCCGCGGACGAAACCGTGACCGTGGCCCGCTTTACCGATCCGCAGCGCATGCTCCTTTCCACCGCGGAAGTCATCGACGCCGTCCGGGACAGCGACCGGGGCTGCCGCAGCCAGATTCGCACCCGGGTGAGCGATGCCGAAAAGTGGCTGAACCATTTTACGGCCGGACTGCACCGGGTCGTTTTTTACGGCGACCACGTGAGGAATGTCGAACGCATGGGCCGCCTGATGGGCTTCCAGGTTGTCCGTGAGCTCTGAGAAGAATCCTGTGCCTGGTGGCTGCCGGTCCGTTGCCGGAAGCACGATCCCCAACCTATTCCAAGGAGAACGATGTATGAAATTCCTTCCTTCCTTCTTTTTATTGGCCTGCCTGGCGGGCCCGGCATCGGAAGCCCGCGCCCAGCAGCCGGCCCCCGAAGCGGCTTCCCCCGAAGCCGGCGGTCCGATGGCCCTGGCCCCCAAAGCCGCCAGTCGCTATACCTCCCAGATGAATGCGGCGGTGCTGGAAGCTCTTCCCTTTTCCGACAAGCAGGACCTGGAAGAGGCCCGCAAGGGCTTTGTGGTCACCCTGCCGGAAGTGACCATTAAAAACGATACCGGCCTGGCCATTTTCGATCTGAGCCCATACGACTTTCTGAATCACGCCAACTCCTTTGAGACCGTGAATCCCAGCCTGTGGCGCCTGGCCTGGCTGAACCTGCAGAACGGACTTTTCCACGTTTCCGACGGCATCTACCAGGTGCGCTCCTTCGATGCCTCCAACCTGACCATCGTGGAAAGCAGGACCGGCATCATTGTGGTCGACCCGGTCAGCAACCGGGAGACCGCCAGGATGGCCCTGGATCTCTACTACAGCAATCGCGGCGTGCGGCCGGTGGTCGCCGTCGTCTACACCCACAGCCATATGGACCATTACGGCGGGGTGAAGGGAGTCATCAGCGAGGAGGAGGTTAAAAAGAGGAATGTCCGGATCATCGCCCCGGAAGGATTTCTGGAAGCGGCCATCAGCGAAAACGTATATGCCGGCACCGCCATGTCGCGCCGCACCGCGTATTTTTACGGCATGCTGCTGCCGCGCGGCGACCGCGGGCATGTCGACAGCGGCATCGGCAAGGTGATGCCCGCCGGAACGCCCACTTTGATCGCTCCCACGGAAACGATCCGCCAGTCCGGCACCCGGCTGAACATCGACGGGGTCAATATCGAATTCCTGCTGGTTTCCGAAACAGAGGCCCCTGCGGAAATGACCCTGTACTTTACCGACTGGGATATCCTCAACTCCGCGGAAATTGCCTGCCCGCTGATGCATAATATTCTTACCCTGCGCGGCGCCCAGGTCCGCGACTCCAAAAAATGGGGGGAGGATCTCCAGCAGTGCCTCACCCGCTACGGCAGCAAAGTGAAGGTACTGTTCGCCCAGCACCACTGGCCGCGCTGGGGGAACGCCCGGATCGTGTCGTACCTGGCCGGACAGCGCGACATGTATAAATACCTGCACGACCAGACCCTGCGGCTCATCAATCTCGGCTACACCGGGACGGAAATCGCCGAGATGATTTCCCTGCCTCCCAGCCTGGCAAAGCAGTGGTACACGCGGGGGTACTACGGCACCGTCAACCACAACGTGAAGGCCATTTATCAGAAATACATCGGGTGGTTCGACGGGAATCCCGCCAATTTGCACATGCTGCCGCCGGTGGAAAACGCCCGCAAGCTGGTCCGCTACCTGGGCGGTTCCGCGGCGGCCATCGCCCGGGCGCGGCAGGACTTCCAGCGGGGCGAGTACCGCTGGGTGGCCTGGATCATGGGCCAGGTGGTCTTTGCCGAACCGGAAAACCGGGCGGCCCAGCTGCTGGAAGCCGATGCTCTCGAGCAGCTGGGATACCAGTCCGAAGCGGCCAGCTGGCGCAATTCCTACCTGGTCGGGGCCATGGAGCTGCGCCACGGCATTCAGACGGTGGCCGGAGTCAGCCGAAGCGGCAGTGCCGACACGATCAAGGCGATGACGATACCGATGTACTTCGATTACATGGGAATCCGCCTGAACGGGCCCAAAGCGGAGGGGCGGCGCATCGTCATCAACTGGACCTTCACGGATTCCACTCCGGCCAAGCAGTATGTGTTGAACCTGGAGAACTGCGTCCTGTCCTATCGCGAGGACGCCGAGGAGCCGAATGCCGATACCTCCCTGCGACTGGCCCGTTCGACGCTCGACGCCGTCACCCTGGGGACCACTACCTTGGAGAAGGAGATCGCCTCGGGAAATATCAAAATCACCGGAAATCCGCAGAGGTTCGCCGAACTGATGAGCATCCTCGATACCTTTCCCGGAGCCTTCCCGATCGTTACGCCCTGAGGGCCAGGCGGCACCGGTCCCTTCCCCGGCGGGCCGTATGCCCGCCGGGCGCCGGCTACCATTTTTCCAGCCGCTTCAGGATGTCGGGCTGCACCGACTCCGGAGCGGCAATGCAGAGATAGAGGCCCTGCGGGTCGGCGGCGTCCAGGAACGGCTCCAGCTCGCGCAGCGCAAGGTCGACCAGCACTCCCTTGCCGGCGGCCTGGATTCGCCGGATCACCGGTAGCCACTGCAGAATCGGGGCATCGTCGCCCACGCCGTGGACCCACTGTATGGCCCGGATTTCCGGAATGGCCAGGATCCGGTCGAGGTGGCGCAGCATCCCTTTGCCGTCGAGGTGGAAAATGTTGTGGCTCAAGTGCCGGACTTCGGCCCGCAGGGAAGGGAGGTAGAACTCGTCGAAAACCGCGGTGGAAACCAGGTGGGTGAAGTCGCAGCTGGAAACGTGCATTTTTCCGCGGCAAGGTATGGCCATCCAGGTCACCGACATCTGGCCGCCGGCCTTGAGCAGCGCGTCGAAATGGTCGAAGACCGGCAGGAAGCTCTCGTCGGCGCGGCGAACCAGGGCGCGAACCAGCTCGGGGTCATCGGCCAGGTC
Organism: uncultured Acidobacteriota bacterium; assembly: GCA_903847975.1. Classification (GTDB taxonomy): domain Bacteria; phylum Acidobacteriota; class UBA6911; order CAINFC01; family CAINFC01; genus CAINFC01. Next base: position 9,572 of record CAINFC010000310.1, on the reverse strand, counting down.
GAGGCACAGGCGCTGCGGGCCGCGCCAGTCGACGGCACAGTCCAGACTGCCGTGCAGATCGGTATAGCCGACCAGAAACCGGCCGGCGCACTTCTCCATGGCCAGGCGGGTCAGCTCCTCGATCTTCCGGAAATACCCGTTGTCGCGGCTGAATTTCAGCCGCTCCAGGTCGCTGCGTTCCCGCACGCAGTGCCGGATCCAGGAGGTCACCTCCCCGAATTCGAGCTCCGCCCCGTGAAAGGCGGCGTAGGCATTCGGACCGAGGTTGGGCCAGAAGACCGGGAAGGTTTCGCCGTAGAAGCGCTTTCCGCGAATGGAATCCAGGAAGGAGTCCACCTGGAACTCGGCGTCGAACCAGCGCGCCTGAAGGTCCGGCCAGGTCCGCCCGGCAAGCGCCGGCCCGCCGGTGTATTCGGCATTGTGCTCCGAGAAGCGCACCGGGGGGCGGTCCGTTTTCTCGCCGGCAAACCAGGCGTCGATCCGTTGCATGGCTTCCTCGAAGTCCGGCTTGCCCTGCAGTTCCATTCGTGACTCCTCTCCTGTGCTCCGGTAAACAAGGTTGCGATGCCGGCGGGCATTTCCGCCCTGGCCTCGGCGGGGAGCCGCTTCGGGCCGGTGTATTCCAGCCATCCGTCGCCGCCAAACACGATAAACCGATTACCTTCTCTTGTCCAGCGGATGCGACTGCCTTCCGCCGGCACTGCCTTCCGGACCAGGTCCCATCGGTTCATCCGTCGGTTACGGTGAATGGCTTGACAATAAATCTTCTTCGTTCAGAGTACAAGCCTGCGTGTTGCTGGCTGTAACCTGCTTGCCGCGCGCAGTCTGAAGACTGTACTCTAAACGATTTTGTTTTATGAGTTCGTCTTCGGTTGTTTTTGGACTTTTTGCGAACGGATCAGGGCTGGGTCCGGAAAATGGAAGGCATGAAGGTGGACTGGATCGTCGGGATCGGCAGGGAAAAAACCACGCCGCAGCCGGTGCCGCCGGCATACGTCCACCCGTACAGGCTGGAATCGCCGACCGTCAGATCTCCGATCGGCTGCCCCCCGTCGCCGGTTGCGGTCAGAAAGCGATGAATGATCAGAAAGCCGTTGCCGTCGGTCTTTACCGTAAAAACCGTCCCGCTGGCTCCGGGGCCGCCTCCAGCGGAGGTTGTGCCGTAAAGACGGGATCCGGTATAGGTGAGGGCGCCACGCGGGCCCGCGGTTCCGACGTCGGAAAAGTCCAGCAGGACGCGGTACCCGGTGCCGTCCGTGCCGATCGAAAAAAGAACTCCGCTGGCGTTGTTTTTCCCCCCGCCGCCGGTCATGCCGAAAAGCCGGTCGCCCACCAGCGTCAGGGACCCGGTCGGATTGTTGCCGTCATCGGGGAAGCCGGCGAAATGGTGGTGTATGGTGTAATCCGTGCCGTTGGTGTTCAGCGAAAAGAGTACGCCGTGACCGCTGCCACCGCCGCTGGTTCCGTAAAGGCCTCCGGCGTTGGTCATCCCGAACAGCCTGGATCCCACCAGGGTGAGAGAGCCGTAGGGGTCGGCCCCGTCCGGCTGGCCGGTGAAGGGGTGCAGGATCTCGATACCGGTGCCGTCCGTATTCATGGCGAAGACCGATCCCTTGATGCCGGCTCCGTCGCCAAGGGTCATGCCGTAAAGTCTGGTCCCGTTGATCACCGGGGCGCCGTAGGGATGGACCTGGCCGAAAGTGCCGGGGCCGAAGGTCAGCAGCTGCTGGTAGTTGTTTCCGTCCGTACCGATTTTAAAAAGAGTGCCCCCGGTAGACACGTAGGGAGATCCCCCATACGCCGTGAAGCCGTACAGAACGGACCCCGAAAGAGTCAGGCTTCCCCGCGGCGTGGTTCCGTCCCCTTCCGGATTGCCGAAATGGTGCAGGGTCTGGTATCCGTTCCCGTCTGTTCCCACTTGAAAAAGAGTACCGGAATTTTTGCTGCCCGCGGTGTGAGTCATGCCGAAAAGGGTGGATCCGGACAGCGCCGGGGCCCCATACATGAGCTGGCACCCGTCGGTGTCGCCGCCGGTGAAACTGTGCAGCGGAGTATAAGACTGGGCGTGCAATGGCTGCCCGAGCGGGCCGGCGATCCATGCCAGAATCAGGACGCCTGAAAACAACCCCGACGGAAAACCTTTTGAGATTTCCATTTCTCTACCTCCCCGGTCGAGAGACCTGTTTCGAATCAGTCACGGGTTCTTTGTTTGCGTACCCATAATCTTACCTGCCGGATGCAATAATGTATAGTTGTCGGCGGCAACATTTTCAGGGGCCTGCCCGCCGGAACAGTTCATCCTCCCGGGCGACGCGGTAGTCCCGCAGGCGAAAATAGACCGCCTTGCCCAAAGGGTCGGGAAATTCCGTCAGCGTGAGTTCATAGTCCGCCTTGCTGCCCAGGCCGAAGCCTGGCTTCCAGGCCTGCACACGGCAGGCTATACCGCCCGGGCGCACCGCGTCGCTGGCCGCCGGATCGGTGAAGGAGGCCGGGTTCAGGGCCAGATATCCCAGTTCGGCACCGTCCAGCCTGGCCAAATCCTGATTCGGCGAAGGATTCAGGCAGAAGACCTGCGGGCCGCGCATGACCGCCACCCGGCCGGCCTGGCGCTGCCGCCCCTGGACCAGGCGCCAGGGCATCGGCAGATCCAGTTCGATCCGGTCGCCCGGCTTCCATTCGCGGCGCAATTCAAGAAAGGTTCCCGGTAAAGGCGGGGCGGGGACGGCCTGGCCGTTGACCGATGCGGTGGCCCCTCCGGCCCATGCCGGAATGCGCAGCAGCAGGGGGAAGGTGGAGGGCTTGTCCGGTCCGACATGGATGCGGACGCGTCCCGAGTTCGGGTAATCCGTCTCCTGCCGGAGAACGGTGCGGACCTGGTTCCCCAGGATGAATTTCCCTTCCGATGGCGCGTACAGGTTCACCGCCAGGCCTTCGGCCGACCGGTAGAACACCATGGCGGGCAGCTCGGCGATGATGCGCCGGAAATTGCAGGGGCAGCAGTAGGTGTCGGTATTCCAGTAGACGCGGTTTCCTTCCAGCGGTGCGAAATAGCGCAGCCGCCGCCCATCGGGCGATTGCGAGGCAAACAGCGCGTTGAAGATGACCCGCTCCATCAGGTCGCCCATCCGCGCTTCGGCATTCATGCGCAGCAGGCGGTCATATATGCGCAGCTGGTAGGCCAGCGCGCAGCTTTCCCCCACGTCTCCGCGGCCGTCCTGGTCGGCGGTCCAGATTTCGCACTGGCCGCAGCTGCCGGTGATGAGCATGCCGTCCCGCCCGGTCATGAAGTCGAGGGCTCTCTGTGTCGGCCGGAGCAGGCGGGCGGAGGGCTGCAGAGGGTGAAGTTCCAGCTGCGCCAGGCAGCGCGCCAGGTAGGCATACACATGGCCATCGATGCCGGGCCGACGTCCGACCACAATGTCGGGATCCCACTCCGGCAGCGCGCGCATCCGGATGCAAAAGTCCAGGTAGGAGGAGTCTCCTGTGGCCCGGTGCAGGGCCAGCATGGTCCGCTCCAGGCCGGTGAAGGCCACGTGCGGCGCCACCTCGGCGCCGTGTCCCCAGTCCGGGGGCAGCATCGCCCAGTTCCGGATCAGGTATCCGGCTGCTTTTCGCGCTGCTTCCAGGGCGGGCCGGTTGCCGAAATATTCATGATCCTGCAGCAGACCAAAAATGATGTAGCCCATCTCGTGCACGTCCCAGAGCGACTTCAGTCTCCCGGGCGGCGGGAAGGTACCAATGTAACCCTCCGCCTCCTGGGCTTTGAGAATTTCGGTGACCAGGTGCCGCTTCAGCTCCATCACCCGGGGATGTCCCGAATGGGCGGCAAACTTGACGGTGGAATCCAGCAGCATGCCGAGGCCGATGAACTGTCCGTTCCGTGATCCCTCCCGGAAGGCCGGCAGGAAGTCGCCATCGACATTCAGCTGCAGCAGGTTGTTGGCGATGGTGATGGTGACACGCCGCCCGATTTCCCCTCCGACCGTCACCTCGCGCAAATCCAGGGGGGTCATCCGGTCGGCGGGCGCTGCCTCGAGCGCGGCGAACCATAACAAAATCATTACTGCGGGCAGAACTCTCATCGTTTTCCTCCCTCCTTGGGTCGACGCAATGATATTCCCGATCCCCTCCTTTATACCATGGGCTGTGAGCTTCCGGTGAGCCAGCGTAGCCGGAAGCTCACGTGTCACCAGGGGCGAAATAGCGGATATCGTGCCGTTGTGCTCCGTTACGGCCCTGGAAGGTCCTGCGTTTACCGGCACACGACTGTTATTCCGGGGCATAAGTCCCGTAAGGGACAACGAGATTATGGCCCGGCAATTCATTGCCGGGTTGGCTCCAGGCGCGAGCGAAAAAACGATTTTTTGCAAAGCCATCAGGGAAGACAACCCGGCAACAAGTCCCACACCTGTGGATTTCCGTTGGGGAACCCCTTTGGGGTTCCTGCTACTTTTGGCACCTTCATCAGGGAAGATAATTTCGCAAAAAGTCCCTTTTGGAATTCAGAATCCGGAAGATAGAATTCAGAATAGGGGTAACCTGTTGAAAATATGTCTTTTATATTCTGGTTACTGCATTCTGGATTCTGGATTCTGACTTCCTGTTTTTCTTTTTACGCAGCCATCAGGGAGGACCGGTGCGGAAAAACCTGCGCAGCCTTTTGGAATATTCCTGAGGGCAAGTTATCATCTAACCGTTGGGAGGTGCCACACTTTTTTCCAGGAGGGTTATCATGTATTCCTCATTCAAAATGATCCGTTTTCTGGCGGTGCCCGCCGTCCTCGGCGCGCTTTGCCTTCCCGTTTTATCCTCAGACCGGAGACCGGTGGCCGAAGAGAAAATCGCTCCCGACGCCATCGGCTGGATCCCCAAAGCGGCCTATGCGGAGCTGGAGCTGACAGTCGCCCGACCGGACGGAACCGAACTGCACAAAACGTTTCTTTCCGGAACCCTCCCCTCGGTCGGTCTGGCCGAGATTCTGGGCGAAAACCGGCCGCAGGGATCTTTCGTTTACGAGTTGCGGGCCACGCCGCTTTCCTCCTTGCTGTCCCGGTCCGAGGGGAAGGAAGAGGGAGAAAGAGCCAGGGAGCGCTACCTGCCGGAGAGGACGCAATCCGGGACGTTCCAGGTAATGGAAAACCGCATCGTCAATCCGCTCCAGCAGGAGATCACCTCCGGCCGCCGGGTGGAAGCCTTCCGGCCCGAAGACCAGGTCATTGCCGACGATACGATTGTGACCGGCAGCCTCTGTGTGGGCTTTGACTGCGTCAACGGAGAGAGTTTCGGTTTCGATACGGTCCGGCTGAAGGAAAACAACCTGCGCCTCAAGTTTGACGACACCAGCGCCACTACGGGTTTTCCCGCCAACGACTGGCAGCTGACCGCCAATGACAGCGTCTCCGGGGGGGCCAGCAAATTCTCCATCGAAGACATAACCGGCGCAAAAGTACCCGTGACGGTTATGGCCGGTGCGCCCAGTAATTCGGTCTTCGTGAGCAGCCTGGGCCGCCTGGGCCTGAAAACGGCCGTGCCCGCTCTCGACGTTCACATGACCAGCGGCAATACTCCGGCCATCCGGCTGGACCAGGATGCCACAGGCGGCTTTACCCCGCAGATCTGGGACCTGGCCGGCAACGAGGCCAATTTCTTCATCCGTGACGTCACGGGGGGCAGCAAGCTGCCCTTGCGCATCCAGCCGGGCACACCCTCGAACACGCTGGCGCTTCGATCGGACGGCCGGGTGGGAATCGGCACCTGGTCGCCGGAATATCCTTTCGAACTTTCCACCACGGGGAAAAATGCCAGCGCCGTTTTTACCCGCACCGACGGAGCCCGCAGCTGGATCAGCGCCACGGACCTCTACGGGCAGTTCGGAACGGCTACCAACCATCCGGTGAGGCTGGTCGTGAATTCCGCCATGAAGCTGCAGATGAATGCCGACAACAGCATCGTCTCCCCCACCGGCGCCGGCCTCACGGCCGGAGGAGTCTGGACTAATGCTTCCAGCAGAGCCTGGAAAGAAAATATTGAGGTGCTGACTTCCGCAGAGGCCATGGACGCCCTCCACCGGCTGAATGCGGTCAAGTACAATTACAAGGCGGACCGGGAGGAGCGGCACGTGGGCTTCATCGCCGAGGACGCCCCGGACCTGGTCTCCTCGAAGGACAGGAAAACCATGAGCCCCATGGATGTGGTTGCGGTGCTCACCAAGGTCGTTCAGGAGCAGCAGGCCCTGCTTGTCGAACTGCAGCGGAAGATTGCGGCCCTGGAAGAAAACAGGTGACGGAGCCGGCTCCGGGCGGGTCTGCCGTCAGGATCGGGCGGTTCGCCTCCCGGAATGATTCCTGGATTGTTTCCATGGAAATCTTAAGCGAAGCCCTTTGGAAATGGGGAGCACTATGAATTCAATTCACCGAATGCGGTTCTTGTTTGTCGTGATTCCCTTGCTTCTGGCCGGATGGTTCCCGGCGGCGCTGCGGGCCCAGACCCCGCCGGGTGCGGTGACCGATGCGGCTACGGGCGTCGGTATGAACGAAGCCGTTCTGAACGGGACCATCCAGCCCAACGGCCAGGACACCACGGTCACCTTTGAATTCGGTCCGACCGTTTCCTACGGGGCATCGGTCGCGGCCCAGGGAAGTCCGGTGAGCGGGAGCACCCCGCAGGCGGTCTATGTGCTGATCCAGGAACTGCTGCCGGGCACGACCTATCATTTTCGCGTGGTTGCCGTCAACGCCTCCGGGACTACCTACGGCTCCGACCGCAGCCTGACGACCCTGATGCCTACTCCGCTGGCCACGACCGGGCCTGCTTCCGGAGTGGGACCGGGTGCGGCCACGCTGAATGGAACGGTCAACGCCCGGGGCGCAAGCACGACGGTTTTCTTTGAATATGGAACGGCCGACACCTACGGCAGTTCGGTTGCCGCAGCCCAGAGCCCGGTCAGCGGGTGGTCGGATACGGCGGTGAGCCGGTCCCTGGGGGCCCTGATCCCCGGTTCCACGTATCATTACCGCGTGGCCGCTCAGAACAGCGGCGGTACGGTCTACGGCGCAGACATGACTTTTGTCGCCGGTTATCCGCCCACCATCTTCTCCTCCCCTGCCGCCGGCATCGGCGCCACGCAGGCTACGCTGCAGGGATTGGCCAACGCCAACGGTGCCGAAAGCACCGTTTATTTTGAATACGGCGTCACGGCCGAGTACGGACGTTCGGTGCCGGCGGATCAAAGTCCGGTGACCGGGAGCAGCAACACGGCCCTCACCGCTCTGGTGGCCGACCTGATGCCGAAAACCACCTACCACTTCCGCGCCGCGGGCCAGAATGCGTCCGGAACCTCCTATGGCTCCGATTTGACTTTTACGACTGCCGGCGCCCTTCCGCAGGCGGTCACCGGCCTGGTAACCGGCATAACCTCCACCGGAGCGGTTCTGAACGGAATGGTGAATGCCAATCAACAGGCCACAACCGTAACCTTCGAGTATGGCCTGACTGCTTCTTACGGGACGACGGTTGCCGCCGTGCCGGGTTCCGTTTCCGGGGCTTCCCCGGTGGCGGTCAGCCAATCCATCGGGGGGCTGACGGAGAATACCACGTACCATTTCCGGGTCGTTGCCCAGAACGCGGAGGGAATCTCCTACGGGAGCGATGAAATCTTTCTAACCACCACCACGCCGCCGACCGCAATCACGACGGCCGCTTCCGGCGTCGGCGGAACCTTCGCCACACTGAACGGCACGGTCAATGCCAACAACAACACCACCCTGGCTGCCTGCGAATATGGACCTTCGACGGCATACGGCCGGTCGGCCGCGGCAAGCCAAAATCCGGTGCGGGGAAGTACGGCCACGGCGGTAAGCTGTCCGGTAACCGATCTGGTGCCGGGAACCACATACCATTACCGCGTCGTGGCGCAAAACGGAGCCGGCGCAGCCAGCGGGGAGGATGCCACCCTGGTCACCGGGCCCCAGGTCAGCACCGAGGAAGCCACCTCCGCAACCGGCAGCGGGGCCACTCTCAATGGCACGGTTATTCCCGGAAGCCGCACGGCGACGGCCTCCTTTGAATACGGTACCACCACCAGCTACGGAAGCACCGCAGAAGCCGACCAGGGCGATCTTACCGGAACGGCTGCGGTTCCCGTGAGCCGCGCCATCACCGGGCTGCTGCCCAATACCGTCTATCACTTCCGGGCGGTCGGTCAAAATAAGGACGGGACAGGCTCCCGCAGCTACGGAAGCGACATGCTTTTTTCCACCCTGGCCGTTGCTCCCAGCGTGGTCACGGATGCCCCCACGGCGGTTGGAACCGCCTCCGCCACCCTGCGTGGAACCGTGAATGCCCAAAATGCCAGCACTGCGGTGACTTTCGAGTACGGGCGGAACACGGGCTACGGCACCGTGGTCTCCGCCTCCCCCAGTCCGATCGCCGGAGGCGCGGATACCTCCGTCAGTGCCAATCTCAGCGGGCTGCAGCCATTCGCCACGTATCACTATCGGGTGGTGGGCGGGAACTATGCCGGTACCGCCTGGGGGCTGGATCAGGCTTTCACGACTTCGGCCTCCGCGCCGACGGTAGCCACGCTGTCTGCCGGCAGCATCACCGTGACCGGGGCGACTCTGAACGGCACGGTCAATGCCAACAACCAGACCACCTCGGTTTCCTTCGAGTATGGCCTGACCGCTTCTTACGGCACAATCGTCCCGGCCGTACCGGATTCGGTGAGCGGTTACGGCGCCGTCGCGGTCAGCAAGGCCATAACCGGCCTGGCTTTCAATTCCGTCTACCATTACCGCGTCATTGCCACCAATCCCGCCGGAACCACGCTCGGCCTGGATATGACCTTTACCACCAATCCACAGGCTCCTTATGCCGTTACCCATTCTCCGACCGATCTCACCGCCACGGGAGCCGTTCTTCATGGAACCGTGAATGCGCGCAACATGGCCACAACGATTCTGTTCCGGTACGGAACGGTCTCCGGAGGACCCTACCCGACTACGGTGGCCGCCACTCCGGCCACCTTGAGTTCCTCGGCGGACACGCCGGTGTCCGCAACCTTAAGCGGTCTGCCGGCGAAGACAACTTTCTGCTACCTGGTGGAGGCCGGCAATGCCGCCGGAACAACTCTGGGTATGGAAAACTGCTTTCAAACGCGAAGCCACGACGTGCTTCTCCCCCTGATCCGGAAGGGCCCCTGAACCTGCGATGCCGGGAAAATCACGCGGTAAAAAGGCTGCCTTCCCGAAGGGGATGCAGCCGGCTTCTCCTCGAGGGGTGGGGCGAAAACTTTCGTTTGTAAGTTTGTTTTCGGGTGTTTCCGGACTTTTTGCGAAGCCATCGGCAAGGATGGCCCGGCAAAAAGTCGAAATTTCATTTTGTTCTGCCGTCCCGATGGGACTTGGGTTGCTCCTGCCCCAACCCGGCACTCACGTGCCGGGCCACAATCTGCCGTCCCTTACGGGACTATGCCTCGGGAAAACAGTCCTGTGCCGGTTTACGCGGGGCATCCCAAGGCCATGGCGGAGCACAACGCTACAATCTCGGCTATCTCGCCCCGTATGGCACTGACG
>CAINFC010000309.1 GCA_903847975.1 uncultured Acidobacteriota bacterium | reverse complement strand
GGGCTTTCCCCAACGTAAAGCCACAGATGTGGGGCTTTTTGCCGCTTTGTCAAAGAAGATGGCTTCGTAAAAAATCGTTTTTTCGTCCGGTTCTGCCGTCCCGATGGGACTTGCCCCGTGCTGAAGACGGCCCGGCAATAAATTGCCGGGCCATAATCCTGCCGTCCCTGACGGGACTATGCCTCAGAATCACAGTCCTGCGCCGGATTACGCGAGGCCCGACAAGCAAGGTCGAAATACAACGGTACGACCTCCGCTGTTTCGTCCCGTGCGGTACACACGCAAGTCCCGGTGGGGACGGCAGAATAAAAAATGAATTTTGATTTTTTGCGAGATTATCCAGGAAGATGGCGCCGCCCTACTTGCTTCTCAGGTTCAGCAGGGCGTACTCCACGCTGTCGACCAGCGCCAGGGCGCTCGCCTCGATAATATTTTCCGAAACGCCCACCGTGCTCCAGATGCGGGTGTGGTAGGCGGACTCGATCACCACGCGCACTTTGGCCGCCACGGAAGCCTGGGCATTGACGATGTGCACCTTGTAATCCACCAGGCGCAGATGCGCCAGCTCCTCGTACACCGGCAGGAGGGCTTTGCGCAAGGCCTTGTCCAGCGCATCGACCGGGCCGTGGTCTCCCTCGGCAACCGTGTGGTACTCCTGGCCGTCGACGTCCGCCTTGACCGTGGCCTCGGAGATGCTCCGGCCGTCGCTGCAGATTTCCGACATCACCCGGAAGGACTTCAGCCGGAAGGGCTGCCGGTAAAGACCGGTGACCTTGCGCACCAGCAGATCGAAGCTGCCGTCGGCATTTTCAAAGGCGTAGCCCTGATTTTCCAGCTCCATCAGCTTTTCCAGCACCGCCTTCATCTCCTTGGGCCGATCCTTCAAATCGATACGGGACACAGCAAGGATATTGCTGCGTCCGGAGAGCTCGGAAACCAGCACCCGGCTTTCATTGCCCACCCAGTCGGGCGGGATGTGCTCGTAGGTGGAGCGGTTGCGGGCCAGCGCGGATACATGGACGCCTCCCTTGTGGGCGAATGCGCTGCGTCCCACGAAGGGCTGGTGGTCGCGCAGGGGGAGATTGGCGGTTTCAAAAATAAAGCGGCTTACTTCGGTCAGCCTCTTGAGCTTTTCCTTGCCGATGCAGCGAAAGCCCATTTTCAGTTCCAGGTTTGGTATCACCTGGGTGAGGTCGGCATTCCCGGTGCGCTCGCCGAAGCCGTTCATGGCGCCCTGCACCTGAATGCAGCCGGAGCGTACCGCTTCCAGCGAATTGGCTACGGCCAGACCGCCATCGTTATGAGTATGAATCCCGATGGGCAGGCCGGAAAACTGCCGGCGGACGGTTTCGACGGCCTGGCGCACAAAGTCAGGCATGCTGCCGCCGTTGGTATCGCAAAGGATCACCTCGTGCGCTCCGGCTTCTGCCGCCGCCGCCAGCGTCTTGAGGGCGTAGTCCGGGTTGGCCCGAAAACCGTCAAAAAAATGCTCGGCGTCGTAAAAAACCAGATCGGTCTTCTTTCGCAGGAACTGAATGGAGGAGGAGATCATTTTCAGGTTGTCTTCGAGCGCCACCCGCAGGGCGTCGCGGACGTGAAGATCCCAGGTTTTGCCGAAGATGGTAATCACCGGAACCCGGGCCGCGGCCAGCTGTTTCAGATTGGGGTCCCCGGAAGCCAGATTTTTGGCATGCCGGGTGGAGCCGAACGCGGCAATGCGGCTGTGGCCCAGCTTCAGTTTTTTTACTTCCCGAAAATAGTCGGCATCCTTGGGATTGGATCCCGGCCAGCCGCCTTCAATAAAATCAACACCCAGCCGATCCAGTTCGCGGGTGACGTTCAGCTTGTCTACCAGGGAGAAGCTGACCCCTTCCCCCTGGGAGCCGTCCCGCAGGGTGGTATCGTAAATCTCAATTCTTCTTGTCATGGGATTCCATCCTTGGTTTGCACTGGCAATTGTAGGAGGTTCAGAGGCGGTTTGGCAAGATTTTTCCTTTGGCAGTCACCTCCGAGTTGCAGCGGGAGGGAGTTCTATCGTAAGATGAGAGCGGATTTTCTATGAGCACAACATCAACGGAACCCATCGTTTCGGGCCCGGCCGAGGTCGTGCGGCGAAGTGTGCGCCCGCCCTGGGTGCGGGTGCGTCTGCCGGGGGGGCCGGTTTACACCCGCGTCAAGGAAAGCCTGCAAAGGCGGGGCCTGCACACCGTCTGCGAACAGGCCCTCTGCCCCAACCTTTCGGAGTGCTGGGGGCGCGGTACGGCTACCTTTCTGATCCTGGGGGAAGTTTGTTCCCGGCAATGCACTTTTTGCGCGGTCGCCAAGGGTCATCCCGAGCCTCCGGATCCCGGGGAGCCCGACCGGCTGGCCCAGGCGGTAGCCGACCTTCAGCTGAAATATGCAGTCATCACCTCGGTCACGCGGGATGATCTGCCGGACGGAGGGTCCGGGCAGTTTGCCGCCGTGATTGAATCGATCCGCCGGAGGAGCAAGGGTTGCGCCGTGGAGGTGCTCATCCCCGATTTTCAGGGAAGCCATGCGGACTGGGAGCGGGTGATTCACGCCGCCCCGGACGTCCTGGCCCACAACGTGGAAACCGTTCCCCGCCTCTATCCCCGGGTCCGGCCGCAGGCCCTCTACCGGCGGTCCCTGGATCTTATGGAGCAGGTCAAATGCCTCCGTCCTTCCCAAATCACCAAGTCGGGCCTGATGGTCGGCCTGGGGGAAACCCGCGAGGAGATTCGGGAAGCCGTGGAGGACCTTCATCGGCGGAAAGTCGACAAGCTTACCATCGGTCAGTATCTGCAGCCTTCCCGTGCCCATCTGCCGGTGGATCGCTTCTACTCTCCGGAAGAATTTGAGGAGCTCGGCCGGCTGGCGCGGGAGATCGGATTTTCCCACGTGGAGTCGGGTCCGCTGGTCCGGAGTTCCTATTATGCCGATCAACCTAACTAGCTGAGGTACCTTTTGATGAAAGAAGGCTTTCTGACCACACGCCTGACGGAGGTTCTGGGTTGGGCAAGAAAAAACTCCATTTTTCAATACCCTTTCGTCACGGCGTGTTGCGGAATGGAATACATGGCAGTGGCCAGCTCGCATTATGATATCGAGCGCTTCGGGGCGGGCTTCCCGCGATTTTCCCCGCGGCAGGCCGACGTGCTGTTCGTGGTGGGGACCATCAGCCATAAAATGGCTCCGGTACTGCACATGGTTTATGAGCAGATGTGCGAGCCGAAATGGGTGGTCGCTTTCGGAGTCTGCACCTGCACCGGCGGGTTTTATAACAACTATTCCACCGTCCAGGGTATCGATACCATCGTTCCGGTGGACATTTATATTCCCGGCTGTCCGCCGCGCCCGGAAATGGTGCTGGACGGTCTGATCAAGCTGCAGGCCAAAATCGCCCGGGGGGAGCAGGGCGCGGATCCCCTGGAGCCCCTGCCTCCCGGATTCACCTGCTCCAGCATTCACCATCCCCCGGCCCCGCGCCCCGCCGATCTGGCGGAATCGCAGGAGTCGGCCGAGTTTATCAATATCGGGCCCTCGCACCCGGCGATGCACGGGGTGATACGGCTGCGCTGCCACGTGGAGGGCGAGAAGGTCAAGGATACCGAGGTGGATATCGGCTACCTGCACCGGGCCTTCGAGAAGAAATCCGAGCAGGGTAGCTATTTTCAGGTGATTCCCTACACCGACCGCCTCAACTACGTTTCTCCGCTGATCAACAACTTCGGCTATTGCGGCGCGGTGGAAAAGCTGATGGGAGTGCAAATACCCGAAAGGGCCCAATACATCCGGGTGATCCTCAGCGAAATTTCCCGGATCTGCGACCACCTGACCTGCCTGGCCGCTTCCGCCATGGAGCTGGGAGCCATGACCGCCTTCCTTTATATGATGAAGGCGCGCGAATGGCTCTGGGACCTGGTGGAGGAGGTGACCGGCGCCCGATTGACGGTTTCCTACGGCCGCATCGGTGGAGTGAAGTCCGATTTTCCGGGCGGCTGGGAAAAGCGCTGCCTGGAGGTGGTACCCAAGGTCCGCAAGGTGATGAAGGAGATTCACAGCCTGCTGACCCGCAACCGGATTTTTTACGACCGCACCCGGCAGACCGGAGTTCTCACCCCCAAAGACGCCATTGCCTACGGGGTCACCGGACCGGTCCTCCGCTCCACGGGAATCGAATACGATGTCCGGAAGAAATTCCCCTATTGGGTGTACGACCGGATGGAATTCGAGGTCCCGGTGGGGTCCGAGGGCGACAACTATGACCGCTATCTGGTTCGCATGGAGGAGATGGAGCAAAGCCTGCGCATCATCGAACAGGGGATCCGTCAGATGCCCCGGGGCTCCGTCCAGTCGGATGCTCTTTTTCCCCGGCTGGAGCCGGAAGCGATGGTGGATTCTTCCAAGACCGGGCACACCCGGGACCTCCCCTTCCGCCGGCTCAACCTGGAGGCCACCCTGCGCGGGTCGGAGCGGCCGCACCGCGCCGATATCCTGGCCGGCGGCAAGAACGTGCACCTGCCTCCACGGGAAGATCTTTACGGGAATATCGAGGGCCTGATCAATCATTTCATGCTCATCATGGAGCGGCAGGGCATGCGCCCCCCGCAGGGCGAAGCTTATTTTCCGGTGGAAGGAGCCAACGGGGAGCTGGGATTCTACCTGGCCAGCGACGGCACGGACCGCCCGGTGCGCGTGCGGGTTCGGGCTCCCTGCTTTGCCCCCATGTCCGCGTTGCCCCTGATGCTTAACGGGGGAGGAGTGGCCGATATCATCGCCACCTTTGGTTCCATCAACATGATTGCCGGGGAGCTTGACCGCTGATGATCGTAAAAAGACCCGAACCGACTCTGCTGGACCAGCTGTATCTCAAGGAAACCGTCCGGGGTCTCTGCCTGACGTCGGGACATTTTTTCCGGAACCTTTGGGCGCATATTCTGAAGTATTTCTTCCGGCTTTCGCCCGAAACGGAAACAGTGACCATTCAGTATCCCGAAGAGCGGCGGATATATCCGTCCCGCTACCGGACCCGGCACCGCCTGGTGACCCGGGCCGACGGGTCCCCGCGGTGCGTGGCCTGCATGATGTGCGAGACGATCTGCCCCGCCCAGTGCATTTATATTGTCGCTGCGGAGCACCCCGACCCTTACATTGAAAAATGCCCGGCGCAGTTTGACATCGATATGGGGAAGTGCGTGTTCTGCGGTTTCTGCGTGGAAGCCTGCCCGGAGGATGCCATTCGCATGGATACCGGTATTCTTGACCTGGCCAGCTATTCCCGCGGCGAGATGTATTTCACCAAGGACCAGCTGCTGGCCGCCGGCCCCGGTACGCATATCGATGCGGCCCCGCCGGGCTGCGATGCCCGGAAGACCTCCTGAGCCCTTTCCCGGGGGCTTATGTTGATTTTTATGCAAACCTTTGTATAATTATTCATTTAAACGCAAAGGCATAAACCCACTGAGCAAGGAGCAAGCAATGAGTTTTGGGGTGAGGAACGCCGCCGGCTGGCCGGAATCATCCGGCCTGTACAGTCCCGCTTTCGAGCACGACAGCTGCGGGGTGGGATTTCTCTCGCGGCTGGACGGGGTGGCCCATCATTCCGTGGTGGAGGAAGCCCTGAGAATTCTGATCCATCTGGAGCACCGCGGAGCGATCGGAGGCGACAAGTCCACCGGGGACGGCGCCGGAATCATGGTTCCCCTGCCGCATGTCTTCTTTCGCGACACCTGCCCGAAATTCAACCTTCCGGATCCGGGGCAGTACGCGGTAGCCCAGGTGTTCCTGCCCACCGATCCCAAGCTGCGCTATCGTTGCCAGCGGGAATTTGAAAACATCGCCACCCAGCAGGGGTTCGAAGTCCTCGGCTGGCGGCAGGTTCCGGTCAGCGACGGCATGCTGGGCCACCTGGCCCGCTCCACGGAGCCCAATATCCGGCAGCTGTTTCTGCTTCCCGGGAAAATTCCCCTGGAGGCCTTTGAGCGGAAGCTGTTCGTGACCCGCCGGCTGGTGGAAAAGGAGATCGATACCTGGCAGGAAGTCGACACCAGCTCCTTTTACATCTGCAGCTTTTCCAGCCGAACCCTGGTTTACAAGGGGCTGCTGACCGGGACCCAGCTGTCCGTTTTTTACCCGGATCTGTCGGAGCCCAATTTTCTCAGCCCGTTTGCCATCGTGCACCAGCGCTACAGCACCAATACGCTCCCCACCTGGCATCTGGCCCAGCCGCTGCGCCTCCTGGCCCACAACGGAGAAATCAACACTCTGGGCGGCAACATCGTGCGCATGCGGGCCCGCGAGGCGCTGCTCAAAAGCACCCTGCTGGGAGAGGACCTGGAAAAAGTGCTGCCGGTGATCATTTCCGGAGGCAGCGATTCGGCGATCTTCGACAACGTGCTGGAGCTTCTGGTTATGGGTGGACGCACCCTGCCGCACGCCATGATGATGATGGTCCCGGAAGCCTGCGGCCCGAAAATCCATATGAGCGAGGACAAGCGCGCCTTTTACGAGTATCACGCCTCCCTCATGGAGCCCTGGGACGGGCCGGCGGCCATGGTTTTTTCCGACGGCCGGAAAATCGGCGCCACCCTGGACCGCAACGGGCTGCGGCCGGCGCGCTTTACCATCACCCGCAACGGCCTGGTTATCCTGGCATCGGAGACCGGAGTTCGGGAGTGTCCGGGGGACTCAATCCTGCGCCAGGGCCGGCTTCAGCCGGGGAAAATGTTTCTGGTGGACCTCGACCAGAACCGCATCGTGCCGGATAACGAGATCAAGGCCAAGATTTCCCGCCAGCGCCCCTATCGGCGCTGGATCAAGGAAAACAGCGTGGAACTGCGGGGGCTGTTCATGCCCTCCCAGGTGCCCCAGGCCGATCCCCTGGAGCGGCTGCGGCTGCAGCATGCCTTCGGCTACAGCGACGAGGAGCTGAAGATGATCATTTCTCCCATGGCCTCCCGCGGACAGGAAGCGGTGGGCTCCATGGGAAACGATGCCTCCCTGGCGGTGCTTTCGGACCGGCCGCAGCTGCTCTTCGCCTACTTCAAGCAGCTGTTCGCGCAGGTCACCAACCCGCCGATCGATCCGCTGCGCGAGGAGCTGGTGATGTCCCTGGAAAGCTTCATCGGCCGACAGACCAACCTGCTGGATGAGGTTCCCCGCAACAACTACGGGCTGAAGCAGCCGCACCCCATTCTTTCCAATGACGACATGGTGCGTATCCGTGCGGCCCGCCACCCGGACATCAACGCCGCGGAACTGCCCATCCTGTTCCCCGCGGACTCCGGCGGGGCCGGCCTGCAAAAAGCGCTGGACGGCCTTTTTCGTCAGGCGGAAGAGGAGATCGACCGCGGCTGCAATCTGCTGATCCTGTCCGACCGCAAAATCAGTTCCGCGGAGGCTCCGGTTCCCTCGCTGCTGGCGGTGGCCGGACTGCACCACTACCTGATCCGCAAGGGAAAAAGGAATCTGGCCGGACTGATCATCGAAACCGGGGAAGCCCGGGAGGTGATTCATTTTGCACTGCTGGTCGGATTCGGAGCGGATGCCATCTGCCCCTATCTGGCCTTTCTCACGGTGCGGGAACTGGCCGAAGCCGGATCGCTGGAAAAAGCTCTCAAGCCGGAAGAGGCCATGGACGCCTACATCACCGCCATCAAGAAGGGCCTGCTGAAAACCTTCAGCCGGATGGGGATTTCCACTCTCCACAGCTTTTTCGCTTCCCAGACCTTCGAGGCAGTGGGCCTCAGCAAGGATGTCTGCCACCGCTATTTCGGCGGCGCAGTTTCCCGGCTGGGGGGAATCGGGCTGGACCAGATTGCCGAGGAAACCCGCGCCCGGCACAGCAAGGGATTTCCTTCCGGCGGCCGGCCGGAGAAGCTCCTGGACGTGGGCGGCGTGTATCACGTCCGCAAGCAGGGAGAATCGCACCTGTGGACTTCGGAATCCATCGCCCGGCTGCAGGCCGCGGTGCGCCTGAACGATTACGCGCTCTTCAAGGAATTTTCCCGCCTGGTCGACGACCGGTCCCGCTACCACTGTACTCTGCGCAGCCTCTTCCAGTTCCGCAGTCGCACCCCGGTTCCGTTATCCGAAGTGGAGCCGGTGGAAAACATTACCCGCCGTTTCGTAACCGCGGCCATGTCTTTCGGCTCCATCAGCCAGGAAGCGCACGAAACCATCGCCATTGCCATGAACCGCCTGGGCGGGCGAAGCAATTCCGGAGAGGGAGGGGAAGACCCGATACGCTCCGTTCCCCTGGCCAACGGCGACCTGATGAAATCCAAGATCCGCCAGGTGGCCTCCGGCCGGTTCGGAGTGACCACCGAGTACCTGGTGCATGCCGAAGAGCTGCAGATAAAAATGGCCCAGGGAGCCAAGCCCGGCGAGGGCGGGCAGCTTCCCGGCCACAAGGTAACCGGCGAGATTGCCCGCGTCCGCCACACCACTCCGGGGGTCACGCTGATTTCTCCACCGCCTCACCACGATATCTACTCCATCGAGGACCTGGCCCAGCTCATCTACGACCTGAAAGCGGTGAATCCCAAGGTGGAGGTTTCCGTGAAGCTGGTGTCCGAGGTGGGGGTGGGGACGATCGCCTCCGGAGTAGCCAAAGCCAAGGCGGACCTGGTACTGATCTCCGGCCACGACGGGGGAACCGGGGCTTCGCCGCTCACTTCCATCAAGCACACCGGTCTGCCCTGGGAGCTGGGCCTGGCGGAAACCCAGCAGACTCTGATCTACAACCGGCTCCGGGACCGCATCCGGGTGCAGACCGACGGTCAGCTGAAAACCGGCCGCGACCTGGCCATCGCCGCGCTGCTGGGGGCGGAAGAATACGGATTTGGAACCGCCATACTGATTTCCCTGGGCTGCATCATGATGCGCAAGTGCCACCTGAATACCTGCCCGGTCGGCGTCGCCACGCAGGACCCGGAGCTGCGCAGGAATTTCGAGGGGAAGCCGGAGCATGTCGAACGCTACCTGCGCTTTGTCGCCGAAGAGATGCGCGAGTATATGGCCGAGCTGGGCTTCCGGACCGTGGAAGATATGGTTGGACAGGCCAGCGTTCTGGACACCCAGCCGGCCATCGATCTCTGGAAGGCGCGGCATCTCGATCTTACTCCGATCCTGGCCATGCCGGATCCTCCTCCCGAAAGCGCCCGTCATTATATTGCCCGCTCCAGGCAGGCCGAGGGGGAAAGCCTGGATGCCGAGCTGATCCGGCTGTCGGCGGAGGCTCTGGAAAACCGGGGGCCGGTGGAGGCCTATCTCCCGGTGCGCAACATCCATCGAACCGTCGGTGCCACATTGAGCGGCCTGATCGTGGAGCGCTTCGGATCTTCCGGGCTTCCCGAGGATACCATCCGGATTCTGTTGAACGGGTCCGCCGGACAGTCTCTGGGAGCCTTCCTGGCACCCGGGGTCACGCTGCACGTGCGTGGGGATACGAACGACTACCTGGGCAAGGGCTTGAGCGGCGGAAAGGTGATTCTGACGCCTCCGGTGGGGGCCACCTTCGCACCGCATGAGAACATTATCGCCGGCAACGTGGCCCTCTACGGAGCCACTTCCGGGAAGATATTCATCAACGGAGTCGCCGGAGAGCGCTTTGCGGTTCGCAACAGCGGGGCGATCGCGGTTGTGGAGGGAGTGGGGGATCACGGCTGCGAATACATGACCGGTGGCGTGGTGGTCATCATCGGGCCGACCGGGACCAATTTTGCCGCCGGCATGAGCGGCGGGGTGGCTTACGTCTACGACGAGTCGCAGATGTTCGATACCCGCTGCAACCTGGACATGGTGGACCTCGAGCCGGTCTGGGACCGGCAGGATGTAAAGCGGCTTCATGCCCTGCTCGAGGAACACCACCGGGCCACTGGGAGCTCCCGGGCGGCCATGCTACTGGAAAACTGGGAGGCTCATTATCCCCTGTTTGTCAAAGTGATGCCCATCGACTATCGCCAGTCGCTGGAGCGGATGCGCCTGGAAGAGGATACGCACAAGGATACGGTAGCGGCAACGGAGGAGGTATTCCATGGGTAAGCCGACCGGATTTATGGATTTTTCGCGCCAGGATCCTTCAAAACGGCCGGTTGCGGAGCGTCTCCGGGATTACGCCGAGCTGGAGATCGCCCTGGCACCGGAGGAAATTCACCACCAGGCGGCCCGCTGCATGGATTGCGGGGTGCCCCACTGCCACGATTACGGATGCCCGCTCCAGAACCGGATTCCCGACTGGAACGACCTGGTCTATCGCGGACAGTGGCGCAAGGCTCTGGACTGGCTGCACGCCACCAATAATTTCCCGGAGATCACGGGCCGCATCTGTCCGGCCCCCTGCGAGACTTCCTGTACGCTGGCCATCAACCGGGAAGCGGTATGCATCCGGCATATCGAGTATCAGATCGCCGAACGCGGCTGGGAGGAGGGTTGGATTCAGCCGGAAATTCCCGAGATCCGGACCGGCAGGCAGGTGGCCGTGGTGGGCTCCGGGCCCTGCGGGCTGAGCGCTGCGCAGCAGCTGGCCCGGCAGGGCCACAAGGTGACGGTTTTTGAGAAGATGGACCGGCCGGGCGGGCTGCTGCGGTACGGCATTCCGGATTTCAAGCTGGATAAAAAGGTGATCGACCGGCGTATCGGACAGATGCAGGCCGAGGGAGTCCTTTTTGAAACCGGCGTGGAGGCAGGGTGCGATCTTTCGGTGAAATACCTGCAGCGTACTTTTGACGCCCTGTTGGTCAGCATCGGGGCCGGAGAGCCACGGGATCTCTCCCTGCCCGGAAGAAACCGGAAGGGAATCCATTTTGCCATGGATTTCCTGACCCAGCAGAACCGGCAGGTAGCCGGAGATGCCGTACCGGCCGCGGAGAAAATTGAGGTGCGCGGCAAAGCGGTGGTGGTCCTGGGCGGCGGGGATACAGGGGCAGACTGCGTGGGGACCAGTCTGCGGCAGGGCGCGCGCCAGGTGATCCAGATCGAGATTCTGCCCAAGCCCCCCGGAGAAAGAGCCTCGAAAAATCCCTGGCCGACGTGGCCGAACGTTCTGCGGACCTCCTCGTCGCACGAAGAGGGGTGCGAGCGGCAGTGGGGCTGGAAGACCACGGAATTCCTGGGCTCTGACGGAAGGGTGCAGGCCATTCGCTGCATCCAGGTCGGGAACCCGGATGCGGAGGGGCGCTTTCCGGAAATCCCCGGGACGGAAAGGGAATTTCCGGCAGACCTCGTGCTGCTGGCTGCGGGATATCTGCATGCGGAACATGGACCGCTGGTTACCGGTTCAGAGCTTGACTTGGATTCGCGTGGAAATGTACGCGTGAATTCCGGATTTCAGACATCCGTGCCCGGGATCTTCGCAGCCGGAGATACGGTCACCGGGGCCTCGCTCGTGGTCCGGGTCATGTACCAGGGCCGGATGGCGGCCGCCGCCATCGACCGGTATCTGAGCCGGAAGCCTTGAGCCCGGCTACTTTTTGCAGGTTCATCCAAATGATGAAGCTCCAAAAAGCCGATATTTCATTTTGTTCTGCCGTCCCGATGGGACTTGGAAATGCTCCTGTCCCAACCCGGCACTCACGTGCCGGGCCACAATCTGCCGTCCCTGACGGGACTTGCGTGTGTGCCGCTCGGTACGGAACATCGGATATCGTTAAGCCATGCTACGATATTGTTTTGCGATACTCTTCTTAAACCCTTAGGGGATCGGTTTTCCGGGACAGGAGTTCCGTGAGGGACGGCAAGATTGTGGCCCGGCAATTCATTGCCGGGTTGGCTCCAGGCCAAGAACAAGTCCCATCGGGACGGCAGAGCCGGACGAAAAAACGATTTGTTGCGAAGCCATCTTCGTTGGTGGCCACGCCCGAAATAGGGCTCCCTTTTTCCCCTCTGGGTAAAAGTGTGTTATGTTCTTGACATTTACCTTTTTTCTATGCTAGTTTAGGTATAAATGCTTAAACATGTTTAGCAAAAAGGTGAATCATAGAGGGAGTCGAATCCCGAAGGAGTGA
This sequence comes from uncultured Acidobacteriota bacterium, assembly GCA_903847975.1. Classification (GTDB taxonomy): domain Bacteria; phylum Acidobacteriota; class UBA6911; order CAINFC01; family CAINFC01; genus CAINFC01. The sequence goes on along the minus strand of CAINFC010000309.1, from coordinate 19,676 downwards.
TGCGCGATGAGAAAACTTATCCTTTTCAGCCTTGTCCTCTGTATCGCTGTTCTGTCCAGCTGGCTGCTGGTCAGCACGGCGGCAACCCCTAACAGAATCACTCGCGTTTCCATTGCTACCGATGGGACCCAGGCCGATAATTTTTCCTATGCACCGGCTACTACCAGCACGGGAAGGTACGTGGCCTTCGCATCCTTATTCAAGTACCAGGCCGGCGATACGAATTCGCTATGGGATATTTATCTGCGGGACCGGGATACGGACGGGAACGGAATCTACGATGAAACCAACCTGGTTTCCACAACTCTTGTCTCCCTGGACTACCTGAATACGTCTCCCATTGGAGCGAGCCGGTCTTTCAAGCCGTCCGTCTCCGGGGACGGCAAGCTGATCGCGTTTGTTACGGAAGCCGCAAATATCACCGGGCCTGCCAGCGACACGGACGGCTTTCGGGATGTTTTCCTTCGCCGGCGTGACCCCGTTGATACGATTTTGATTTCGCAATCCACCGGCGGAACCCGGGGCAACAACGATTCGGACACTCCATCGGTTGCCGCGGACGGCGGACACGTCGCTTTCTTTTCCGTGGCTACCAACCTGGTTACGGGCGATGGCAACAACAAAGGGGACGTTTTCCTGAGAACCCTGCCTGCCGGGCCCACGGTAATTATTTCCAAAAGCAGCTTCCTCAGCGGGGATGCGATCGGGAACGACCTTTCGGATTCCCCTTCCGTTTCCGCCGACGGCAAGTATATTGCGTTCCGCTCCCTGGCTTCCAACCTGGTAGACAACGATACCAATGGCTTTTCCGACGTGTTTCTGCGGGACCTGACCGGGGGAGCCGGAAAAGAGGTTACAATCTGCGTTTCCACCAATTTTTCCAAATCGAACGCCGCCAACCTGAAGTCCGATTCGCCTGCTATTTCCGCCGATGGCCGGTACGTGGTTTATCGGTCTCTGGCTACCGATCTGACCCTGGTTCCGGCGGACGGAAGCCACTCCAATATTTACCTGTTTGACCGCGTCACGCGGACCAACCTCCTGGTTTCCAAGCAGTATGACGGAAATTTCGGAGCCAACGGGGATTGCGACCAGCCTGCGATCTCCCGAAACGGAAGATACATTACCTACAGCAGTCTGGCCTCCAATCTGATTTCCGGCGATACCAACACCATGAGAAATATCTACATGTACGATCGCCAGACCGCAATCACGACGCGCGTTTCCCGCGGGATCACGGATGTCACGGTGGATGCCAACGGTCCTTCCGCGGCGCCTGCCGTTTCCGGGGACGGCAACAGCATCGCCTTCGAATCGGACGCCACCAACCTTGTGGCCAATGACTCCAATACCAAATCGGACGTATTCGTTTTCGATCGGGTCCTTCCGGAGGCGCTGATTACCAATCCCATCCGGGTTTCGGTTACCTTCGACGGAACCCAGGGTGAGCAGCATTCCTATCGTCCCTCCATTTCGGCCGATGCCAAAATCGTGGCCTTCGAATCGGACGCTACCGACCTGGTGCCGGATGATACGCAGACGACCTGCTGGGGCGGATCCTCCTACGACAGCAACTGCCGCGACGTTTTTGTCAAGGACCTGAATGCGGCCAGCAACCAGATTACGCGCATTTCGGTGGCCAACGGAACCGGCGCCCAGGGTAACGGGGCTTCGTTTAAGCCCTCCATCAGTGATGACGGCCAGTGGATTGCATTCGTTTCGGATGCCAATAATTTCCTCCCGGACGGCTATCTCTTGACGGGAGGGGTAATCGCCACCGACGGGAACAACAAGTGCAATATCAAAAATCCGGAAGTATTTGCCGATAACTGTCCGGATATTTTCCTGAGGCACCGCGCAAGCGGGAAGACCATACCCATCAGCGTGAATTACTATCCTTTTCCCGCGAACCGCAACACGGGCAATGGAAAATCGGACAATCCGTCGATTAATGCCGCGGGAAACATGATTGCCTATGATTCGCAGGCGGATGACCTGGTGGATGAAATCACCCGTCTGGCAGCCCGCGAACCCAACGCCGTCTCCGCCAGCGACCGGATCGTCCGGATTTTCCGGGCCACTTACACGTCCGGGGTTCCGGACACCGTGGATACGATTATTGTTTCCAAGAACTCCAGCGGCGCGCTGGCCAACGGCAATTCCCGCAAGCCGTCCATTTCCGCCGACGGCCGCTATGTGGCTTTTGAATCCTATGCCACCAACCTGGTGGATGGGGACAACAACGGTATGCAGGATATTTTCGTTCGCGATGTCACCGGAAGTCTGACCACGGTAGTTTCCATCTCCTCCGGAGGCGGCGGAGCTTTCGGAAACCGCAATTCGAGCAACGCCGCTATAAGCGGGGACGGCAATTTTGTCGTTTTTCAATCCGGCTCGACCAACCTGGTGCCTTCTGTCGGTACCAGCGGCGCATCGCACATATATTTATATAACCGGACAAACGGCATCCTGGAGATCATTTCCAAGTCGCCGGAAGGGGTGCAGGGAGACGGAGATTCCGTCGAGCCCCAGATTTCCTATGACGGGCGTTTCGTGGTATTCCGGTCTTCGGCCCTAAACCTGATTCGGGGCGGAATGCCCGAGAGCCTGCGCGGGCAGTCCAATGTTTTCCTGTTCGACCGGATCCTGACCGGCGGAGGAGGGATGTACTGCATTTCCAAGACCTGGGAAAACAACTGGGCGGATTCCGGTTCGCTTCTTCCGACCCGGCCGGTATTTCCGACAGCCACGCCGTATCGGGCCTATATTGCTTACCAGTCTTTTGCCACCAACCTGGTGCCCAACGATACCAATTACTATTCGGATATTTTCCTGCACTGGTCGCTGCACTACAAAGTGTTCCTGCCTTTTCTGTTCTACTAGCGCCCATCGCAGGGGGGGCATGCCGGAAATGCGGGAGAGTCGGCTGAATTTTGCTGAGGCCGGGATCGGGGAATTCCGGGTGCCTGACCGAGTGTAAAACCGAGGGAGGCGGGGATCGCCGCCTCCCTCGAAATCCCCGCGGAATCACTGGCCGGACAGAATGCCGGGGCGCCTTTTTTTAATCCTGCCATCCTTGATATTCCCGGGAGGGTGTGCTAACATACCCCTTTTATTTTGCAGGATACGCGTTCTATGGAAGAACATGCCACATGGATTTCGGAAGAGTTTAACGTCCTGGCGGCCCGCCTGGCGGGCTTGCTCGGTTTGCATGTTCCTGAGGGGCACGAACTGATACCCCAGCCTGCGGTGATGGCCCTGATCGTGATGGCCCTGCTGGTCGCCCTCAGCCTCTACCTCCGCAAAAACCTGAGCGTGGACCGTCCCGGCGGGCTGCAGCAGACCATCGAGCTTTTCTTTGAAATCATTCAGGGCCTCATGAAGGATATGATTGGTCCTCACGCCGAGCGGCATTTCCCGCTGATTGCCGGTCTGGGGCTTTTCATTCTGACCAGCAACTGGCTGGGTATGGTCCCGGGATTCATTTCGCCCACCGCCAACATGAACTGCACGGTGGCCCTGGCGATCTGCTCGTTCCTTTATTACAATTACCAGGGTTTTCGCGTCCAGGGAGCCCTGGGCTACCTCAAGCATTTCTGCGGCCCGGTGATCTGGCTTGCACCGCTGATGTTCGCCATAGAAATCGTCAGCCATCTGGCCCGTCCCTTTTCGCTCTCCGTTCGTCTTTTCGGGAATATTTTTGCCGAAGAAATGATCATCAATACCCTGAATACTGCCATTTTCCCTTTTCTGACCTCTCTGCCGGTGATGTTCCTCGGTCTTTTTGCCAGCACGATTCAGGCGTTTATTTTCATGCTGCTTTCCATGGTTTATATCGGAGGGGCGGTTGAACAGAGCCACCATTGAGCCACGGTTTCTACGGTAAAGCAGAGGCGGTTATTGCGGATTGTAAAAAAAAGCACAGAAAAATTTATTATTGGAAACGGTTATTTATTTAAAGCTAAGGAGTGGAATTTTTATGTTTCGAAAGGAAATGGTCATTCTTCTGGTTGCCGCTATCCTGATCGTCGGTGCAAGCAGCGCCTGGGCGCAGGAGGCCAAAGCGGAGCAAAAACAGGAAAGTTCTTCGTCCGCCCTGCCCCTGGTGACTGCCGGATTTGCGATGGCGATCGCGGCCGCCGGCTGCGGCTATGCCCAGAGTAAAGCTCTGACAGCCGCCTGCGAGGGGGTCAGCCGCAATCCGGGAGTGGCCGACAGTATCCGCACGTTCATCTTTCTGGGCCTGGCGTTCATCGAATTCCTGGCTCTGCTCACCTTCGTCGTGGCACTGATGGTATACGCCAAGTAGAAAAAACAATTTCCACAAGGGTTTCCGGTTGCCAAACAAGCTTTTTTGTGGTATATACTAGCGCTCTTTTTCGCGCGCGCGCCCTTGGCGGGTGCTAGGGTGTAGCGGCGCAATCTTGATTACATTTTAAGGAGAACAAAGTTTATGCGTAAAACGTCCACAATTTTTCTGATGTTAGTCTTAACTGTCTTACTGGCGGGCTGCGCCAAGCCGCCCCAAGAGGCTCTCACCGCCGCTCAGGGTGCTCTGCAGGCCGCCAAGGACGCTCAGGCCGAGAAGTACGCCAAGACCGAATTGCAGGCTGTGGATGATCTGATCAACCAGGCGAACACCGAGATCGAAACTCAGAACGCCAAGTTCGCCCTGTTCCGCAACTATGACAAGGCCAAAGAACTGTTGACCCAGGCCGTCGCCGCCGGCGAAAAAGCCAAGCAGGCTGCCATTGACGGCAAAGCCGCTGCCAAAAAGGACGCCGAGACTTCTTTAGCGGATGCCAAGGCCGCTGTTGCCGCTGCCAAGGAAATCCTGGGCAAGGCTCCCAAGGGCAAAGATACCAAGGCTGAAATCGAAGCCATGACCGCGGATGTTACCGGAATGGAAACTGCCCTGACGGAAATCGAAGGACAGATTGGCAAGGAAGAATATCTGGACGCTGCTGCCAAGGCTAAGTCTGTAAAAGAAAAGGCTGCCCAGGTTCAGAACCAGGTTCAGCAGGCTATCGACAAGAAGAAAGCCGGCAAAAAAGCCCCTGCCAAAGCCAAGTAATCGTCTGGCGATTGCGCACCCGCGCAGCCACGAACTGTAATCCGGAAGGCGCCGCTGCTCCGTGCGAGTGGAGCAGGGGCGCCTTTTTTTAATATAAATGTTGCACCGCTAATAAGAGATGGTACATTTCCATGATTGGAACTCTTTTAGCCTCGTGGCCTTTGATCCCTCTGCGAATCACGCCCGATTTTGTTTATAATTATGATTGAGGAATTTTTCACGGATCCCTGAGTCATACTTTTCAAAAAGCCCATGAAAGCTACGTTCTCTTCCCGAAGGTTTTCCTTTTCCATTCTCATCCTGTCCTCCCTTGCCGTTGTAGCATTCCTGTTCAGCGGCGGTGCCGAACCGCCGTACGGCAGCCGGGTGCGGGCACTGGAAAAAGGCAAGCAGGCCCTCCAGGCCCGTGCCGATCTTTATGCTCCCGATGAATACCGCCAATACCGCTACTCCTTTCGCCGTGCCGCGCGCTTCCAGATGGAAGAGGATATTCGCTTATTCCCGTTCCTCCGCGATTACACCGGAGTTCTGGAGGCCTTCCGGCATGCCCAGAAACTGGGGGAGGAGGCCAGGCAGGCCTCTCTGGACAAGCAGGCCGAACTCACTGATGAAATCCAGGACGTTCTGGATCAAACCCGGGAGCAGCGGGACCAGATCCGGGAGCTGATCAACGGAGTATCGCTGGGGAGAACCTCCGGTTCTTCTCTCGCCGAGGCCGACATTCTGCTGACCCAGGCCGAAAAGCTGATCCAGATGAAGGAATATGAAAAGGCCCGGATCGCCGCGATTCAGGCCAATTCCAAGCTGGGTTCGGTCCAGAACCGGGCCGACCGCGCCCTGGTTCGCCTGCAATCCAAGGATCTGCTGACCCGCTGGGCGCAGTGGGTGGAAAGCGCGGTTTCCTGGAGCCGGGAAAATAATGACTACTCGGTGGTGATAGACAAGTCCCGCCATGTCTGCATGGTCTTTCGCTCCGGCAGCCTGGTGCGCAGTTTTCCCGTCAACCTGGGAGTCAACGGCTTCAATCAGAAAATAGCCTCCGGTGACTGCGCCACCCCGGAAGGGCAGTACTACGTGGTGCGCAAGCAGGGAGTGGGCTACAGCCGCTATTACAAGGGGCTGATGCTGAACTATCCCAACGAGCAGGACCGACAGCGTTTTCAGCAGGCCAAATCGAGCCGCCAGATCTCCGCTTCGGCGCATATTGGTGGGAACATCATGCTGCACGGCGAAGGGGGAAAAGACAAGGATTGGACTCTGGGCTGCGTGGCCCTATCCAATCAGGACATGGATACTTTGTTCGATCTGGCACAGGTTAACACGCCGGTGACGATCGTCGGCCGGGTTTCCGGCCGCTTCTCGCTGGCCAATTCCTCCACCCACGACATCGTGGAAAAAACCAAAGAGCTTCAAAACAGGAAGAAGCAGATTCCTTTGCTTTGACGGAAATGAAAAATGCCAACGTAAACCGGTCGCCTGGCCAGGGGGGGTCCACGGGCGCCTTTTCTTCCCTGCCCACCATGCGGCTCTCAGTCAGCCGCAAGCGCCGCAACCGGCTGCGCATGGTGAAGTGGCTGGCGGTCGCCATGGGAATGATGTTCCTGCTTTCCCTGCTGGGCCTGGGGGCCTGGTTCCTTCTGCACGGGGACGTTGCCGAAGCGGAATCCCTGCCGGAGAGTACTGAGGTCGTCATGGGCAAGGACAGCTACCGCATCGAGGACCTATCCGAAAAGGACAGGCTTCGGCTTTCCCGGCGGCTGCAGCAAAGAAACCAGTTCCTGCAGCAGGAGATGAAAAAATGGAGTCCGCAGGAGGAGTATATCGTGATTGATACCTCCCACAATCGCCTCTTTCTGAAAAAAGGAGAGGAAGTGGTCCGAGAGGCGGTCTGCTCCACGGGAAGCGGGCGTATTCTGGCCGACCCCCGGAAAAAGAGGCGTTGGATTTTCGATACTCCGCGCGGCGAATTTCAGGTGCAGGGAAAAGTCAAGAATCCGGTATGGCGCAAGCCGGACTGGGCTTTCATTGAAGAAGGGGAGCCCGTGCCCAAGAATGAAACCGACCGTTTTGAGAGCGGCACCCTCGGGGACTATGGACTGGCGTTTGGAAACGGTTTTTTTATCCACGGGACTTTGTACACCCGGCTGCTGGGCAGAAGCGTAACCCATGGCTGCGTGCGGCTGGGGGATGAGGACCTCAAATTCCTTTTCCAGAGAACCAACGTCGGAACCCGTATTTATATTTATTGATCCTCTTGCCTAACCGCCCTTCCAATACTTTGCCGGTCGCCTGCCGGAGGCGGATCCCCGGGATCGCTGTCCTGCTTCTTGCCCTGGCGGGTATGTGGAATCTGCCTTTGGGGGGCCAGGACCTGGAATCGAGCCTCCGCGAGGAGGCCCGGTTAAACCGGCGCCTGGAGGTTCTATACGCCCTGGGCCAGGAAAAAAAGCCGTATCTGGTTTTTCATTTTCCGAAAAAAGCGATCGAGTGCCACCTGCACGGCCTGCTGCTGCATACTTTGCCGATGCGGAATATGCTACTGCTCGGGCGCCTGCCGGCCAATTACTCCGCCCTGATCCTGCGCATCAAGGAGACGGACCGGCCGCCCCAGAGGGATGTCATCGATCCGCAGAAGGCGGCCGAGCCCAAGGGGGAAGCCGGTTCTTCGACCTCAACAACCACCACCACGACTCTGCCGTCCGCCGGTGCTTTCAACCTGCCGGATTACAACAGCCCGGAGTTCCTGGAACTCCGGGAAATGCCCACTCGCTACAGCTTTTTCTTCGACACCGGCTTTGCCGTCATGATACGCCCCGAGGAACCTCCGGCGGAGGTTAAGGGCTTTTTTGCCAAACAATGGCAGCAGTTCTCGATCTGGTGGTCCGACGCTCAGGCCCGTATGCAGCGGCGTCTGGGAAAGGAACAGGTCCCCCAGCTGCGGCTCACCCTCACGGAGGAAGACTGCCGTGTCCTTTTCTGGGTGATCGGCGAAGGGGGGAAAGTGCTTTTCATAACCCAGGAATCCTGAGGAAACTCTATGAGCGATCCGACCCTCGAACCGTTGGAGCTGAGAGCGGAGCAGCTGCGGCGCATCTGCGACCCCGGGGAATTTTCCTTTGCCTCTACCGGGGAGCTGACCCCGGTACCCGGTCTCATCGAGCAGGAGCGGCCTTTCCGGGCGATCCGCTTCGGTCTGGGCATCCCCGGCATGGGTTATAACATTTACGTGGCCGGACTGACCGGCACCGGCAAAAACACCGCCATCAAGGCATTCCTTCAGGAAGCGGTACGCGGCGGCCCGCTTCCCCGGGACTGGGTCTATGCCTTCCACTTTCAGGATCCGGACCAGCCGGTGGCCATCGGGCTTCCGGCGGGGATGGGCCGGGTGCTGAAGAAAGGAATGGAGGAATTCATCTCCCATCTCAAGGCGGAGCTCCCCAAGGCTTTTGAAAGCAAGGACCACGAGCAGCAGATTCAATTCATTTTGAACCGGGCGCAGGAGGAAGAGCAGCGTGTCTTCGAAAGCCTGCAAAAGGAGGCCCTGGCGAAAGGATTCCGGATCCAGCTCACCAAGGCGGGTATCTCCCTGATTCCGACCCTGCATGGCGAGCCGCTTTCCCAGCAGAAATTCGAATCGCTCCCGGAAGAGGAGCGCCGGATATTCAACCATCATCGCCAGGATCTGCAGCTGAGGGTGGGTGGTTTTCTGCGGAGCGTGCGGGAGTTGAATCGGGAGTCCAGGAGGCAGATCCAGGAGACGGTGCGCAAGGTGGGGGAATTCGTCCTGGAAAACCACCTCCAGGAGCTCCGGGAGCGGTTTGCCGAACATGCTCCGGTGGCTGAGTATCTCCAGCAGGTGGAGGACAATATTTTGGACAACCTCAGCGATTTTCTCGGTGAGGCGGAAAAGCAGGAGGATCGCCGCACCGGAGAGGAGCCGGATGTGGATCCGTTCCTGAAATTTCGCATCAACATTCTGGTGGACAATACCGGAGCGACCAGCCCGCCGATCATCCTGGAAACCAACCCGACCTACTACAACCTCTTTGGCCGCCTGGACCGCCGGGCGCGGCTGGGTACTCTGCTGACCGATTTTACCCTGATCAAGCCCGGCTCCCTGTTGCGAGCCAATGGCGGTTACCTGGTGGTCAATGCCCAGGACATCCTGGTTCATTTCGGAGTCTGGGAGGCGCTGAAGCGCGCCGTGAAAAACAAGGAAATCCGGATCGAGGACCTGGGGGAGCATGCCGGCCTCATCCCGACCATGGGGCTGAAGCCCCAGCCGATCCCCTTCGATTGCAAGATTCTGATGACCGGCAGCCAGTCCCTTTATCACCTGCTTTATGCTGCGGACGAGGAGTTCCGAAAGATTTTCAAGGTCAAGGCGGATTTCGACTCCCAGATGTCCTACGACCGCGAACACCTCGATGCCTATGCCAATTTTGTCGGAGCCCGGTGCTTCGAGGAGGGGCTGATGCATTTCGATCCCTCCGGCGTGGCGGCCGTGGTGGAATACGGTGCCCGGCTGGTCGAGGACCAGAACAAGCTCTCGGCGCGCTTCAGCGATGTGGCCGACATTATTCGCGAAGCCGCCTATTTCGCCGGCCGACAGTCCGTAGAGCGGGTCAGCCGGTCGCACGTTCTGCAGGCTGTGGAGGAGAAGGAGTATCGGTCCAACCTGATGGAGGAGCGCTTCCGCCAGTTCATTGCCGACGGCACCCTGCTGATCGACGTCACCGGAAGCGTAGTCGGGCAGGTCAATGGCCTGGCCGTCCTGGATATCGGCGATTACCGCTTCGGCAAGCCTTCCCGCATCACCGTGAAAACCTTTATGGGTCGCAACGGGGTCATGGATATCGAAAGGGACGCCAAGCTGAGCGGGCGCATTTACAATAAAGGGGTGATGATTCTCAGCGGCTACCTCGGCTGGAAATACGCGCAGAAGACGCCCCTTACCCTTTCTGCCAGCATCTGCTTCGAGCAGTCCTACGAAGGGGTTGACGGAGACAGCGCCTCCTCCACGGAGCTTTACGCCCTGCTTTCCAGCCTGGCCGGACTGCCGATCCGGCAGGGCCTGGCCGTGACCGGTTCCGTCAACCAGCATGGAGAAATTCAGCCGATCGGCGGAGTTAATCAGAAGGTGGAGGGCTTTTACGAGGTCTGCCGGTTGAAGGGCTTAACCGGAGAGCAGGGGATCCTGATCCCCTGGCAGAATGTGGAAAACCTGATGCTCAAGGAAGCAGTCGTGGAGGCGGTGCTGCAGGGGAAATTTCACATTTATCCGGTGAAGACCGTGGACCAAGGGATTACCCTGCTGACCGGTGTACCGGCGGGTATGCCGCTGGAAGACGGTTCCTTTCCGGAGGGTTCGGTGCACGACCTGGTTTTTAAAAAGCTGGACAGCTACCTTGCCTATTACCAGATGATGGAAGGCCCGCCGGGCGATGAGGGGGGCGGCGACGAGGAGTCCGAGGGGGAAGATTCGGAGGAGGAGGATCAGTAGCGGTCTGCTCCGTAAAAAAGCCGTGCCCGCCTGTTGGCGGTGTCGTCCCGGAAGGAGAAACCGCAGGCCCTACCGCCTTTCTTTCCGCTCTTCCTTTCTTCCTGTGAACCGGGCATTTCACAGGAAGACGGGAAGATCAGGAAGGAGAAAAAGCATCCGGATCCAACGCAAAGGGCGCCCGGTGCGCAGCGGAATCGCCACTTCTAGATTTTTCGGAAAAGCCGCTCGAAGGCCTCCCGGGCGTCTTCGCTGCTCATCGGTTTTTCCACGGGAGCGGAACCGGTCTGTCTCTCAACCGTTCGGCGCAGCTCAAAGTGCGGACATTCGTTATTCTTATCCTTGCGTGGCACGCGGGTCCGCAGCTCCTGCCGGCATTCAAATCGGCTGCTGGTATCGAAGTGCACGCAGTTCTTGCAGACATGAAGCTCGGCCATGCAAAGCGGACATAGAGAGGTGAAAGTTACGTCCAGATCCCGCGGCGGAAGGATACCGCCGCAGGACCAGCAGCGGGACACTTCGTGAAAGGCAGGCATGCGCGGGGACCGGAATTCCCGGGGCATGTTCTTGTCGCGTTTCGGGCGCTCCCGCTCTCTTTCCCTGGGTTTCTCGCTATCTTCACTCTGGTAGCCGATCTGGCGGTATTTTCTTTCTTTGTCCACAGCGGACCTGCCTTTTTGTAAAACAGCAATTCTATAAAATGATTAACCCAGAAGATGCGTCAGAGCATCGTACAGCCGGGAAGGTACGATCGGCTTGGCCAGCTGGGCCTTAATCTGGTCGCCCTGGAAGCCGATGGGGTATTGCCCTCCAGGGCAATCGCATAAGATGACGGGAAGATCCCCGGGAAGATAAATCCCGGAGGAGGAATCAGAGGACGGGCTGCAGGCCCAGAACGAATCGAGGATGGCCAGATCGAAAGCTCCCGGTTCCAGCAGATCGCCCGGGATTTCTTTCGCTTCCTGAAAGGTGCGGGTGATCAGCCCCCAACGCTTGGACTGCTGCAGCAGAAGATCCCGGTTGATGATATGCGGGCTCAGAACCAGTACCTGACGGTATTGCAGCAGCGGCTGAAACGATTCCCGATAGGCGGGCAGGGAAACCGGGACGCTTTCTGCCTGCAGGTTGAGGTGGAAGCGGTAGCCGTTCTCCAGCCCCTCTTCGACGGTCATGCGGCCGGAGAGCAGGGACATCTGCTGGCTGCAGAAGGTCAGGAGCTCGTCCAGTGTGTTGGACTGTTTTCCCGGCCCGGAGCCGCTTTTTGATTTTTCGGAAATCGGGACGTCCTGCCGGACTCCGTTGACCGAAAACCGCAGCTGGTAGCGGTTGCCGTAAAGAAGCAGGCTGCGCACCAGGACCTGAACGAAGCCGGAATCAAGGTTGCTTACACAGAAGTAGAGCAGGGCGGTAACGACGCTTTGCAGCGTGTGGGCATCGCATAGAATGGCATCCGGAGCATCGTCATCGATCAGGTACCCCAGTTCGAGGTTGTTGCAATAGGCGGAAGAGGCGACCATCTCCAGAGAGGATTCTACCGACAAACGAAGATCAACAGGTTGTGAATACGGACTTGTCATGGCTGTTCGGGCACCGGAAAAAAGGATTCCATGTAAATCTACCTGAGAGTCGGCAATTGTGCAAGTGTCGGCGCTGCCGTTTTTTTCGCGGGCCGGAGGAGGTCAGGCTTCGGAGAAGCGCCGCTTGCGCTGGTAATTGCGGGCCAGCTCCATGAATATGTCCACTTCCTGGTCCACCATCTTCTGGGTGCCGTCGAAATAAAAAGCGCGGATCGGTATGCCGTGATGATCGGCGCTCACCTTGGGGTAGACCGCTTCGCAGACAATCCCGTTCATGCAGGAAAAAGGACTGATGTCGGCAATCCCGCAGGCGCCCTTGTCGTGAAGGTAAATGGCCTTTCCCACGCTGAGAACCATTTCCCCCAGAGCGCCGGTGAAGGGAAGGTAAGGCATGCTTCGGGCCAGGACCTCGCGGACATCGGCGGGCTCCTCCCGCCCCTGCAGCAGGTGGCGCACCGGTTCCACCAGCTTGTGCTCGTCGCGGGTCTGGACATGATTCTTCAGCCGGGCCATGAGCAGCTGCCGGCTGAAGCGGTGCCCGTTGCGGATCAGCTCCTGGATCTGATCGCGGTTGGTATAAAAAATCCATTCCGTGACGCCCGAAAGCCAGCACTCTCCGCCGTACTCTTCGAATTTTCGAACCAGATCCTCATTGCTGAAGGTCGCCAGGCGGCAGTAGATCTCGCCGACCACGCCGATGAGCGGACGGGTTTCGTTCTTCAGAGGAATGCCGGCAAACCGTTCGCCGATTTTCCTCATCCCCTGGACCATGGCAGCCAGCTTTTCTTTCTGGCTCAGGTCCTGACGCTCGATGATCCGGCAGATTTCCGCCAGGCTCTCGTCGGCAATCCGGTCGGTTTCCCCCTTGTGCACCTCGTAAGGCCGAAAGCGGAGGCGCAGGCTGCGGATGGTGTCCGAGGCGACCAGCGCACGCCAGCCGGTCCGCTGCAGCTCGCCGGAATGTTCCCCCAGGCCGTCATAGCTGTTGGCGCTGCTGGGAGCCACCAGGGGGATGGATCCGAAGCCGGCCTGCTCCAGGGTTTTAGAAAGCAGAGGACGATATTGCCCGAAGCGGCAGGGCCCGCCCGCGGTGGGCATGAAGAAGGCGACCTTGTCCATGCCGTAGTCTTCAATGCAGCGCATGAAATCGCCCAGGGTGATTTTCTCCGGGTAGCACTCTTCCCCGGAAGTGTACCGGGAGCCCAGCTTGATGGTCCGCTCGTCGGAGAAGGGGGTGGCTTCCGATGGAATTCCGATCGACCGAAAGGCGGCAGCGAAGGCCACCGCTCCTTCGTCGGTCATACGGGGAACGAAAAGGGTGCGGCCCTGCAGCCGCCGGTGCAAAGAGGAATCTCTTGGGGTCCGAGGTTTGGTCATGGCTCAAATGAAATAACGGGTCCGGTTCATTTCCAGTTCCGCAGAAATCCCTTGCTGTCCAGGTAGGCCTCGCACCGGGTCATCATGCCGGCGTCGTTGCTGTGGCCGTCAAACTGCAAAGTCAGATAGGGCTTGGAAGAAGCGGCATCCATGAAGTGGCGGATATAGGAATCCGGCCCGCACTTGAAATTGGTGATATAGATGATGTGCAGATTCGGACGGGAATCCACAAAGCGGGCCGCCTGCAGAATTTTGCGGCCGTAGTTCCAGTACATGTTGTCGTTGACGTCCTGGATGTCGATTCCGTCGATGGGCAGAAATTCCATGGGAATGACGTTTACGCCATAAAAGTCGCGAAGCTTTCCGGGAATGTTCAAGTTGACGCCGCGGTCGTTCAGGTTGTACCCGCGGCCAACCATGACGATCCCCGGTTCTCCGGTCCGTTCCAGGATATCCAGGGCTTCCTGCCCGGCTTCCTTGACCTGCGTCCAGAAGAGCTTCTGGGCCGCGTACCCCCGGCGGACGGCCTGGCGGATGCGCTTTTCGGTGAAAGAGAAGCGGGTTTTGAAATAATCGGCGAATTCCTGCTCCACTTTTTCCGGCGTCTCCCGGAAATGGATGGTAGGTGCCAGAATGCGCTTTCCGTCCTCCAGGAAGGCCGAGGCATTGCCCAGGACGAAGGGCAGGGTCTGGCCCCAGGGGCAAAGATGCGAATTGGTACCCGAGAAAGAGGTTTCGGCGTTGACCAGGTTGGGAACGAACAGGTAATCGGCTTTCTGCTCCAGAAGGTCGGCCAGGTGCCCGTGCGCCACCTTGATCGGAAAGCAGGGCTCGGCAACCGTGGTCTCAATCCCCACGGCGATAATCTGCTTGTTGGTCGGCGGGGACACCAGCACATCCAGGCCCAGCTCGTGGAAGAAAGCGAGGTAGAAGGGGAAGCGGTCGAAAAAGTACATGCTGCGGGGAATGCCGATTATCGGCCCGCCGTTCCTCTGCCCGTCGTAATCCTGGAGGAGGTACTGCTCGCGCAGCATCATCAGGTCCGGGATCACCGGCTTGCGGTCCACCCGGGCCTGCTTGCGATACTGCTCGGAACACTTGTCTCCCCAGTAGGTTTTCTGCCCTTCGACCTTGAACTCCTGGATGTCGCAGTAGTTGGTGCAGGCTTTGCACGTGAAGGTTCGCAGGCTGTATTCCACCTGATCGAGCCGGTACCCGCGGAAGAGCGACTTCTTTCGGGTCCGCTGTATCTTTTCCTTGGCCAGCAGGGCCATGCCGATGGCCCCGATCACTCCGTTGTGGGGGGGGATGATGATCGGCTTTCCCAGCTGGGTGGCAAAGGCCGCGGCCACCGAATCGTTGTAGGCGGTGCCACCCTGGAAGAAAATGGAATTGCCAATTTTCCTCCCCCGGACCACCCGGTTGAGGTAATTCAGGGCAATGGAATGGGCCAGGCCGGCGACCAGGTCCTCTTTGGTGGCTCCCCTCTGCATGTAGGGCACCAGCTCTTTTTCCATGAAAACGGTGCAGCGCTCGCCGAGGCGGATGGGCTGCCGTGACGAAAGGGCCAGGGAGGAGAATTCCCCCTGGATCCGGACTCCCAGCCGTTCGGCCTGCTCCTCCAGAAAGGAACCGGTCCCTGCGGCGCAGGCTTCGTTCATGGCAAAGTCGACCACCACTCCGTCTTCGATGGAAATGAACTTGGAATCCTGCCCGCCGATTTCGAAAATCGTGTCGACGCGCTTGCCGATCAGGCGCTGCGCGACGTATTCCGCGCCGGTCTTGTGGGCGGTAATCTCGTCGTTGATGGTGTCGGCCCCGATCAGGACGCCGATCAGCTCCCGTCCGGATCCGGTGGTTCCGACCCCGCGGATTTCAATGCGCTCCCCCATCTCTTCTTCTATTTCCTGCAGCCCGCGGTTGACCACCTCAATGGGGCGGGATTCGGTGCGCAGGTAAATCTCCTTGATCAGATCGCCCTGCTCGTCGATCAGCGTCAGGTTGGTGCTGACCGAGCCGATGTCCACGCCCAGGTAGGCCGGAATGGGCAGCGGCTTGCCTTCGAAGGAAAACGGCCGGGCCTGGTCCCGGAGCAGAACTACGTTCTCCATGGACAGAGGTTCGGTCCGGGGCAGTTCCGCCTCCCGGGCCTTGGATTCGCTGTCGAGAATGGAAAGCGGTCCGATGGTGCGGTGGACCAGCTGTTCGGCTTCGATGCAGGCGGCCCCGATGGCACCCATCCAGGCGTACTCTACGGGAACGATCAGCTCCTCTTCCGAAAGCTGAAACACATGGCGGATGGCCTGCACCACTCCCTGGTTGGCGGCCACCCCGCCGATAAAGGCCACCGGCGGGTGAATTTTGCGCCCTTTGACCACGCTCCCCTTGAAGTTGCGAACCACCGCCTCGCACAGGCCTTTCAGGATCTGAGCCGGGGTGTGCCCTTTCTGCTGGGCGTGAATCATGTCGGATTTGGCGAAAACCGAGCATCGTCCGGCGATGCTCGGGGCGGACTCCGCCGCCACCACCAGGTCTCCCACTTCCTCGATGTTGAATCGCAGGCGGCTGGCCTGTTGATCCATAAAGGATCCGGTGCCCGCGGCGCAATCGCCGTTCTTTTCATAATCGGCAATGCCGATCGCCCGATCCTTGCCGGCCGTTTCGACCCGCAGGTACTTGGAGGTGTCCCCGCCGATTTCGAAGATGGTGCAGATCGAGGGGTAGAACCGGCAGGTGCCATGAGCGATGGCCCGGAAATCGTTTTCGTAAGCCACATTCAGGATCCGGGCGATGGCCTGCCCCCCGGACCCGGTGGTCCGCAGCCCCCCGATGCGCTCCCGGGGAACAAACTCCAGGACCTCGAGCAGCAGATCGGAGGCCGCCCGTGCCGGTTCTCCCTTGATCCGCCGGTATTCGGAGAGAAACAGCCGGACTTTGACCTTGCCGGACCGGCTTTCCAGCTGGAACTCACGGGTCGTGAAGGTTCCGGTGTTGCTTCGTGCCAGCCCTTCGAGAAGCTTGGAATCGGAGGCATCCACAACGCCCGCCAGCTTGACGCTGACCGAACCTATATCCAAACCTAGGTATATCATATCTTTTCAGCAGTAAATTTTCCGTTACAGACTCAAACGAACAGGAGTTGTAATTATACCAATATGGACCAAAAGACTCTGATATAGACCGCCATGCTTATTCGCCACGCACTTTCCGGAGCAGATCCGCGTACGCCTCCAGGAGGCCATCCCAGCGGAGGTTGGCTTCGGCATCGGCCTTGCATCGTCCGGGATCCGCATGGTACCAGTCCAGGATGATGCGCACCCCCTGAGCCCAGGTCGTGGCGGCCTGGAAGCCTGGCACGAATCGCTTGATTTTGCTGTTGTCGAAAACCACGCTGCAGGCCTTGTCGCCGAGCAGCCCCCCGCGGCGGTGCGGTTCGGCGGCGGCGATCAGCTCGGAAGGCAGGTGGACCAGGCGGGGTTTGACTCCCAGGGCCTTTCCCAGCTCTAGGTAGATCTGGTCCCAGGTCAGAACTTCGTCAGAGGTGATATGAAACGCCTGCCCTATGGCCGGGCTGTTCCCGAGAAGTCCGATGAGGCCCAGGGCGAAATCGGCGTGAAAAGTCAGGGACCAGAGGGATGTCCCGTCTCCGGGGACGATGATTTCCTTCCCGCGAAGCATGCGGTCGGCAACCGTATAGGGATGCTCCCGGCTGTTGACCACCAGCGGGAAGCTCGTAGGGCCGTAGGTATAGGAAGGGCGGATAATGGTTGCCGGGAAGGAGGTTTCCCGGAAGGCGCTCATGAGTTCGTTTTCGCAGGCGATCTTCTGCCGGGCATAGTCCCAGAAAGGGTTGGCGAGGCTGGTCCCTTCGGTGATGAGGTAGTGGGGCACCGGCCTCTGGTATACGCTCGCCGAGCTGATAAAAAGGAAGTGGCCGGTTTTCCCGGAAAAAATCTCGACATCCTTGCGGATGTCCTCCGGCGTGTAGGCCACCCAATCGACGACGGCATCGAAGCAGTGGCCGCGCAGCAGGTCGGCGACCTGGTCGGGATTACAGCGGATGTCTCCCAGAAAATGGCCGACCGATTCCGGCGGCGGGATCCTGGGGGCATTACCCCGGTGCAGAATCCAGAGCTTTATGCCTTTCTCCGCGGCCAGACGGGTGCAGGCGGTGCTGATGATTCCGGTGCCGCCGATGAACAAAACCTTCATGCGTCTCTCCCTTTTTCTTCGCTTTCAAAAAAGGAATAAGAATACCTCATTTATACTGTTTATGAAGTACGCGGATCTGTCGTATACTCTCCTGGTTGCCGGGAGAGGTGTAATCCCCGGATACTATGGGAAATAAGGGAAATGCATGGAACAGGGACTGAAAAATAATTCCGCGCCGGCCGGTCAAGGAGCAAGGCCCATGGCCTGGCTCCTTCTCACGGGTGCAATATGCCTCAGTCTTTTCTACTGCCTCGCCCAATTGGCAAAAGCCCGAGCCGGGCTGCAGGAAGACACCTTTTTCCTGGAAGAGGAATTTCAGACTCCGGTGCTCAGTCTGGCCCCGGAAGCGCCCCCCTACCGGGGTAGCGTGATTCTGGTTCCCTCTCCGGGCCTGGCGAAGGAAGCTTACGCGAATCGGGCGGAGGAACTGGCCCGAGGCGGCTTCCTGGCGCTGGTGCTGGATCTGCCGGGGCACGGCAGCTCCCCAGGCCGGTTTTCCCGCGGCCGCCTTCGGGCATTTGCAGAATCGTCTTTCGACGCTCTGCTGGCCCGGAATCTCGTGGAGCAAAGAAAAATTGCCTTTGTCGTTTTCGGGCCGACGGCAGTCGTGCTGGAGCCCTGGCTTCGGGAACACCAGGATGTTCTTTCCGCCGCCTTCGTGCCGGAATCCGTCGGGGAAGGTTTAAGGGAAGGCGATCTCCCCGCCGGCTGGGCGATATTGCCTCCCCGGGAGCGGTCTTTCTTTTCCCCTGCGGCGGATATCCCCGGACTTCAGCCATGGCTGGCGAAACTGTTTTCCTCGCCGGCCGAAGCTTTTCCGGCTGCTGCTTCTTCCTATAGGTTCTGGTGGTGGGCTGTCTGGGCTGTCGCCATCGTCGGATTTTTCCCCCTGGTAAAAACGGTGCAATTCTTTCTAAGTGCCCCCTCGGATGGGATTGCCTGCCGGGATCTGCCCCCGGGTAAGCTTTTGGGCGCCTGGACTGTTTTCCAGCTTGCCGGGGCGGCGATCGGTTTGGCGTTGCCGGTTTCCCCCCTGCAGCCGTTCGGGCACCTCATCCCGCAATGGTCGCTGTCGGCGGCTTTCCTGCTGCCCTTCCTTTCCGTACGGTGGAAACCGCGGCTGGACGTTTCGGCGCTGTTCCTGGGCACAATCCTTTTTGCCTATGCCTATGGAGTGATCGGCTGGACGGCGGGACAGCAGGGAATCCACCTTTCGCTGGCTTTCGGTCGCTGGGGTTCCATGGCCGCGGGAACGCTGCTGCTGCTTCCTTTTGCCGTAATCCTGGAATTGCCGCTGCGTAGAATCGATACGAAACGGGGCACCTTCCCGTCGTTCCTGGTCCATCTGCTGCTTTTTTCTGTAGCCCTGCTTTGCGGTCTTATGGCCGGGTGGTTCCGGGACTACGGCTTTCCCTTTTCCAGCCTCGGGTTTCCTTATCCGGAATGGCTGCTGGGCTTATTGCTGCTGCAAGTGGCGATGCTCGCCTGGCTGCGCCGGTCTCTCGGCAATGTCGGCGTCTGCGCCCTCCTTCAAGCTGCCAGCCTGTCCTGGTTATTTGCAGCCGGATCGATCCGCTTTTTATAAAATTCGACCATCCGGATGAAGGCGCATAAATTCCTCGTCTTTTTTCGGAATAATCCTCCAGGAAGAGGCCTTCCCGTCGTCGGAAGAAGACTTTTCGTCCGTTAGGGATTTGTATTTGCCTAAATGGAGAAGGGCTGAAAGCCCGAGACCCTTCCTCTGGGATCGATCCTTTACAAAGAATTTTGCCCGGGACCTTCCTTTGGGGATAGGACGGAAGAATGTCTCGGGCTTTCAGCCCTTATGTATAACCTAAACTGCGTACCTGGGGCTGCGCTTCGCTCCACCCCAGGCTATTATGTGACGGGCCTTTGGCCCTTGGCTTTCTCCGGAAATTAAAATGTGTGACTTTTT
>CAINFC010000308.1 GCA_903847975.1 uncultured Acidobacteriota bacterium | reverse complement strand
ATATAAGGGCTTTCCCGAACGGAAATCCACAGGTGTGGGGCTTTTTACCGGGTCAATAAAAAGGATAGCTTCGCAAAAAGTCCCACTTCTTCATTCCGGAAAAAGCCAAGGGCCTTCCGTCCGCACGGATAAATACAAATCCCTGACGGCCCACTTTTTTGCGAAGCTGCCAATGTTGAGGTGAAAAAAGTTGCAGGAACCCCAAAGGGGTACCGGTACACAGCCCGGGGTTGCGCCGCAGGCGCTACCCCGGGTATGCGGATTTGTTCGAAAATCAGCCCTGCAAGGGCTGCGCAACCACGCGGGATGGCTGGATTTTGCGCAACCATATAAGGGCTTTCCCGAACGGAAATCCACAGGTGTGGGGCTTTTTACCGGGTCAATAAAAAGGATAGCTTCGCAAAAAGTCCCACTTCTTCATTCCGGAAAAAGCCAAGGGCCTTCCGCCCGCACGGATAAATACAAATCCTTGACGGCCCACGCGTCCTCCCCCGGAGAAGGAAAGGCCTCTTCCCGGAGGCGCCTGCGCGATTTTTTCGAGATTATCTTCTTGGATGGCTTCTCGAAAAATCGGTTTTTTGTCCGGTTCTGCCGTCCCTGACGGGACTTCGCTTCGGAATAACAGTCCCGTGCGGGTTAACGCGGGGCCTCCCAAGGCCATGGCGGAGCACAATGCTGCGATATCCGCTATTTCGCTCCGAGCGGAACGAGGCTAATTTCCGCAGGGAACGGCGGAACCGGACAAAAAGGGTTGCATGAGGGAGCTTCCGTTTGCGGGGCGCAAGCGGGAAGCTGCAGGAACACACCCGGATGCGTCGGCTACAGCTTTTCCTGAAGGAAGATCTTTACTTCCGCGAGCATCCGGCGGCGGTCTTCCTCTCCGAGGAAGGGAACCGAAGTAAGATACCGATGCCCGACCACTTCCATGCCGCAAAAGAGAAAGATGGCTTCATCGATCGTCTGTTTCATGCTCGTAAACATCCCGGTCGAGGCAAACACCTCCTCCGGCGCCCCGGTGGTCGTAAAAAGCAGTACCTTTCTGGGTTGGAGCAGGCCTTCCATCTCCAATCCACTGATCCGGAAGGCAAATCCCTCGCCGAAAACCCGGTCGAAGTAGCCCTTCAGCATCGCCGGCATGCCGGACCACCAGAGCGGGTAAATAAAAAGAACCCGATCGGCGGCCCGGATTGCGTCCTGTTCGGCGCGCACGTCGGCGGGAATCCCTTCCTTCCGGCTGTCCGCTATTTCCGCGCCGGTCAGGACCGGGTTGAAATTCTGTGCGTACAGGTCCCGGACCGAGAAGGAATGCCCCATCTCCTGCAGTTGCTCCCGGACCGCCTGCAGAATGGCATGGTTGAAGCTATTCGGATTCGGATGGCAATAAACGATCAGACAATTCATTTCTCTTCTCCATTTCTTCTTCTTTTTCGGCAGTCATGGGTGGAACGGAGCGGCTGTAAAAGGACAGCCCACTGTCGCCGACACGATGCCGGCGCGTCTGCTGCAAGCCGCCATAGAGCTCTTCAAGCGGGCATCGGGCCGGATGCTCGGCGATGACCAGGCCGTCGGGAGCCAGGAGGCCTTTTTCATCGATGGCTTCCAGGGTCTGTTGGTAGAGCGCAGTCTGCCCGTAGGGCGGATCCAGGAAAATCAGGTCAAAACGTATGCCTTCCCCGCTCAGCCGGGCCAGCGCCTTATCGGAGGACATAGGCAGGACGCGCAGCGCTTCCCGCACCCCGCAGCGGGTCAGGTTGTCGTGCAGGCACTGCAGGGACCGGGCTTCCATTTCCGCCAGGACCACCGGCGAAGCCCCGCGGCTGTGCGCTTCCAGGCCGATCGCTCCGCTTCCTGCGAACAGGTCCAGGAAGGCGCATCCAGCCATCCGGGGCGCCAGGATGTTGAACAGGGTTTCCTTGAGGCGATCGGAAGTCGGCCGCAGGGCAAGGCCGGCCGGGCAGCTCAGGCGTCGGCCCCGCAATGTTCCGGCAATGATCCGCATGGCCCGCCGTCCGAGGGACCCGGGGCTAACGGTCGACGAACTTCAGCAGGTGGTAGTTCTTTTTCCCCTTGCGGACCACGGCGATCCGTGAGGAGCAGAGCGACCGCTCCGTAAGCCGCAGGTCCTCGGCGTCAACCCGCTGGTTGTTGAGATAGAAGCCGTGGCTCTGAATCAGACGCCGGGCTTCCCCTTTGCTCTGGAAAACGCCGGCTTCGATCAGGACCTCGATCAGCAGGGGGCTGGCAGAAAGAAGCCGGCTGCTGAGCTCGCTGGCGGGCATTTCGCTGAAGACATCCTCCAGGGCGGCATCGTCCAGGCCCTGGAGCGAGCCTCCGAACATGGCTTCGCTGGCGCGCACGGCGCCGTCCAGGGCTTCCTGCCCGTGCAGCAATCGGGTCACCTCTTCCGCCAGGCGCTTTTGGGCCACCCGCTTTTCCGGCTCTTCCCGGAGCAGCCGTTCATATTCCTGAACTTCCTCCCGGGAGAGGTAAGTGAAAAACTTCATCCAGCGGGGCAGGTCCGCATCCGCCTGGTTGATCCAGAACTGGTAGAACCGGTAGGGGGAAGTGCGCCGGGGATCCAGCCAGACGTTACCCGTCTCGGTTTTTCCAAACTTGGTTCCGTCGCTCTTGGTGACCAGAGGAAATGTCAGTCCGTAAGCGGTCTTGTCCCGCAGGCGCCGGATCAGGTCCATGCCGGAGACGATGTTGCCCCACTGGTCGCTGCCGCCGACCTGCATCCGGCAGTCGTAGTGGTCGGAAAGGTATAAAAAGTCGTAGGACTGCAGCAGGCTGTAGGTGAATTCGGTGAACGACATGCCGTGGTCCCGGTCCTGGACCCTCTGCCGGACGGAATCCTTGGCCAGCATCATGTTGATCGAAAAATGCTTGCCGATATCCCGCAAAAAATCGACCAGGCTCAGGGCGCAGAGCCACTCGGCGTTGTTGACCATCCGCGCGCTGCAGGGTCCTTCAAAGTCCAGAAAATGGGCCAGCTGCCGGCGGATTCCCAGGGCGTTGATTTCCACCTGCTCCTTGGTGAGGAGCTGCCGCTCCTGCGTTTTGCCGCTGGGATCTCCGATCAGCCCGGTGCCTCCGCCCACGACCACGATCGGCCGGTGCCCGTGTCGCTGAAAGTGGGCCAGGCCCATAATAGGCAGCATGCTGCCGATATGCAGGCTGTCGGCCGTCGGGTCAAACCCGCAGTATAAGGCGATCGGCTCCTTTTCCAGCCGCTCTCCCAGATCCTCGTGCGTGGCCTGATGCAGAAAGCCGCGCCATTGCAATTCTTCATAAAGGGTCATCATCTTCCATTCTCCAGAACATGCAATATTACCAATCACCGGGCGGTTAGACAAATCTTGCCTTGCATTTCCTTTCCCACTACAATATCCCTTTATCGCAGGGGAAAACCATGAAAATCGCATTTATCGGCACCCACGGAGTCGGGAAAACCACCCTGACCTACGAGCTTTGCACCCGCTTGAAGAAGCAGAACATCGACGTCGGCTACATCGAAGAGCTGGCCCGACGGTGCCCTTTTCCCATCAACGAAGATACCAGCCTGGAAGCCCAGACCTGGATACTGACTACCACCATCACCAAAGAAATCGAGCTGTCCAAAATCTACCGCTATATCATCTGCGACCGCTCCATTCTGGACAACTACGCCTATCTGGCCCACAAGTTCGGCCACATCGAAGCCCTTTACGGCCTGGTCCGCTACTGGGTGCAAACCTACGATCTGCTGATCCGGGTGGAGATTACCGACGCCTACCTGAATCCGGACGGGGTTCGTTCCGTAGACCGCAGCTTCCAGAAAAATATTGACGAACGAATCGAACTCTTGCTGTCGGAGACCCGGACGCCGGTCCTGGTCTACCGCGATATGGATGAGGTGGTCCGGCAGATCCTGTCCCGCCTGGCCGCCTGACAAGAACCCAAGCACCGGAAAGGAAAAGCAATGAAACGATTATGTCTGAGTGTTCTCCTGCTCCTCACCGCACCCGCCGTTTTCGGCGAACAGCCCACCAGCCGGCCCGGCCAGCAGATTATGGTCGCTTACCGGACCCACTGGCCGGTAACCCTGGATGGGAAAATCGGGCTGTTCGAATGGAGTGCCGCCATGCCTGTCTGCCTTGCCGCCGTTCATCCCGGGCAGGCGCCCGGCGTCATCCCCAAGGTGCCGGACTTCCCCTACATCGCCGTGCCCGACAGCCAGGCCGATTTGCGGTATACCGTTCGCACCATGTATGACGACGACAGCCTCTATGTCGCCGTCGAGGTCACCGACGACCGGCTGGTCGC
Organism: uncultured Acidobacteriota bacterium; assembly: GCA_903847975.1. GTDB lineage: Bacteria > Acidobacteriota > UBA6911 > CAINFC01 > CAINFC01 > CAINFC01. The sequence continues at coordinate 51,483 of CAINFC010000308.1, read as the reverse complement.
CGTGCATACCTACCCGTATTTGTGGCAGGACGATGATGTCGAAGTGATGATCGACGGCGACCGGCAGCCGGGCGATTTCGACAGGGGGGTCTTCCAGGGAGTCCGCAATCAGGAAGGATTCCAGCTGATCACCTCCGTGGGGGGCGGGGAGCAGACCGAGCCTCGCGACAACCCCGGACTGGAAAACGGGTGGAAGTCGGCGGTGGCCATCCTGCCGCACGGATATTCGGTTGAGTTTCGCGTTCCGCTGGCAATGATCAATACCGAGGACACCTCCGACTGGTCCGGGGGAACGGCGGGCCGGTTTCGCCGCCTTCAGCCCGGCGACACCATCGGCTTCAATGTGGCCGTGGGCGACAATGACACCGGGGAAGGGAGCTACCTGGTGCCCGGCGGAGCACGAACCAGCAGCTACCTGGCCTGGGACGGCTCCAGCCTGAAATGGTCGGTGTGGCGGGAGGAAGACTGGGGCCGGCTTTATCTTGCCGAACCTGGCGAGTGCGTGAGGCGGCTCTGGTGGTAGGATCGAAGGGCTTCTTCTTTTTCCTTCCGGATCTTCCCGTCTTCCCGGGAAAAGTTGGGAATCACAGGAAGAAAGGAAGATCGGGAAATAAAGCGAAAGGGCCGGCGGCCCGGAGAGGGTGACTTCCTCCCGGGCCATCCAGGAAGAGACCCGGGGTCAGTCGCGGATCTCCCGGTGGTATTCCTGCAGGGACTTGACCCCGCCTCCGCCGATGCGGTATTCGCCGATTCCCTGGACCGCGGCCCGCGCCGCGGTAAGGGTGGTGATGTAAGGAATATTGTATTTCACCGCCGCCTTGCGGATGGCCGCGCCGTCGGATTGTCCCTTTTTGCCGGCCGGAGTGTTGATGATCAGTTCAATCTTGTGGCTCATGATTTCATCCAGAATATTGGGCCGGTGATATTCGCTGATCTTGTGGCTCAGCTCCGCAGCGATATGGTTCTTCTGCAGGAAGGACCAGGTGCCCTGGGTCGCTTTGATCCGGAATCCCAGCTCCAGGAACCGGCGGGCAATGGCCAGCACTTCCGGCTTATCCTTATCGATAATGGAAAGAAAAACCGTACCCTTGGTCGGCAGCGGCGGCTGGACCGCTTCCTGGGCTTTGAAGACGGCCAGACCGAAGGTGGAGGCCAGGCCGAGCACTTCGCCGGTGGAGCGCATTTCCGGACCCAGCACCGGGTCGACCTCCGGAAACATGTTGAAGGGCAGCACCACTTCCTTGACGCCCAGGTAGGGAATGGTCCGGTCCTTTAAGCCGAGTTCCCGCAGCCTGGTTCCGAGCATGAGGCGGGTGGCGATCCGGGCCATGGGCACATTGCAGACCTTGGAAACCAGGGGAACCGTCCGGGAAGCTCTCGGGTTGGCTTCCAGAACATACACCTGGTCCTGGCAGATGGCGTACTGAATGTTCATGACTCCGCAGACCTTCAGCTCGCGGCTGATGCGCAAGGTGTATTCCTTGATGGTGCGGATGTGCTTTTCGGGAAGGGAAACCGGGGGGAGCACGCAGGCTGAGTCCCCGGAGTGTATCCCGGCCAGTTCGATGTGTTCCATGACCGCCGGTACGAACGCGTCCGTGCCGTCGGCCAGGGCATCCGCTTCGGCCTCAACGGCGTTGTCCAGAAACCGGTCGATCAGGATCGGCCGGTCCGGGGTCACCTGCAGCGCTTCGGCGAAATATTCCCGGAGCATGGCTTCGTCGTGAACCACCTCCATGCCTCGTCCGCCCAGGACGAAGGACGGGCGGACCATCAGCGGGTACCCGATCCGCGCCGCAATCTCCGCGGCCTCCTCGAAGCTGCTGGACATTCCCGACTCGGCCATGGGAATTTCCATCTGCTTCATCATCTGCCGAAAGCGGTCGCGGTCTTCCGCCAGGTCGATAATGTCCGGCGAAGTCCCCAGGATTTTCACTCCGGCTGCCTCGAGCTCCCGGGCGATATTGAGGGGGGTCTGGCCGCCAAACTGCACCACTACCCCGATGGGCTTCTCTTTTTCGTAAATGGCCAGCACGTCTTCCACCGTCAGGGGTTCGAAGTAGAGCTTGTCCGAGGTGTCGTAATCGGTGGAGACCGTCTCCGGGTTGCAGTTGACCATGATGGTTTCGTAGCCGGCCTCCCGCAGGGCCAGGGCCGCGTGGACGCAGCAGTAGTCGAACTCGATCCCCTGGCCGATGCGGTTCGGACCGCCTCCCAGCACCATGACCTTGGGCCGCGCGCTGGTGGCCACTTTGTCGGTCCCGTTGTAGGTGGAATAATAATAGGCGGCGTTCTGGACGCCGCTCACCGGAACCGCATCCCAGGAGTGAACCACACCCAGAGCGGTCCGCCGCGCCCGGATTTCCTTCTCCGGGACCTGCAGCAGCCGGGCCAGATAGGCATCCGCAAATCCGTCCTTTTTAGCTTGTATCAGCAGCTCGTCGGGGAGCTCCTTTCCGCGAAAGGAAAGGATTTTTTCCTCGAGCTCCACCAGCTCTTTCATCTGCTCGATGAACCAGGCTTTCAGGTGGGTCTTGCGGTGCAGCTCTTCGATGGTGGCGCCCTTGCGCAGCGCCTCGTACATCAGGTACTGGCGCTCGCTGCTCGGATCGTTGAGCATTTCCATGAGCTCCGCCAGGGAGCGGCTGTGGAAGTCCTTGGCAAAGCCCAGGCCGGTCCGTCCGTTTTCCAGGGAGCGGATAGCTTTCTGAAAGGCCTCCTTGTAAGTCTTGCCGATGCTCATTACTTCCCCGACCGCCCGCATCTGGGTTCCCAGCTTGTCCTTGGCGTCCTTGAACTTTTCAAAGGCCCACCGGGAAAATTTGATCACCACATAATCGCCCCATGGCGTGTAATCGGCCAGGGAGTCGCCGCGCCAGTAGGGAATTTCTTTCATGGAAAGACCGCCGGCCAGCTTGGCGGAAATCAGGGCGATGGGGAAGCCGGTGGCTTTGGAGGCCAGTGCCGAGGACCGGGAGGTCCGCGGGTTGATTTCGATGACCACGATGCGCCCGGTGTTCGGGTCGTGGGCGAACTGAATATTGGTGCCGCCGATGACACCGATGGCCTCGACGATGCGGTAGGAATATTCCTGCAGCCGGGCCTGCAGCTGCGGATCGATGGTCAGCATCGGCGCGGCGCAGAAGGAGTCGCCGGTATGCACGCCCATGGCGTCGATATTCTCGATGAAGCAGACGGTAATCATGCGGTTGTCGGCATCGCGGACCACTTCGAGCTCCAGCTCCTCCCAGCCGATGACCGACTCTTCGATCAGCACCTGGCTGGCCATGCTGGCGGCGAGCCCGCGCCCGGCGACGGTCCGGAGCTCTTCCATGTTATAGACGTGGCCGCTCCCGGTGCCGCCCAGGGTGTAGGCGGGGCGCACTACCAGGGGGAAGCCGATTTCCGTGGCCACCCGCTCCGCCTCTTCCACGCTAAAGGCGGGGGCGCTGCGGGGCATCTCGATTCCCAGGCTTTTCATCGTTTCCTTGAAAACGATTCGATCCTCCCCTTTTTCGATCGCCGAGGCATCGACCCCCATGATCCTGACCCCGTACCGGGCCAGGACGCCGCTTCGCCAGAGCTGGGAGGAAAGGTTCAAGCCGGTTTGCCCTCCCAGGTTGGGGAGAAGAGCATCCGGGCGCTCCTTCTCGATGATTTCCGTGAGGGTTCGCAGGTTGAGGGGCTCGAGGTAGGTGATGTCGGCCATTCCCGGGTCGGTCATGATGGTGGCGGGATTGGAATTTACCAGGAGAACTTCGTACCCAAGGCTGTGCAGGGCTTTGCAGGCTTGGGTTCCCGAGTAGTCGAATTCACAGGCCTGACCGATCACGATCGGGCCGGAGCCGATAATCATTACTTTCCTGATGTCGTTCAGTCTGGGCATGGGGGTCCTTTCGGCAGCTTGGGTATTTAAGTAGTCGGTGGCGTACGCTGATCCTTGTGCGGCAGCGGGCTGCCGTCCATCCGCTGGAAGCTGACGGAATAGCGGCTGATCACGTGGTTCCCGGGTACATAGATGAAAGAAAATTCCGAGGTGGCCTGCACCGGCAGGTGACCTTCCTTCAAAGGAACGATGGCGGTATCCAGAAGCGAGCCGTCCTCCCCGTATATTTTCAGGATGACCTGGCCGTCGATCAGCTCGCTTCGCCCGCCGTTTCGAACCTGCCCGAAGACGCGGAACTGTCCGGGTAACTTTTCCTCCCCGAGCTTTTCCAGCCACAGGGAATCCGAGGTTCCAGCCCCCTGCGTCCAGGAGATGTTTTTAATCCAGGAAAACCAGTCCACCGGCATCAGCGCCATGGCGATCAGCACGAAGGAGATCAGGCCGGCAGTAATGACCAGCGTCCGGAAGGCAGGCGGGATCTGCGATTTGTCGGCTTCGGCGTGGCCCGGCCCAGGGGAAGAGGGAGGAGGCGATGCGGCGCTTCGGGAAGTGCCCATATAAGAGGGGGGCGCATAAGAGGCAGCCGGGGGCGCGGAGGCGGCGGGGGCTCCCGGTGCCTGCGGTTCTTCGGGTGTTGGCGCAGGCGCGATTTTGGGCAGCATGGCACCGCCGCCCTGAGGCATTCGGGGCGCGGGGCGGCGCCGGGAAGTTTTTCGGGTCAAGCCGATGACAAGGATCGTGCCGAAGCAAACCAGCAGGATCATCATCAGCACGAGGGTCAATGGCGAAAAAAGGTCTATCATAACGGCTCTTGTGATTAATCAAGCGTTGTGTAATTGGCCTGCCCCGGGCAAGGGAATCTTACGTTGGGAAAGAATAGAGATTCTTCCTTAGGGGCGGCGCTCCGGCTTGGGAAGGGCATCGGGACCGGTTCGTCCGCCCGGCACGGGCTGCGGGCTCTTGTCCCAGAAATCCTTTTTCTCTACCGGCTTGAACTTGCCCCCCATGATCTTGGAACCCACTTTGGCATAGATCCTCCGCTCCAGGCCTCCGTTGGAGGGACAGGTGATCCAGGTCTCCTGCTTCTGGAAATCCCGCTTCAGCCCTGCGACGGTCACATTGGCTGTGAACTGGACTTCGTCTCCTTCCATCCGTTCGATGACCGACTCCACCTCGTAACGCGCCTTGGACCAGTTGCCGTCGGTCAGATTCGGCAGGGTGCAGTATTTGGCCAGGTCGCCGGCGGCCAGGGTGGCATTGGAAAATTCGTATTCCCGGGTGTACATTTTTCCTGCGGCCCGGTCCTCCAGTCGGATATCCATCTGCATTTCCGTCAGGGTGGTCCGGACTGCTTCCCATACCAGAGTGTACTTCGCGTAAAAGCGAAGGGGATCGGGAATTTTAGTCTGGGCGTACAGGACGATTTGTCCCGGCAAGAGTCCGATCATGATAAGAAAAACAAAAAAACTCTTTTTCATAGTATCCTTTCCTTGGATTTTTTAAAATTAGCATCTACCGCGGAAGGCGTCAAGAATATTGCGGACCTGGTGCCCGTTCAGCGATGCCGGCCGCAGCAGAAAAAGATAATTTATCGATAGGATAGTTTTGCCATGGTTCTTAAAACATCACGTTGCCAAAGGTGGGTTTTTCTGTCTGCCTATCTGCTCCCGGCCCTCTGTCCTCCGGCGGCATGGGGCTCGGCTTCGGAAACCGTTCGGGAGTTCCACACCAGCCGCAGCAGGGCCGCTTCGGCCATGCATGCCTTCGTGCAAAGCGCCAGGGAGTACCGGCAGGGGCAGGAGGCGGGAACTTCGAATCGGCGAGTGGAATCCGTCCAGGATCAGGATCTGAATGATGTGGCGGTGGTGGAAGACGACGGCAGCATTGTTGCCGACCCGAATCCCGCCGATCTGACCGGAAAGACCATCCGGTTCGAACCGGTCACCGGGGGGGGGTACCAGGTCACAGTCCGGACTTCCACCTTCGACACCGTCATGGGCAGCGCCCTGTCCCTGGAGGACAATGACGGCAAGGAGGTGGCTTTTGCTTCCGGCTTCCGCTTTCCGTTTCACGGAACCAGCTACGACAAGGTCTATGTCAATACCAACGGCAACCTCACTTTTACCAAGGCGGACCCCATGGGTGGCGTGGATTGGGGGATCACCGGCCAGGACCAGTACGAATTTCTCCATGGCCCACCGCGCATCGCACCCCTGTTTTGCGACCTGCTGCCCATCGGCTCCTCCGCCGTCTTCGTCAACATGAAAACCGACCGGGCCACGGTTACCTGGAACAATCTGGAGCAGTATTACGGCACCGGTAAAAACCTCTTTCAGGTGGTGCTCTTCCCCGGCGGAGCGATCGAATTCGTGTTCGGGAGCACCCTGGATACCCCGGAAGCCCTGTCAGGCCTGTCTCCCGGGGGTGCCAACACCAGGCTGACCGCGCTGGACCTTACCAAAGGATCCTCCACAACCCTCACCGGCGCCATCGCCGAATGGTTCCACCCGCAGACGGAAGTGGACCTGGTGGCCCTGGGGAACAAATTTTATCGAACCCATTCCGACCGGTTTCAATTCCTGACCCTGTTCAGCAACTTTTCCTATAACATGGACGGACTGACGGCCTACTCCATTTCGGTAAAGAACCTGGTCAAGGGGCTGGGTGATATTTCCTTTGACGGACCGGGGCAGGACCTCTACGATGATTCCGCTTTGTTCGGCAGCGCGGGGTCTCTGGAGCATTTTATTCACATGAGCGATCTGTCACGCTATTTGACGGATCCCTCCCAGGCCGCGTCCGACGGGCTTTCTTTCCTGGATCTGATGGACCGGCACACCGGCCACCGCTGGCTTTCCTACGTCTATGCCAAGCTCGATGGGGCCCGATCCCACCAGCTTCTGGGGAGAGACGATATCTACTGGAACTTTTTCCTGCATTCCGATTCTTCGGTGATGGGCGGCAACTCCATCCGCGACAACGGAGACGGGACCTTTCTTACCGGCGACATCCGCAAGCGGTTCAGCCAGCTGGACCAGTATCTGATGGGCCTGCGCTGGGAGGATGAAGTGTCTCCCTTTTTTGTGGTAACCGCACCCAGCGGAACCACCAAAACCACTTCCAGTGAACCGGCCAAGGATGTGTCCTTCCGCGGTACCCGCAAGAATGTCACCGTGCAAAACGTGATTGCCGAAGAAGGGCTGCGTCAGCCGACCCCCAAGGATTCGCCGAAAGTATTCAACAACGCGTTTATTCTGCTCACCCGACGCGGTGTTTCCCCTTCCCAGGCGGAGCTTGCCAAGATGCAGTTGTTTCGCCAGGCCTATGAGAAGCGCTTCGGCCAGCTGGCGGAGCAGCGCGGATTCGTGGATACCCGCCTGAGTGCGACGGAAAAGCCGCTGATTGCCTATCTGCCGCTGATGGAGGGAGATGCCAATCGATTTACCGCTCTGGCCATTGCCAACCGGGCCGCCTACCCGGCCACCGTGCGGCTGACGGCTTATACCAACGCCGGGCAGCTCATGAATTTGCCGGGAATGGCGAATCCCTCGGTTATGGCGGTCGGCGCCGGAAATCAGAGGGCGCTGATCGATTCGCAGTGGTTTCATTTCGCCATGTCGGAAAGCCGCCAGGGCTGGATCCGGCTGGAGAGCAGCACCGACCAGGTGGCCGCTTTCTTCCTGTCGGGAGACCTGGCTCAAACCCAGCTGGATGGCGGGCTGGCGCTGCCGACAGCCGCAGGCCGCATCCTGTTTACCCGGGTTCTGGAAGGAAGCGGTTCCTTTCTGGGACAGTCGGCCACCACGGCTTTCAGCATCGTCAACCCCGGAGAAAACGCGGCCACCCTGCAGATCACTCTCTGGTCGGCAGCCGGCCTGGAGGTGGCTCGCGCCCAGGCCAGCCTGGCCGCCAAAGGGCGGTTGCGCCAGACGGTGGCCCAGCTGTTTCCCGGCGCCACCCTGCCGATCAGCGCCGGTTGGGTGGAGGTGCAGTCCACCCAGCCGGTCATCGGGTTCGAGATGGTCCAGTTCGGGTCCACTCTGTTCGGATTGCCGGCGCAACTTCCTCAGTCCGCGCGGAAGCTCTACTCGGCTCAGTTTGCCAGCGGCGGAGTCGGCCAGTATCCGTCCCCCTTCTTTACCAGCCTGTGCCTGGTGAATACCGGAACGGTCACCGCCGGTGCCACCATCCGCGTGGTGGCGGAAAACGGCAGCCTGCTGACCGCCGCCGGGGTGACCAATCCTCTGCCGCGTTCCCTTCCCGCCAAAGGAACGCTCTGCGGGCGGGCGGACCAGCTCTTCGGATTTCCTGCCGACAGCACCGATACCCAGCCCCGCGTGGGCTCGCTGATTGTGGAGCTGGACGGCGGCTCCGTTTCGGGGGACGTGGTTTTTGGCGATGCCTTGAAGGGCGCGATTGTCGCCGGGCTGCCGCTGCAGTCCGCCCTGGCAACCGACATGATCTTTTCGCAGGTGGCGGAGGGGGTGAGCGGAAATCCGCCGGTGGGCTACTTCACCGGTATCGCCGCCCTGAACCCCAACGCCCAGGAAGTTCAGCTGCAAATCGAGGTGTTCACCGAGGACGGCCAATCCACCGGAAGCCGCACGCTAAGCCTGGCTGCGGGCAACCGCTTCAGCCAGGTGCTGCGGCAGCTGGTGCCGGCTTCCGCCGGACAGATGCGCGGTTTTGTGCGCGTCCGCTCCACAGGCGGAGGAGTGGCTATTTTCGAGCTGTTCGGGGACGGCAACCTGGCCTCTTTTCTGGCTGCGGTTCCTCCGCAACCCTTTGCCGTCGCCCCCTAGAAAAATGGGCCGCAGCGGCCTTCCGCTCCACGCGAGGAGGCTTCCGGCAGGCAGTGTATGAAAGGGAATAAAGGGATCCGCCTTTCCACCGGATTGCTTCCGGCTTTGGCCCGATCGGCCGTCCTTTGGGCCGGTGTGCTTCCGGCGGTTGTCAGCCCGAATCCCCTGCCGCTATCCGACTTTGTCCGATCCTTTTTTTCGCCGCGAAGCGGTGCCGCCCTGGAGCAAGCGAACGGGCAGGATTTGTCCGGGACCTTCGAGGTGCTCTGGGGGGATCCGCCGCCCGGGTCGAACCGGGCCGCGCAGACCAGCTACTGGCTGCGGGACAAGCAGGGAAATGCCTACCGGCTGCAGCTTGATCCGCTTGCAGATCCCGGCCGATGGCTGCCGCTGAACGGGCAGGTAGTAGCTCTGAAAGCGCGGCCGGTGGGCCCTTTGGTGCCGGCGCGGGAGGGCGCCGCAGACCCGGTTCTTCGGGTGGATGCGGTGACCGCGCTTTCCCCGCAGACCCCAACCGCGCCGGCGCTGACCGGGTCGCAGCCGTGGGTTTCCGTTCTGTGCCAGTTTTCCGATGTGGCCGCCCAGCCGAAAGACCTGACCTACTTCCTGAACATGTTTGCCGGCGCCGCGCCGAGCCTGGATCATTACTGGCGCGAGCTCTCCTACGATAAAATCAATATGACCGGCAGCGGCGCCTTCGGCTGGTATGTTTTGCCGAAACCCCGGTCCTACTACGTATATGACATGAACGGGGACGGAAAGGCCGAGGCCAACCTCGACCGTGCCGCCAACGACTGTACGGCCGTGGCCGATCCCTACGTCCACTTTCCTTCCTACGTGGGCATCAACCTGATGTTCAATTCGGAACTGGACGGCCTGGCCTGGGGCGGCAGCCGCACGGTCAATGTCGACAGCCAGGTGCGCTCCTTTCGTATGACCTGGGAGCCGCCGTGGGGCTACGAGCACATCTCCGCCATGGCCCATGAGATGGGGCACGGCTTCGGCCTGCCGCACTCGTCCGGCCAGTACGGCCAGACCTACGACAACGACTGGGATGTTATGAGTTGGCCCTGGCTGTGCAACCCAAGGCACCCGGTGTATGGCTGCACGGGACAGCATACCATTTCGCCTTACAAGAACTCCCTGGGCTGGTTCGACGCCGGCCAGGTTTTCTATGCGCCCAAGGGCCGGAGCACCATCACCCTGGACCGGCTGGATCTGTCGGCCGCCGCCCATTACCGGATGGCCATCATTCCCTTGGCCGACGAAAGCTACTACAGTGTGGAAGCGCGCCGGCGGTCGGCGGGATCCTACGATGCCCAGCTGCCCGGGGATGCGGTCATCATTCATCGGGTGGATAGCGGCCGCGCCTATGTGCTCGATGTGGATAACAACGGAAAAACCGGCGATGCCGGGGCCATGTGGACCGCCGGGGAAACGTTTGTCGATCCGGTGAACCCCGTGGAAATCCGCGTCGATTCGGAGACGGCCACCGGATACGTGGTGACCATCCATGTCATCGTTCCTCCTTCCTCCTTTCGCAAAAGCGCCCCGGCAAGCGGGACGGCAGGTGCGGCCCGGACCCCGACGATATCCTGGGAGGCCGGCAGCGGTGCCACCTCCTACGAATACTGCTTCGATACGACCAACGATAGCGCTTGCGCCGGGAGCTGGATGAGCGCCGGATCCGCCACCAACGCTACCTTGAGCGGATTGACGCCGGGAGCCGTTTACTATTGGCAGGTAAGGGCCGTCAATACCGCCGGAAAGGCAGAGGCCGACGACGGTGCCTGGTGGAGCTTTAAGGCTGCCTTCCAGGGGCTGCTGCCGCTGGTTCTGGCCCAATAGAAGCCGGACGCGTGCCGGTTGACCGGAAGAGATGCGCCCGCAGAGGGTCACCCCTCTTCCTTGACAACCCGGCAAAAGGTATTAAATAGCCCTGAAGGGGCGAAATGATTCCAGCCCGGGGCGAAGCCCCGGGAAGCGATGTTGTATTGGGTGTGGAGCCCTGTGAGGACGGCCTAATAAGAACGAACAATTGGAATTAGGTCGCCCCTACAGGGCTCTGATTTCCAAATGCCATGATTCCCGGGGCTTCGCCCCGGGCTGAGGAAATGGGAGGCTTTCAGCCTCCTTCAAGACTTTTTTACCGGATTGTCTTACTTCACGTGAGTGCCGGGTTGGGTCGCATCAAACCCAAGTCCCTTCGGGACGGCAGAACAAAGTGAAATATCGGCTTTTTGCGAGATTATCTTCCTTCGAAATACACGGATCGCTTCTTTCTTCCTTCCTGATCTTCCCGCCTTCCTGTGAAACGATTGAGCTCCCTGGAAGACAAGGAAGAGCGGGAAGAAAAGCGGGAGGGTCTGTCATCAGGAGACGGAGACTTTTTGCGATTTCGTTTTCCTTCCGCGGCTCTTCCGCTTTTCTTTGCGTCCTGTCGACGAAGAATACGTGGGGCGGGCTCCTGCAGGGCGATGCTCTCCCACAAGGTTCCCGCTTTGACTTTTCCGGGGTCTGAAGGTATCATTCAGTCGTGCCCTTTTCTTCTTGGAATCTGAGGTCTTAGTGCAAAAAGTTTTAACGAGCACCGTAGCATCTGGTTTACTTTTGCCTTTCCCTTTCCTAGAAAGGCCGGATTTTGCTGCTGACGTCCGGGGGCGGGCGGCTGATTTGTCATATCCTCTTTCTTTATACCATCTCATTCTTAAAGTATTTTGCCGAAGCCTGGATTCCGATACATATCCAAATCGTTTTAGCTTCGGGAGGTCATAAATATGCATTTTCAGGTTGGAGAACGTGTTGTTTATCCTAACCACGGAGTCGGCGTCATAGAAAGCGTTTCCAAGACCGAATTTACTCATGGCTGCCAGGAGTTCTATCACCTGCGGATTCAAGCTACGAACTCCCTGGTCATGATTCCCATCGCCAATGCCCAGAACATCGGAATACGTCGCACCATTCGAAAAGACGATATCCCCCAGATTTTCAAAATGCTCGGCAAGGAATTCAAAGAGCTGGACAACGATTGGAAGGAGCGCTTCAAGGATAATTGCGACCGGATGCGCACCGGCGATATTTTCGAAGTCGCGGAAGTGGTTAAAAACCTGGTCTATCTGAATCACCAGAAGCCCTTGTCCTTCCGGGAAAAGCGCCTGCTCGACCGGGCCCGGCAGATTCTGGTTTGCGAGATCGCCACCGTCGGCCACAAAAAAACACCGGAGATCGAAACGCTGATCGAAAAGGCCCTCAGCTCCGCCTATCGCCGCACCGTAAAAAAGACCGGACAAATGGCCTGTTGATCCCGATTCCTTATTTTCGCACGTCCAAACCCCTGCTCTTCCTCCAAAGACAGGGGTTTTTCTTTCACCGAAAACAAATCTCCCCGGAGAATGAACCATGACCATACCGGATTTTCGCAATCACCCTTTAACCGATTTTCAGGTTCCGGAAAACCGCCGGAAGATGGAGGCCGCCCTGCAGGAAGTGCAGTCGCAGCTGGGCCGCGAATACGATCTGCGCATCGACGGCGCCTCCGTTCGAACGGAGAAAAAGATCGTTTCCACCAATCCCTCCTGTCCCTCCGAAGTGGTCGGAGCGGTTTCCCGGGCCGACGCGGCGCTGGCGGAAAAGGCCATTCAGGCCGCCGGCAAGGCTTTCCGCAGCTGGAGCCGCGTGCCGCCGGAGGTGCGCGCCGGGCACCTTTTCCGGGCGGCGGAAATCATGCGCTGCCGCCAGCACGTTTTCTCGAGCTGGATGGTATATGAGATCGGCAAAAGCTGGGCGGAGGCGGACGCCGATACGGCCGAGGCCATCGACTTCCTGGAGTTTTATGCCCGGGAAATGCTGCGCTATGCCGGCCCGCAGCCGGTAATCCCCTATCCGGGGGAGCGCAACGAATTGCGCTATATCCCCCTGGGGGTCGGTGTGGTGATTCCTCCCTGGAACTTCCCCCTGGCCATCCTGGTCGGAATGACTGCGGCGGCTATTGTCGCCGGTAACACCGTGGTCCTGAAGCCCTCCAGCGAGACGCCGGTCATCGCTGCCCGCTTTGTGGAGCTGATGGCCGAGGTGGGACTGCCGGATGGAGTTCTGAATTTTCTGCCGGGCAGCGGCGGGGAAATGGGAGACTACCTTGTGGGACATCCCCAAACCCGCTTCATTTCCTTTACCGGCTCGCGGGAAGTGGGCCTGCATCTCAACGAACTGGCGGCCCGGACCGCACCGGGACAGAAATGGATCAAGCGCGTGGTGGCCGAAATGGGGGGCAAGGACGCCATTGTGGTCGATGAGACCGCCGATTTGGATGCGGCGGCGGCGGCCATTACCGCCTCTGCCTTCGGTTTTCAGGGGCAGAAGTGCTCCGCCTGTTCCCGGGCTATCGTGGTGGATACGGTCTACGAGGCGGTCCTGGAAAAGGTGATTTCCCTCAGCCGGAAAATCCGCATGGGGCCGGTCCGGAACCCGGAAAACGCATTCGGGCCGGTTGCCGGCCGGTCCGCCTACCGGACCATCCTGGACTACATTCAGGTCGGCAAAGGAGAGGGACGGCTGGTTTTGGGCGGGGAGCCGGCGGAGGGAGAGGGCTTCTTCATACCCCCCACCATCTTCGCGGAGATTGCTCCGGAGGCCCGTATCTCCCAGGAAGAAATTTTCGGGCCGGTCCTGGCCTTTACCCCGGCCCGGTCCTGGCGCCATGGAATCGAGCTGGCCAACAACACCGACTACGGGCTTACCGGCGCCTTTTTCAGCGGGGATCCGCAGCGCGCCGAGGAGGCCAAGGCCGACTTCCATGTGGGCAATTTTTACATCAACCGAAAATGCACCGGGGCGCTTGTCGGAGTGCACCCCTTCGGAGGTTTTAACATGTCCGGCACTGACTCCAAGGCGGGCGGCAGGGACTATCTGCTCCTCTTTCTGCAGGCCAAGTCCATTTCCGAAAAGGTGAGAGCCAATTTGTAAGGCCGGAAAACTGCCAGTATAATCCAGACGAAGGTTCCTTTATGAATCGCGAGTACACACGCTGGTACAGCCCAATTCTCAAGCGGGACATGGAAGCCCTGGTTTTCGGGCAAGGGGGATATCCCATTCTTGCCTTTCCGGATGTCCAGGGCCGGTTCTTTCAGTACGAGGACTGCGGCATAATTGCCGCTCTGCTTCCCGGGCTCGAGGAGGGCCGGTTCCAGATTTTCTGCGTGGACAGCCTGGATGCCGAAAGCTGGTGCAACGCGGATATCGCTCCGGCCCGCCGGATTCAGCGCCATGAAGAATTTGAGGCCTACATCGTCAAGGAGTTTATTCCCTTCATTCGAAAGCGCAACCGCTCCACGCACTCCCTGACGGTCAACGGCTGCGGCTTCGGCGGATATCACGCCGTCAATTTTTCTTTTCGCCACCCGGAGATGGTCAAGCGGGTCGTGGGAATCGGGGGAACCTACGACATCAGCGGCCGGTTGGACGGTTTCTACGATCCCAGCGTCTATTTCAACTCTCCTTTTCACTTTCTGCCGGAGCTGAACGACGAATGGTATCTTTTTTATCTGCGCAACTATATGGAAATCTGGCTGGCGGACGGAGAAAAAGAAGAAAGTGCCGCCTCGGCCCTCGGCCTTTCCGCGATCCTGACGGAAAAGCAGATTCCCCACGGTCTGGACCTGTGGGGGCCGGAAACAGGCCATGATTGGGCGGATCGCCGGCGCATGATCCAGAAATTCGTGGTATAGACAGGAGAGATCCATGGTAAAGATCGGCTTACTGACCGGCATGGAGGAGACGTTTCCTCTGGCCTTTATGGAGCAGGTACAGAAACAGAGCGGCGGGCGGGTTGCGGCGGAGCTGATCCGGCTCGGCGGCTCCCGGCAGGCGGAAGGCTGCGAATACGCCCTGATCATCGACCGCCTCTCCCATCAGGTCAAGTATTACCGGGCCTATCTGAAAAATGCCGCCCTGGCGGGGACCCGGGTGGTCAATAATCCTTTCTGGCGCGATGCCGACGACAAGTTTTTCCAGTATTCCCTGGCCTCGCGCCTGGGCATCGCCGTGCCCCGGACCATGGTTCTTCCCCAGCAGCGGGTTGCGGAGGGAGTGGCACCCCAGGATCTCCGGAACCTGGTTTATCCGCTGGACTGGAACCGGATTGTCGACTACGTCGGGTTCCCGGCCATTTTAAAGCCTTATGTCGGCGGAAGCTGGCGGCACATTTACCAGGTGAACTCCATGGACGAGCTGCTGGAGACCTACAACCAGACCGGCGAATTGTGCATGGTGCTCCAGGAGTGCATTGAATACGACCACTATATTCGCTGCCTCTGCGTGGCCAAAACCAACATCCTGCCTATCAAGTACGATCCTGTTCTCCGGCAGTACATCGTCGAGCACGAGCACCTGACCGAGGAGATGGGCCTGCGGATCGAGCAGGACTCGCAGCGGCTGAACCAGGCCCTGGGCTACGACGTGAACTCCATCGAATACGCCATCCGGGACGGCATACCGTACCTGATCGATGCGCTGAATCCCGCCCCGGATTTCAGCCTCTATTCACTAACGCGGCACTATTTTGAAATCGTGGTCGACTGGATGGTAAAAATGGCCTTGGAATACGCCGAGCAGCCTCGCGAGCTGCAGCCCGATCTGCGCTGGCAGAAGTTTTTGACCTCCTGATCCGGGAGGGGTTGTCCCCGGAGGCGTTTCTCCCTCCCTTTCCGGAACCAGCTATAGTACTCTTTCGCCGGAGGGAGTGCCTACTCAAAAGGTAATGGTCAGGCCGCCGTCCACGGTGATTACCTGCCCGGTCAGGTAGGAGGAATCCGGTCCCGCCAGGAATGCCGCCACCCCGGCAATCTCTTCCGGGCGCGCCGCGCGGCGCAGCGGGAGGTGGCTGCCTTCCACGTAATTCTGCCGGAACCAGTCGCTGTCCAGCTCGTTGGTTCCGTCCGGGCGCACGCTCATTGCGGTGCGCACGAACCCGGGGGCAATGGCGTTGACCAGGATGCCGCGGGGAGCCAGCTCCAGCGCCAGGCTCCGGCACAGCTGGTTGATGGCCGCCTTGGCCACCGCATAACTGCCGCCCCCGAACTCCACCCGCGTTCCGTGAATCGAAGTGATATGCACCACCCGTCCCCCTTCGCCCATCAGGGGCACCGCCATGCGGGACATGCGCAGCGCCCCGCCCAGCATGATATCGAGGCATCGCCTCCATGTGTCGTAGGGCGTTTCCAGGAGGTCGGTGTTCTCGAAAAGCCCCGCACAGCTCACCAGGGCGTGGACTTTCCCCCAGGATTCCCGCACCCGCTTCCCGGCTTCCTCTGTGACCGTGGGGTCGGAGTAGTCCCCGACGCAAAACAGGTGGTCTCCCGGAGCCAGCTGCTCCCGGGTGTCCTGCAGGCCGGGTTCCCGACGGTCCTGCAGGCAGACGTCATAGCCGTCCGCTGCAAAGCGGATAGCTGTGGCCCGGCCGATTCCGGAGGCCGCCCCGGTGACGATGGCCTTGCGCCGCATGTTCATGGATCGCTTCTCCTTCTTTCCGGTTGAAGTTGTGCTTCTGCGCTCTGGCAATGGATAGTAGCACGAATTCCGACGGGTTCCCCCCTCCGGTTGACAATGCCATGCAGTCCCTCTAGAATCACCGCTGGGAGAACCAGGCAAAAAACCGACTCCCTGTTTTGCCGATCGAATATCTTAAGGAGAAGCCTGCATGAAAAAATGGATGGTCGCTCTGATCTTATGTTGGTCCGTCGGGCCGCTGCGCACTTACAGCCAGAGCCCGCCAGCGCCCGCCGGCGGGAGTCCCGTGGAAACCCTCCAGGCACTCTCCGCGGAAGTCCGTGCCATTATCCAGCCGGAGAATCTGCGCAACGTCTTCGGCGATGCCTACCGGCTGAAGGAAATGGGTCTGTCCTACCAGCCTCAGCTGACGGCTCCTTCCCGGATCGAACCGGGAGCCGATCCGGACCGGCTGCGCCAGTTTGCCGGCATGAAGCAGTTCGACACTCTTTATGCCCTGGCATTCCGCAAGCACCAGGAAGCCCTGGATTCCAGCCGGGCGCTGGAGGCGGCGTTCAACGCCCTGGAACTTCGCTCCTACGCCGACTGGAGCGGAAGCGCCTTCGGCAGCCTGCGCATCGCGGCCATCAACCCCGAAGGAACCGATATTCCCAGGCTGCTTGACGAGCTGGCCGACGGGTTTTTCAAACTGATTCCCACCGCCATGTCCACCCGGGAGACGGCGCACTATCTGATGGATTTTCTGTACGGCTTTTCGATCGAGGAAGCCTACGTCGTCAATTATTTCAACCTCAACGACCCCGCCGGGAATTTCCGGGAAAAGATGCGCAATCTGCGAAAAACGCCGTCCGGACCCCCGCCCGAGCCCTGGGCCCGCACCGTTTGCCGGGTCTTTCAATCCTTCGATCGGGCTAGCGCCAAAATCGGCTGGAAATGCGGGTCTCCGGAAAAGCTGGCTTTGTACAACCGGCTGGCCGCCTTGATGGAAGCGGAGCAGTCCGGGAAGCTGAGCGGGCCGAAACTGCTGGCCCAGTGGAATCAGATCCACCAGGAGATCACCGCCGTCCGCGAAGGAATGCTGTCTGCCAAAGCCAAATGAGCGCCAGTTCGAAAGGAGCGTTATGAGAGTGCCGATGTACCAGGTGGATGCCTTCGCCTCCGAGGTCTTTTCCGGAAACCCCGCCGCAGTCTGTTTGCTGGACCAGTGGCCCGAGGATCGGCTGCTGGCTTCCGTGGCCGCGGAAAACAATCTGTCGGAAACCGCCTTTCTGGTGCCCAACGAAGAGGGATTTGACCTCCGCTGGTTCACGCCGCTCGTCGAAGTGGCGCTCTGCGGCCACGCCACCCTGGCCAGCGCTTTTGTCCTCTTCCAATGCCGGGACTGGCCGGAAAACCGCATCCGGTTCCGCACGCGGCGCAGCGGCATGCTGACCGTGGAGAAGCGGGCGGACCGGCTGGAAATGGATTTTCCGGCGCGCCCGGCCCGGATCCGGGAGGCGCCGGCAGGGCTGGCCGAAGCGCTGGGGGCCGCGCCCGCCGGGGTGTGGGGATCGGCGGAAGACCTGCTGGTCCGCCTGGAGAGCGAGAGCGCGGTGCGCTCCGTCCGGCCCGATTTCGCCCGCCTCGAGCAGGTGGACTGCCGCGGCACCATCGTCACCGCACCCGGGGAGCAAAGCGATTTCGTATCCCGGTTTTTCGCCCCGCGGGTCGGGGTTCCCGAGGATCCGGTCACCGGCTCCGCCCACTGCGTGCTGGCTCCTTACTGGGCCGGGATCCTTGGCCGGACCAGCCTGTACGCCCGGCAGGTGTCCCGGCGCGGCGGCGAGCTGCACTGCGCCCTCGAGGGGGACCGCGTCAAAGTTTCCGGAAAAGCCGTTCTTTACCTGGAAGGCACGCTGAACCTGTAGCCGCCCATGGGCGTCTGCGCGCCGAAAGAGATGGCATCCTTCCGGATACCGCCGCAGAAAACCGCAGGATCCCGGAAGGGGTTCCGGAACACAGCCCGGGGTTGCGCCGCACTGGCGCCACCCCGGGTAGGCGGATTTGTTAAACTTTTTTCCATGATGGCGTCGTAAAAAAGTATGGATCGCCATGTTCTGCCGTCCCTTACGGGACTTGCGTCGGTACCATACGGGGTGAAATAGCGGATATCGTACCGATGTGCTCCGTCATGGCCTTGGATGCCCCGCGTAAACCGGCACAGACCTCTTATTCCAAGGCAAAGTCCCGGCAGGGAGGCAGAGTCTGCCCATCAAAGACTTTTTGCAGCGGCATCCTTCCGGATGGAATCGCAAAAAGTTACCGTCCGGCTCTGCCGTTCCTGACATTTCTTGCGCATGTGCCGCTCGGGAGGAAACATCGGATATCATTAAGCCATGCTCCGCCATAGCCGAATGAGACCGTGCTCTTGCCGGCATCGGATCGTTCTTCCGGGACAAGAATCCCGTAAGGAACTGCAGACTAAAAGGAAATATTTTCACGAATCCCCGGACGTCCTGAACACGGATCCGACTCCGAATCGCCATGAATAACCTGCCCAGGCGTTTCATCATCCTCGGCATCGCGCTCTCCGCCGCCTTCCTCCACCTCATCGGCATCGGGCGACACACCCGCGGGCTAGTCCAGGAGCTGTATTCCAGCTACTTCTCCGATGTGGTGCTGCCTTTTGTGGCTTATTTCCTATGCGGCACGCTCCCCTTTTTGCCGAAATGGTGGCAAAAGGCCGCGGTAACATTTGGCATGGCTTCGGCGGCGGAGTTTCTGCAGGGCTTCGGCATTTATGCCCTCGGCAAAACCTTCGATCCGCTGGATTTTGCCGCCTATGCCGCCGGCACACTGATTGCTGTTTCGGTGGAGCGCCTCCTCTTTGCAAAATACCTGAAATTCTGGGATGATGTCGGACCAGCCTGAAATGCCTTGTGCCTGCAGACTCAAGGGGCATGGAGGCCCCATAATGTAAAATCCGATTCATCGGGAATTACCGCTATGAAAGAAATCATCAAGTTTCGCCTCAATGGCAAATCCACCCGCCTGGAGGTCGAGGGCACCCGCATGCTCCTCTGGGTGCTGCGCACCGACCTGGGGCTTACCGGCACCAAGTTCGGATGCGGGGAAAACCACTGCGGGGCCTGCACCGTACTGGTCAACAGGGAGGCGGTTCGATCCTGCCATCTGCCGGTCCGCGAGATAAACGGCAAGAGCGTGGTGACCATCGAAGGCCTGGAGAAAAGCGGCCGGCTGCACCCGCTGCAGAAGGCGTTCGTGGAGCACGGCGCTTTCCAGTGCGGCTTCTGTACTCCGGGAATGATCCTGAACGCCTAAGCACTGCTGCTCCGCAAGCGCAAGCCCACCCGGCAGGAGATTCTCGAGGAGATGGAACACAACCTCTGCCGCTGCGGGGCCCACCCGCGCATTCTGCAAGCCATCGAAAGCACCGTCGGAAAGATCTGAGCGAAAGAAAGCTTATGGAAACGGAAAAAAGGAACGCTTTTCTTCCGGACCGCCGCGATTTTCTGAAGCAGCTGGGATCCGGAATCACCATACTTTTCTTCTGCGAGGCGCCGGAGCTCGAGGCCCAGGGCGGCCGGGGGTACCCGGAGGATTTCAACGCCTATTTACGCATCGGTGAGGACGGCCGGGTGGCTATCCTTTCGGGAAAAATCGAGATGGGCCAGGGGGTCATGACTTCCCTGGCGCAGATGGCCGCCGACGAGCTGGGGGTAAGTCTCCAAGCCATCGACATGATTATGGGGGACACCGACCAGTGCGTGCCGGACGGCGGAACTTTCGGCTCCCTTTCCACCCGGGTTTTCGGGCCGGCGCTGCGCGCCGCTGCGGCTGCCGCCCGCTCCGTGCTGCTGGATATGGCCGCGGAAAAGCTGAAGGTTCCCAAAGAGCGCCTGGGAGTGGAAGCCGGGACCATACGGGAAATGCCCGGAGGCTCGACCCGCATCACCTTCGCCCAGCTGGCCCGGGGCCAGAAGATTGTCCGCAATCTGGAGGGCAAGGCGATTCTGAAGGAGATTTCCCAGTTCCGGATCATGGGGCAGTCCCCGCAGCGCCTGGACGCCGTGGCCAAGGTCACCGGCAAAGCCCGGTACGCCGGGGATGTGCGGTTGCCCGGCATGCTCTATGCCCGGCTGCTGCGCCCGCCGTCCCACGGAGCACGCCTGGTGAAGGCGGACACCGCAGAGGCTGCGGCGGTTCCCGGTGTCACGGTGGTAAACCAGGATGGACTCATTGCCGTTTTGCACCCCGATCCGAAGACGGCCGCACACGCCCTGGAAAAGATCCAAGCGGAATATGAACCGGCGGCTACGGCCGTGGACGATCAGAACATTTACGAGCACCTGGTGGCCCAGGCGCCGGCCGCCGCGGAGCGGGGGCGCAAAGGGGATCTGGCGGAGGGTGAACGGATGGCCGGCCAGGTCCTGGATCGCACCTATTTCAATGCCTATGTGGCCCATGCGCCCATGGAGACCCACACCGCCCTGGCGCAGGTGGAAAACGGCAAAGCCACCGTCTGGGCGGCCACCCAGACTCCGTTTCCCAATCAGCAGGAGGTGGCGCGGGCTTTGGGTTTTGCGCCACAGAACGTCCGGGTCATCACCCCTTTTGTCGGCGGCGGCTTCGGCGGAAAGAGCAGCGGCGGGCAGCACGTGGTGGAGGCCGCGCGGCTGGCGCGGATCGCCGGCAAGCCGGTGCAGGTGGCCTGGACCCGCGCCGAGGAGTTTTTTTACGATGCCTTCCGCCCGGCGGCCACAATCAAAATCAAATCCGGCCTGGACCGCAGCGGGCGGATATGCCTCTGGGATTACCGGGCCTACGGTTGCGGCTCGCGGGGCTCCGACCAGTACTAGGATGTTCCCCACAACCTTCTGCGCATCTACGGGGAATGGTCCTCCCGCGACGGCAAGCAGCACCCCTTTGCCGTGGGGCCCTGGCGGGCTCCGGCGGCCAACACCAACACCTTCGCCCGCGAATCGCAGATCGACCTGATGGCCGCCGCGGCCAAAGCCGATCCCCTGGAATTCCGGCTGGCCAACACCAGCGATCCGCGCATGCGCCGGGTCCTGGAAGAAGCGGGCAGGGGATTCGGATGGCAGAAGGCGGCCGCTCCCAGCGGCCGCGGGCTGGGCATTGCCTGCGGGCTGGATGCCGGGACCTACGTGGCGGCCATCGCCGAGGTCAAGGTGGACCGGTCCAGCGGCAAGGTCCAGGTCGTACGGGTGTACTGCGTGCAGGATATGGGCATCGTCATCAACCCGGAAGGGGCCCGGATGCAGATGGAAGGCTGTGCCATGATGGGCCTGGGCTACGCCCTGTCGGAGGGGATCCGCTTCCGGAGCGGACAGATCCTGGATCGCAACTTCGACACTTACGAACTGCCGCGGTTCAGCTGGATGCCGCGGATCGAAACCCGGATTGTGGAGAACAACGCGCTCGCGCCGCAGGGAGGCGGGGAGCCGGTCATTATCCTCATGGGCGGCCTGATTGCCAACGCCATCTTCGATGCCGTTGGAGCCCGGGTGATGCACCTCCCGATGACCCCCGCCCGGGTGAGGCAGGCCTTGGCATAAAGCCCGGAATCAATCCGGAATTCCTTTCGGGATTCCCTTGCGCTCCGCCATAGGGTCTCGGGAGGCGCCGCGTAAACCGGCACAGGACGGTTATTCCGAGGCAAAGTCCCGTCAGGGACAGCAAGATTGCGGCCCGGCAATTCATTGCCGGGTTGGCTCCAGCACGGGGCAAGTCCCTATCGGGACGGCAGAGCAAAGAGTCGAGGATTCTCGCAGAAGCCCTGCAAACAAACGAAAGCCATTTTGAGTTCAGCCTTAGGCTGCACGCTGCGAGCGGGATTCCGCTTGTGGCACGCAAGCTAAAGCTTGAACTCTGAACGAAGACTTTCGGGGTTCCCGGCTTTCCGCAGAAATTTCAGAGGAGGGTCGGCAGAAACTTCGGAGCCTCCCTTTGGCGTGTCGCCTGTTCGAAGGCGTAAGCCAACCCCAGGATCACCGGCTCCTGCCAGGCCCCGGCTATGAAAGAAAGGCCGACCGGCAGGCCGTGCACCATCCCCATGGGGACAGTAATGTGGGGGTAGCCCGCCATGGCCGCCGGCGGGCAGAAGTAAAAGCCGGTGTCGTAGTCCCCGTTCACCAGGTCGGTGCAGTGGGCCGGCCCGATGCTTGTGCCGGCTATCGCCAGCAGGCGATTCTGCTTCATCATGTCGTCGATGATTTTCCTTGCGCCCAGAGACTTCTGCAGCGCATCCCGGTATTCTTTGCTGTCCAGGCCCCCCTTCTGCTCGCAGGATTCCAGAATTTCCTGCCGGAAGTAAGGCATGGCGTACTTTGCGTTCTTTACGTTGAAGGCAATGACATCCGCCAGGCTGCTCACCGATGCCCGGGCGTGGGAGAGGTAGGCATTCACCCCGTCCTTGAACTCATAACGCAAAACAGTATTTTCCGCCTCCCCGAGGTCCTTGCAGGCTTTGAGGAGCTCTACCTCGACGACTTCGGCGCCCAGCTTTTGCATCGTACCGATCGCCTGCCGGTAAAGTTCGACCACATCCTCATCCCCGGTGAAAAAAGACTTTTCCACGCCGATCCTCCGGCCCTTCAAAGCCTGGGGATCCAGAAACCGGGTGTAGTCGGCCGATGCCCTTCCGGCACTTTCCCGGGTGGCCGGATCGGCGGGATCTGGCCCGGAAAGCGCTCCGAGAAGAATGGCGGCATCCTTCACGGTGCGGGTCATCGGCCCGGCGGTATCCTGGGTTTTGGAAATGGGGATGATCCCGCTGCGGCTCCACAGGCCGACCGTGGGCTTGAGTCCGACAATCCCGCAATAGGAAGCCGGAGCGATGATCGAGCCGTCGGTTTCGGTGCCCAGCGCCACGGCGCAGAGGTTGGCGGCCACCGCCGCCCCGGAGCCCGAGCTGGATCCGCACGGATTGCGGTCCAGCACGTAGGGATTCCTGGTCTGCCCCCCGCGGCTGCTCCAGCCGCTGGTGGAGCGTGTGGATCGAAAATTGGCCCACTCGCTCAGGTTGGTCTTGCCGAGCGGCACGGCGCCTGCCTCCCGCAGCCGTTTGAGGATGAAAGCGTCCTGCGCGGCCTTGTTCCCCACCAGGGCCAGCGCGCCGGTGGTGGTCATCATCGCATCCGCGGTGTCGATGTTGTCCTTGATCAGCACCGGAATGCCGTGCAGCGGGCCGCGGACTTTCCCGGACTTCCGCTCCTCATCCATGCGCGCGGCAATCGCCGGGGCATCCGGGTTCCGCTCGATGACCGAGTTGAGGCGGATCCCCCGGGCGTCGATCTCCTCGATGCGGTGCAGGTACATTTCCGTAATCTGCCGGGAAGTCCAGGCCCCGCTCTGCATTTTCCGCTGCAGTTCGTCGATGGTGATTTCCTGCAGGACGAAGCGCTCCGGCGGTGTCGCCGAAGCGCTTTTGTGCCTTGGCTCCTGGGCGGAGGCGAGGGCCGCATCGCCCGCCCCGGCCGCCGCCCATCCCAGGCAGGAACCCCGCTTTAGAAGTTTTCGTCGATTCATTTTCTCCTCCTCCTTCGAACGATTCCGGGCGGTTACCGTCCCCTGGGACCTCGTGTTTCCGGCCTGATCATCGGCTTGCGCGGCAGCAGTTCGTCGCGCATGGCGGTGTGATAGACCATGGAAGCCATGATGACCGCCGATTGCATCAGGTCTCCGGGCTGCACCCGATCGTAGACGTCCATGTTGGAGTGATGCGTTCGGGTGCTGTATTCAATTTCATCCTGGATGAACTGAAAGCCAGGCAGCCCGACGTTGTCGAACGACAGGTGATCCGTGCCGCCGGTGTTGCGGATGGTGATCGTGGAAGCCCCCATGTCCTTGAAGGGCGCCAGCCAGGCTTCGAATATGGGCCGGACTTCCTCGCTGCCCTGCAGGTAGATGCCGCGTATTTTGCCGGTGCCGTTGTCATGGTTGAAATAGGCGGACAGCCTAGCATATTCCGCTTTCAGCGTCGGCGGGGTGCGCATGCTGTTCATCCGCCAGGTGCGGTATTCCTCGCTCGTGCGGTCCATGTCCGCCGGCGGAGCCGGGCGGGAGGCGAAATGCTCCGAGACGTAGGCCCGGGAGCCGAGCAGCCCCTCTTCTTCCGCTCCCCAGAAGCCGACGCGGATGGTCCGGCGGGGCTTCAGTCCGGCGGCTTGCAGGATGCGCACCGCTTCCATGGAAACCGAGCAGCCCGAGGAATCGTCCGTGGCTCCGGTGCCGGCGTGCCAGGTGTCGAAGTGTCCTCCGAGCATCACGATCTCCTCCTTTTTGTCCGACCCGGGAATTTCGGCAATCAGGTTCCAGTCGCTGGTGTCCTGGTCGACGAATCTGGCCTGCAATTCCATCTCCAGCTGCACTTTGATCTTTTTGTCCAGGATGCGGCACATGCGGTTGTAGTGCTCCACGGCGACCACGACCTGCACCGGGACGGCCGGTGCGTTTTTAGCCTGCTCCCCGCCGCTGCCGACAAAAAGAGTGCCTCCGTCCCCCAGGCGGCTCGGCTCCAGGACCGCAGCCACCCCTTCGGCCAGGTAAAACTCGTTGATTCTGCGCTGCAGCTGGCGGTTGGGCATCTGGCCGCGCATCCGGGCGTAGCGCTCGAACGGATTCGCACCCGGATCGGGCATCCGGGACAGCTCCTCGAGCTCCGGGTCGGTGTAGCGCGAGCCCAGCGGCTTGAAGCGCGCTTCCACCGCGCGCGCCGGCTGGCTGAGCACAAACTGGCCCTTCAGCTTTCCCCGGTACTTGTCGAAATCCGCCTCCGAGGCGATTTCGACGCGAACGGCTTCCCCGCGCACCACCCCGCTGAGGCCCGGTACCCAGGCCTTGGGGTAGGCGATCAGCGGCGAGTAGGCCGGTTCCATCATGTGCGCCTGGAATTTCTTCAGCTCCCAGCTGCGCCCGAAATCGTAGGCCTCGTGGTGGATGTTCTGCAGGCCCCACTCCTTGAATTTTCCCTCCACCCATTGCGCCGCCTGACGCATCGCCGGAGAGCCGGCCAGCCGCGGGGAGTATACATCGGTCAGGTAGCTTTCCAGCTCCATGACCTGGGAGCGGTTCAGCCCCTCGTCTTTGATTTTGTAGATCGCCGCCAGGTCCGCTTTGTCTTCCGCCCAAGCGAAAGAAGCGCCTGCCAGCAGGGTCAGTGCAAGCAGTCCAATGCTGAATTTTCTCATTCCATCTTTCCTCGTGGTTATTGTTTGACGCATATCCTCTTTTATTCGCCTGGATTCGATTTGTTTCCAAATAACGGAAGAACCGGCAGGCTCCTGCGGCTTTGGCATGGTAATCTATGAAGGCGGTTGTGTCTACCCTTTTCCGGAAGGGGCCCAGGCCGCGCCGCGCCGATTAAGAAAAACGATTTCCGCAGAGGAGAACATCTTCATGAAACGGTTGCTGGTCGTGCTTTTCCTGCTGGGTCTGACAGCGGCCGCCGGGTATCTGGCCTGGCTGTA
Organism: uncultured Acidobacteriota bacterium; assembly: GCA_903847975.1. Classification (GTDB taxonomy): domain Bacteria; phylum Acidobacteriota; class UBA6911; order CAINFC01; family CAINFC01; genus CAINFC01. The sequence goes on along the minus strand of CAINFC010000308.1, from coordinate 25,801 downwards.
TGGTCGTGCCGCGGTCTCTTCGAGCGATGTGCTGGTCATCGGAGCCGGCCTGGGCGGCCTGAGTGCCGCCTATGAGGCCGGGCTCGGCGGCCTGCGGGTGGATGTGGCCGAGATGAATTCCGTCTTCGGCGGCAACGGGGTGCTTTCCGAAGGGGGGCTGTTCATCGTGGACACCCCGACCCAGAAGGCCGAGGGCTTCCAGGACGATCCCGACCTGGCCGAAAAGGACATCCGCGAATGGGGGGAAGATGCCGACCCGGACTGGGCGCGGATTCTGGCGCACGACTCGCGGCGCGAAATCTACGACTGGCTCACCGGGCTGGGGGTCCGCTTTTTTGCGGTGCGGCCCCAGGCCGGAAATCACGTACCCCGCTTCCACGAGAATACCGAAAAAGGACTGGGGCTGCTGCGTCCCATTTACCGGGAGTGCTTCCGGAATCCCCGGATCCGCTTCCACTGGAACATCCGCGTGGAGGAGCTGGTGGTCCGCGACGGAGCGGTCGTGGGAGCCGTGGGACGGAACCTGCGCAGCCGGCGTTCGGTGCGCTTCGAGGCCCGCTCGGTGGTGCTGGCCACCGGGGGATTCCAGGGAAACGAGCGGCTGGTGCGGCAGAACTGGCGCCGGGACGCGCCGCAGCCCGACCGGGTGCTGCTCGGAGCCAGCCCGAACTCCGCCGGCCTGGGCCTGCAGATGGGCCTGGCGGCGGGCGCCGCCACCCACCGGCTGGATCACCAGTGGCATTACCCCTTCGGGGTTCCCGACCCGCGGCTGACGGAGGACAACCGCGCGGTGAGCGTCCGCAACCTCAATGCCATCTGGGTCAATGCCCAGGGGGAGCGATTCGTGAACGAGTGGCAGGGGTCGCGCTTCACCCTGGATGCCCTGTTGCGGCAGAAGCCGGCTACCTACTGGCTGATCTTCGATGAGCCGGGTACCGAGGACCTGCGCTACTCCGGCACGGACTGGGCCGACCGCGAATATGCCCGGCGGCAGCTGGTCGATAATCCGGCCGTCACCCGGAGCGCCGGAACCTGGGCAGAGCTGGCCAGCCGGGCGGGCCTGCCCGCCGACCGGCTGCAGATCACCGTGGAGCGCTATAACCGCATGGTGCGCGAAGGGGAAGACAAGGATTTTCAGCGCTTCGGCCCGCAGGCGCTACCGCCCTGGCTGCAGGTCTTTCCCGTTCCGGCACCGCGCGAATTCCGGAAGCCTCCTTTTTATGCCATGCAGGTTTTTCCGATGACCCGCAAGAATATGGGCGGGCTGCGCGTCGACACCGACTGCCGGGTGCTGGATGCGGCCGGGCGCCCGATCCCCGGCCTGCTGGCGGTCGGGGAGGTGGCCGGCCTCGGCGGGGTCAACGGCAAGGCCGGTCTGGAAGGCACGTTTCTGGCTCCTTCCCTGATCCAGGGGCGGCGGGCGGGACGCTTTCTGGCCGGCGGGAAGGAAACTCGTCCGCCGGAGCCGGCCCGCTTCGAAACGCCGGCGGCAACGGACGGCAATGACCTGTCCTGCCGAGGGTGCCATCTGCTGCCGATGAAGTTTTTCGGTTCCCTCCAGGGATACCGGCACTTTGCCAGGGCCCACCGGCTGGCCGAGGAGAGGAGCTACTCCTGCGTCCGGTGCCACGAAGAGGTGGAGCTGCTTCGCCCCTGGAAGCACCGCATCGACGGCCGGGCGCAGACCGCGGGCTGCAGTCACTGCCACCTGCCGCAGAACACCCAGGCCTCCTCGAGCAATTTGTCGGTGCGCTGAAGCCCGCCCCCTTCCCCTTTTCTCGCGGGAACGATTTGGCAGGAAGTCAGACACAACCGCCCCGTATGATGTTGTTGAGGGGGACGGAACCCCAGAGGGGTTCCGGAACACAGCCCGGGGTTGCGCCGCATAGGCGCTACCCCGGGTAGGCGGACTTGTCTCACAATCAGCCCTGAAAGGGCTGCGCAAAAACCTGGCAGGGCTGGATAATGCGCAACCCTTTCAGGGTTGTTGTCTACGGGTGTCCCTACCCGGGGTAGGCGCGAAGCGCGCCAACCCCGGGCTGCGTTCCGAAGCCCTTGCAGGGCTTTCGCCAACAGGAATCCGAAGATGTGGGACTTTTTACCGCAATGGATGGCCCTGGAAAAAGTCCACCCATCCCGTAACCATCTCCCGAACGAAATCTGTTTGGAGTTCAAGCTTCAGCTTGCGTACCACAAGCGGAATTTAGCTCACAGCACGCCACCTGAAGACGGAACTCCCATAAGGATTTCGTTTGGGAGATTGTTGCGGGTCGAATCCGGACTTTTTGCCAGGTCATCTTCAATAAGGAGGACCGGCGCTAGGGGCGGTAGGCCATCTTGCGATAGCGCAGCGGGGTCAACTGCAGCGTTTCCCGGAAAACGTAAGACATGTACTCCGGGGACCCGAACCCGGAGGATTCGGCCACTTCCGGGATCGAAAGCGAGGTCTGCAGCAGCAGCTCCTTGGCCCGCTCCAGGCGGACGCGCCGGATCTCCTCGGCCGGCGACCTTCCCAGGTGTACCGCGAAGCGCCGCTCCAGAACGCGGCGGGAAATGCCGGCCTGCCGCGCCAGCTGCTCCACGCGGAGATTTTGCCTGGCCTTTTCCCGGATAAAGGCCAGGGTTCGGGTCAGAATCGGGTCGCGCATCGCCAGGGTGTCGGTGGACTGCCGGGCGACGATGCGGATCGGGGCGATCTCCAGGGGCTCCCGGGGCGCCGGCTGCCCGGCCATGAGCCGGCCCAGGATGCGCGCCGCTTCAAACCCGTTGCGCTCCGCGGCGGGCATGACCGCCGAGATGGTGATGTGCGAGACCTCGCAAAGGCAGTCGTCGTCCGATCCGCTCAGCACGGCCACATCCTCGGGCACATAGAATCCGCCGGCCTGGCAGGCGTACAGGATTTCCCGCGCGCAGCCTGCATTCCAGGTGAAAATCCCCACCGGTTTGGGCAAAGTGCCGATCCAGTCCGCCAGGCGGTCGATGTCCGTACTCCAGTCGGGCTCCGCGCCGCGGTGTGCGCCGACTTCGAAAACCGAACAGTCGTACCCCTTGGCGCGAAGGTGCTCGGCAAAGACATTTTTCTGATGCGCCACATATTCCAGGCCCAGCAGACTGAAGTAGGCAAAATGGCGGAAGCCGCGGTCCAGAAAGTGCCGGGCGGCCATCTCCGCCACCCGGCCGTGGTCGTTGTAGACCCGGGGAAACTGGGGACCGGGGTACTGAATGATGGAAATATTGACCACCGGCAGCCGCAGGGCCCGCAGCCGCAGGGCCATTTCCCGGTCGGTGATGCGGGCGATCACCCCGTCGCCCACCCAGCCGCGCGGCACCTCCAGGCGCTCTTCCAGCCCCCGGGCTTCGATGAAGACCTGCCAGTTTCCTTCGCTTATGCTGTAGCGGTGGATGCCGCGGACGATCCCCCGCCCCCAGGAGGTGGAGGTGTCCACCAGGACCGCCACGCGCACGAAGGAAGACTTCCCCTGCTTTCGGGCTTTGTCCCCCTTTTTTCTGCCGGTGATCTTTTCTTGGCTCTGCATCTCTTATACCCTGACGTATTATCTTAGATTATTTACGCATTTTATGCTTTCCACAACCGGCCCCTTATGCAATAAAATAATGACTCGATCATGGCCGGATTTCTTCCGTTCGGGGCGCGGGACGGATCTTCGTCGGGTGTGTTTCCCCTGGAAGCTTTTAAGAAGGAGTTTGATTATGAATTCATCGTCGTTCGTCCGAGATACCTTTCTTCGATTGCTGGCGGCCGCTCTGGTGCTGGCAATCGTTGGTCTGCCCGCCGCCGCCCAGCAGGGGCGCGGCACCATTCTGGGGACCGTTTCCGATTCCAGCGGCGCGGTGATTCCCGGCGCTGCGGTGGAGGTGACCAACACCGCGACCAATGTCACCTCGCAAACGGTGACCAATAACGAGGGATTTTATTCGGTTCCCGACCTGCTGGTGGGCGCCTACTCGGTGAACGTCACGATGACCGGCTTCAAGAAAGCGGTGCGCAGCGGGATCAACCTGGAAGTGGCCCAGAAGGCGGTGGTCAATCTGACCCTGGAAATCGGTGCTCCCAGCGAAACGGTGGAGGTGACCATGTCGGCCGCCCTGCTGGACACCACCACCGCCACGGTGGGCAAGCTGGTGGAAAACCGCGGGGTGACCGAGCTGCCGCTCAACGGCCGCAACGCGCTCAGCCTGGTGCTGCTGACTCCCGCGGTTCAGTCCGGGATCGGCCCTGCGGCCAGCGGCTTTGCCGATCGGGGTACGCAGATTTCCATGATCCGCATCAACGGCAGCCCTTACAGTACCAACAACATGATGGTCGACGGGCTGAGCAGCGTCAATGCCTACCTTCCGGATGTCAACATCAATCCCAACGTTGATTCCGTGCAGGAGTTCAAGGTGCAGAGCAACACCATGTCGGCCGAGTACGGGTTTACGCTGGGCGGGGTGATCAACCTGGTGACCAAATCGGGCACCAATACCCTTCACGGATCGCTGTACGAGTTCCTGCGCAACGACGCCCTGGACGCCAACTCCTGGGCCAACAACCGCGCCGGCCGGCTGAAGACCCCGCTGCGCTACAACCAGTACGGCGGCTCCGTCGGGGGCCCGGTTTATATTCCCAAAATATACAACGGCAAAGACCGCACCTTCTTTTTCTATAATTATGAAGGCTACCAGTTCCGTACCAGCGGCTCCGGTCTGACCACCATGCCGACGGCGGCGATGCGCGGCGGAGATTTTTCGCAGCTGCGCGATGCCACCGGCAACCTGACCACCATCTACGATCCGGCCACGACCCGGGTCAACCCCAGCGGCAACGGCTACCTGCGGGATGCCTTCCCGGGCAACATCATCCCCGCCAACCGGATCGACCCGGTTTCCAAAAACTTCCTGACCTTTTACCCGCTGCCCAACCGCACCCCGGACAACGCCTTCACGAATCTGAACAACTACAGCGGAATGGCCACCAACAAGAAAACGCTGAACCAGCATACCACCCGCGTGGACCACAAGTTCTCCGCGCAGAACTCCTTCAGCGCCCGGTATGTCTATTACCGGCAGTGGACGGACAACGGAACATCCAACGTCTATTATCCCGACCCGCTGGTCAGCAAGCGGTATGACCCCTATGCCGGCCACAATATCGTGCTCACCGACCTGCATGTCTTTTCTCCCAGCCTGGTGCATGAATTCCGGGTGGGCGTGGCCCGGCAGATCTTCACCTTTACCGCGGCCAGCGCCTACCTGGGTATCCCGCAGAAAATGGGGCTGCCGGCCATCGTTCCCGGCGACGTCACCCCAACCATCAGCAACGGGCTGCCCGGCTTCAACACCGGCACGATCGGCAAGCGGGGCGGCGTGGTCTGGCAGCTTTACGATTCCATGACCTGGATGAAGGGACACCACTCGGTGAAATTCGGAACGGAAATGCGCCTGACCCAGGCCAACAACTACCAGACCTCGGCTCCCTCCGGCAGCTTCAACTTTTCCTCCAGCCTTACCAATAACGCCGCACCGGTGGCCGGCAACCAGGTCAACACCGGAAACGGGTTTGCCACCTTCCTGCTCGGAACGGTGAGCAGCGCTTCGGTATCCACGCATACCGGCGAATCGGAAGTCGGCAAAGCCTACGGCTTTTTTATCAATGACGAGTGGCGGGTGTCGAGGCGGGTATCCCTGAGCCTGGGGCTGCGCTACGACTACCAGGAGCAGCCGTTCGAGCGCAACTGCGGAACCTCGATCTTCAACATCAACCACACCAATCCGACCAACAATCTGAAAGGCTTGACCGAATATGCCTGCAAGGACTACGGGCGGACCATCGCCGAAAATGACGGCCGCAACTTCGCCCCCCGCCTCGGCTTTTCCTGGGATCTGTTCGGCACCCAGAAGACCGTGCTCCGCGGAGGATACGGCATGTTCTATTCGGCGCTGTTTACCTACTACACCATGAATTACGACGACACCAACGGTTTCGCCTCCACCTCCACGGCGTTCAATCCTCCCAACGGGAACAGCCTGCTGACGGCATTCATGTTCAAGGACGGCTTCCCCTCCGCGCCGGTCAAGCCGCAGGGTTCGGCGCTGGGCCCCAATTTTTTTGCCACCTCCAGCAACTACAATTCCCGCGAAACCAAAGCCCTGACGCCGCTGATGCAGCAGTGGAACCTTTCCCTGCAGCATCAGCTTCCCATGGGGCTGATGCTGGAAGCCACCTATTCCGGCAGCCACGGGACCCACCTCCTGGCTCAGGGCTATGACCTGAACCAGGCCGACCCGGAACAGATCAAAATCTACGGTCTGGCCGGCAAGCTGACCAACTCGGTCGCCAATCCCTATGCCGGCAAGGTCCCCGGCACGTACGGCGGGGCTACCATCACCCAGTCGCAGGCCCTGCGGCCCTATCCCTATCTCGGCGGCGCCAACGTAAAGAATCCTCACTTGGGCAATTCCATCTACCACTCGCTGCTGCTTTCGACGGAAAAGCGGTTTTCCAAGGGGTTCATGATGGTGGCCTCCTTGACCTATGCCAAGCTGATCAGCGACTCGGTGGTCAACCCGCTGGGCGGCTTTATCTCCTCGGAAGGGGGCAACATCATCGGTTACCAGAACCCGCTTTACAATCGCCGGGCGGAACGGTCGGAAGACGCCTCCAACGTGCCCAAGCGGTTCACGCTCAGCGCCCTTTACGAACTTCCGGTGGGCAAGGGAAAAGCGCTGAATATCAGCAATTCGTTTCTGAACGGCGTGATAGGCGGATGGCAGATCAATACCATCACAACCATTGTTTCCGGTGCTCCCCTGGCGGTTTCCGGAGCCAGCAACGGCCTGGCCAGCCGGCCGGACATGCTGCGCGTCCCGGAATTGCCGAGCGGCTACACCGATCCTTACCCGGGGCGAGGGGTGATGTGGTTTGACACCAGCGCCTTCGTCAACCCGGCCCTTTACACCTATGGCAACACGCCCAGAGCGATCAGCCAGTTCCGCAACCCGGGGGCGGTGATCGTGGACCTTTCCGTTTTCAAGACCTTTCCGATCAATGATCAGGTGAAGCTGCAGTTCCGCAGCGAATTCTTCAATTTCCCGAACCACGTCAATCTGGGAATGCCGAATACGGGCTTCTCTCCCAATGCCGCCGGCACGAATGCCAGCGACAGCTTCGGAAGAATCACCACCGCCCGCGATCCGCGCATGGTGCAGTTCGGGCTGAGGCTGGTATTCTAGCCATGATACAGGACCCGGGCTCTGCCGATCCGCGGCAGGAAAAAAAGGTGGAACTGGAGACCGATCTGGTCGTGTGCGGCGGAGGCCTGGCCGGCACCTGCGCGGCGATCACCGCGGCGCGCTCCGGCATCCGGGTGGTTCTGATCCAGGACCGTCCGGTGCTCGGCGGAAACGCCTCCAGCGAGGTGCGGCTGTGGGTTCTGGGGGCCACCTCCCACATGGGCAACAACAACCGCTGGGCCCGCGAGGGCGGGGTGGTCGACGAGATCCTGGTGGAAAATCTCTACCGCAACCCGGAAGGGAATCCGCTGATCCTGGATACCATCCTGCTCGAAAAAGTGGCGGAGGAGCCGGGCATCACCCTGCTGCTCAACACCGCCGTGCACCAGCTCGACAAGGCGGATGCCGATACCATTTCCGCGGTGCAGGCCTGGTGCAGCCAGAACAGCACAGCGTATGCCGTCCGGGCGCCGCTGTTTTGCGACGCCTCGGGCGACGGCATCCTGGGATTCCTGGCCGGAGCGGCCTTCCGCATGGGCGCCGAGAGCCGCGAGGAGTTCGACGAGGGGTTCGCCCCCAACGAAGCCTACGGCCAGCTGCTCGGGCACTCCCTCTATTTCTATTCCAAGGACACCGGCCAGCCGGTGCGGTATGTCCCGCCCTCTTATGCCATCCGGGACATCACCCGGATTCCGCGCTTCATGGATATCCGCGCCGGCGACTCCGGCTGCCGCTTCTGGTGGTTCGAGTACGGCGGCCGGCTGGACACCATCCACGAAACGGAGACGATCAAGTGGAGGCTCTGGAAGATCGTCCACGGGGTCTGGAACTACATTAAGAATTCCGGAAAATTTCCGGAAGCCGAGACCATGACCCTGGAGTGGGTGGGGACCATCCCCGGGAAAAGGGAAAGCCGCCGCTTCGAGGGGGATTTCATCCTGACCCAGAAAGATATTGTCGGGCAGCGCCCCCATGACGATGCCGTTTCGTTTGGCGGATGGGCCATGGACCTGCACCCGGCCGACGGGATTTACAGCCCCCTGGCCAGCTGCACGCAGTGGCATTCCAAGGGGATCTACGCCATTCCCTACCGCACCATGTACAGCCGCAACATTCGCAATCTCTTTCTGACCGGGCGGCTGATCAGCGCCTCGCACGTAGCCTTCGGCTCCACCCGGGTGATGGCCACCTGCGCCCACAACGGCCAGGCGGTGGGCATGGCGGCCGTGCTCTGCCGAAAATACGGAGTTCTGCCGCGGGAGGTGCCCATCGGCGAGCTGCAGCAGGAGCTGCTCAAGTCGGGGCAATACATTCCCGGGCGGAGGCGGAGCGATCCGGAGGACCTGGCGCGGGCCGCCGCCCTGAGCAGCTCGAGCCGCTGCGTACTGCGGGAGCTGGAGCCCAACGGCGAAACCGTTCCGCTCGAGGCCTCCAAAGCCATGCTGCTGCCGGTCCCCGCGGGGCCTATTCCCTCGGTCACTTTCCTGGTGGATGTTCTTGCCGATACCACCCTGGAGATGGAGATTCGCGCCGCGGAAAAGCGGGAAAACTACACCCCCGAAGTCGTTCTTCACCGGCAGAGCGTTGCGCTGGCTGCCGGCAACCGGCAGCCGGTCTGCCTGCCGGGAAGCGGGACGCTCGAAGCTCCCTGCTATCTCAGCTTCTGCCTGCGGAGCAACCCGCTGGTGGCGGTGCACCTCAGCGAAGCGCGGCGGACCGGCATTCTGAGCCTGTCCCTCTCGGTGAACAAGGCCGTGGCCTCCAGCACGCGGCAGCAGCCGCCGGCGGGCAGCGGCATCGACTCTTTCGAGTTCTGGCTTCCCGGACGGCGCCCCGGCGGAAAAAGCCTGGCCCTCTCGGTGGATCCGCCGCTGGCGGTGTTCGACGAAAGCCAGGTGACCAACGGCCTGGCCCGCCCGGTCCTGCAGACCAATGCCTGGGTGGCCGATCCCCAGGATCCCGCCCCCCGGCTCACCCTGCGCTGGGCGGAGCCGCAGACCATCGGCCGGGTGGAGCTCGGGTTCGATACCGATTTCGATCATCCCCTGGAGTCGGTCCTGCTGGGGCATCCCGAGCGGGAAATCCCCTTCTGCGTGAAACGCTACCGTCTGCTGGATGCGAAAGGAGAAGAGCTTTTCTACTGTCCGGAAAATCACCAGACCCGCAACCGCATACGGCTCGATCCGCCGGTTTGCACCGCAGAGCTCACCATCGAGATTCTCGAAACCCGCGGCGCTCCGGCCGCGCTCTTCGAAGTGCGCTGCTACCCGCCGGAGCCCCATCCGCCTCCCGGGAGCTGAAAAGGGCTCCCCTATGACCCGGGCCCCCGGAAAAATACGTCACCTGCGCTGGTGGATTGCCGGGCTGCTGTTCCTGTCGACGGTGATCAACTACATGGACCGGCAGAACCTGTCGATCCTGGCCCGCACCATACAGGACGATCTGCGGATCAGCGACCTTCAGTACTCCTACGTGGTGCAGGCCTTCCTGCTGGCCTACACCCTTTCCTATCTCTTTGCCGGGCGGCTGACCGATTTCCTGGGCACCCGGGTGTCCATGGCCTGCTTCATCGTCTGGTGGTCCCTGGCCGACATGCTCACCTCGCTGAGCCGCGGGCTGCTGAGCCTGAGCTTTTTCCGCTTCCTGCTGGGGGTTGGCGAGCCCGGCAACTATACCGCTGCGCCCAAAGCCGTTTCGGAGTGGTTCCCGGTGCGGGAGCGCGCCCTGGTGATCGGCATCTACACCGCCGGGGCCACGCTGGGCGCCACGCTGGCCCCGCCGCTGATCGCCTACCTGGCCACCCACTTCCACTGGCGCACCGTTTTTCTTCTCACCGGCTCGCTGGGGCTGATCTGGGTGCTCCCCTGGCTCTGGCTCTACCGGCGCCCGGAGGAGCACCCCCGCCTTGGCGAAGAGGAGCGGCGCCTGATCGAAGAGCGGCCGGCCGCGCCGCAACCCGCCCCGGAGGAGGTTATGGCCAACCGCTGGCGCTACATCCTGGGGCGCCGGGAGACCTGGCTGCTGATGTTCGGGCGGATGATCACCGATCCGGTCTGGTATTTTTATCTTTTCTGGTTTCCCAAGTACCTGACCGACGCCCGGCACCTGAGCCTGGCGGAAGTCGGCCGCATCGCCTGGATCGTCTACCTGGCGGCCGACGTCGGCTCCATTCTCGGCGGCTACCTCTCCGGCCGGTTCATCCGCCGGGGCCTGTCCGCGCCGCGCAGCCGGCTGCGGGTGATGGCCGTGGCCGTTTTTCTCCTCCCGCTGAGCCCGCTGATCAACCTGACCTCCTCCCCGCTGGTTGCGGTGGGAATAGCGGCGCTGGCTGCTTTTGCCCACCTGGCCTGGCAGATCACGGCCAGCACGCTGATCGTCGATCTATTTCCCAAGCCGGTGCTGGGCACGGTTTTCGGCCTGGTGGCCGCCGGATCCGGCTTCGGGGGCATGGTATCCACCAACCTGGTGGGCCGCGCGGTCACCTCCTACTCCTATGCTCCGATTTTCGTGGTGATGGGCTTCCTGCACCCCCTGGCGTACCTGCTGTTGCGCAACCTGCGGAACAGGCCGGTTGCCGCCGGATAACCGTGAAAAAAATCGGCCACAGGAAGAATGGAAGAGCGGGAAGAAAAGCGAAAGAGCCTGTTGCCACGAGATGGAGCCCTGTTACCTCGGCATTTCCTTTGATGGATTCGCAAAAAATCGTTGTCTCGTCCGGCTCTGCCGTCCCTGACGGGACTTTGCCTTGGAATCACAGCCGTGTGCCGGTTTACGCGGGGCCTCCCAAGGCCATGGCGGAGCACAACGGTACGATATCCGCTATTTCACCCGGTGTGGCACACACGCAAGTCCCGTAGGGACGGTAAGATTGTGGCCCGGCAATTCATTGCCGGGTTGGCTCCCGCCTTGGAGCAAGTCCCATCGGGACGGCAGAGCAAAATGAAATATTTTTGCACCTTCATCTCTTTGGAAGGATTTGTGTTTGCAGGGCGGGCCTTCAGCCCTTATACTTTGGGCCGGGCCGGCGCTTTGAACGGCCCGGCTACTTCAACAGGTAGAGGGCCGCGGCGGTGAGTACGATATTGGCCAGGGAGGCGGGCAGCAGGTACTTCCAGCCGAGCTGCAGCAGCTGGTCGAAGCGGAAGCGCGGCAGCGTCCAGCGGATGAGGAGCAGCAGCCAGCAAAGCACATAGACCTTCAGGGCGAAAGCGGCCATCTGCAGGAGAGAAACCGCGATGCCCGAAAGCTTGACCTCGGCCCCGCCGGGAAAATGAAAGCCGTCGGAGGCCAGGAAGGGCACCTGCCAGCCGCCCAGGAAAAGGGTGGTCACCAGGGCGGCCACCAGCACCGTTTCGATGAAGTCGGTCATCATGAACAGCCCGAAGCGCATCCCGCTGTATTCCACGTAATAGCCGATGATTTCCGATTCCCCTTCCGGGAGATCGAAGGGCACCCGCTTGGTTTCGGCGATCCCGGCGGTCAGGAAAAGCAGAAAGCCCAGGGGCTGCAGGAAGATGCCCCAGCGGGGCAGAACGCCCCCGATCAGCGTGCCCTGGGCCTGGACCATGGCATTCAGATCGAGGGTCTGGAAAATCAGGACCAGGCCGAGCAGCGTGGCGCCCATGGTGATTTCGTAGGCGATCATCTGCGAGCAGGCCCGCATCCCGCCCAGGAAGGCGAACTTGTTGTTGGATGCCCAGCCGGCCAGGACCACGCCGTAAACGCTGAGGGACATCATCGCGAAAACGTACAGGATGCCCACGCTCATTCCGGCAATCCGCAAAGGAATGACCAGCCCGAAAAGTTCGATGGAATCGCCGAAGGGGATGACCGCAAAAGCCATCATCGCAAAGGAAGCGGCCAGCAGCGGGGCGATCATGTAGACTGCCTTCCGGGCATGGGCCGGCATGAAGGTTTCCTTGCTCATCATCTTCAGGCCGTCCGCGGCGGAGTGGATCAGGCCGAACAGCCGGAAGCCGAGGATGGCAGCCCGGTTGGCGCCGATGCGGTCCTGCATCAGCGCGCTCTGCTTCCTTTCCTGCCAGGTCAGCAGCACCACCAGTCCCAGCACGCCGCTGAACACCAGCAGGATTTTCACGAGGGTCGAAATCAGGAACACAGCATCCATAGAATTTTTCAGCCTTGTCGTTGACTTATCCGTGGAATCCGCACCCCGGGGCTATTCCAGCTCCAGGGCTCCGCTTTTCCAGGCATAAATGAAACCGGCGATCAGGATCATCAGGAAGACCGCCACGAACACCAGGGTCTGCCGCTCCAGCTGCCCGAAGGCGGCCGCCCAGGGGTAAAAAAAGGCGATCTCCACGTCGAAGAGAACGAAATCGATGGCCAGCAGGTAAAAGCCGATGTAGCGCCTTCTTTCCCCGGGATCGGGACTGACGTTGCCGCACTCGAACGCTTCCCGCTTGACCGGGGCTTTCAGGTTCTGGCGGGGCGCCAGAATCCAGTTCAGGGCGTAGGTCAGGGAAAAGGCCCCGAACACCACGCCGGCCATCATCAAAATGGGTATAAAGGTTTCCATGTCCGATCCTAGTAGGTTAATCCGAGCTGATCCGCGACGATTTCCATGACGTCCCGGACCGCCACCTGCTCCTCTTTTCCCCTTCCCTTGGCGGCGTCGCCGAGCATGGTCATGCAGTAGGGGCAGGAAACGCCGATGGTCCTGGGCGAGCGGCATCCTTCGAAAATCTGGTCGAAGCGCCGGGTGTTGACCCGCGGCTCGTGCTCCTCCACCCACATGCGTCCCCCGCCGGCGCCGCAGCAGAAGGACTGGGAGCGGGCCAGTTCCGGCTCCAGCACGCGCGCCCCGCCGGCGCGCAGCAGATTCCGCGGCGCCTCGAACTGCCGGTTGTAGCGCCCGAGGAAGCAGGGGTCATGATAGGCGATCTCGCCGATCGGGCCGGCCTGCAGCCCGGGGAGCCGCTTGTTGCGCATCAGCTCCTCCACCAGCTCGGTGGAATGCAGGACCTGGTAGTGCCCCCCGAAGTCGGGATATTCGTGCTTCAGGGTGTTGAAGCAGTGCGGGCAGTTGGTGACGATCTTTTTCACCCCGTAGCCCTGCAGGGTTTCCACGTTGGCGTTGATCAGCATCTGCGCCAGGTACTCGTTTCCCAGCCGCCGGGCCATCTCGCCGTTGCAGTTCTCCTCCTCCCCGAGCACGCCGAAGCGGACCCCGGCCGCCTGGAGAATGGCAGCAAAAGCCTTGCTGGTGCGGATGGCGCGATCGTCGTAGCTTCCCATGCAGCCCACAAAGAACAGATACTCGACGTCGGGATCGTCGGAGATCCGGCGAACGTCGGTCTTTTCCAGCCACTTGCCCCTTTCCTCGCGGGAGATGCCCCAGGGGTTGGACTGCCGCTCCAGTCCGGTGAAGACCCGGGTCAGCTCCGCCGGGAAGCGGGATTCCATCATGGTCAGATAACGGCGCATCTCCACCATCCGCGGAACCATCTCGATCATGACCGGGCAGCGCTCTTCGCAGTCGCGGCACAGGGTGCAGGACCATATGGTTTCTTCGCCGATGATTCCGCCGGTCAGGGGCACGGATTCGGGCTCGCCGTGTCCCCCGTGTCCGCCGTGCGGACCCTGCGGCTGCCTGCTCTCGCCGCCGCGCAGCGAATAGGATTCGTTCAGGTGGTTGCGGATGTCGGTATTCATGGTCCGCATGGAAAGCGGCTTGTCCGTGGACCAGGCCGGGCATTGCGGCACGCAGCGCCCGCACTCCGTGCAGGTGTAGGCGTCGAGCAGCATCTTCCAGGAGAGGTCTTCGACCTTGACCGCCCCCAGGCTTCCCTCGCCTTCCAGGGCTTTTTCCATAACGGCCTCCATGTCGCGGATCGGCTCGAGACGGCCGGGCGGGGTCAGCCGGGAAAAGAAGGTGTTGGGGAAGGAGGTCAGAATGTGGAAATGCTTGCCGTGGGGCAGGTAGTTCAAAAAGCCCAGGATCAGCAGGCAGTGGGCCCACAGGTTCCACTGAAAGACGGAGGCGGCATGAGCCGGGTTCAGAAATCCTGCGGCAATGGAGGCCAGAGGCGCGGGCCAGAGGCCGCTCTGTCCTGCCGCCAGCCTCTGGGCGCCATCCAGGACAAGGTCGGTGGTCATCAGGGAAAAAATCACCGCCAGGATGAACACCGGCTCGGCGTGGTGAATCTTCTGCATGCGCACCGGCCGGGAAACCAGCCGCCGCCAGGCAAAGCCCAGGCAGCCGACCATCACCAGGCCGGATACGATGTCCTTCAGAAAGGCGTAACCCTGGCCCAGGGCGGAATCCTCTCCCAGGAAGGGGAGGTGGAAAGCGGCGGTGCCGCTCAGGCCGACCCCGAACAGAGTCAGGGTCCGCAGGGAGACCACCAGGAAGCCGGCAAAGATGAAGATATGCAGCCAGCCTGCGGCCGGCTCCTGGGGCATGCGGTACTGCCCCAGCGCAAACTTTATTGTAATCCAGAGGCGCTTCCAGGGGTCGTCAAAGCGGTCCCCGGGGCGCCCGGTAAAAATCGTTTCGATCCGGCGAGTAACGGTATGTGCGAAAGCCATCACCGCCGCCAGGGTGATGAATCCGAATATCAAACGGCTGATCAGGTTGAAATCCAGTGCTGTCATAGTGCATCAATGTATCATATTTTGCGCCCTAAAACAGACAGCCTGCGCAAAAAGAGCAAAAAACAGCCGCTCGGCCGGAAGGTCGGTTGCTTCCGGTTCTTCCCGCCTTCCTGTGCTTCTTTTTCACAGGAAGACGGGAAGGCCGGGAAGAACAGCAGGGAGGGGTCAGTAGCGATAGTGGTCGGGCTTGTAAGGGCCGTCCGCGCTCACCCCGATATACTGAGCCTGGTAGGGGGTCAGCCGGGTCAGGTGCGCGCCGATTTTGTCCAGGTGCAGTCGGGCGACCTTTTCATCCAGGTGCTTGGGAAGAACGTAGACTTTCTTCTCGTAGGACTGGTGGTTGCCGGCTAGCTCGATCTGCGCCATGGTCTGGTTGGTAAAGCTGTTGGACATGACGAAGCTGGGGTGGCCCGTGGCGCAGCCCAGGTTGAGCAGCCGTCCTTCTGCCAGGATCATGACGCTGTGGCCGTCCGGGAACGTCCACATATCATATTGCGGCTTGATGTTGGTTTTGCTGATTCCGGGAAATTTCGCCAGCCCGGCCATGTCGATTTCATTGTCGAAATGGCCGATGTTGCCCACGATAGCCTTGTCTTTCATCCGGGCCATGTGCTCCACGGTGATCACCTGGCAGTTGCCGGTGGCCGTAACGTAGATGTCGCCATAGGACAGGGTGTCCTCCACGCACAGCACCTGGTAGCCCTCCATGGAAGCCTGCAGGGCGCAGATCGGATCGATTTCGGTGATGATCACCCGGGCCCCCTGGCCACGAAGCGCCTGGGCGCAGCCCTTGCCGACGTCGCCGTAGCCGCACACCACGCACACCTTGCCGGAAAGCATGACGTCCGTGGCCCGCATCAGGCCGTCGGGCAGGGAGTGGCGGCAGCCGTACAGGTTGTCGAACTTGCTCTTGGTGACGCTGTCGTTCACGTTGATGGCGGGAAAAAGGAGGGACCCCTTCTTTTCCATCTCATAGAGCCGGTGCACTCCGGTAGTGGTCTCCTCGGAAACCCCGTGGCAGTCTGCGGCGACCCGGGCCCAGCGCCCCGGCCCCTGTTTCTGCAGCTCTCCCAGCAGGCGCAGCACGATGGCGAATTCCTCGGAGTCGGCGGTGCCCGGATCCGGAACCGCGCCGGCATTTTCATATTCCAGCCCCTTATGAATCAGCAGGGTGGCGTCGCCGCCGTCATCCACGATCTGGGTGGGCCCGGCTCCGCCGCCGAAATCGAGGGCCCGCTCGGTGCACCACCAGTATTCTTCCAGGGTTTCCCCCTTCCAGGCGAATACCGGCACGCCGCGGGGGTCCTGCGGGGTGCCCCCGTTTTCGGTGCGCCCGACGGCCACCGCCGCGGCAGCGTGGTCCTGGGTGGAGAAGATGTTGCAGGAGGCCCAGCGGACTTCCGCCCCCAGGGCCTGCAGGGTTTCGATAAGGACCGCCGTCTGGATGGTCATGTGCAGACTGCCGGTGATGCGCTGTCCGGCCAGCGGCTGCCTGGCGGCGAACTCCTGGCGAATGGCCATGAGACCGGGCATTTCCTGCTCGGCCAGCATGATTTCCTTTCGCCCCCACTCGGCCAGGCTCAGGTCGGCGACTTTGAACTCGCGGATCGAGCGGCCCGTTTTTTCCGTTTTGTTTTCCACTATTGTTTCTCCTTTTCCTGACGATTGTGAATTTACTTTTTCCGGAACCCGGTTCCGGTGGCAGCCGGCTTTTCCGCCCCGGCAATGAAAAGCGGCGGGCCCTTGGCCCCCTGCTCCAGCGGCAGGGGAACCAGGCGGAATTCCTCCAGCCCGGCCTCCTGAAGCAATCGGCCGATCTCCTCTGTGCGGAACCCCAGCCACAGCTGGCCCATTCTCTTGCGGAAATCCTCCCGGGCGTGCTCGCCGAGATCGAGAATCACCAGCCGTCCGCCCGGCTTCAGGATCCGGGCGGCCTCGGCGATCACCTTGGCCGGCTGCGGAACGTAGCTCAGCACCAGGCGGAGAAGGGCGGCATGGCACTCTTCCGCTTCGATGGGGATGTCCTCCAGGCGACCGCGGCGAAATTCCACATGGGCAGCGCCTTCCAGCCTCCTGCGGGCCAGCCGCAGCATGTCCGCCGACTGGTCGACACCGACGATTTTGCGGACGAAGGGAGAAAGCTCCGCGGCCACGCCCCCCGTGCCGCACCCCAGGTCGGCCACCACCCAGTCGGAGGGCAGCAGGGAAAGAAGAGTCAGCCGGGTGAGGTCCTTACCGTACATTTCGTCCCGCAGCTGGTCCCAGCTTTCGGCCGCCTTGCCGAAAAACCGCTGCGATTCCTTGCGCTTGCGGATCAGGAGGCCGTCGAGGCGCTCCTTGTCCTGGCGCGCTGCGGGCCAGCTTTCGCACTGATCCCGGACCGGCTGCCAGACCCGTAAAAACTCTCCGGTGCGGGCCGCCCCGGAAAAGCCGTACAGATTGGTGACCCCTTTGCGATAGCACTGGAGCCAGCCGCTGTCGGCCAGAACCTTCAGATGACGGCTGACCGTGGACTGGGGCAGGATCAGCACCTCGCAAAGCTCCATGACGCCCAGCTCCTGGCGCTCCAGAATCCGCAGAAGACGCAGTCGCGTGCCGTCCGCCAGACTGTCCAGCCGCCTTATCAGCAAAGGGTTTTCCTGAAAATCATCTTTCATCCTAGTATCCGGATGTAAAGATATCACCGGGCGCCGGGGGCTGTCAAGGAGGGAGGTCGTTTTCCGGCTTGTGATACAATAATGGCTCGCGCCGGAGGCCGCGCTTCGCAGCAGGCCGCCGGCAGGTGAACCGGAATGTCGGAATGTCGTGTTTTGGGGTGAGCGTAGCTCAGCTGGATAGAGCACTGGATTGTGGCTCCAGTGGTCGGGGGTTCGAATCCCCTCGCTCACCCGTACCCGAAGAATCTCTTCGGTTGGGTTGGGCAAGCATAATCCTTACAGCCAAACCGGCGATGCGGATCCTTTTCGTTGTCTTACTTCTCTTACCCTGTCTTCCCGCGGATCTCCGCAGCCAAAGCGGGGCGCGCCTGCCCCTGATCGTTCTCGACGCCGGACACGGAGGAACGGACAGCGGAGCCCGCAATGCGGAGGCCGGCCTCACGGAAAAGGACGCGGCCCTCAGCGCGGCGCAGGCGCTGGAAAAGGCTTTTCTGCAGGATCGCCGGCTGACCGTGCTTCTGACCCGCACCGGGGATATCGAAATGCCGCTTCATGCCCGGGCGGAAAAAGCGAACCGCGCCCGGGGCCAGCTGCTGATCAGCATCCACACCGGGTTCGACACCCGCGCCGACCGCGCCGGGGCCCGGGTGTATTTTCTGGGACCGGCCCACCTTCCCGCCGCGGTATCGGCCAAGACCGTAACGGGCGTCAAAAGTCCCGCCAGCCTGGTTCCCTGGGCCGAAGCCCAGGTGCCGTTCGTCAACGAAAGCAACGATCTGGCCCTGCTGCTGCAGGCACGCCTTAATACCCCTTTCCTATCCATCCACTCCGTGCAATCCAGTCCGCTGCTGCTGCTTCATTTCTGCGCCATGCCGGCGGTTCTGGTGGAGCTGGGCAACCTGGCGGACCCGGCCGACCTGACGCGCCTGACCTCGGAGGAGGGCCGCTCCCAGTGGACTCCGGCCGTCAAGTCCTCGGTCTACGAATACCTCTTTGGAAATACCCGGTAGCTCCTCATGGCCAGGAAAATCCTACTCTTGAAATACGGACTGCCCGGCGCTCTGGCCCTGCTGTTCCTGTCCGGGGCCGTCTATTACCTTTTCATCCAGCCGGAGCCGTCCTCCCTGACGACCCTGGAGACGGTGGTTCAGCCGCAGGATGCCGGTCCGGCGGGCGTTTCCACCGGCACCGTCCTGCTCTCTCTTTTTTATCCTGCCCCTTCCGCCCTTCCGGACGAACCGCTTCTGCTGAAGGAGGAAAAAAAGCCGGTGCGCCGTTTTTCCCAGCCGGAGAGGCAGGCCATGGAGGTCCTGCGGGAACTTTCCAGGCCTTCGCCTTCGGGCATCCCCTCGGCTCTGCCGCCCGAGGCTCTGCCGCTTCATGTCTTTTTCCTGGAGGAACGCCTGGCGGTGGTGGACTACAGCCGGAAAATCCAGGAAAACCTTCCCGGCGGAATGGACGCGGAGCGGACCGCACTGTATGCCATCGTTCACACCGTAACGTTCAACTTTCCGCAGATCTCCGCCGTCCGCCTTCTGGTGGAAGGGAAAGAACAGGAGACCCTGGCCGGGCACTTCGGCATAGAAGGCAACCTGCAGGCGGACCTTTCCCTGATCCAGGACTACCAGAATCCCGCCGGCAATATCCGGGTCGAAACCCTGCCGCCGTGACCGCTGCGGCCGGACGAAAGCCTTTAACCCTATCGCGATGGAGACATAACCTGCCATGGAAACCATGATCTTTTCCCGCAAGGACGGCCGCCGCCCGGAAGAGCTGCGCCCGGTTCGCTTCGATCCGGAATTCAACCGCCAGGCCGAAGGGGCGGTTCTGGTCGAGGCCGGCCGCACCTGCGTGCTCTGTACCGCCAGCGTGGAGGAAAAAGTCCCTTCCTTCCTGGCCGGCACCTCCAAAGGATGGGTCAGCGCCGAGTACGGCATGCTGCCCCGGGCGACGGCCACCCGCACCCAGCGGGAGGCCGCCAAGGGCAAGCCCTCCGGAAGGACCATGGAAATCCAGCGGCTGATCGGCCGGTCGCTGCGAGCCGTGGTGAATCTGGAAATGCTGGGGCCGAGAACCATCTGGATCGATTGCGACGTATTGCAAGCCGACGGCGGGACGCGCACCGCGAGCATCACCGGGGCCTTTCTGGCAGTAGCCATCGCCTGCCATCGCCTTTGCGCCCAGGGTGTGATCGCCCGGATGCCGGTGGTTTCGCTGGTTGCAGCAACGAGCGTCGGGCTGATCGGGAACCGTATTCTGCTGGACCTCGACTATGCCGAGGACTCCACGGCCGACGTGGATATGAACGTAGTTATGACCGGATCCGGAGAACTGGTCGAGGTCCAGGGTACCGGCGAAAACCGCACCTTCCGCGTGGAGCGGATGATGGAAATGGTCCAGGTGGCCCGGCAGGGCATTTTCAGCCTGCACGACATGCAGCGCGGCCTCCTGCAGAAGCTGGGAATCGAGCTGTCGCTCCCGGCCGCCTAGCGGCTTCTCCAGCGATCGACGGCCACTGCGGCCACGATAATCGCCCCGATGATCATTTCCTGGATGTAGCTGGCCCAGCCCATCAGCTGGCAGCCGTTGCGCAGAAAAGCCATGATCAGGGCTCCGATCATCGATCCCAGAATGCTCCCTTCGCCGCCGCTCAGGCTGCCGCCGCCGATGACCACCGCGGCGATGATGTCCAGCTCGGTTCCCGCCGCCACGGTGGGATCCCCCTGGCGCAGCCGGGACATCTGGGCAATCCCGGCCAGCCCGAAAAACAAGCCGGCCAGGGCGTAGATCCGCCGCTTCATCCGCTCCACGGGAATGCCGCAGGCCCGGGCAGCCGCTTCGCTGGAGCCCAGGGCGAACACGTGCCGGCCGAAAACGGTGCGCTGCAGAACCAGCGCCATGAAGGCGGCCAGCAGGACCGCCGCCCAGACGCCGGGCGCGAAAAGCAGCCAGGGAGGAGACGGAAAGGTGACGGCGATATGGTCCACCCAGGTGGGAGGCGTGTCCACGGTCTGTTGGGAAGCAAGCCATTTGGCAATTCCGCGGGCGATTCCCAGCATTCCCAGGGTGATGATGAACGGAACTACGCGCAGGGAGGTGATGAGGAAGCCGATGGCCCAGCCCACCAGTCCTCCAACCGCGATGCCGGCCGCCGCCGAACCGAGCGGCGAACCGCCGGCGCGAATTCCCAGGGCGGCCACCACGCCGGTCAGGGCGATGGTGGAGCCCACCGACAAATCGATACCACCGCTGATGATGACCACCGTCATGCCGATGGCGCCGATGGCTACGATTACGGTTTGCGAGGCGACTACCCGCAGGTTGCGAAGGGACAGGAAGCGGGCGGGATCGTCGGCCAGCAGGGAAAAAACTACGATCACCAGAGCCAGGCCCAGAAAGGGCCCCAGGCGGCGTAGCCCGTCGGGCATCGAAAATGGTCTCTTTTTCACCAGCCACTCCTCCGGCTTTTCTCGTTCGCGGTCCAGGCGGCAAGATGGTAGCACGAATCCCCGCGGCCCGCAAAAAGGAAAACGGCCCGGAACGGACTCGTAAAAGAAAACCGTAAGGCTCCCTTTTTTACCGGGCCATCTTTGCGGATAATCTCGCAAAAAGTCGCCATCTCCTGGCGACAGACCCTTACGTTTTTCTTCCCGCTCTTCCTTTCTTCCTGTACGCCTTTTCTTTTAACAGGAAGACGGGAAGATCAGGAAGGAAGAAAGAAGCCATCCGTATATTTCGTTCATGCCCGGCTTCCTCTCCCTTCCGGGTCTTCCTGTCTTCCCGGGAAAAGAAAAAGGGCTCCCGGGTAGGCCGTGTGTTAGAATGGGGGGGAGCGGCGCAAGCCCCAAAAGCACGCAAGGAAACTGTTTTTATGGTAAAAGTGACGATCGACAACCGAGAATTGGAAGTACGCGAAGGCCTGACCATCCTGCAGGCCGCCCAGGAAGCCGGGATTGAAATTCCCCACTACTGCTATCACCCGGGACTGCGCCTGGCGGGCTGCTGCCGCATGTGCCAGGTGGAAGTGGCCGGCGTCGGCAAGCTGCAGACTGCCTGCAACACGCCGGTAAGGTCGGGGATGGTCGTCTTTACCGCCAACGACCGGGTTCGCCAGGCCCAGCAGGCGGTCATGGAGTTCCTGCTGCTCAACCACCCGCTGGACTGCCCGGTTTGCGACCAGGCCGGGGAGTGCGGTCTGCAGAACTACTATATGGCTTACGGGCGAAACGGAAGCCGTCTGGCCGACGACAAGCTTCTGCGGCAGAAGGCCAAGCCCATCGGCCCCACCATCATCCTGGACCAGGATCGCTGCATCCTCTGCCTGCGCTGCATCCGCTTCTGCCAGGACGTTCCCAAAACCGCCGAGCTGGGGGTCTTCCATCGCGGGGATCACTCGACCGTCGATATTTATCCCGGCCAGGAGCTCGATAATCCCTACTCGGGCAACGTTGCGGACATCTGCCCGGTCGGAGCCCTGACGGACCGCGATTTCCGCTTTCAGGTCCGGGTCTGGTATCTGCGCTCCGGGGACTCCATCTGCACCGGATGCAGCCGGGGCTGCAACCTCACGGTCTATTTCAACCCGGAGCGTCACCACCATGCCCAGGGGCGGCGCATCGTCCGCCTGAAGCCCCGCTTTCATGCCGAGGTAAACGGGCACTGGATCTGCGATGAAGGCCGCTACGCCTATCGAGGGCTGGACGAAAAGCGCCTGGATACGCCCCTGCGGCAGACAGGCGGGCGCGCCGCAAAGACCACATGGAAGGAGCTTCTGCCGGAAATTGCCGCGCGCCTCCAGGCCCTGCTGCAGAGCCACGGGCCTTCCGCGGTCGCCGTCTGGGGCTCGCCGCAGCTCCCCAATGAAGACCTGTATCTGATCCGGAACCTTTTCCAGGAGAAGCTGGGAGTCGGACAGCTGGCCTTCGGCAATCCGGCGGAACCGGCGGGATCCGCCGATACCCTCCTGCGGGAAGCAGACAAAAATCCGAACCGCCGCGGGGCCCTGTGGGCCGGCTGGCAAAACGATTTTCCCGATGGCGCGGACCTGAAATCCCTGCTGCGCTCCGGCCGGATCAAGGGTCTGTTCGTTTTCCGCAACGAACCGGTGCCGCTGTTCACCCGGGAAGAATGGGCGGAGCAAGCCGGCCGGCTGGAGCTTCTGGTGGCCGTCGGAACCAGCCAGAGCCTGGCGGTCGACCAGGCTCACTATGTTCTTCCGGCTGCGGTTCACGTGGAAAGGGAGGGTACCTTTACCAACAGCGCCGGCCGCGTGCAGCGATTCTACCGGGTTGTGGATCCCCTGGGGGAGGCTCTGCCGGAATGGCAGATCGTACAGCGCCTGGCCCTGGCTCTCGGGGTGGAGTGTCCGCACCGGAGCTGCGAGGCGATTTTCCGGGAACTGGCGGCCGGTCACCCGACTGCCAAAGAATGGACCTATGCTTCCCTGGGAAACAGTGGTGCCCTGCTGGAGGGAAGCGCTAGTCCGGCTTCGCGGGGGGGGGCGGAGGGCTGAGAACGGTAACCGCCGCGCTCAGGCGCGGATTCCCACGGCCGGAAGAGCGCCAAAGCCGCAGGTAGTATCCCTGCCTTCCCAGCGAATCTTGCAGAGAACCGTAGCTGAATCCCAGGTCCCCGGCTGCGGAGGATCCCGCTCCCAGCGGTTCGCAGCGCACCACACGCGCTTTTCTGTCCTGCTTCCGAAGAAAGTCCAGGCCCGGCTTCCGGCCCTGCAGAGGCTGCTCTCCGTCCCAAAGCAGCCAGGTGTCGGCGGATAGGAACGGGGCCAAAGTCCTTTCGCTTCCTTCTGCGGTCAGTTTCCGGCAAATGCTTTTTTCTTCTTTCTCCCAGGCGTTCCTGCGGGCATCGCCGCCTGGAGCGACGCTGCGGCAATCGGTCGTTTCCCCGCGGAAAGAGGCCGGCCCGGCCCAGGGCTTCTCATAGCTCACGCCATAGTCGAGAATCACTTTCCACGGTCCGTCCGCCTCTTTTTTCCAGAGGGTGAAATAGTGCCCGTGCCTGGGCGGCTGCTGCCCGGCGCGGTCCCGGAGCTCGTAGGGCCCCAGCGTGTATCCCAGTTCGCCGCTGCAGGAAACGCCCGCAAACAGCGGGCCCCAGGTCAGCTGTACCGGCGGGTCCGGCCGGCCGGCCATCCATGATTTTCCTTCGACCGGACCCGGGCGGAAGAGGATGGCCTGATCGGCGAGAAAGCCCAGAAACGCCGCCTTGACTCCATGGGACAGGGACATCCCGGCAAACTCCTTTTCCCGGCAGACCACCTGGTCCAGGGGAGAAGCCAGCGATTGGCAGTCGCCCTGGGAAAAACCGGCGGAAGGCCAAAGCAAAGCCAGCAGCGCCAGCCCGATGGTCCGTACTTTTTCTTTCATGGTTTTTTCCTTCCTTCCCGGGAACGGGTCCGTGGCGGGAGGGGGAGCGGTGTGCCGCGGCTGCCTTCCTTACCGGCCGGCGGCCTGCAGCAGGGCGCGAATGTTCTCCGTCGGGGCTTCCGGCGGCATCCCTCCGCCGCAGGAGAGAATCAGCCGGCGGCGGTCGGCAAGGGGGGCGAGGGCTGTCTGCGCGGCCTGCAGGACTTCTTCCGCCGTTCCCCGTGCCAGCACATCGCGCGGGGGAATATTTCCCAGCAGCGTGACCGAGGGGCCCGCCCACTGTCTCATGTCCACCAGGCTGTGCTGGTAGCTGAAGTTGAAGAGGTTGATTCCGATCTCGTCCAGGTACTTGGCGGTCGTCGCTCCCTTGGCGTCATTATGGAAAAATTTCACCGGGAAGGGGAAGGCCTGGTAGATCCGCTTCAGGTAGGGAAGGGCGAATGCCTGAAAATCGCTTTCCCGCAGAAAGCCGACCACATCGTCCAGGAGAAAAATTCCCTGGATGGTCGGAAAGGCCTGTACCTGCACTTCCAGCCAGTCGAGCAGGAAGGAAGTGACGGTTTCCAGCAGGCGATGGACCTCGTCGGGATTAAGCTTGACGGCCATCATGAACTCCGTGGTTCCGGCCAGAAAAGAGGCAATATTCAGCGGCCCGCGGGCCACGGCGAAGCGCAGTTCATAGCCCTCCTTCCGCATCTCCGGCAGATTGTGCTGCCATCGCTTCAGAACGAAGGGCAGCAGCCCGTCGGTGCGGGGATCCGGCTTGGCCAGATCACCCAGCTGTTCCATCGAGGGGATAACCTTTTCCGCAAAAGGGAATTCGTTTTCGGGCCAGCGGCAGCGGGCTCCAAAGGCGGAGGGTTCGGTGCACATGCCGTATTCGGACCAGAAGCCCGGCAGGAAGCAGATTTCCGGAAACTCCCGGAGGGCTTTCCAATGGGCCGCCATCCAGAGGGCATCACTGGTAAAATAATCCACGATGGTCATCCCGCACCAGCCCGGGAGCCAGGGGCTGTCGATGATGAAGCCGACCGGCAAAGGCCGCACTTCCCGTCCCTGAATCACATCCAGCAACATCTGCCACTGCTCATCCTTCATGTTTCCTCCGTCCGATAAAACATTTTCGTGTCTCGTGTCGACCGGCAAAGGGTGGGGAGCCCCCGGCTTTGATGGTCGTGCAGGTATAATTACACCATGTTAAAACGCAACATGCAATGCAGATGGACGGTATATTTGTTCTTCTGGATCGTGCTGTCTTCCCACAGTCCGGCGCAGGTCCAGAACCCCGGCCCCGAGCCTGCGCTCCCCGAAGGCCGGACGGTGGTTGCCAACCTGTGCCCCAAGTTCGCGGTGGCCGGCACCTCGCGTCGCCTGAAGTTCTACGGAACCGGCCTGGCTACCCTGGAACTGAAGGCCGAGGAGGAGGATCTTTCCTTTCTGGATTATACCTTTGATCCCGATGGCATGGCTTTTACCGTCACGGTGGAGGTCAAGCCCACCGCCCGTACCGGAAGACGAACCCTTACCGTGCTGCTGGGCGCCAGCGAGCCCCGGAATCCGGTTCAGGAAGTAACTCTTTACGTTCTGAAAAAGGAAGACAAGGCCCTGCTGCAAAAGGACCTGGTGCGGTGCCCGTGGATGCGGGAGGAGGAAGCCGGCAAAAACCCCAAGCCGCCGGCCGCCCCGCCAGCCAAGGCAGCGCCCTGAAGGGATCCCGGGCTTTCAGAATTCGACAACCCGGATTCGCTCGCAAAAAGTCTTCCTCGTTGGGAGGACAAGATTCCGCTTTTCTCCCGCTCTTCCTTTCTTCCTGTACGCCTTTTCTTTTCACAGGAAGCCGGGAAGACCAGGAAGGAAGAGAGAAGCCATCCGTATATTTCGGAAGGGAAGAGGGACTTTTTACGAACGTAT